>JAJPKN010000038.1 GCA_021323695.1 Actinomycetota bacterium | reverse complement strand
TGCGGGAATCGGTGCGTTGAGAACACCTATCCTCGCAGTTCAGGAGGCACTTTCCGCGGATGCGCGCTGGCTCAATTCACGGCGTTACGCGGTGGATCGAGGCTAAGAACAGCGCCGCGGCGTAGGAGGCGACCGCTCCGAAGGCGAGCAGCGCCATGAGCAGCGAGCTGATGTTGTCGTTGAAGTCGAGGAAGCTCGCCCCGTTGAAGGCGGCGCCGACGACGAGCAGCCCGCCGAGCACGCTCCAGAAGGCGACGGCGCGCCGAGATGAGCGAAGCGCGTGGATCGCGGCACCGATCGCCACGACCACGAGCGCAAGCCCAAGCGACGCGTGCAGCACAAGGGCAAGGGTGCCGTGTGCGATGGCCCAGGCCACGCTGTCATAGGAGCCGGCGAAGTAGTCGGCTGGGTGTGCGCCGGGGTGGTGGGCGGGCACCGTCACGTACAAGTTGACCGCCATGCCGAGCCCGGCTTGGACGAGCACCAAGACGATCGCCCCGAGCAGCATCGCCCGTAGCGTCCCGGCACGCTCTGAGCGGCGCGCCTCGGCTGCCCCGGTGGTGGGCGTAGAATTCACTGGTGGAGAATCCTAGCAGCCAATTCACCGGTGGTGAACCGGTGCGGGTGCGCGCGGGTCGATGAGCCCGGCCGGTCGACGCCCCGGGGCTCCTGCGACCTGCGAGGCGATTCTCGCTGCCGCGAGAGCTGAGTTCGCCAATGGCTACACGGCGGCGTCGGTGCGTGCCGTGGCACGAAGAGCGGGGGTGGACCCCGCCCTCGTCTACCACTACTTCTCCGACAAGGCGGGGCTCTTCGTCGCGTGCTTCGAGCTGCCCGCCGATCCTCGGACGATCCAGCACCAGGCAACCGGCGCGACCCTCGACGGCGCCCGGATCGTCGAGGCGTTCCTCGCCCAGTGGGAGCCAGCCGGGCAGACACCTGGAGCCTCCTTCGTGACCTTGACCCAGGCGGTCTCGAGCGCGCCGCAAGCCGCCAGGGCACTGCGGGAGTTCCTCACCGAACGGGTCTGGGCCAATAGGCCAGACGGCATGAGCCCCGAGTCGATGCGGGTCGTCTCCCTCGTCTCCTCCCAGCTGCTCGGGCTGGCCTGGACCCGCTACATCGTGTGCATGGAGCCCATCGCCTCCGCCTCGCGCCACGAGGTGGCCCGCTGGGTCGGTCCCAGCATCGAGGCCACCATCGCCAGCAGCGGCATGACCCGATCACCCCGGCGGCCACCGTCGAGGCGCCGCGCGCCGTAGAGGAGAACGCCGCGCTGCCCAGGGGCATCCACGCCACGGAGCGCTGCCGTGCGGCCGAGCCGGGCGGCTAGGAGCGTGGGTCACAACCTCGCCAGGGTGACCGTCGGAGATCGAGTCGGAAAACGTGGGCCGTGACCAGCGCGTTCTTCGGGTGGCGGTACTCGCGAAATCCCTCGTGGTGGGCGAGAATTGGTCCATGACGACGCCCGGGGCCTCCGACCAGCTGTTCGCCGCCGACGAGACCGACCCGAAGGGACGGGCCACTGCTCCGGCCGGCCGGGCACGGACGTTTCGTCCCTACGACCCGTCCCAGCAGTTCCTCCTGCCGCCCTCGATCGATGACTGGCTGGCGGAGGACCACCCGTCCCGCTTCGTCGCCGAAGCCGTCGACGAGCTGTTGGACCTGGCACCGATCTACGCCTCCTACGAGAGCTTCGACGGTGCCCCGCCCTACGACCCCACGATGATGCTGAAGCTGCTCTTGTGGGGCTACTCGTGCGGGGTGACGTCCTCCCGGGAGATGGAGCGGCGCTGTGGGACCGACGTCGCCTTCCGCTATCTGTGCGCCAACCAGGCCCCCGACTACCGCTCGATCGCCCGCTTCCGCCGGCGCCACCTCGGTGCACTGGAGGACCTGTTCGTCCAGGTGCTCGCCTGCTGCGCCGAGGCCGGGCTCGTGAAGCTCGGCCGGGTCGCCCTCGACGGCACCAAGCTCCGGGCGTCGGCCTCCCGCCACAAGGCGATGAGCTACGACCGCCTTTCCCCGCGCATCGACGAGCTCGAGGCCGAGGTGAAGGACCTGTTGGCCGAAGCAGAGGCGGCCGACCGCACCGAGGACGAGGCGTTCGGAGCCGACCGACGCGGCGACGAGCTCCCGGCCGAGCTCGCCCGCAGGCAGACCCGGCTCCAAAAGATGCGGGCCGCTAAGGAGGCCATCGAGGCAGACGCCAAGGAGAAGGCGGCGGCCAGAGCTCGGGCCAAGGCGGAGAAGGAAGCCAGAAGCGACGACGAGGTGCAAGAGGCCGCCGCCGCGGCGGCGAAGAAGGCGACGCCCGACAAGGCGGCCCAGCGCAGCTTCACCGATCCCGAATCCCGCATGATGAAGACCAACGACGGCTTCCACTACGCCTACAACGGTCAGGCCGTCGTCGACGAGGAGGCCCAGGTGATCCTGGCCGTCTCTCTCACCCAGGCGGCGGGTGACGTCGGCCAGCTCTTCTCCATGGCCGATCGCATGGCCGACAACCTCGCTGCCGCCGACATCGAGGGCAACCCCGACGTGATGCTCGCCGACGCCGGCTACTGCTCGGACGACAACCTGAAGAGGGCCGACGGCTCCGAGCACGACTGGCTCATCGCCACGGGACGCCTGAAGCACCACGAGCGCGTGCCTGGAGCTCCGCGCGGGAGGATCCCAAAGGACGCCACCCCCCGTGAGCGCATGGCTCGGCGGCTCCGCACCAAGAAAGGGCGGACCGACTACACCCACAGGAAGGCCATTGTCGAGCCCGCCTTCGGCCAGATGAAGGTCCGCCAGCATGCCGGCCACCTCCGCCTGCGCGGCCTCGCCGGGGCAATCGGCGAGTGGACGCTCCACGCCACCTGTCACAACCTGCGCAAGCTCGGGAAGCGGCGAGCAGCCACGGCGGCCATGGCCTGACCGCCACCGCGGCGGGCCCGCTGATCCTGCAAGCGCCCGCCGCCACGCCACTTGCGGCGACAGGACCGCCTCCAACTGCCTCCCTCGGCTCCACGGTCCTGCTCAGCCGACCTCTACGGGGCGCTGGCGAGGTTGTGACCCGCGCTCCTAGCGCTCCCCACGCCGAAGGACCAGCGGCGACCACCCACGGAGACTTCGAAGATGACACAGATTTGTGTTATCGCCGTTGTCTGTGTAGGGTTGGGGCATGTCGAACGACGGGGAGCTCACCTTCGCGGACCATGCCGGGCGCCTCTACGCCCGTCGCTACAGCTTCCCGCCGATGGCGGGGCGCCTGCTCGGCTACCTGGCGGTCTGTGAGCCGCGCGACCCGACCATCGCCGAGCTGGCCGAGGCACTGCTCGCCAGCCGCAGCGCCATCTCCGGCGCGGTTGCCTACCTGGAGAACTTGGCCCTCGTCCGCCGTGCTCGTGCCGCGGGCGAGCGGATGGACCGGGTCTCGATCGACCTGACCTCACCGAGGGCGCTCGGCTTCGACGTCTCGGAGTACCAAGAGCAGGCCGACCTCGCCCACGAAGGGCTTCGCCTGCTCGCCGATGCCAGCCCAGCCAGACGAGCGGTCCTGCTCGAGTGGGCGGCGCTGGCGGAGTTCCTGGTGGAGCAGATGCCGCTCTGGGAGAAGGCCTGGCAGGCCCGCCGTGACCAGCTGGTCGCTAACGGCACGCTCCCCGACCTCAACCCCGAGCCGCGTGAGGGGAGAAAGCCGTGACCGCTACCGCATCCGCCGGCGGTATCGACGCCGAGGGAGTGTGCATCTCCTTCGGCGAGCACTTGGTGCTCGACCACGTGACGCTCAACGTGGCCGAGGGGACGATCTGCGCGCTGCTCGGCCCGAACGGGGCGGGCAAGACCACGATGGTCCGCATCCTCTCCACCTTGATCCGAGCCGACTAGGGCACGATGCACGTCGGCGGGCACGACGTGCGCACCGATCCCGACGGGGTGCGGGCGGTGATCGGGGTGACCGGCCAGTTCTCCGCCGTGGACAACCTGCTCACCGGCGAAGAGAACCTCCGCCTCATGGCCGACCTGCGCCACCTTCCCCGCCCAGCCGGCCAGCGTCGGGTGGCAGAGCTGTTGGAACGCTTCGAGCTCGCCGACGCGGCGAGCAGGCTGGCGTCGACCTACTCGGGGGGCATGCGGCGGCGCCTCGACCTCGCGATGACGCTCGTCGGCGAGCCGAAGGTCATCTTCTTGGACGAGCCCACCACCGGTCTCGACCCGCCAAGCCGCCTCGTCATGTGGGAGATCATCGGCCAGCTCGCAGCCAGCGGCGTCACCATCTTGCTCACCACCCAGTACCTCGACGAAGCCGACCGCCTCGCCGATCAGATCGCCGTCCTCGACCAGGGACGGATCGCCGCACAGGGCACCCCGGCCGAGCTGAAGGCCCGCATCGGCGGGGGCCATGTCCAGCTCCGCTTCGCCGACCTCGACCAGGCGGCCTCGGCACGCACGCTCCTCCCCCATGCCCAGGTCGACGACGACGATCTCGTCCTGCGGGTGCCCGCAGACCACCGCGTCGACTCGCTGCGCCGGCTGCTCTACGACCTGCACGAGGCGCACATCGCCGTCGAGGACCTGTCGATGCACACCCCCGACCTCGACGACGTGTTCCTCGCCGTCACCGCCCACCACGTCCCAGGCCAGGCCGGCGGGGACCCTGCCGACCAGAAGGAGCCGGCGCCGTCATGAGCACCCTCGCCCACACCGTCAGCGACTCGAAGGTGATGCTGCGGCGCAACCTCACCCACCAGCTGCGCTACCCGTCGGTCACGATCATGCTCGTCGGCCTTCCCATCGTGTTCCTGCTCGTCTTCGTCTACGTCTTCGGCGGCCAGCTCGGCGCGGGCCTCGGCCCCCACCAAGGACGCCACGCCTACCTGGACTACGTCGTGCCGGGGCTCTTGCTCATCACCGTGGCCTCGGTCGTGCAAGGCACCGCCATCATGGTCGCCACCGACATGACCGCAGGCATCATCGACCGGTTCCGCACGATGGCCATCGCCAGGGCGTCGGTGCTCACCGGACATGTGCTCGCCAGCCTGCTGCAGACCCTCGCCGCCATCGGCGTCCTCATAGGTGTCGCCCTCGGCCTCGGGTTCACCTCGAGCGCCGGGCCGCTCGCCTGGCTCGGCGCGATCGGGATCCTCACGCTTAGCGCCATCGCCCTCATCTGGCTCGCCGTCGCTCTCGGGCTTTCGGCCAAGAGCGTCGAGACGGCGTCGAACACCCCGATGTTCCTGATCCTCCTGCCCTTCCTCGGCAGCGGGTTCGTGCCCACCGCCACCATGCCCGAAGGACTGCGCCAGTTCGCCCAGTACCAGCCCTTCACCCCTGTCACCGACACCGTGCGCGCGCTCCTCACCGGCGGCGCCGTCGGCGACCACGCCATCGTGGCCATCGCCTGGAGCTGCGGGATCGCGCTCGGGTCGTACCTGTGGGCGATCCGGCTCTACAACCGCCGCCGGGCCGCCACGCTCAACTGAGCGACGACCTCGGACCATCGGCGACAGCAACGTCCGGTGCCGTCCGACCACGGCCACCTCGAACCAGGCAGGTGGACGGGTTCTGTGCATGGGTCATGTGCATGGGGGGAGCAGGAACCGGAGGGTGAGACCGACGAGACCATCTCGTTACCTCGCCGCGGTGATGCCCGTCGACCGGCGCCAGGCATACAGGTCGCGCACCGCTCCGATCTGGGCGCCGTGATGGCTCACCTCGTTCAGCGCTCCGGCGACGAAATGGAAAGCCGGGCGCGGCGGACCCGGCGAGCCGAGCACGCACAGCCCGCCCTTCGGCGGCGCCGGCGCATAGCTGTACGACGCAGACTCCACCTCGAGCCGGTCGTCGTCTGCCCCCTCGATCACCCGGCGGAGCTGCTCCCAGCCATCACGCAACGCGGAGACCGCCTCGGGGGCGCTCGTCAACATCGGGTGATGCGCCAGGTACGGCGACGTCCAGCCGCTCGCCATCGTGCGCGTCCCACCGAAGAAGTCGAGGTCGCAGAGACGGCCCGGCACCGAGGCGATATGCCAGTACAGCCACGCGATGGTGGTCATCGGGACCGGAGCCGGCTCGGGGATCGCGAAGTCCGCCACCCAGTCACCTACGCCGAAGGGGTCCGGCGTCTGGCACTCGTCGCGACGACGGATGCTCCAAGCGCCCGGGACCGGCTCAAAGAACAGCTCCTCGTCGCCGAGCGCCGTCCAGGCCCGGCGAAGCGTGAAGCGCTCGATCTCCGACATGCACTCGAGCAGCGTCCCGGCCCGCTTCCCGGTCACCTCCAAAGCGTAGCCAGCCACGCCGCTCAGACCTGAGACAGCCGACAGTCCGAGGCCTCCGGTGCGGTCCAGACCCGCGCCGCACCAGCCCGAGGACCCCCCACCCGCTGGCGTCCCGCCAGCAGCGCACCCCGGCGCTCCGGGTCGGCGTCAGGGGAACGCTCCGATGGCCTACCCATGAAAGATGCGAGCCCATGAACGATGCGGGCCCATGAAAGATGCGGGCCGAGCAGATGATCCGGCTGCTGGTCTGCACGGAGCTGTCGATCGCCGAGGTTGGCCTGCGGTGGGCTGGAGGAACTGACCGCCGGGCCTTCAGCCTTCAGCAGTCGGCACTGGCGAGGTCGCCTTGGAGGCGGCGGATGGTCACGGCAACCTGGCCTCTCGAAAGCAGGCCCGGACCGAGCGGGCCGGCGCGGCTCTCACCGAGAGCGGGAAGAGCCCGCGGCGCTCGCCGGAGCTCCGGTGACAGGTGGTCGAGCTGCCAGCGGATCTCATCCTCAGCGGCTTGTGGCCGGTCCGGCTCGGCGAGTCGGACCGCCTCGACGGCATAGGAGGCCGCGCCGAGGCCGTGCGCGCCCATGTGACAGACCCCGGCAGCCTGACCGGCACTTCGGGCCGCAGCCATGGCGGCAGCGGCGCGCACCTCGCCCACCCCCACACCGCCTTCGAAGCGACGGCGGATCCCCTCGGCAACAGACAGCTCCCCCCGGGCATAGCGACGAGCCCGGGCGATCAGCTCTCGAGGCCGCTCGTCGCCGGGAGCTTCGGTCTCGAAGAGGGGCAGGACCCGCTCGGCGCAGTCGGCTGCCCACGCCGCGACAAGGCGGCGCTCCGCCTCGGGGAGCGTCTGAGGGGACCGGGTCACCGCCCTTGGGCCCCTGACGGTCGGCTGCGGGCCAGGGGCACCTCGACGGGGAACAGGCCGTCGCCCTCGGTGCGCATCGGCTCGGTCATGGAGAACGCCGGCTGGGCCATCACCCGGGGACGGCTCCCGTGGTTCGGGTTCGAAGCGTGGAAGAGCAGTGGATGGGCGAGCACCACATCACCCTCCTCGCAGGTGACCTCGACGACCCCTGGCCAGCCGCGCTCCTCAAGGGCTGCGGTGAGCGGCCCGTCGAAGTCGTCGGATTCGAGCCCGTCGGGCTCGGCCTCCCACAGCAGCGTGGCGGCGAGATGGTGCGAGCCCTCCACCAACAGCGTCCCACCCCCGCCCGGCTCGATCGCAGAGAAGCAGAACAGGTTCAACACCGCCTGGTCGCCCGAGGAGACGTGGTGGCGGAACCAGTCGCCCTCGATATGCCAGTCGTCGCCGTAGCCGGGACCGTCGAAGCCGGGGAAGGTCACCGGCCACCAGCCCATCACCGGAGTCATCTTCCATCTCCCCGGGCCCACCAGCTGGTCGACCGCCGAGG
Organism: Actinomycetota bacterium; assembly: GCA_021323695.1. Classification (GTDB taxonomy): domain Bacteria; phylum Actinomycetota; class Acidimicrobiia; order Acidimicrobiales; family Palsa-688; genus JAKAWM01. Next base: position 163,057 of record JAJPKN010000038.1, on the reverse strand, counting down.
CGAACCGGTCGGTGAGCGCGTCGGTGAACGGCGGCTCGGAGAGCAGCTCCTTCAACCACACCCGGGCCTGGATCCACTCCTCGGGGCGCTCCAAGTCCACCCCGATCCGCCGGCCCAGCTCCCCGCGCACCGCACCGGCCACCGAGGCGGGAAAGGCGCCCTCGAGCAGGGTCCAGCCGCGCTCGACGAACTGCTCGAGCTGGTCTTGGGACAACGGTCCGCGCATCACCGACGAGCCTGCCACACCCGACCACGGCGCGCCGCCTCTGTGAGGTGCTTACCAGGAGACACTTCGCGGGAACGAGATCGAGGAGGAGGCCCGTTGCCAGGTTGGTCTGGTCACCAGGTTGGTCTGGTCACGAGCAAGGCCTACGGCCACTCGTGATCTGCACCAGACCCTCCGGGCGCACGTCCGAGGCGTCGTCGGGGATGTCTCGGGGGTAGCCTTTGGGCGTGCTCGATCATCTCGGCGTGCAGGTGGCCGACGTGGAGGCCTCACTCGGGTTCTACTCGGAGGTGTTCGCTCCGTTCGGCCTGCACGAGGCCATGCGGATCTCCGACGGCGACGGCCTCGTCGTCGGACTCTCCGGCACAGACGGTGTCCCCGGCTTCTGGCTGAGTCCTGCTGCAGGATCGGAGACCCGGGAGTTACACGTGGCATTTCGTGCCCCTGACCGAGAGGCGGTCGACGCGGTGCACCAGGCTGCGCTTGGTGCTGGCGCCGAGGTCCTCCATGCCCCGCGTGAGTGGCCGGAGTACCACCCGGACTACTACGCGGTGTTCTTACGCGACCCTGACGGCCACAACGTCGAGGCTGTCCACCTCGGGACCTGACACCCACCTCCGCCGGTCGGCTGAAGGGAACCCGGTGGACGCCGACCTCGCCTTGATCGCTGCGATCAACGACGGGCTGGGGGCCGCCGCAGATCCAGGGCGCGCCCCGAAGATGCAGGCCTACATGAAGTCCACCATGCCCTACCTCGGCGTCAGCGTGCCGACGGTGCGTGCTGTGACCAACGCGGCAGCACGGGTGCATCCGCCGGCCTCTGCCCTCCACCTCGCGGCCAGCGCCACCGCCCTGTGGCGGGGCGCGACCCACCGCGAGCAGCGGTACGCAGCGACCGAGCTGACCGGCCTGCGCGTCGCCACCACGTCGCTCGCGCTCTTGGCGCTCTACGAGGAGATGATCACCACCGGGGCATGGTGGGACCACGTCGATGCCACGGCGCCTCGGGCCGGCCAGCTGCTCGCCGCTCACCCCGGCGAGTTGCGCCCGGTGCTGGTCGCGTGGTCACGCTCGCCGGATCGGTGGCTGCGACGCGCCAGCATCATCGCTCAGCTCGGAGCTGGTGTCCGCACTGACCTGGCGCTGCTGACGGAGGTCATCGACGCCAACGCCACCGACCGAGACTTCTTTGTCGCCAAGGCCATCGGTTGGTCGCTACGCGACTACGCGCGCAGCGATCCCGAGTGGGTCCGAGGCTTCGTGGCCGACGGGGCGACCGTCTTGAGCAGCCTGTCCCGCCGGGAGGCCACCAAGCACCTGGCCTGAACAAGCTCGTGATCGTCGCCGCTGGACGCCCGTCCGGGAGGAGAGTCTCTTCGGGCACGGACGTAGTTTCGGTGGCTCGGCACTCGCCGGGTGTCAGCAGAGAGATTGGTGGCCCCAACCGAACCCCGCCTCGCTGTAGGCGCCAGCCCTACCGGCGTCAGCATGGGAGAGTTCAGGTCGTGGGTGTGAAGCGCCGGTGCTGGTCGATGGGGCTCATGAGGCCGACATCGTTGCCTGCCGGGTCCCGGACGACCGCGTAGCGGGCACCGAAGAAGGCGTCGTAGGGCTCCTGGCGTCCGAGGTATCCGGCGCCGGTCAGGGCTCGATAGGTGTCGTCGACCGCCTTGCGGGACGCGAGGGAGAAGCCGAGGATCACGAGGCGGTCTTCGACGCCCCGGGCGCGCCATCCGCCGTGGTAGATCCTCGCCATGGCGGGGTTGTCGAGCTCGAAGATCGCACCGTCGCCGTTGTCGAGCGCTATGTGACGGGCACCGCTGCCAGCGGGCCACTCGCCGCCGTCGCAGCGGACCCGCATGCCAAGTGCCTGGTAGAAGGCCAGTGCAGCGTCCATCTCCTCGACGACGAGGTTCACCTGGTTCAGGGTCGGCTTCTCGCTGCTCACGGCTCCTCCCGGTTGGATGTGGGTTCGAGTGGGCGGTGCTCCCCGGAGGGTCCCGGGGTGAGGTGGACGAGCGTGGCCGGCCGGTCCACCTAAGCCCGGTGCCAGACACCCCTGGCCACGAAGCAGATATCCCCGCCGCGGTCGACCTCGACCACGACGTCGTCGAACACCACCACCGAGGTGCGCTCGGCGCCGGGCACGCGGGCTTGGGGGGCTGCTGACACTGCGCTCACGGTATCGACGGGCACCGGCGGCCGTCTTGGACGAATGTCACGGATCGGCCGGGCCGCCCGAGGCGAGCTGGGCGGCCAAGGCGGCCGGGGTGGTGCCAGCCAGGGCCCGGACGTCGCGGCTCAGACCCTGATATTGCAGCGAAGTAGCGGAACGCGTCTTCGATAGACGCGACAAGTGCTCCGCTACCTGGGAGAATGCGGGTGTTCGAAGCTCGCACGACGCCCAGGAGAGGAGCACCTGTCCGGTGAAGACTACCGCACCGCTGTTGAAGATCGAGGACCGTGTCGTCGCTCGGCCGCTGCGTCGGGTTGCCCGGGTCGCTGTGGAGGTGAGTGAGGACAACGTGACCGGTTGCGCTGGGAGCGCGCTCGTCGGCGAGCTGCTCGATCGCCTCGGTGTTGTCGAGGTGGCTGACCGGCACCATCTGCGCCCGATCGGCCCCGGTGGGTACTCCGGCGGTGAGTGCTACCGCCCCATCGTGGAGCTGCAGCTCGCCGGGGGTGACTTCCTCTCCGACGTGTCGCTGCTGTTCGATGAGGCGACACGACGCCTGCGTGGGAGCCACGCGCTGCCTTCCCACACGACGCTGTTCCGCTTCCTCGCCGGTGCGGACCTCGGTCGTGTGATGCGGGCCCAGGCGGTGAACCGGGAGATGCTCAGGCGGGCCTGGGCGATGGGGGCAGCTCCTGCGCCGGGACGACTGACCATCGATCCCGATGCCACCTACATCGACACCTACGGCAAGCACAAGGAGGGTTCGCGTTTCTCCTACAAGGGCGAGGTGCAGATGTCCCCGCTCGTTGGTGTCGTGGGCGAGACGGGTGACGTGCTCGCCATCCGTGCCCGGGGCGGCAACGCGAGCCCGAGGGCCAAGCTCGCCTCGTTCATCGACGAGTGCGTCGCCGCCATCCCGACCCAGGCGCGGCCGCTGTATGAGCTGTGGATCCGTATCGACTCGGCGGGTTTCTCGAACAAGGTGGTGGAGACCTGTGTGGCCCACAAGGCGATCTTCACCATCACCGTCGAGCAGAACGCTTCGGTGCGTGAGGCCATCTGTGCGCTCGCGGTGGCCCCCGAGACCTCCTGGACACCGGCACAGGACGCCGACGGCGAGCTGTCGGGCTCCGAGGTCGCCGAGACCGCCTACGCCTTCTCGGGTCGTGACCTGCGCCTCGTCGTGCGCCGTCAGCGCAAGGCGGCCGGCGAGCAGCTGAGCTTCGACGATCTCGGCGGCTGGCGGTTCTTCGCCTGCATCACGAACGCGCCGGCGAGTATCGAAGCAGCACAGATCGACCATCACCACCGCCTGCGTGGCGGCGCCGCCGAGGAGGCCATCCGTCAGCTGAAGTCCGACTTCGCCATGAACCACGCTCCGGTGCGAAACTTCTTCGGCAACTGGCTCTGGCGGCTCGCCTCGGCTTTGTCGCACAACGTGGCCCGCTGGCTCCGAGTGCTGGCGCTTCCCGAGGCGTTCGCCACCTGCAGGGGCAAGCGCCTACGGACGAGCTTTCTCAACGTGGCCGCCAAGGTGGTGCGCCGCGGGCGCAGGCTCCTCCTCCGGCTGCCCACCGCCTACCGCCACGCCGAGGCGTTCATCGCCGCCCTCGAGCGCCTGCGAACACTCCCGCGCTACGCCTGAACCGCCTCCACCACACCGACGTCGCCCCACTCGAGGCGGAGCCGTGCCCGACCGACCGTCGAGGACAGTCGAACGGTGCCTCGAATGCACTTCGGCCGAACACAAGGCCGTCCGCGACCGGTCACGCCCGATCTACCAGCCGTCTCGGAAACAGCAAACCCCTTCCCAGGCCGCCCACCTGTCAGGCTGCAATATCAGGGTCAGATGGGCCTGGTCGTAGTGCCCGGCGCGCACAGCCACCTCGGCCAACGAGCAGGCGCCGGCGGCGAGCAGGGTGCAGGCTCGTTCGAATCGGACGACCTCGCTGAAGCGCTTCGGGGAGAGCCCGACCTGGGCCGAGAAGCGCGACGCGAGCCTGGTCCGGCTCCAACCCACCTCTGCCGCCAGGTCCGCGACGCGAACCGACGGTTCCCTGCACAACGTCTGGTATGCCCAGATCACCTCGGGCGCAGGGTGGAGGCCACGCCCGACACGCCTGGCCAATGCTGCCTGCACCAACGCCACTTTCCCAACGCGGCTCGGCTCGGCGGACATCTACGCAGCGGTGAGATCGCCGACCCAGGCACGGTTGCGGTGGTGGTGACCGAGGGTTCTGTCCATACTGCGCAGGCCACCTGCGACGGCGCCAGTGGTAGTTTCGGGGCGATGATCCGAACGAGTTGCACGTGCTGGTGGTGGCCGCGCTAAGGCGGCCGTCTGCGGTCAAGTCCGGCGGAGTGGTGTATGAGGACCTTCCGCGTCAACCGTGTTGCCTCGGTTCAGCTGACGGCTTCGAGTTCCGCTGGCATCACCTCCTTCGGGTCGGTTCCGACTTCGTCGGCGACGACGCGTAGCCGGGCTTTGGCGAGGGACTCGGCGCTCATATAGCGGCGTGCCACGGCCCACTCGTCGTGCTGTTCGGCGAGGACGGCGCCGCAGAGGCGGATGAGGGCCGGGCGGTTCGGGAAGATGCCGACGACGTCGGTGCGGCGACGCAGCTCCTTGTTGAGCCGCTCCTGGCCGTTGTTGGACCAGATCTGGCGCCAGTGCTCGACCGGGAAGCTCGAGAAGGCGAGCAGGTCGGCCTCGGCGTCGATCAGGAACTCGGCTGCGGCGGGGAACTGCCGCTCCAACTGGTCGACAACCCGGTCGAACTGAGCCTTGACCTGGGCGGCGTCGGACTGCGCGAAGATCGTGCGCACGAGAGTGGCCACCATCGCCTGAGCGGACTTCGGCACCCGGGTGAGCAGGTTGCGCATGGCGTGGGTGCGGCACCGCTGCCAGGTGGCACCGGGCAACACGGCCGCGATGGCGTGCTTGAGGCCTTCGTGGGCGTCGGAGACAACCAGGGCGACCCCGGACAGCCCCCGAGCCACCAGGCCGCGCAGGAACGCTGTCCAGCCCGCTCCGTCCTCGGTGGTGAACACGTCGACGCCGAGGATCTCCCGATGACCATCGGCGTTGATGCCCGTGGCGATCACCGTCGCCACCGACACCACCCGGCCGCCCTCTCGCACCTTGTGCACCAGGGCGTCGAGCCACACATAGGTGTAGGGGCCGGCGTCGAGGGGGCGGCTGCGGAACTCGGCAACTCGTTGGTCGAGGTCCTTCGCGAGCTCGGAGACCTGGGACTTCGACATCCCCTCGATCCCCATGGAGCGCACGAGGTCATCCACTCGCCGGGTCGAGACGCCCTCCACATACGCCTGGCACACCACGCTCACCAGCGCCTGTTCGGCTCGCCGGCGAGGCTCCAACAGGCTCGGGAAGTACGAGCCCCGCCGCAGCTTCGGGATGTCCAAGGTGATCGTGCCCGCCCGGGTGTCCCAGCGCCGCGGCCGATGCCCGTTGCGACTGTTCACCCGGGTCTCGCTGCGCTCGCCATAGCCGGCGCCGCAGAGCACATCCACCTCGGCATCCATGAGCAGCTCCGCCGCCACCTTCACCATCTCACCCAGCAGCTCACTGCCCGCCTCGGACCCCAGGTACTTGCGCACGAGCTCGCCCGCGCCCATCGTGTTGGTGACGCCCACCGTGTTCTCCCTTCAGTTCCATCGCAGGTACTTGAAGGTTGACGCGGTGGACGTCGCGTCTGGGGGACCCCCAGGCGGGACCACCCCTCGTACACCACTCTGGCGGACTCAACTCCGTCTGCTTGTCGTGCAACGGACCGCCTCCGGGCGGTCCGTCTCGCGTCGAAGCGCACGTCCCGCCTGGAGGCCCGAGCTCCAGGAGGTACCTGCGTTGTCCATTCCCGCCACCACCACGCCGTCGCATGTCGCTGGAGCCGAGCGAAGCGCCCACCTCGAACGGGCGATCGAAGCGTCTCCTGGTGCGTTTCGGGTCCTGACCGGCGACCGACCCACGGGGCCGCTGCACGTCGGTCACCTCTTCGGCACGCTCGCGAACCGGGTACGTCTCCAGAACCTCGGTGTCGAGGTGCTGGTCCTCATCGCGGACTACCAGACCATCACCGATCGCGACGCGCCTGGCAGCCTGCGCGCTGACGTGCTCGGCCAGGTCGCCGACTACCTGGCGGTGGGCATCGACCCGGAGCGCTCCACCATATTCGCCCACAGCCAGGTCGAAGCCCTCAACCAGCTCCTCTTGCCGTTTCTCAGCCTGGTGAGCGTGGCCGAGCTGTCACGCAACCCGACGGTCAAAGACGAGTTCGCCACGAGCGGCGCCTCCTCGATGCGCGCGCTGATGTTCACCTACCCGGTGCACCAAGCCGCCGACATCCTCTTCTGCCACGCCAACGTCGTGCCCGTCGGCAGGGACCAACTGCCCCACCTGGAGCTGACCAGGACTATCGCCCGGCGCTTCAACGACCGGTACTCACCCGAAGGGAGCTACTTCTGCGAACCCGACGCCCTGTTGAGCGCAGCACCGCTGCTGCTCGGCGTCGACGGCACCAAGATGTCCAAGAGCCGGGGCAACGCCATCCCGCTCTGCGCCACCGAGGACGACACCGCCCGGCTCATCCGTGGAGCCAAGACCGATCCGGAGCGCCGGATCACCTACGAGCCGGACCGGCGCCCCGAGGTCGCCAACCTGGTGCTCCTCGCCGCCCTGTGCACCGGCGAGGACCCGGTCACAGTTGCCGAGCAAGTGGGCGACGGCGGTGCTGGCGGACTCAAGCGGCTCGTCACCGACGCTCTCAACGAGCGACTTCGACCGATCCGGCTGGCCCGAGCCGAGCTCGTCAAGGACCAGCGCTACCTCCGAGAGGTCCTCACCGCTGGAACCGGTCGTGCCCGGGAGATCGCCGAGCGCACCCTGGACGAGGTGCGCCGGCTCACGCACACCACGTACTGAGCCGTCCCCAACGCGTCGCCAACCAGCAAAGGCCAGTGCAGCTCATCGCAGGTGCGCCACCGCATGTCGTGCCGTAACCGTGCGGCACTGACCGCCACGCTCGAACGATGGCCCTGGACCGCAACGTCACCTGCTTCGAGCGGCACCGGGAGCGCCGAACGCACGCCCAGAGCGCCCGACGGGATCCCACCGCAGCACCCCGAGGAGCACTTCGGGCGCGGTCCCCATCGAGATCTCGTTGATCAGTGCAGTGCGTACGCATGCCCTGTGCATGCACACGCAAGAGCGGCCCGGAGGCGTCCGTCGACCCACCCGTCGCCGAGAACCCGCAGCTCACCGGCCACGCCTTGCCGCGCACACCATGCATCGGCATGCGTACGCAGCGTTGATCAGGCCCCGAGAAAAACACCCGAGATACCCGCCCCTCCAACGAGCGCCGAAACGAGAAACCGCTGGTCAGGCGCCTGCACCCCTGCACGAGGTGCGCGCCCGCCCAGCGGTCTTGGTGGCGGGGGCAGGATTTGGACCTGCGACCTTCGGGTTATGAGCCCGACGCGGGCCGTGTGCTCGGCCAGCGCGCTGGCCCGCCGCCCAAGGCCCCTCCATGGCCCTCCCGGTGCTGGGCCCTGGCTTGGGGTCTTCGGAGCTGGTGGGGTGCCCCAGCCGAGCGTGGCTCAACGGGCCTGCAGGCCGGCCCAGAGGACCTCGACCATGCGTTTGCTCAGCTCTGGGCGGCGGGCAGCGTCGACCAGGGCGCAGCAAGCGCCTTCGCAGGTGCCCAGGACCATGGCTGTGAGGTCCTCCTGGGTGAGGTCGGGGCGGACCACCCCCGCCTGCTGGGCACGCCGCAGCAGGATCTCTCCTGCCCGCCACAGGCGTTGCTTGTACTCGGCGTGCACCCTTTCGATGGGCTCGTAGCCCCAGCGCGCCAGCTCGTCGAAGAGGTCCTTTTTGGCCACCGCGCCGGCGACCACCTCCGAGATGTGGCTGAGCAACGCGGCGGCGGGGTCAGGCTCGCGGGCCAGTTGCTCTGCCCTGGTGGCCAGGCTCTCTATGCGGGCGGCCACGATCGCCTCGAACAGTGCCTCCTTGGTGGGGAAATGCCGGTAGAGCGTGCCCACGCCGACCCCGGCGCGGCGGGCCACCTCGTCGATGGGGGCCGAGATCCCCTGCTCCGAGAAGACTTCCTCGGCTGCCGCCAGCAGCGCCGCCCGGTTGCGCCGGGCGTCGGCTCGCTCCGCCCTGGGCCCATCGCGGGCGGTCGGGGCCGTCGTTCGCTGATGGGGGGCCGCAGGTGCCATAGCCAGTAGGAACGCTCAGTCTTGGGGGGTGTTGACAAGCGGAACGATAGTTCCGTATAGTGGTTATCCGGAGACGTCGTTCCGCATAGTACCACGAGGCGGTGGCCGGGCACTTGCCGGCGAGGCCCGGTCGGCCGCCGCGCCCGTACCACGGCTTTGCCCCCACCTACCCAAGGAGAGGACCCCACAATGACCATGCTCGAGACCAGGGCTGCGCTCACGCCCGGCCCGGGGCCACTGCCTGACCCCAAGAGGTTCAAGGCTCTCGTCGTCATCGCCATCGCCCAGCTCATGCTCGTGCTCGATGCATCGGTGGTGACGATAGCCCTGCCTTCAGCGCAGCGCGCCCTGCACATCTCCGTCGCTGACCGCCAGTGGGTCATGACCGCCTACACCCTGGCCTTCGGCGGCCTGCTCCTGATCGGCGGGAGGGTCGCCGACTACCTGGGCCGGAAGAGGGCCTTCGTGCTCGGCCTCCTGGCTTTCGCGGCGGCATCAGCCCTCGGGGGCCTGGCGCAGGGCCCCGGCATGCTGTTCGCGGCGCGCGCCCTGCAAGGTTCCTTTGCCGCCCTGATGGCTCCTGCCTCGCTCTCCTTGCTCCAGGTGACCTTCAGCGACCCCCAGGAGCGCTCCCGAGCCTTCGGGGTGTACGGAGCGGTGGCTGGGAGCGGGGCCGCCATCGGGCTGGTACTGGGAGGGTTGCTCACCCAGTTCGCCTCCTGGCGTTGGACGCTCCTGATAAACGCCCCCATAGCGGTGCTGGCCGCGCTGGCCGCCTCGAGAGTCGTGCGCGAGAGCCGAGCCGAAGGCGACCGCCACTACGACGTGCCCGGTGCCATTGTGGTGACCGCCGGCCTGCTGGCCATGGTCTACGGGTTCACCCGGGCCGAGACGAACGGCTGGGGAGCGGCGGCGACCGTTGGCTTGCTCGCCGGCGGTGCCGGCCTGGTCGGGGCGTTCGCCCTCATGGAGCGCCGGGTTGCCCACCCGCTGCTGCCCCTGCGGGTCGTGGCCGACCGCAACCGGGGAGGCTCTTTCCTCGCCTCTTTGCTTGTAGGGGTGGGCTTGTTCGGGACTTTCCTGTTCCTCACGTACTACCTGCAGGGCATTTTGCACTATTCGCCGTTGAGGAGCGGTGTGGCGTTCCTCCCCTTTTCAGGCGGCATCGTGGTATCGGCCACTGCTGCCAGCCGGGCCTTGCCGAGGCTGGGGCCCCGGCTGCTGCTGGCCGGCGGGTTGCTCGTGGCGGTCGGCGGCCTGGGGTGGTTCACCCAGATCGGCGTGGGCACGAGCTACGCCACCCACGTGCTGCCAGCCGAAGTGGTCCTCAGCCTCGGCCTGGGTTTCGTCTTCGTGGCCTTCAGCAGCACGGCCCTGGTCGGAGTCGAGCCGCACGATGCTGGCGTGGCCAGCGCCTTGGTCAACGCCACCCAGCAGGTGGGCGGCTCGCTCGGCACTGCCCTGCTCAACACCGTCGCCGCCTCGGCCACCGCCAGCTACATAGCTGCGCGCCACCTGGTGGCCCAGGGCTATGTGCACGGCTACGACGTGGGCTTCGTGGTCAGTGCCGCAGTGCTGGCCCTGGCCCTGGCCGCCTCAGCCGCCATGGTGAAGGCTTCGCGCTCCGAGGTGGCCACGGTGGCCCCCTGACCAAAGCGAGAAGGCCGCCGGGAATAAAACTGAGCCCGAGGTTGTCAACTTTGGCGACCGGGCTGCCAGCTGGCGGGAGCCGGGTGTGGTCGTACCCGGTGGCCCCCGCCCTGGCTCGCTCGGCCAGGTGCAGTTGGTTGGACCACGGCAACTGATATTGGAGGAGGTGGTTGTCATGGCGCTGCCTGTCCTGCGCAACGGCAACCAGCCGGTTACCGCCGAGCCGGCCGGCATGGGCCCGTTCGAGGACCTGGAGCGGCTCCACGCCCAGATCTCGCAGTTCCTCGGTTCGTGGTGGCCGTTCCCGAGCTACTTGGCAGGCCCGTTCACGCCGCCGGCCGATATCGAAGAAACCGACGACGCTTACCTGGTGGAGATCGAGCTCCCCGGGGTGCAAAAAGGTGACCTCGACATAGAGGTCTCCGGAAGGCGTTTGTCCGTGCGCGGCGAGCGCAAGCAAAAGGAGCGCTCTGGCGTCCTTCGCCGCCAGCAGCGCACGGTGGGCCGGTTCGAGTACGAGGTGGTGCTCCCGGGTGAGGTGGCCGACAGTGAAGTAGAGGCCAACCTGAGCGATGGCGTCCTCACTGTCCGCCTGCCCAAGCCCGCCCACGACCGGCCCCGCCGGGTCCCGGTCAACTGACCGGCCCGCCCCGCGCCCGGCGGCCGGCCCGGGCACGCGCCTTTTTGCGGGAGCCGGCCCGCGCCGCAGGCCCGCTATGGGCTCGTGGTGCCCACCCGGCCGCAGGGCCCGAAGGCGGGAGCTGGCGAGACGGTGCCCTGGGCAGGTGCTCCCTGGCGAGGCCGTAGAGCGCAGGCCCGGGGCCCCTGGCGGCTTGGGGTGCCGTCCCCAACGTGTTGTGACCGCTAACATAGGGGAGATGAGCACAGAGGTCCGCCCCGAGCGGCTGGAAGTGCCCGAGCGCCGGGAAGGGCGCGGGCCGGGGGCGGTGAGCATCTCGAGCGTGGCCTGGGGCAGCGCCCATGGCTCGTGCGTCGAGTTGTTCACGCTCACCAACAGCCGCGGGATGTCGGTCAAGGTCAGCACCTACGGGGGCGTTGTCCAGTCGCTCTGGGCCCCTGACCGCGCCGGGCGGTTGGTGAACGTCGTGCTCGGCTTCCCGGCCCTGGACGACTACGTGCGCAACTTCGAGGGCCAGCTGCAACCGTCACCCGAGAGCCCGGCCAGCACCTACTTCGGCGCGCTCATAGGCCGTTGTGCCAACCGGGTCGCGGGTGCCCGCTTCAGCTTGGGCGGTCAGCTGTACGAGCTGGCGGCCAACGAAGGGGCCGGTAGCCTGCACGGCGGCCCCGGCTCCTACAACACCCAGATCTGGTCCGCCAGGCCGGAGATAGGCACTGGCTTCGCTGCCCTCGAGCTGAGCTATACCGACCCTGCCGGCAAGAACGGCTTCCCGGGCACCGTCTGCAACACCGTGACCTACAGCCTCACCAACGACAACGCGCTGCGGGTCACCTACCACGCGACCACCGACGTGCCCACCGTGGTCAACCTGACCAACCACACCTACTTCAACCTGGCTGGTGAGGGGTCAGGAAGTGCCCTGGGCCAGTACTTGCAGATCAATGCCGACACCTACCAGCCCACGGACGAGGACCTGGTGCCCACCGGGGCGTTCGTGCCCGTGGCTGGCACCGCCTTTGACTTCCGGGCCCTGAGGCCGATCGGGGAGCACATCGAGCGCTACGACCTGCCTGATGGTGGGGGCCAGCCCCGCCCGCAGCTCGCCATAGCCCAGGGCTACGACCACAACTGGGTACTGAACGGCTCTGGCTACCGCTTGGTTGCCACCGCCTTCGACCCGGGCACAGGCATCACGTTGCGCACCTACACGGACCAGCCCGGGGTGCAGTTCTACACGGGCAACTTCCTGGCCGGCAACCTGACGGGCACAAGCGGCCGCCGCTACCGGCCAGGCGACGGCTTCACGCTCGAGACCCAGCACTTCCCGGACTCGCCCCACCACATAGGCCAGGCCGGTTGGCCTTCGGTCGTCCTCTACCCCGGTGAGGCGTTCCGGTCCGTGACCACCTACCAGTTCACTGCGGGCGAGCCCGGCGCGGGAGCGCGCTCATCGTGAAGCAGCCAGCACCCTGGCCAACAAGTCGACCAGCTCGCTGACCGTGTGCGGGCCCCACTCGGAGGCGACGGAGTCGTCCACGCCTATCACCTGGTGGAGCTTGACTGCCCGGAGAAGGCTGAGCCCGGGCCGGCTGGCAAAGGAGGCCGGGGTCTGGTGGCAGCAGACGGTGTCGGCTAGGAACACGTAGTCAGGGTCTTGCTTGAGCAGGTACTCAGCCGAGATCTGCGGCCAAAGGTTGCCGTGGCCCGCCGGGTCGGCTATGTCGCGCATGCCGAAAAGGGAGAACTCCGAACCTATGAACGTGCCCGAGGTGGCCGTGTAGTAAGTGGGGTCGAGCTCGATGTAGTACGTTTTGCCCCTCCCCTTGCCCTTTGCCTCCCGCTCTGCGGCGGAGATGCTCCGGGCCAGGCGGGCCTCGGCTTGCTCGGCGGCCGCCAGGTGCCCGGTGGTGCGCCCGAGCTCGGCCAGTTGGCTGTCGACGCCGGCGATGTTGGTTGCCGGCGGGAGCAGGAGGGTGCGTACGTGGAGCTTCGCCAACTGCTGGATCAGGGTGCCCTCCTTGAAGGCGAAGACCACCAAGTCGGGGTGAAGGTACAGGTAGTCCTCGGCACTTGACTCGTAGCCGGTGAACTTGGTGCGCGGGGCCCCGGGTGGCCAGGTCGAGTACTTGTCGACCCCCACTACTTGCTTGCCTGCTCCGATCGCGTACAGCATCTGGGTGGCGCTGGCCGAAAGGCTGAGTATGCGCTCCGGCGGTGCCGGCGGGGAAGCCCCAGCAGGCCCCGGTGCTGCCACTAGTGCCGCCACCGCCGCCACTGACGTTGCCAGTACTGCCCATTTTTGTCTCATCGGCATTCCTCCTTGTGGTCGAGGGACAATGCCGGAGACAGGGCAACCCCTGTGACCAGCGCGCTACCTCGACGTGCTCGGTCACTCCTGCCGGCCAGGCGACCTGGCTTGCCCTGCTGGGCGGCTCGCCCGAGCAGGGTCACAGTTGCGGGACAGCACCGGCCTCTCACCGGATTTCGCTGGCCAACAGGATGCTCTGCAAACTGTAGACGCTGGCACCGAGCGGCGCAACCGGGGTGCCTGGCCCAGGTCGCGTACCAGGTCGCCTACCAGGTCGCGTGGCGGAGAGGGTGGAAGTAGCACGGCGGCCAAGGGCGTGCGCCGGCCAGGGTCGTGCGACGGTAGTCCCTACTACGGTAGGATGGGGTTATGGGAGTAGAGAAGATGAGCGTCTCGTTCGACCTGGAGCTCGGTGAGGCGATCCGTTCGGCGGCGCGACGGTCGGGCCAGAGCGTATCGGCGTGGCTTGCCGGCTCGGCCCGAGACCGGCTGCGCCTGGAGGCACTGGGCCGGGCCGTGGCCGCCTTCGAGAAGGAGTTCGGGCCGCTCACCGAGGACGAGGTGGGGCAAGCCGACAGCCTGCTGCGCCAGGGGACGGCGGCGGTCTGAATGGGCCTCGTGCTCGACGCGGGCGCCCTCATAGGGTTCGATCGCGGCAACCGCCAGGTGGCTGCCCTGGTGGAAGCAGCACGGCGGCGAGGTGAGCAGGTGAGGACGTCCTCGGGCTGCGTAGCCCAAGCGTGGAGAGGTGGCGGCTCACGCCAAGTCCTCCTGGCGCGGTTGCTCGAAGGGCTCCTGGAGTTGCCCCTCGACCGCCGGGCCTCGAGGGCCACGGGGGCCTTGTGCCAGGCCAGCGGGACGGCCGACGTGGTGGACAGCCACCTGGCGCTCCTGGCCCAAGACGGGGACCTGGTGCTCACCAGTGACCCGGGCGACCTTGGCCACCTGCTCGAGGCAAGGGGGGTGCAGGCGGTGGCACTGCGGTGCTGAGGTGGCCAGGCGCCCGAGGCGGCACAAGCGGGCGGCCGGCGGGGCCGCTCAGCCGAGGGCCAGCTTGGAGCGGAGCAGTTCGGCCACTTGAGGGCAGCTCGGCGGCTCCCCAGAAGGCCTGGCCCCGGCCTTAGGGTAGTCGGAGGCCTCGGGGTAGTCGGAGGCCACGAGAGGGGGCACCTGCCAGGCGCTGGCGGCGTAGCTGATGGCCACGTCGGCCAGCCGCAGCAACCTGTCCCCAGCTACCGGCCGGCCCGACAAGATCTGGGCCAGCACCTTGGCGCCCTCGCGGCTCTCGATCAGGCCGCCATGGAACGCGGGCAAGACGACCGAAGGGAACGGGAGGCTGGCTGTGGCCGGGATGGCTGTGGCATCCGCGAGGGGCAAGAGCGCGAACTGGTGGACCCCGGCTATGGAGCAGGTCATCGCCTCCTGCAGGGCAGGGGCTTCGGCATTGAGCGAGGCGAAGAACGAGCTGTCGGGTGACAGGTCGATGGGGGCGACCCCCTGGAGGGCGTCGCCCAGGATGCGCATGGCCGCGTTGGTCGCCACCCCCCACCCGCGGTCTCCTTCTACCGGGTAGGACACACGTCCCAAGCCGACCAGCGGGCTCGCCAAGACCAGGGTGGAGACGGGAGACTCAGGTTCAGCCAGGAGGGCGGTCTTGGCTACCAGCGCGCCTTCGCTCTCGGCTACGACGTCGACCAGCTGGCCCGTCTTGGCGTACAGGGACCAGACTTGGGCGAGCAGGAGGCGGTCCAGCTGGGCCAGCGGTTTCACCGTGTCCTGCCCGTCGTAGGCCAGGGGCTGGCCGGTCGCACTGAGCCCTCGGTAGGAGAAGCGTTGTTCTGTGAACGGCCCGGGGACCGGGTGCACCGGCTGGCCGTCCCAGCTCGACCCGTACCCGGAGACCAACAAGACGGGCTGGCCGTGCCCTGCCACCCGGGCCGGCGCAGGGCTGGCACCGGCAGTGGCCCCGGTCCCTCGGGTGAAGCCGGCGACGGTCCCCCCGACCACGGTCCCGACCAGGGCCACCAACGCCAGCGGCACGGCAGGTACCACGTGGCGGGCGGGGCGGCGGTCCACCACGGCCCGGACCAGGCCGGACCACGACCAGGCATTGAACAGCCCGCTCAGGGCACAGATGACCGGCCACAGGGCGCTCGGCGTGGCGGCCAGGGCCGAAGTGGCCAGGCTCAAGGTGACAAAGGCCAGGGCCACCCAGCCGATGGCGCGCAAGGCCATCGGCCGCCTCCACCAGTCGCCGGAGACCCCGATGGGGTGGGCGACGAAGGCGACGAACAAGGCGGCGGGGACGCCGGCCAGGAACAGCCACGACACCGGTACGGCGGCCAGCCCGAAGAGCACTACGACGCTGGGTACGAGCAGCAGTGCCGAAAAGGCCGTGGCCAGGACGCTGCGGGCCACCAGGGCGCTCGCCGTTGGGCGAGGGCGGCCCTCGGGCCAGGCGAGGGCGACGGAGGCCGCCGTGAGCCCTCCCCGCACGAGCAACATGGCCAGGAGCTCGGCCGCGAACACCGGCCAGGAGTCGTGGTAGACGCTCACCCACCGCAAGTCGCCGAAGACCCCGAGCGGCGCTATGGCGCTGGCCTGGGGAGCCAGGGTGGGCAGCGCACCGTGGTCCAACCCCACCACCAAGGAGGCCTCAGCCAGGTTGAGCCCCACGCACAGGGCCACGAGCCCCCGCCAGCGCGACCAACCGGACCAGCCCGACCAGCGAGGCCGGTTACCGGGGGCGGTGCCGGACCGGCTGCCCCGTGCTGGCGTGGCGAGCCCCTCGCTCGGGAACCGCACGCTTACAAGCCTACCCAGGCAGCCCCTGGCGCGGGTGACCTCGGCCCGCGACGGCGCCGTTCTGGCAGGATGGCCCACGTGCGAGCGGTCATCATCTCCGAGGGCAGGCTCACCTGGGGCGAGCGCCCGGCTCCTGTCCCCAAGGCCTACGAACTGCTGGTCAGGGTGGAGGCGGCCGGGCTCAACGGGGCGGACCTGCTCCAGCGGGCCGGGCGCTACCCTCCTCCAGCGGGCGTCCCGGCCGACCAGCCCGGCCTGGAGTGCGCCGGGACGGTCGAGGCGGTGGGGGACGGGGCCGCCACGTTCCGCCCCGGTGACCGGGTGATGGGCCTGGTCCCGGGCGCCGGCCAAGCCGAGTGGGCTGTGGTCCACGAACGCCTGGCCCTGCCCGTGCCTCCCGAGCGGCCCCTCAGCGAGGCGGGCGGCTTCCCGGAGGCCTACTGCACTGCCCACGATGCCCTGTTCACCCAAGCCGGCCTCAGTGTCGGGGACCGGGTGCTGGTGACCGGGGCGGCGGGGGGAGTGGGGACGGCCGCCGTCCAGCTCGCAGCCGCGGCTGGAGCGGAGGTGGTGGCCAGCGTCAGGCACGAGGCGCTGAGGCCGAAGGTGGCCCGCCTCGGGGCGACGTGCGTGGCTCCTGAAGAGGTCGCCGACCACCGCCCCTTCGACGTCGTGGTGGACCTGGTGGGAGGGCCGGGCCTCAGCCGCCACCTGGGGTGCCTGGCGCCCTGGGGCCGGGTCGTAGTCATCGGCCTCGGGGGAGGCAGCCAGGCGCAGGTGGACCTCTCCGAGCTACTGGCTCGCCGGGCGGTCCTGCGGGGGTCCACCTTGCGTAGCCGCACCCTGGAGGAAAAGGCCCTGGTCGTCCAGCGTGTGCGCCACCACGTGGTGCCGCTGTTCGCGGCAGGCAAGGTGAGGGCCCTGGTCGAGGCGACCTACCCCTTCCCCGAGGCCGAGGCCGCTTACGGCCGCTTCGCGGCCGGGGCCAAGCTGGGCAAGGTCGTCTTGGTGCGGGCCTGAGCCCATGGGTGCCGGCCCGGCCGCGAAGGCCGGGCGGGCCGTTGGGGGGGCGAGCAGGGCGGGGCGAGCTGGGCGCTAGGTTGGGGCCAGTGGCAGCCACGCTCGCACCGGCCAGTACGGTCCCGCTAGCCAGTACGGCCCCGCTAGCCCGGGCGCTGGCACCGGCCAGCGTGCCGGTCCCGGCCAGCGTGCTCACCAAGGCCCTGGCGGCATTGGCCCTGGGCACCGGGTTGGCCCTGAGCGCCGGGGCTACCCCTGCCCTGGCCACCCCTGCCCTGGCTGCCCCTGCCCCGGCCGCCTCTGCGGCCCATTGCACGAGGTTGCCCCACGCCAGCACCGAGGCGGGGTTCGTGCTGGCCAACCGCCAGGACGGCCAGGTCGTCTGCCTGAGCGTGGGCCAGAGGCTGCTCGTGCTGCTGAGGGCGCCGGTGGGTGCCGTGCCTTGGGGGCCGGTCCACGTGTCCCGGCCCGGTACCTTGAGGGCCCTGCCCTTGACCCTCATGCTGGCTCGAGGCGTCACCGGGGCCAATTTCCAGGCGGCCCGAGCCGGGGTGGCCGAGCTGAGCTCGCTCAGGCCGGCCTGCCCGCCGGTGGCCCCGGGAGCCGCCCGCTGCGACCTCGTGCTGGCCTGGCGGGCCACGGTCGTCGTCCGGGCCCCCTCGGTGGCAGGTGGTCGTTGAGAGGTGGGCCAGCACTTGGCGGTCAGAGCCGTGGTGTTCGATTTCGACGGGGTGATCTTGGAGACCGAGGAGCCCGAGTACCTGGCCTGGCGCGAGATATGGGAAGGCTATGGCCAGGACCTGCCGCTCGAGACCTGGTCGCAGTGCATAGGCACCCGACCTGAGGCCACCTCGTTCGACCCTTTCGGCGAGCTTGCCCGCCGGAGCGGCCAGGCGCTGGACGAGCGCGAGCTGCGGGCACAGGCGCAGCGCCTGAAGGCTCAGTTCCTGGGTGGTGCCGGCCCCAGGGAGGGGGTCGTCGAGTGGGTGCGGGAGGCCCAGGCCCTCGGCATGGCTGTGGCCGTAGCCTCCAGCTCCACCCGTAGCTGGGTCAGCCAGCACCTGCAACGCCTGGGCTTGGCCGGCCAGCTCAGGGTGCTGGCTTGCTACGACGACTGCGGGGCTGCCAAGCCCGACCCCGCGTCGTACCTGCTTGCCTGCCGGCAACTGGGCGTCGCCCCGGCCGAGGCGCTGGCTGTGGAGGACTCCCTGAACGGCCTGCGGGCGGCCAAGGCGGCCGGCCTGGCCTGCGTGGTGGTACCGACGAAGATGACCGCCCACATGGGCTTCGCCGAAGCCGACCTGGTCCTGCCGTCGTTGCGAGCGGCCGGCCTCGCCTCGGTGGTGAAGTTCCTGGCCCCGCTACCGCAGGTAGGCTGACCCGACGCGAGGCCGACCGGGCCGACCTGGAGGCGCCATGGCATTGCCGGTGAGCCTGGGGCTCCGAGGGGACAAGGCCGAGCTGCGCCGGCTGGTGCTGGGCCTGATGCTCGCCTGGGCCCTGACTGCGGCCCTGGCTGGTGCCATGTTCCCGCTGCGGGCGGAGCTGAGCACGGCGACAACCGCCTTGGTCCTCGTGGTACCCGTGGTGGCCGCGGTGGCGACAGGAGGTTACGCTGCCGGCCTGCTGGCCACCGCCGGCTGCTTCCTCGTCTACGACTACGTGTTCATCCCGCCTTACTACACCCTCGATGTCAGCCGGGCCGAGGACTGGGTCGCCCTGGCCGTCTACGCCGTGGTCATGGTGCTCACGGCCCAGGTGGTGTCCAGGGCCAACCGCTCCAAGGCCGAAGCCCAACAGCGAGCGGCCGAGCTGCGCCGGCTGTTCGACCTGTCGGAACTGCTTGTCCGGGACTCGTCGAGCGAAGAGCTGCTGGCCAACGTCGTGAACGTGGTGAAGGCGGTTTTCGGCTCCGATGGCGCGGTGGTCCTGCTGTCCCGGGACGGCCAGCTGGAGCTGGCGGCATCTGCCGGCACCCCGCTGTCTGACGACGAGGTGCGAGGCCTGTCGGCCGGCTCGGCGGCCCCGGTCCGGCTGTGGCTGCCGAGCCAGCGCCTGCGCCGCCCAGCTGGCGCCCCCAGCGGTGGGCTGCGCACGGTGGCCCTGGTGGCCTCGGGGAGGGTCATCGGGCTCCTGGCCCTGAAGGGGCCCAAGGCCCTCCCGAAGGAAGGCGAGCTGCTCGGTGCTTTTGCCAACCACATTGCCCTGGCCTTGCAGAGGGCCGAGCTCGGCGAACAGGTGCTGCGGGCGCGCCTGGTGGAGCAGGAGGACCGCCTCCGCCGCAGCCTGGTCGGAGCCGTTTCCCACGACCTGAGGACGCCGTTGGCCACCATCAAGCTGTCGGCCTCGGCCCTGCTCGACGGCTCCGCCCTTAGCCCAGGCGACGTGAAGGAACTGGCCGAGCTGCTCGATGCCCAGGCCGATGCCCTGGACCGGCTGGTGACCAACCTGCTCGACATGACCCGGTTGCAGGCCGGGGCGCTCGAGCTCCGCCGCCAAGTGGTGGAAGTGGGCGACCTGGTCGACGAGGCGCTGTTGGTCCTGGGCCGGGGCGCCACCGACGGCAATGTCCTCTGGCGTGCCCCGGCGGGGCTACCGGCTGTCGACGTCGACCCGGTGCTCGTGCGCCAGGTGCTGGCCAACTTGGTCGACAACGCCCTCAAGCACTCGCCGGCGGGCAAGCCCGTGCTGGTGTCGGCCCGCTGCACCGAGCCCTCTGCGGGCGAGCGCAAAGTCGAGCTGTCGGTCATGGACCAGGGCCCCGGCGTGGCTCCTGCCGACCGGGCCAGCCTGTTCCAGATGTTCAGCCACCGGGAGGCGGGAGGCCGGGGCGGCCTCGGCCTGGCGATCGCCCATGCCTTTTTGGAGGCGCACGGCGAGCGGATATGGGTAGGGGAGGGCCGGGCGGGCAGAGGTGCGCGTTTTTGCTTCACCCTCCCGGTGGCCCAGCGGGGGCCGTAAGTGGCCCGCGTGCTCGCCATAGATGACGACCGGGCATTGCTGCGCGCCCTCAGGGTCGCCCTGGGGGGCAAGGGCCACGAAGTCCTGTTGGCCGGGACCGGGGAGGAAGGCCTGGCCACCCTGGCCTTGCGCTCCCCCGACCTGGTCGTCTTGGACCTGGGCCTGCCAGACATGGACGGCCTCGAGGACTGCCGCCGCATCCGGGCTTTCAGCCAAGTCCCCGTCATCGTCCTTTCTGCCACGGCCCTGGAGGACAGGAAGGTGGCAGCCCTGGACGGGGGGGCCGATGACTACGTGACCAAGCCCTTCGGGATGGCTGAGCTCGAAGCCCGCATCCGCAGCGCGCTGCGCCACGGCCGCCCGCCGACCGGCTCGGGCGACAGCCGCCTGGTCGTCGGGCCCATAGAGGTCGACTTGGTTCACTACGAGGCCACTGTGGCGGGCAAGCCTGTAGCCCTGACCGCCCGGGAGCTGGAGCTTTTGGCCTTCCTGGCCCGCCACGCGGGCAAGACCTGTACCCACCAGATGCTGCTGCGGGGGGTGTGGGGGGACGTCTACGGCGCCGAGGCCGAGTACCTGCGGGTGTACGTCTACCGCCTCCGCAAGAAGTTGGGGGAAAAAGGCGGCCGGATGCTGCGCACCCTGCCCGGTATCGGCTACAGCCTGGACGCCGGCTGAGGGAGCTGCTCCACGTTTTATTAACGGCCGGCCGTCGCTGGTACACCTCGTGTTCACTGGGTGCCTGGCAACCTGGCCGGCATGGCTGACCTGCTGGCTGTGCTCGGGACCGTCCTCTTCGTGGTCGTGATGCTGGCCCTGGTAAAGGGCCTGGAACGCGTATGAGCACCACCGACGGCCTGTTGCTGGCTGTTTCGGTGCTGCTGTTCTGCTACCTGGGGCTCGCCCTTTTCAAGCCTGAGCGGTTCTAAATGGGCTACTTCGGGACGATCGTCGCCCTGTTGGCGTTGCTGGCCCTCGCCTGGCGCTACCTGGGCGGGTACATGGAGGCGGTCTTTGCCGGGCGCGTGAGGTACCTGGCGTGGGCAGAGCGTCCCGTGTACTGGGCGCTCGGGGTCGACCCCGAGGCCGAGCAGCCGTGGCCTCGTTACGCTGCGGCCCTGGTCGTGTTCTCTGGCACCGCCATCCTGGTCACCTACGCGCTACAGAGGCTCCAGGGCAGCCTGCCGTTCAACCCGCAGCACCTGGGGGCAGTTGCCCCGGCGTTGTCGTGGGGCACGGCGGTGTCCTTCGTCACCAACACCAACTGGCAAAGCTATGCGGGTGAGACCACGATGTCCTACTTCACCCAGATGGCGGCCCTCACGGTGCAGCAGTTCGTGAGCGCTTCGGTGGGCATTGCTGTCGCGGTCGCCTTGGTGCGTGGCTTCAGCCGCCGGGGCTCGCCGACCATAGGCAACTTTTGGGCCGATATAACCCGGTGCACGTTTTATGTGCTGCTCCCGGTCGCGTTCGTGGCCGGCGTGGTGTTCGTGGCCCAGGGAGCAGCCCAGACCCTGGCAGGGCCAGTGGCCGTCCACAACCCCCTGGACGGGGTGGCCCAAGTCATCGCCCGCGGGCCGGTTGGCTTCATGGAGCCGGTCAAGGAGCTTGGCACCAACGGGGGGGGCTTTTTCAACGCCAACGGCGCCCACCCCTTCGAGGACCCGACCGGCTTGACCCAGTTCCTTTCCTGCGTGCTGGTCCTGGCCATACCAGTGGCCCTTACCTATACCTTCGGCAGGATGGTCGGTAGCACCCGCCAGGGCTTGGCGCTGCTGGCGGCCATGGCGGTCATTTTCGGTACTTGGCTGGGCTTCTCGTCGTACGCAGAGTCGCAGCCCAACCCGGCGGTGGCGGCTGCCCATGTCGTGGCCCAACCCGCGGGCAACATGCAGGGCAAGGAGGTCCGCTTCGGGCCGATGCCCACCACGCTGTACAACATAGCTTCCACGCAGACTTCCACCGGTTCGGTCTCGGGGGCCAACGACTCGTTCAACCCCATGGGGGGCTTCGGGCTGATATCGGGGATGATGCTGGGCGAGGTCAGCCCCGGCGGGGACGGCAGTGGGCTGTACACGGTCCTGCTGTTCGCCATCGTCGCCGTGTTCGTAGGGGGGCTGATGATAGGGCGCACCCCCGAGTACCTGGGCAAGAAGGTACAAGCCAGGGAGGTCAAGCTGGCTGCTTTGGGGGTGCTGGTCATGCCGGTGACCGTCCTGGTGCTGTCCGCGGTGGCCGTCTCGGTGCACGCGGGGCGGGCAGCCATCGGCAACGGCGGGCCGCACGGCTTCACTGAGATCCTTTATGCCTTCGTGTCCCAGGCCAACAACAACGGCTCCGCGTTTGCCGGGTTGGACGCCAACAACGCTTTCTACAACATCACCGGGGCCCTGGCCATGCTGCTCGGCCGCTTCGGCGTCATCGTCCCCACCTTGGCCCTGGCGGGCACGTTGGCGTCCAAGGGGACGGTGGCGACGAGCGCCGGGACCTTCAGGACCGACACGCCGCTGTTCGTCGGCCTGCTGGTTGGGGTCATCCTCATAGTGGGCGGCCTCACGTTCTTCCCGGCCGTCTCCTTGGGGCCGCTGGCCGAGCAGTTGAGCAAGGGGCTCTTCCGGTGACGGCGCTGGCCGCGCCTCCACCGTCCTCACCTCAGGCCACCCCGCCGCCGGCCAAAGGCGTGGCCCAGCCCCGGAGCCTGTTCGACCTGGAGATCCTCCGACTAGCGGCGGTCGGCTCGCTGAGGAAACTGAGCCCCCGGGCGCAAGTGAGGAACCCTGTCATGTTCGTGGTCCTGGTGGGCACCGGGGTCACCTTCTTGGAAGCCATTGCCCACCCAAGCGTTTTCAGCTGGTCGGTCACAGCCTGGCTCCTGCTGACCGTGCTGTTCGCCAACTTCGCTGAAGCCATGGCCGAGGGGAGGGGCAAGGCCCAGGCCGCCACGCTGCGGCGCACGAGGACCGGTACCCTGGCCCGGCGCTTGGGCGCGGGCGGCAGCGAGGAGCGTGTGCCAACCTCCGCGTTGTCACGCGGGGACTTGGTGGTGTGCGAGGCAGGCGACCTCATCCCTTCGGACGGCGAGGTTGTCGAGGGCATTGCTTCAGTGGACGAATCGGCCATAACGGGTGAGTCGGCGCCGGTTATACGCGAATCAGGCGGTGACCGCTCGGCCGTGACGGGCGGGACCAAGGTCCTGTCGGACCGCATTGTCGTGCGCATCACGGCAGAGCCCGGCCACACCTTCTTGGACCGCATGATCTCGCTGGTGGAGGGGGCCAACCGGCAAAAGACGCCCAATGAGGTAGCTCTTACGATCCTCCTCGCTGCCCTCACGCTGGTGTTCCTCCCGGTGGTGGTCGTCCTGCAGCCTTTCAGCAGGTTCTCCGACATATTGAGCCACACCCACGGTTCGTTGGACGTCGTCACCCTGGTAGCTCTTTTGGTCTGCCTGATCCCTACCACCATTGGCGCTCTTTTGTCTGCCATCGGGATCGCCGGCATGGACCGCCTGGTGCAACGCAACGTGCTGGCCATGAGCGGGCGTGCCGTCGAGGCGGCGGGGGACGTCCAGACACTGCTGCTGGACAAGACCGGGACCATCACCCTCGGCAACCGGGTGGCCAGCCGGTTCGTCCCCGTCGGTGGCCACGACGACCAAGAGGTGGCCGAGGCCGCCCAGCTGGCATCGCTGGCCGACGAGACCCCCGAGGGCCGCTCGGTCGTCGTGCTGGCCAAGAGGCTGTTCCAGATCCGTGAGCGGGACATGGCCGAGGGCCCTGTCTTCGTGCCCTTTTCGGCGTCGACCCGTATGTCAGGCATCGACCTGGGTGCCAGGCGGGTGCGCAAGGGGGCCGCCGGCGCGGTGCGCCAGTGGGTGGCGGCCCAAGGCGGCACGGTGCCGCCCGAACTAGACGACGTGGTCGAGGGCCTGGCCCGCTCGGGGAGCACGCCGCTAGTGGTGGCGGACGGCCCTGAGGTCCTGGGTGTGATCGAGCTGAAAGACGTTGTGAAGGAAGGTATAAGGGAGCGTTTCGACAACCTGCGGGCGATGGGCATCCGCACGGTCATGGTGACTGGCGACAACCCCCTCACTGCTGCCGCCATCGCCCAAGAGGCCGGTGTGGACGACTACCTAGCCGAGGCAACGCCCGAACGGAAGATGGAACTGATAAAAGCTGAGCAAGCAGGCGGCAAGCTCGTGGCCATGATGGGTGACGGTACCAATGACGCACCCGCCCTGGCCCAGGCAGATGTCGGGGTGGCAATGAACACCGGGACCACGGCGGCGAAAGAGGCAGGCAACATGGTCGACTTGGACTCGAACCCGACCAAGCTCATAGACGTGGTCGAAGTGGGCAAGCAATTGTTGATCACCCGTGGGGCGCTTACAACGTTTTCTATCGCCAACGACGTTGCCAAGTACTTCGCCATAATCCCTGCTCTGTTCTCCGCCACCTACCCGCAGCTCAATGCCCTCAACATCATGAGGTTGCACAGCCCAACCAGCGCCGTGCTGTCTGCCGTCATGTTCAACGCCTTGGTCATCGTGGCCTTGGTGCCCCTGGCCCTGCGTGGCGTCAAGTGGCGGCCGGCACCGGCGATGGTGGCGCTGCGCCGCAACGTGCTCGTCTACGGCGTCGGCGGCCTGGTGGTGCCGTTCGTCTTCATCAAGCTCATAGACCTGTTCCTGACCGCCGTGGGCTGGCACTGATGCTCACCAACCTGCGCCGTGCCGTCGTCTTGTCGTTCGTGTTCCTGGCCGTGCTCGGGCTGGGGTACCCGTTGGCTGGCACCGGGGTCGCCATGTTGTTCTTCAAGCACCAGGCCGAGGGCTCCTTGGTGACCGACGGCGGCCGGGTCGTCGGTTCGGCCCTGATCGGCCAGCAATGGCCGGGGCCCAAGTGGTTCCAGGGCCGGCCGGACGGTTACGTCTTGGTGAACAAACCTGACCAGGTGGTGGTGTCGGGGACCGAGCAGCTTGGGCCGCGTAGCCTGGCCCTGGAGCAGTTCGTTGCCCGCCAGGCCGCCCGCCTGCGCCGCGAGGGGATCTCCCGCCCCACGGTGGACCTGGTGACCACGTCGGGCAGCCTGGTGGACCCAGACATCTCTCTGGCCGACGCCGACGCCCAGGTGCCCGCGGTGGCCCGGGCAAACCACTTGCCTGCGGCCGAGCTGTACAAGATGGCCCGCCAGGAGCTCCACCACCGGGAGCTGGGGTTCCTGGGTGCCCCGTACATCGACGTCTTGGAGCTCAACGTGGCCCTGGCCAGGCTGGAGCACAGGCATTGAGCGCCTGGGAGCTGAGCGGCCCGCCCACCCCGCTCAGCCAGGCGGAGGACCGCCGGCCCATCGTTGGCTCTGGAGTGGTGCGCCACGTCGAGGCTCGAGCGGGCAAGATCTTCTTGTGCCGGGTGAGCGACGGGACAGGCGAGGTGGACCTGGTGTTCGTGGGCAGGGACGCCGTCCCCGGGCTTGTGGCCGGGGCCCGCTGCAGTTTCGAGGGCACCGTCCGGGCCCAGGCAAAGCGCTTGGCCATTTGGAACCCCTTGTACCGTCTTGAGGGCTATGCCGGCTGAGCGGCCACCGGAGGTAGTGGAGGAGGGCCGGGCGGGTGCCGCCGGGCAGGAGCAGGCCGGGGAAGGCGACGTCGTCGCCCCGGCGGGGCATTTCCGCATCTACCTAGGGGCCGCGGCCGGCGTGGGCAAGACCTATGCCATGTTGAGCGAAGGCCGCCGCCGGCTGGAGCGCGGCACCGACGTGGTCATCGGGTTCGTCGAGTGCCACCACCGCCCCCTTACCGAGGCGCTGGTAGAAGGCTTCGAGGTCGTGCCCCGCAAGGTGGTCGAGTACCGGGGGACGCGCTTTGAGGAAATGGACCTCGACGCGGTCCTGCGCCGCCACCCCAAGGTTGCCCTGGTGGACGAGCTGGCCCACACCAACGTCCCGGGCTCGGGGCCGCACGAAAAGCGCTGGCAGGACGTGCTCACCCTCTTGGACAACGGGACCGACGTCATCACCACGGTCAACATCCAGCACCTGGAGAGCCTCGCCGACGCGGTGGAGCAGATGACGGGCACCAAGGTACGCGAGAGGGTGCCCGACTGGGTGGTGCGCAAGGCCAACCAGATCGAACTGGTCGACTCGTCTCCCGAGCAGCTGCGCCGGCGGATGCTGCACGGCAACATCTACCCCCGGGACAAGGTGCCGCACGCCCTGACGCACTTTTTCCAGACCGACAACCTGATCGCACTTCGGGAGCTGGCCCTGCGCTTCCTGGCGGACGAGACCGAGGAGGAACTGCTCGAGCACCTCCACCAGCACAATGAAAGGCGCCTTTGGGAAACGGCGGAGCGGATCTTGGTGCCTGTGACCGGTGCCCCGGGCACCGACGGGCTGCTGCGCCGGGCGGCTCGCATCGCGGCCCGGGCCAAGGGGCAACTGAGCGTGCTGCACGTGGCCGTGGGCGATGTCGCCCGTTCCCCGGACCGCCGGGCGGTGGAGGACCTGAAGGCCTTGGCCGCCGACCTGGGTGCCCACTGGTACGAGGTCGAGCACCACGACCCGGCCCAGGCCATAGCCGACTTCGCCCAGCGCTACCAGATAACCCAGATCGTCATCGGTTCCAGCCGGCGCAGCCGGTGGCAGGAGCTGGCCATGAGGGGCAGGCCGGTGGTCCGGCGGGTCATCCGCAAGGCCAGCAAGCTGGGGGTCGACGTCCATGTGATCGCCCGCCGGGAGGCACCAGACGGCCCCCGTGACCAGGAGCTGGCCGAAGATCTTTGACCCAGCCCAGGCGTTGGCCAGGCCGGGGGCCGGGCTTGCGGGTGGCCTGGCCTGGGCGGTGCTCAGCCGGCCTTGGGCTGGCTTGCCCGGCCAGCCGAGGAGGTTTCAGTTCCGCTCGGCGTGCCGCCCCGCCCGAGCCACCACGGCACGGGAGACGGCTATCAGTACCAGGACCATTACCACCAGCACCAATGCCGCGTCGAACGACAGGTCCTGGAACACATTCGAGGGCTGGTTGTAAAAGGTCCACACCGCATAGGTGAGGTAGCCCACCGGGTTGTGGGCCCAGCGCAGGCTGGGCAAGTTGTCGGTGAAGCCAGCGGTGTAAAGCAACGGTGCGGTCTCGCCGATGGCGATGGCCACCGCGATCAGCAAGCCCGTAACCACTCCGGGCAGCGCCGCCTTCAATGTTATGCGGCGCATGGCGTGCAACGGGGCCATGCCCAGGGCGTCGGCTCCCTCCCGGTAGGAGGTGGGGACCTGGCGCAAAGCGGCCTCGGTGCTCTTGGCAATGTAGGGGGCGGTCAGCACCGAAAGGGTGAGCAGGGCGGCCCCGAGGGAGAACTGCCAGTGGAGGCCGATCACGAGGGCGAGGTAGCCGACGTAGCCGAGGACGATGGAGGGTATGCCGGCCAGCACCTCTGAGCCGGCCCGGAGCACGGAGCCGGCCATACCTGACGCGTACTCGGACAGGAAGATGCCCGACCCGATGCCGACCGTCCCGGCCACCACCACCACCCCGGCCACGATGACCAGGGTCCCCAAGATCTCGCTTCCCAGGCCCCCGCCCTGGCTGGTGGCCGGCTGCCAGAGGACGTCCCAGCGCCAGCCGGGCAGGGCTCGTCCCACCACGCCCCAGAGCACCGACACCAAGGGCGCACCCATGAGCGCCAGTGCCAGCAAGCAAGCGGCCCAGCCGGCCCGGTCGGCGGCCCGCCTCCGCCACGGTGGCCGCCCGTAAAGGTCCAGTGGCTCCCGGGCGCCGGCGCCGGAGAGGGAGGTCGCAGCCGGTGAAGCCATGGCTAGATGCCTCGGCCTACCGGGAGCGCGACCCCCCCGGCTTTGCGCACGAGCAGGCGGGCGGCGACGTTGGCCACGAGGGTTATCACTGCCAGCACCAAGGCTGCTTCGGCCAGGGCCCTCACGTAGAACCCCGTGCCGTCGGTGAAGGCGGAGTCCAGTTGGGAGACGATGGTGGCCGCGATGGTGGTGAACGGCAGGTAGATGTTCGACGGGTTCGCCCCCAAGAAGGCGCCCGAGACCATGGCTACGGCCATGGTCTCTCCCAGGGCACGGGCCAGGCCGAGCAGCGAGGCCCCGATGATCCCCGACCGGGCCCAGGGGAGGCTGACCAGGCGCGAGACTTCCCAGTCGCTCAGGCCGAGCGCCCGAGCACCTTCTTTGGGGAGGGCGGGCACCTGGCGCAACAGGTCACGGGTGGTGGAGGCCACGATCGGGACGACCATCACGGCCAGCACCAGCCCGGCGGTCAAAAGGCCCTCGCCGTTGCCGGTGCTGCCCCGGAAGAAGTTGAGCACGGGCAGGTCCGGGACGTGCCTGGCCACCAACGGTGCCAGGTCCCGGGCGATCAGCGGGCCGAAGCTGAGGGCTCCCCACAGGCCGAACACCACGCTCGGGATGCCGGCCAGGACCTCCAGGAACAGGCCGAGGACATTGGCCATGCGAGGTGGCAGTTTTTCTACCACCACCAGCGCGGCGCCCACGGACACCGGGACCGCGACGACGATGGCGATGGCCGACGACCCCAGGGTGCCCAATATGAGCGGCAAGGCCCCGAAGGTGGCGCCCGCCTGGTGAAGGGCCCCGCCCGTCCTCACCGGGTTGCCGTAGGAGCTGCCCGGGTCCCAGGCCACGTGGGTGAAGAACCCCAAGCCGTTGTAGACGATGGCCGGCCACGCCCGCTCGGCCAGCACGGCCAGGATGCCAGCCAGGGCTACGACGGGGACCAGCGCGGCGGCGCCGGTGGCCCCCCGCAGGAGCCAGCCACTGCGGGCCAGGTTGCGGGCGGCAGTGGCCACCGCCCGCCCGGCCCACTTGGGGCCGGGCTGCACCTGGCCCTTGGCCGTTGCCACCGCTGAGGGTTGGCGGGCCATTGGGATCCGCTGGGCCTTGGGCACGGTCGGCTCTGAGCAGGTGCTGGGGCTGGCCTGTCGGCCGGCTCGCTTGGCTCAGCCCATCCGCCCGCTCACATAGCGGGCGGTTTCGGGCTCGCTCGGCTCCTCGAACAGCCGAGCCGTCGGGGCCGCCTCGACCAGCCGTCCTTGGTAGAAGAAAGCGGTCTGGTCGGCCACCCGCCGGGCTTGGGCCAGGTTGTGGGTCACGATCACGATGGTGAGCGCTGGCACCAGGGCTCGCAGGAGCGACTCGATGTGCTCGGTGGAGATGGGGTCGAGCGACGACGTGGGCTCGTCCAGCAACAGCACGTCAGGCCCCACGGCCAGGGCCCGGGCCAGGCACAGGAGCTGCTGCTGGCCACCCGAAAGGGTGAACGGCGACGAGCCGAGCCGGTCGCTCACCGCGTCCAACAGCCCCACTTCGCTGAGCCTGGCTTTGACTATGGCCTTGTGGTGCTGGCGGCTGGCTATGCGGTGCGCCTTGACCCCGGCCAGGACGTTGTCGGCGATCGACATCGGGAACGGGTTGGGCCTCTGGAACACCATCCCCACCCGGCGCCGTAGCGCCATCAACTGCACACCGGGGGCGAAGATGCTCTGGCCGTCCAGCAGGACGTCGCCTTGGTGCCAGTGCTTGGGGACCTTGTCGTTCATCCGGTTGAGCGACCTGAGCAGTGTTGTCTTGCCCGAGCCGGTGGGGCCGATCAGGGCGGTCACGGTGCCCTTGGGGAAGCCGAGGTTGACGCCCTGGAGCACGGTCCTGCTGCCGAAGCCCAAAGTGAGGTCGCAGGTGCGCAGTGCCACGGGCCTGGTGGTGAGGTCCACCGCCTCCGGCCACTGCGCTGGCGTGGTCGGGGTCGAGGCCAAGGCCGGGCTCATAGGGCCTTGGCGGGGCAGTCTTGCGCAGCTTGGCACAGTTCCACGCCAGGTACGCTACGCCGAGGAGTTGAACTTTAAGTAAACACAAGGCTACATATTGGCCAGGCAGTGGTGAACTTCCTGGCTCTTCTGACGTTCCCGGAGGTGCCCTGAGCCGCTGAGACGCGGCACACGCCGTTGCACGCCTACGGTTCCCGGCGGTAAGAGATCGGAGCGGGCTTCTACGCCACGCGCATCGACCAACGGCGCCGCGCCGACCACCTCGTCCACCAGCTCAAGGCCCTCGGCCACCGCGTCAGGTTGTCGCCAGCCGCTTGAACTGGCCACCGCAAACAGAAGGTGCTCTCAGCCTGGCACAGCCGAGGCCCTGCCCGTGCCCTGATCACACACTCCCAAGTTCTTCAACTACTCCAAGGAAATTGTCCGGTCAGGCAGCGGCGCACTGTCTCCCCGGTGCAGCCACTGAGATCATATGGACGTCGCCCACCACCGCCCAGGGGCCCCAACGCGCGTTCAGCACCCAGACGGCGTAGTTGCCTGGGGCGAGCCCGGCCGGCACACTGAAGACGACTCGTGTGTTACTCCAGGTAGCGATGTCTTGCGCGCCGACCACATGGGCCCGAGGGCCTGTTGGCCACACCTGGTAGTACGCGGGCGGCAATGAGCTCGCCCAACCTACGAGGACGACACTGCCTTGTTTGGCGCCGAAGCCCGTTCCGCTCACGACCACCGAGCCGCCCGGGCTCGCCTGGCTGCCCGAGCCGGGTGCGTGGGCTGCCATTATGAGCGTCGCGGGCAGGGCTATAAGGCCGAGGTCGCGCGTGACTGTAAGGTCCTGCTGTGGCCAGTGCGAAGCCCACACGAAGTCGCTGCTCGCGCTTGTCCCACGCGGATGGACCTCGGCGAGGGCCCAGCCGTGGTCCGAGAAGCGCCGCGTGAGCACGACGCGGTAGGTACCGGGGAGGGGCATGTGACCTAGCAACGGGCCCAGCAAGACCGTGAAACCGCCGTTGGACCAACTGGTCACATAGGGTGTCGCGTTGAGGGCCAACGGCTCGGCCGGCAGGCCTCCCCCTGGTCCTTTCACGAGCTGCAAGGAGACCGTACCCGCGCCGAGGGTGCTCGCCGTTGCGCCTGGCATGCACTCAAGCCGTACGACATGCTGGGCGCAGGGCCCGGGCCCGAAGCCGTCGCCTGTCACGGTGAAGACGGGCTGGCCCAAGGACAAGGTCGTGGCTGTTACCGTCGGGCCTTTCATGTCGAAGGCGGCCGGGACCTCTGTCGAGCAGCTGTAAGGGGTGGGGAAGACGAACAACTGGCTCTGGCCGGGCGCCATGTAGGGCACTGCGGCCCTCACTTCGTCTGGCTCCCAGGACTGCACGACGGCGTCGGTCTCGGTGCCGATGACCGGGTTGTAGAAGGCGAGCTGGCCTACACGACCGAAACCCGTCCCCCGGACAACGATGGCTGTACCGGCCGTCCCCGAGGCCGGTGTCACCGAGCTGATGGCGAGCCTCCCGCTAACTCCAGGCGGGTCGATGCAAGCAGCGCCCGACGAGGCAGGTAGCGCAGCCGGGGCGAGCTCGGTAATCTTCACGAGCACCACACCAGACACCGCGTTGACCTCGGTCTGGGCAAGCCCGTTGGAAGCCACAACGGCCTGGGTGTCAATGCTCACCTGCAGGTCCTGGCCGGCCTGGCCCGTCCCGGACCAGCTGAAGGAGGAGACGTGGCCCGTCCCGATCTCCCCCGGGAGACCTTCGAGTTGCCACAGTGTCTGTGCTGTGTCGTTGATCGCGTCGAGCTTGCTGAGCGCTTGTTCGGCGAGGTCCGCGGACGAAAGGTCCGGCCAGGATGCCACCGAGGCGCTCATGGTCGACAGCCGGGAGGCGACGGTGCTCTCCTCGGTGCCGTAGCTACCAGCATTCGCGTATACATGGACAGGTGCCGTGCCCGCCCCGGCCACGCCGACCCCGCCGTCCACCTGGTCAGTGATGACCTTGGCATTGACAACGACGAGGTCCCCAGCGTACTTGGGGGCATAGCTCAACCCGAGCGTCGCGTCCATCGTCCCCCCGGTGACGAGGCTTGCCCCCGACAGGGCGGCGCCCACCTGGGTGAAGTAGCCAGTCGGGTCGCCATAACCACCCACGACGCCACCGAGGTCGGAGCTGGCGTCCGCCCAGCCCGAGCACACGTTGTAGCCAAGGACCGTAGCGCAGGGGACGTCGTAGGTGACCTGAGTGCTGGAAAGCCCAGGTGAGTACGGCGTCACGCCTGGCCCGTAGAGCGTCTCACAGCCCTGGACGCACGGGTTGGCGGCAGCGACCGAGGCCGCCAGCTCGCGCTGCTCATGAGAGGCAGGGATGGGGTGCACTGAGAGTGCGGGCCGCTCTGGTGCAGCTACACCCAGCACCTCTGTCGAGCCCGAGCCGAGCACCAGGCCGACTTTTCTCGACCACTGCAGTTGGGCCGAGGCCGGCATCGCCAAAAGCGCCCTGGCCACCGTGGGCTTGACGTAGTAGTTGTGGCCAGCCGAGGCCAGGTCCACTTGGCCGCCAGGCATGTCCCTGACTACCCGGAACGCCGGTGGTGCAACCTCAGCCGCAGCGGTGGCGACCGCTCCGTCCTTGGTCAGCAGCACCAGTTCACCTGGCCCGCTCGCCACGTGCTCGGGCAACTGTACCGTGACCACACTGGTAGACCAAGACACCACCGAGACCATCTGCGTCGCCCCACTTCTAGGACGCCAGGCCACTGTCCCGCCAACCTGCCCGAAGTTACTCCCAGAGAGGGCCGCCCTCATGCCAGGTCCGAGCACCCCTGGGCTCACACCCGTCAGGGTGGGCTTGTCGAGAGCGTCCACCACTGTGCCGTACAGGCCGAGCGAACGAGCCAGCAAGACAACAGCGTCCGCCCTCGTGAGCGGGGCAGTAGCCGACAGGCCGATGTCGTCCAGGAGCCCGAGCCCGTGCGCCAGCGTCATAGCCCCTCCTGCCCACCTAGGCGTGCCGCTGGGCAAGCCAGACGACGGTGCCAGGGCACCGAGCTGGTCCGCGAGCCCGCCCAGGCCCAACGCGCGCGTAAGCAGCGTGACCGCTTGGCCTACGTCGATAGTCGACCGGGGCGACGGCGTCACGCCACCGCCAGGCGGGAAGAGGCCGCGCCCTACCGCCAGTCGTACCACGGAACTTGGCGAACCCAGCTGGGCCGCAAGCCCGTTGCCACTTGGGAGAGCCCCTACCCCTCGCATGACAAGAGCGACCCATTGCCACTGGAGGGTCTGCTGGCCAGGCCCGAAGCCCCCGGTGCTGGTCGCCTTGAAGACGCCTGACAAGGCGCCGGTGGTGCTCAACGCTCCCACGGCCGCTTGGGCCCAAGGCAGGTTCGTGAGGTCGGGGGAGCCGGTCGTGGTACCCACTGCTGAAGCGAGCGTACAGGCCACGTCAGAGGCGAGGGGGCCATCGAGCCCGGCGCTCGCCAGCCCGCTGAGCGCCTTGGTCAGCTCGGCAAGCTGTGGGGGGAGCTCGGACGACGGTGCGCCGAGCAGCGCTTGCACGTCTTGCGCCGTGATGCCTGCCGGCAGCCTGCCCTGGGCGAGGAACTGCTGCACGAGCGTCTCCGTAAGGCCGCCCAACGTGCTCGGCGGGTACGACGGCAACGTGACGCCGGTGGGGGGCGTCACGCCGGGAGGCAGGGTGGCACTGGGGGGCAAGGAGGTGGGCAGGGCCGTAGATAGCGGTGGTGTGCTTTGCGCCAAGGTCGGCGTCCTAACGTTGGCCACACCCAGAGCCGCCGCTGCCAGGGCAACGCCTACAGAGGACAACTTAAGTAACGTTCTTCGGGACACCCTATTCTCCGGTATTGAGCGGTATTAAGCAAAGGGGCCAACGCCCAAGCGAGGTCCAGTGCCAAGCACCGTTAACCCCAGCGGTTTACCTTGACTAATCAACTCCACTTTAGCAGGCGCCAATCAACTCGGCTGGGTGCAGTGCTGCTGGAGTGACCCGTCGCCGCTGTGCCGGTCCTGCTCAGAGACCTGAAGTAGGCATCGCCTCCCTCTGATCGCCTTGGTCGGCTGGCCGGGGCATCTCAGCCCCCGCCTCCCGCGGGTCTCGGCGTGACAGTCTCCCGTTACCGGGCTTGAAGCAGGTCACCTCGCACCCGAGGACCTCCCGGTGCCCCTCGGCCCCCCCGCCCGAGGCGATGAGCACGTGGGCCCCGACAACGCGACCCCCCTCGCGGACCTTCACGACCAGGGCACCTGCCCACAAAAAGCGGTAGGGGCCCTGGTCCAAGGGCCAAGCTCGGGACGGCTCGACCAGCCCGTCGAGCTCCTTGGCCGTCTCGGGCACCTGGGACTTGGAAGGCCTCGTGGCCCCTAGGGCCTCGGCCAAGTGCTCCAGGCGCCGCGTCGAGGCCCCGAGCGGCTAGCAGGTGGCCACGACGGTGCTGAGGGCCTCTTCGGCCCGCCTGCGGCGCTCGAGCAGCCAGTTGGGGAAGTAGCTTCCCGCCCTGAGCTTCGGGGCCCGGAGCCCGGTGCTGCCCGCCTTGTGCCCCAGGGGCGGTCCCGGTAGCCGTTGCGGCGGTTCACCCGCTCCGGGGAGGGCTCCCCGTAGGGCGCCCCGCAGAGCGCATCGGCCTCCGCCGACATGAGGGCGTTCGCGAAGGTCTCCACGAGGCTCCGCAGCGCGTCCGGGCTCGCCGTGGCCAGGTGCTCGCGGACGGCCTCCACAAGGTCCGTGCTCTTGACGACGGCCACTGTCGTGCCCTCGTTTCGGGCCTCCCGGCATGAATGTGGGTCATCCACTGGGAACAGCTGTTCGCTCATGCGGTAGCACGTGCTCGATCGGCCCGAGCGTGCACACGATGAGCGCGAGAGCGGCCTTCGCGCTGTGGAGGCCGTAGGCGCGGTTGGTCACGAGGCGCACCCGCCGGTTGAGGCCTTCGTGGCGGGCGTTGTCCACCCCGAGGCGAACCGCGGCGAGGGTGCCCGAGCGGTGCTTGCGGGTCGCCTGCGCGAGCGTGACGAAGGGCTGCAACTGCGAGCAGCTCGCCTTCGAGCAGAAGCGGTCGAGGAGATGAGCGACCTCGTCCTCACCGAGTTCGCCGGCAAAGGTCGCCCGGAGGGCCTCCTTCAAGGCGTAGGCGCGCCAGACCGCCCCGCCGTGGCGCCGGGGCCGCGGCAGCGTCGCAGCCCGGTCGTCGTCGAGGTTCTCCGGGCCCTTGAGCAGGCACCACCGCGCCCCCTTGAAGCGCCTCGCGGCCGTGGCGTCGGCTCTGCGCACCTCCTGCCAGTGGTGCCGGCCACGGTGCCGAGGGCCTTCGTCGCGAGGGCGACGACGGGGTAGGGGTCGTAGCAGGTGACCGCCCTCGGGGCGTGGCCCTCCTTCGCGGCACCGCCGAAATTTGCGCTCACGCAGTGCCGGCTGCTCATTCTTTTGCCTTCTGGGCAGCGCTTCGCACGACAACGTGAGCAGCCCTGTGGTCAGCCCCGATGACTCAAGCGACAACATGACGACACGACGTCCTCACCGTCGGTGCCGCTTCCATGATCAGCCTGACGGTCCGGCAACATCTCCCTGGACGTGTACCGCCGCGACCCTGAGCATGAGCCACGACGGCTCGTCGCCCGTATTGAGGCGCTGGGCCACAGAGCCAGCATCGCTCCCGCCGCATAACCAACATCTCAGGAGCCTGCCGTCAGGGCACAGGGGCTAAGTCCCTGTGCCCTGACGCGCTCAGGATGTCGCGACATCAGGGGTATTTCAACCCAGCTCCCCAAACACACAAAGCACACGGATCGTCGTCAGCTCACACCGACTGGAGTGACCAGACGGCGAAGAACCGACCCCTGGAAGCAGCAGAAGGGCCCAACTTCCTGGGCAGGGCCAGGCCCTCCGCGCAACGGCCCCGGCAGCCGCGCACCCCTGAGGGCGGCGGCGCCGGGGCCGGTCGTCACCACAAGCCGGCACACGCCGGTGGCGTTCAGCCGGTTATCTTGGATATCTGGGTCTTCGAGAGGCCAGCTATACCAGTTGGCAAGGGTTGGAAGTTGACCTTGCTCAAAAACGACGGCGCCGAGCCACCCTTGGGGTCTACAGCCCAGTAGAGGAAGGCCCGGACGGCGGCGGCTACCGTGGCGTTGGGCTGCTTTTGCTGGACGATGGCGTACTCGTAGTTGATGATCGGGTAGCCGGAGGGCGCCGGGTCGTAGATGAGGGAGAGGTTCTCGGTGGGGGGCGTCAGCTTCGTCACCGCCGCCGCTTCGGCCGCTATCGAGGCCTGGGTGGGGAGCTCGAAGTGGCCGGCCCTGTTCTGCAGCGCAGCCTGGCCGAGGTGGTCGGCGGTGGTCTGGCTCAGGTAGCTGATGCCTATGTAGGCGATGCAACCGGGGGTCGAGGCACAACCGGTCACCATGCCACCGTTGCCGTTCTCGCCCAATGAGCTCGCTATGGCCGGCCAGGCCACGGTTGTCCCGTAGTTGACGATCTTGCCCCAGTTGGCCGGGTCGGAGAAGGTCAGGTACTGAGTGAAAAGGAAGGTGTCGCCGCTACCGTCAGAACGGTGCAGGGCAACGATGGGCGTGGGAGGGATCTTGACGCCGGGGTTCAACGCCGTGATCTCGGGGTCGTCCCAGTTCTTGATGATCCCTTGGTAGATCTTGGAGATGACTGGCCCGGTCAGCTTCAGGTGGACGTCCGGGGACAGGCCGGGGATGTTGTAGTTGACCTGCTGGGCCGAGATGGCCAAGGCTATGTTCATGAGGCCGGGGTAAGACTGCTTCACCGAGCTCGAAAGGTAGGCGTCCGAGGCACCGATGTCCACGGCCCCGGCCTCCGCTTGGGAAATGCCCGTTCCCGAACCCGTGCCTTGAGGGGTCACGCTGATGTTCTTGTAGGCGGCGTGGTACGCCGATGCCCAGGTCTGGAACAGCGGGTACAGCAGCGTGCTCCCGGTCTCGGAAATGTTGACGGCTGCTTTGGGCGGTACTTCCAGGTTGACCTTGTGCCTGCTTTTGTTGACCGCGTGCCGTTGGTGAGCGGCACCAACGGCCCGGGTCGCCGCGGACGCGGGGGCCAGCTGGGCAGCCAGGGTGGCTGTGGTGGCGAGCAGGCTGGCCGCCGCCGCGACCGTCACCAGCACGGTCTTGGGCCGGCCCGGGCTGCGGCCTGAGCCGGCACCGAGGGCAGGGTGAGGTGCAGAAAGATCCATTTCGGTCTTGTTCCTCCTGAGGGACGCGTTCTTACATGGCCCCGCTTTCTTGGGGGCTCACGGGTGCGGCGTCACCCGTGCTGGGTTGTGCTCAGCGCCGTTGCCCCGGACCATAGGGGGGCCAGTTGAACGGGCGGTGAACGGGAGCGGACGTACGGGCTCGAGCCGGGTGAACATTTTTGCCCCCGGGTGCAGCCAGCGGTGGGCAGCCGTCCCCCGAGTGCTGTACCGTCTGGCGTTGTGAGCAGCCTCTCCCCACCCGGCCGCCTGGTGAGGGCGACGACGCCCGTGCGCATCTGCGACATAGGCGGTTGGACCGACACCCGGGTGGCTGGCCACGGCGAGGTGGTCAACTTTGCCGTCCGTCCGGGCGCCGAGGTGCAGGTGGCCCTGTGGCTGGACGGCGCTGGCCGCCGGGTCGTGCACGCCGTCGACTACGGCGATACGTTCGAGGTGGGCACCGGCTGGGGAGCCGTCCCCGAGCGCCACCGCCTGCTGGCAGCCGCTTTGGAGCACGCTCGGGTGCCTCCGGGTGCTTCGGTGGAGCTCAGCGTGAACTGCCGGGTGCCAGCGGGTTCTTCTACTGGGACCTCGGCTGCGGTGGCCGTAGCCGTGCTGGGTGCCCTGGAGGTGCTGGCCGGTGCCACCCCCCGGCCTTCCGACCTGGCCCGCCGCGCCCACCGGCTGGAAGTGGAGCGCCTGGGCCAGGAAAGCGGGGTCCAGGACCAGTTGGCCTCGGCCCACGGTGGGGTCAGCCACATCTCCATAGGCCCTTACCCCCAGGCCCGGGTCACCCCGCTGCTGTTGCCGGCGGGGCTGTTGTGGGAGCTCGAGCAACGCTTCGTCCTGGTGTTCCTGGGCCAGATGCACGGCTCGTCCGCGCTGCACGAAAAGGTGATCGCCAGCTTGGGCCCGGACGGGCCCAGCTCTGGCGCCCTCGAAGCCCTCCGCCAAGCCGCCCGCGCCGCCCGCGCCGCCCTGGGAGCCAACGACCTGGGCCGTTTTGCCTCGGCCATGGTTGCTGCCACTGAAGCCCAAGCGGCGCTGCACCCGGACTTGGTCAGCTCGCTGGCCCACCAGGTGGTCTCGGCCGCCCGGGACGAGGGGGCCATCGGTTGGAAGGTCAACGGTGCCGGAGGCGAGGGCGGCTCCCTCACCCTGCTGTGCGGCCCCGACCACCGGGCCCGGGCGAGGCTCCTGGCCGCTTTGGCCGAGATCCCAGGGGTGTCGGCCACCG
Organism: Actinomycetota bacterium; assembly: GCA_021323695.1. Taxonomy (GTDB): domain Bacteria; phylum Actinomycetota; class Acidimicrobiia; order Acidimicrobiales; family Palsa-688; genus JAKAWM01. The sequence continues at coordinate 124,776 of JAJPKN010000038.1, read as the reverse complement.
CCGTGCAGCTGAGCGCGGACGGCCTGCGGGCCTGGGAGGCTACCGGCCTGGGCTTGGCAGCACCACCGCACGGCGCCACCCACGCAGCGAGCTTATGAGGGCAACTTCTTGGGCGACCAGCAGGTCGCTCAGCGTGATGACCCGTTCTGCCAGCACCCCGGCTGCCAGCAACCGGGCCCGTCCCACTCCGGGCAGGCAACCACAAGCCACTGGAGGTGTCCACCACTGGCCCTCGGTGCGCACCGCCAGGTTGGCCGTCGTGGTCTCGGTCACCTCGCCCCGCCCGTTGACCAGCACCACGTCGTCTGCTTCTGGGTGGCGTGCCGCCCTGGTCTCGTAGGGCTCGCGCCGCGTGGTCTTGTGGAAGGCCCATGGGCCGTCCAGGTCCACCGGCTCGGGGTCCACTACGAGGCGGGTCACCTCCGGGGCCGGTGGCACCTCTCCCACCTGCACTTCCGGGGCCCCGTGGCGGTCGAGCAGCAGGCGCACGCGCTGCGGGCCGCCGGCTCCCCCGATGGCGGCCAACAGTGCCGTGACCACCCGGCGGAGGTCACAGGAGAACCCGAAATATGCGGCTGAGGAGGCCAGGCGGCTCAAGTGGCCGTCAGCGTTGTGCACCCCGGCCAGCCCGAAGGGCCCTTGCTCGGTATCGGCCGGGTCGTACCTCATGGTCTCCAAGAGGCGGAAGGGCCGTGGCTCCAAGGCCAGGAGCCGGGCCTTGGCATGGAGCTCGTCCCACTCGTCGTTGGCCCGTGAGGACCAGGTGAGCCCGCCGCCCGCGCCGTAGCGCGCCGTCCCGCTCGCCCGGTCGACGACCGCTGTGCGGATGGCGACGTTGAACCGGGCGCGTGCCACCTGGCCTTGGTTGCTCAGCGCCCGGGGGGCGACGAGGCCCACGGCCCCGCAGTAGACCTGCCGGGGCGACGTCTCGAGCTGGGAGATGAGCGCCATGGCGGCCGGCTTGGGGGCGCCGGTGACCGAGCCCGATGGGAAAAGTGCCCGGAAGATGTCCACCAAGCGGGCATCAGGAGGCAGGCGAGCGGTCACCGTCGAGGTCAGCTGCCATACTGTCTCCAGCCGTTCCAGCTCGAACAGGGCTCGTACCTCTACCGACCCCCACAGGCCGAGGCGGCCCAGGTCGTTGCGCAGCAAGTCCACGATCATGACGTTCTCCGCCCTGTCTTTGGCGGAGGCCACCAGAGCGGCGGCTGCCGCCTGGTCTTCTGCCGCCCACCTGCCTCTTCGAGCCGTCCCCTTCATGGGCTGGGTGACAACCTGGTCGCCTCTCCACTCGAAGAACAGCTCCGGCGAGGCACTGGCCACGGCCAGGTCACCGGTGCCGACGTACGCGCTGTAGCGGCCCCGCTGGGCCAGAGCCAGGGAGCGGTAAAGCGCCTCGGGGTCGCCCCGGGAGCTTGCCTCGAAGCGTTCGGTGAGGTTGCACTGGTAGACGCGGCCTTCGGCGATCGCCGCCCGTACGGCTGCCACCTTGCGGCGGTAGGCCGGGTACGTGGTCGCAAGCGTCCAGGCCAGTGCAGGGCCGCAGGGCTCCTCCTCGCTGACCGGCGCCACGGCCCGGCAGCGCTCGAACAGGCCGAACCACACAAGGGGCACCCGGCCTGGCGGCACTCCGGGCGGTCCGGCCGGCACGGTCAAGCAGGGGTCGAGGCCAGGGGCAGCGTCGTAGGAGACGAACCCCGCAGCCCAGCACCCGGTGGCGGTGGCCTCCTCCACCGCGCCCAGAGCGGGGACGACCTGGTCGGCTTGGTGAGCTACCAACGTGCCGAGGTGGCCTTCCAGCCTCATCGCCCGGCCGGCCACCAGGTCGTCAAAGCGCGCCAGCGGCGCGCCGGCGATGGGCCGTGAGCGCGCCGACGGAGGGTCTGCCTGCCGGCGCCGCCCGTTGGCCACGGCCGCCAGTGTGCCCGCCCGCCCGGGGGCTGTCCACTCAGGAGTGCCGCTCGGGAGTGCCGCGCTCGCCCGAGGGCGGCCGCCCGGCCACCGGCTGTTGGCGAACGGGCCGGGTGACGCTAGCTAGCGGGCCTGGTAACGGTAGCCGACCCCCCTGACCGTTATGATCCGGCGGGGGTGGGCGGGGTCGTCTTCCAGCTTGGCTCGCAGGCGCCGGACATGGACCTCCACGCTGGTGTTGTCGTCCGGCGCGGACGGGCCCCACAGGCGGGACAGCAGGGTGGCCCGGGTGAGGACGATGCCGGCGTTCTCCATGAGGAGGCGGAGGAGCTGGAACTCGCGCAGGGGGAGGTGGACCGGGGAGCCCCGGAGCGTCACCTCGTGGCGGTCAGGGTCCAGGCGGACGTCGCCGACTACGAGCGTGCCGGACCGGGGTGGGGCAGCGCTGGCCGGTGCCCGGCGCAGGACGGCTCGCACCCGGGCCACCAGCTCGGCCGGCCGGAGGGGCACGACCAGGTAGTCGTCGGCACCGGTGGCCAGTGCCCTGGCCACCTGGTCCTCGTCGCCCGGCCCTACGACCAGGACCGGGAACCCTGGGTGGGCGGACCACAGTGCCTTGCAGAACGACAGCCCGTCGCCCTCGAAGCCCACGTCCACGACCGCTACGTCTGCCCCGTCCCGCTCCAGCGCGGCCAGGGCCGACGCTGCCTGCCTGGCGGCCACGACCTGGAAGCCGGCTTCTTCGAGGTCCTGGGCCACGCCCTTGAGGCCGTCCTCGCCGACGACCAGCACGGTCGCCCCCACCGTGGGCCGGGTGGTGACCGCCGGGGCCGGGCGCAGGCGAAATGGTCGGTAGGCGGGGTGGTCGGTGTTGATGGCCCAAGTGTCGGGGGCCCAGCTGACCGGACGGCCACGCACAGGTGAACGCCAGGTGACCGGGGGGTGAAAGCCTCCTGGCCGTCAGGGATGGGCCGTCACGGCCGGGCTATCACGAACAGCATGGCGGCTGTGGCTGCCACCTTGCCCCCTACCGTTGCCGTCCCGTGGCCCCGGCCGGCGCTGGAGCTGAGCTGGTCCAGTTCGACGGCCATCTCCAAGGTGTCCCCAGGCACCACCTGGCGTCGGAAGCGAGCCTTGTCGATGCCACCGAAAAGCGGCAGGGTGCCCTGGAAGCGGGGGTCGGCGAGCAGGGCCGCCCCTCCCAACTGGGCCATCGCCTCCACCATGAGCACGCCGGGCAGCGTGGGCCTCCCGGGGAAATGGCCCTGGAAAAAGGCTTCGTCACCTGTCAGTACCCAGTACCCGCGAGCGGAGCGGCCTGGTTCGATCTCCGTGAGCTCGTCCACGAACAAGAACGGGTGGCGGTGGGGGAGCAGGTCACCCGGCCTAGGCAGGGCGGCCGAGCTGCCTGCCCCCGCCCCGGGGCTCAATGCCCCATCCCCAAGCCGCCGTCGACCGGGATGACCGCGCCAGTCACGTAGGAAGCTTCCTCCGAGGCGAGCCAATGGGCCACCCCGGCCACCTCCTCGGGCCGGGCGAAGCGCTTGAGCGGGATGTTCGCCAGCACCTCGGCCTTCCTCGCCTCGCTCAGCACGGCCGTCATGGAGGTGTCCACAAAACCGGGCGCGATGGCGTTGACGGTGATGTTGCGGCTGCCCACCTCCCTGGCCAGGCTGCGGGTGAGGCCGATCAGGCCGGCCTTGGACGCGGCGTAGTTGACCTGCCCGGGGGAGCCGGAGAGGGCCGCGACCGACGAGTTGACGATGATCCGTCCTTTCCTCGCCCTCAGCATCTTGGGCAACGCCCGTTTGATGACCCGGAAGGCCCCGGACAAGTTGACGTCCAGGACCCGGGCGAAGGAGGCCTCGTCCATCTGCAGCACGAGCTTGTCGTCGGTGATGCCGGCGTTGGCGACCAGGACTTCCACCGTCCCGAGCTCCTCCTCCACCCGGCTGAGGGCGCGGTCCACGTCTTCGGGCTTGGTCACGTCGCAATGGAGGCACAGCAGGCCGTCGACTTGGCCCTGGCGGTGGAGCGAGGCCACTCGGTCCCCCCCGGCTTTGAACCGCTCGGCTATGGCCCGGCCTATGCCTCGGTTGCCGCCCGTGACCACCACCACACGCCCGGTGCCGTCCCCGTCGGGCACCTCACGCTCCCATCGCGTGGTAACCGCCGTCGACATGGACCATCTCGCCCGTCGTGGCCGGGAACCAGTCGGACAGCATCGCCACGCAGGCCTTGGCCACGGCACTGGAGCCGTCCGGGCCCCACCCCAGCGGTGCCCTTCGTTGCCAGAAGGCCTCCATCTGGTCGATGCCGGGTATGGCTTTGGCTGCCACTGTGCGCAGGGGCCCAGCGGCTACGAGGTTGACCCGGACCCGGTAGGTGCCCAGGTCCCGGGCCAGGTAGCGGGCAGTGGACTCCAACGCGGCCTTAGCCACCCCCATCCAGTCGTAGCCCGGCCAGGCCACCCGGCTGTCGAAGTCCAGGGCCACCACCGACCCTCCGCCAGCCGCCTTGAACAACGGCAGCAGCCCGGCCGCCAGCAGCTTGAGCGAGTAGGCGGAGATTTCCATGGCCAGGCGGACGTCCTCCCACGGCGCGTCGAGGAACCCACCTCCCAGGCAGGACTGGGGGGCAAAGGCGATGGCATGGAGGAGGCCGTCGAGGCCTCCCCAGCGCCTCTGCAAGTCCGCTGCGACCTCGCTGACGTGCTGAGGGACGGTCACGTCGAGCTCCAGCACGTCCGGTGGGGTGGGGAGGTGCTTGGCCACCCGGCGGGTCAGCGACAGCCCCCGCCCGGCCCCGGTGAGCACCAGCTCGGCCCCCTCCCGCTGGGCCAGGGCGGCAGCCCCGAAGGCCAGGGAGTCGTCGGTGAGGACCCCGGTGACCAGGATGCGCTTGCCTTCGAGCAGTGCCGGCATGAGGGGACACCTTAGACGCTATGGGGCCCCAGGGCCACGCCCGGCCCCTGGCCCGGGGTGTGCTCAGAGCCTGGTCACGGGGTGGTCCGGGCCTGGTCAGCGAGCTGGGGCTTCTAGGGGGAAGGCGGCAGGCTTCGTGGCTGGCGCGTAGCATGTAGCCTCTGTGGCGATGGAGCGCACGCAAATGGACCGGGACAAGGCGTACGAGACCTTCAGGAGCTGCGTCGCTGAAGTCCTCGACATCGACCCCTCCCAGGTCACGCCGGAGGCCCGCTGGCAGGAAGATCTTGACGCCGACAGCCTGGCGGTGGTGGAGATCACGCTCGCGCTCAACGACGCGTTCTCCATCCGGCTCCCCGACGTCGACCCGTCTCAGATGAGCACGGTAGGCCAAGCCTTCGACATCGTGGCTGGCCTGGTGGGAGTCTGACGGCCTGGTGGGAGCCTGACGCCCTGGCTGAGCCGGCCGGTGGCGCGCCCGCCACCCCTCCCAGCATGACCGGTGGTGTGGGCCGACGTCCTCGTCGCCGGTCGCGCCGGGTGGCTACCCGGCCGCTTGGTGCCCGGGGTGTGGCCCTGCAGGTCAGGGCCTGCCTGCAAGCAGGCGAGCCAGGGGAGGCTTGGCGGTCCTTGGTGCAGTTCGCCGACGACTTCCGCTCCTTGCCTGCCGGTGCCCGCCGCCAGCTGGTGGCCGAGGCTCCGGAGCTGGTAGGGGACCGTCGCTACGACGCGGCCATCGCCGGGCTGGTGGAGCACCTGTGCGCCGAGAGGGGGATGGGCGCTCCCGGCTGGACGGCCGCCCCGGAGCGTTTCGCCGAGCCCTGGTGGTTCCCTGCCGGCTTGCCCGCGCTCCGGGCGAGGGCGTTGCGTGACAGCCCTATATCTTTCAAACGCCATGGCGTCTTCGTGACCGCGGAGGCCTTCGACCGTGTCTGAGCTGCTGGACCGGCCCACCATCCTGTCTGCCTTCGAGAAGCTTTCTTCCGAGCTGGCCCGGCGCGGCACCAGGGCCGACGTGTTCGTCGTAGGTGGGGCAGCGATGGCGCTCGCCTACCAGGCCGGGAGGCGTACCGCCGACATCGACGCGGTCTTCGACCGGCCGGCCACGGTTTACGAGGCGGCCCGGGCCGTTGCCCGGCGCATGGGGCTGCCGGGGGACTGGCTCAACGACGCCGTCCGTGGCTACCTGCTCGGAGGGGACCCCGACGCTACGGTCGTCTACGAATCGGACAGCCTGCACGTGTCGGTCGGGTCGGCTCCCTACGTGCTGGCGATGAAGCTCCTGGCCGCCCGGGCTGAGCAAGACGTTGACGACATCCGGGCCCTTTACCGGCTCTGCGGGTTCAGCCGGGTGGAGGACGGCCTCGGCCTGCTCCGGCGCTACCTGCCGGACGAGCCGGTGCCGGAGGCGACCCGGGAGCTGCTCGAGGCTATGTACGGCCAACCGGCCGGCGACGGGCCTGGCTGAGCGCGAAGTCCTGCTTGAGCACGAGGGCCCAGCTGAGCGCGGGAACTGCCTGAGCCCGAGGCCTGGCCAGGGAGCTGTGGCCGTGCGAGGTCCCGGTCATGCGAGGTCCCGGTCATGCGAGGTCCCGGCCATGGGAGGTCTCGGTGGGCGGCTTACCTCTGGCGTGCCCTCGGGGGCCCTACACCACAACTTCGACACCCAGCTGTTCATGCTAGACCTGCTCCCATGGGCGAGGTGCTGGTCGTGGGCAGCTTGAACCTGGACCACGTCGTCACGGTGGAGCACCTGCCCCTGCCCGGCGAGACGGTCCTTGGGCGCGACTACCTGGCCGTGCCGGGTGGCAAGGGGCTGAACCAGGTCGTCACCGCTGCCCGTATGGGCGCCAGGGCCCGGATGGCGGGCTGCGTGGGCGACGACGAGGCCGGCCACAGGCTGCGCCAGGTGCTGGCGGGCGAAGGCGTGGACGTGACCGCCCTGAGGACCGTCGTCGGTGCCCCGAGCGGTGTGGCCCTCATCACCGTGGCCCGGGGCGGGCCGAACACCGTGGTGGTGGCTCCCGGGGCCAACAGCCACCTGAGCGGCCGGGACGTGGAGGTAGCCAGTTCGTCCCTCGGCCCCGCCGACGTCCTGCTTGCCCAAATGGAGGTGCCCTTCAGCGCAGTAGAGGCCTCCCTGGTGAGCGCCCGGGCCCGGCGGGCTACCACGGTCCTGAACCCAGCGCCGGCCACCGGCCCTCTGCCTACCCAGCTGCTCGAACTGGTGGACGTGCTCGTCCCCAACCAGACGGAGGCGGCTGCCCTGTCCGGGTGCGCCGGCCCAGAGGAGGCGGCTTCCCGCCTGCTGGCTCAGGGCTGCGGCTCGGTGCTCGTCACCTTGGGTGGCGAGGGGGTGCTCCTGGCCCGGCCAGGGCAGGCCCCCCTGCGGCTGGCCGCCTACAAGGTGGACGCGGTCGACACCACCGCAGCCGGCGACGCGTTCTGCGGCGCCCTGGCTGCCTGGCTCTGCTCGGGCGGGGACCTCGTCTCCGCCGGGCAGAGAGCCAACGCGGCGGGGGCACTGGCCACCACGGTGGTGGGGGCGCTGCCCAGCTTGCCAGGTGCTGCCGCTGTTGACCGCTTGCTGGCCACCACGTAGCCGCCACCGAGCGGCTCGCACCGCATAGCAGGCAGCGCACGCCAGACGCGACCGCCAGACGCGGCCGGCAGACGCGGCCGGCGCCGCAGGATAGGAGTCACAGGCCCCTGGCAAAGTTCCTTCGTGCCAGCTGCGTCCTTACTGCCTGGGCCCCGGCTGGGGGCCTCCCGAAGGGTGTGCGCCTGTTGTGGCCAGCTCGTCAAGGGCGGTACCCGGCGGTGCCCCAACCCCTGGTGCCGGCAACCGGGCCGGCCTCTGCAGGCAGTGTTCGCGCTGGGTGCGTACCAGGGCGCCCTGCGCCGGGCCATAGTGGCCTACAAGTACGGTGGCGACCGGCGCTGGGCCGGGGTGTTCGCCCGCCTGCTGCTCGGCTTCCTGGAGGGCCACCCTTGCTGGTTCGAGGAGGTGACCGTGCTCTGCCCGGTCCCGTCCTACACCGGCCCGGGTGCCCGCCGGGACTGGGCCCCGGTGGAGACCTTCTGTGCCCAGCTCCGGCTGCAAGCGGGCGGGCTGTGGCCGGTCGAGAGCCTGGTTGCCAAGCAGGCGGAGACCCCACCTCTGGCCGGCAAGCCGGGGCCGGTGCGGCGAGGCATCCTGGCTCGGCCCGCCCTGGCCGTGCCCGACCCCCGGGCGGTGGAAGGGTCGAAGGTGTTGCTGGTCGACGACGTCTGTAGCTCAGGGGGGACCCTGCTGGCGGTTTCCCGGGTGCTGCGAGGCGCAGGGGCACTGGAGGTCTGTGCCCTTGTCCTGGCCCGCGCCCCCTGGCGGGGGTGAGCACCCGGCGTGGGTGAGCACCCGGCGTGGGTGGCCCGTAGCGCACTGCGGGCTGGGCAGCGGTGGCCACGGGTGGTGGGCAGCACCCCCGAAGCTCGTAATGTCGTCTGGGTGGCCGAGCAGTTCGTGGAGCTCACGGTGAGCGAGGTACGCCCGGCGGTGCCCTTGCGCACCGGTCAGGAAGCCGGGTTGGTGGTCCTGGCCGAGATGGCACCGCCGTTCCGCACGCTACGCATCTATATCGGCCAGCCCGAGGCGCGGGCCATCCAGGCCGGCTGGTGGGGCACCCAACCGGCACGGCCGTCGACCTGGGACCTGTTCATCTCCACCTTGGAGGTGCTAGGTGCCCAGTTGGAACGGGCTGTCATCTCCGAGGTCGAAGAACAGAGGCACTTCTTCGCCTACCTGGAGCTCTCCCACCAAGGCGAGCGGGTCTCGCTCGCCTGTCGGCCCTCCGACGCCATAGCTCTGGCCGTGCGGGCGCCGGGCCAGGTGCTGTGCACCACCGAGGAGGTGCTGGCCCAGGCAGGTGAGCTGCCCCTGTGAGCCACCTCCCTGAGCAGGCCCCCTGAGCTGGCCCCGGCGCTGGCCACCCGGGCCCTTCCTTCTGCCGGGCAGCCCTCTGCCGGCCCGTTCAGCCTGCGCTCAAAGCGGGCAGGTCTGGGGCACCTGGCCGGGCTGCAGCCCCGGCGGCACGTACTGGCCGTGGTAATAGGAAGAAGCGTCGGCCGCGATAGGCGGTTGGGTGACGGCCCCGGCACCCGGAGGGGGGCTGGACGCCCCGGCTGGCTTGGCCCCGGGGGACGGTGACGCAGCGGCGAGCCGTGGCCCGGCCGAGGTGCCTGCGCTGCCTGGGCTCGCTGCCCGGCTACTGGGCGGAGGGGTGAGGATCCCGGTGAAGGTGGCGCCGGTGACCAGGACCAGCTCACGGGGCCCGAGCGCCCGGTCTTGCTCCAGGGCCGCACCACCCCCGACCAGGGCTGCCAGGGACCTGGCGGCTGCCAGCCCGCCGGCACCGTAGAGGACCACGCTCTTGGCGTAGTTGAAGTTGCTGGCGTCACCGGTGGACGCCACCTTGTAGCCGGCTGCCCTCAGGGCCGCCGCAGCTTGAGCCGCTTGCCCGTTGGTGCCTGAGCCGTTCAGCACCTTCAGCGAGACCGGCACGGGCCTGGAGGAGCGAGCCGCGGCCGGGGCCCGAGCGGGCGGGCGAGGTAGCCCGTAGCTGAGGAACTGCCTAACCATCTGCTGGTCGAGGGAGGGGACCGGGTCGAGGGCGCCGGGGACCGTGGCCGAGTTGACCGTCGGGTAGGTCCAGTCCGGGATCCCGCTGGCGTGCACGTGGCGCATCGAGATGGCCAGGTTGAGCATGAGCGAGCTGGAAAAGCCGCTGTCGACCGTGAGGCTCCCGGCAATGCCGCCCAAGATGCGGTTCAGGGCCAGCGGGTTGGTGGGCGCCACGTGCTCAGCCTTTTTGATGGCCAGCTTGATGAAGTCCTGCTGGCGCTGGATGCGGGCCAGGTCGCTCTCGGGGACGAGCTGCCAGTGCCAGCTCCCGTCCAGGTAGTACTGGTACTCGCGAGACCGCACGAAGCCGAGCGCCTCGCTGCCTTTCAGCAGGAAGCACCCCGCATGGGGGACGCTCAGGCCCGACCACAGGTCCCGGGCGGGGGTCGGGAAGTACTGGTACACCCCGCCCAGGGCGTCGGCGATCTTGGTGAACGAATAGAAGTTGACCACCATGAAGTGGTTGACCTGGATCCCCAGGTCGTGCTCGATCACCTGCACCAAGAGGCTGGGCCCGTAGTCGAAGGCAGCATTGATCCGGGTGGTGCCCAGGCCCGGCACCGGGACGAGGAGGTCCCTGGGTATGGAGAGCAGCGCCACGCTGGCCGTTGCCGGGACGATGCGCACCAGCATGATGGTGTCCGACCGCTGGCCGGTGACCTCTTGGGCGCTGCCGAACGCGGCGCTGGCACCCCTGCCCAGCTCCCTGGTGTCGCTGCCCACGGCCAGGATGGTGAGCGGTCCGCCGACTTGCCTGGCCAGGCCAGCCACCCGGACGCGGTTGACCTGCCCGAGGCGCCACTCGACGTACCCGTAGGCCGAAGCGCCCAAGGCCAACAGGGCGAGCACGAGGGCGTTGGCCACGACCAGTAGGCGCCGGGGCCAGCGCTTGGGTGGTTGGCCGCCCAGGGCGCGCAAGCGGTCCTCTGCGGGGAGCACCGTGCTGGGACGACCTCCACCTCGGCCCCCGGGGCGGGGGCCAAGGTCGTGGGTGGCGGCCCGCCGGCCGCCCCCCAAGGCGGTGTCAGCTGCCATCAGCAACCGATCGTAGGTTAGGGCCGCCGCAACTCGGGGCCACCCGCCTGGGAAGGGGCCCCCACTGGCCGGCTGGCGCCGGGGCCGGCCTCCACGCTCAGCGCGGGCCCAGGTCGACCTCCACGGCCGTCTGGTCGGCTGGTTCCAGGACCAGTTCGGCGATGTTCTGGGCGGCCCGGAGGTCGTCTTGCACCAGCCGCAGGGCGCCCAGCCAGTCGGCTGGGCCTCGGGCCACGACCCGCTTGGCCGGGGCCCGGGGGCCCACCTTGGCCTCCGACTTGGCTCGCCGGACAGCACCGAGCAGTTCCACAGCGGCCAGGTAGACCGAAGTGCCCCCCGCGCCCAAGTCGGAGGCCTCCGGCCAAGGTGCCCGGTGGACCGAGCCCTCCTGCCACCAGGACCACACTTCCTCGGTGACGAAGGGCAGGAAGGGAGCGAACAAGCGGAGCAGGGTCGAAAGGCTCACGGCCAGCGCGGCCCGAGCGGGCTCGGCTCGGGCCAGCCCCAGCTCCCCATAAGCGCGGGTCTTGGTCAGCTCCAGGTAGTTGTCGCAAAAGTCCCAGAACCAGGCTTCAGTCCGCTCCAGGGCGCGGCTGTAGTCGTAGTCCTCGAAGGCCCGAGTGCACTCGGACACCAAGCGGGAGAGGCTGGCCAGCAGGGCTCGGTCCACCGCTTCGGCGGCTTGGCCAGGCCGGCTTGACGCGGCGGCCGCCGCCCGGGCCGCCGCCTCCGCAGGGGAAGGAGCCGGGCCATCTGGGCCGGACCACAACTTGGGGCCGAGGACGAACTTCGACGCGTTCAGGATCTTGAGCGCCAGCCGGCGCCCGACCCGCATCTGGCCGTCGTCGAAAACGGTGTCGGCGCCGGGGCGGCCGCAGGCGGCCCAGTAGCGCACGGCGTCCGAGCCGTGCTGCTCCAGCAAGGCACGCGGGGTCACCACGTTGCCCACTGACTTCGACATCTTCTTGCGGTCGGGGTCGAGGATCCAGCCCGATATGGCGACGTCCGACCAGGGGGCGCAGCCGTGCTCCAGGTAAGAGCGCACCATGGTCGCGAACAGCCACGTCCGGATGATGTCGTGGGCTTGGGGCCTCAGGTCCATGGGGAAGACCCGTGACCAGCGGTCCCCGCAGGAGGGGTCCTCCCAGCCCCCGGCGATCTGGGGGGTGAGCGAGGACGTGGCCCAGGTGTCCATCACGTCTGTCTCCGCCGTGAAGCCCCCGGGGACGTCGCGTTGGGCGGGGGAGAAGCCGGGCGGCACGTCCGTGCTCGGGTCGACGGGCAGGGCGTCTTCCTCTGGCACCAGCGGGTGGTCATAGTCGGGCTGGCCGTCGGTGCCCAGCGGGTACCAGACGGGGAAGGGGACGCCGAAGAACCGCTGCCGGCTCACCAGCCAGTCGCTGGTGAGGCCCTGGACCCAGTCCTCGTAGCGGGCGCGCATGAACGGGGGGTGCCAGCGCACCTGGCGCCCGAGCTCGATCAGCTTGTCCTTGTGGGCCAGCGTCCTTATCCACCACTGGCGGCTGGTGACGATCTCGAGGGGCCGCTCACCCCGCTCGTAGTACTTGACCGGGTGAGTGATGGGGCGGGGCTCGCCCCGCATCTCCCCCGACGCCTGGAGCAGCTCGACGGCCCGTCGCTGGGCGGCGGCCACCGTCAGGCCGGCCAGCTCCCGGGCGTACAGCTCGCGTCCCGCGGGCGACAGCCCTTCGGGGGCCGAGGCCACCAGGCGGCCGTCGCGGCCCACGATGGCCCGCACTGGCAGGTCTAGCTCGCGCCACCAGGTGACGTCGGTGAGGTCCCCGAAGGTGCAGACCATCGCTGCCCCGGTGCCCTTGTCCGGCTGGGCCAAGGGGTGCGCCACTACCGGCACGACCGCGCCGAACAGGGGCGTGGTCACGCTGGACCCCACGAGGGGCTGGTAACGAGGGTCGGCGGGGTGGACGACCACGGCCACGCATGCGGCCAGCAGCTCGGGCCGGGTGGTGTCGACCAGGAGATCTCCGCCTGCGGCCGGGTGGAACGCCAAGGTGTGGTAAGCACCCGGCCGGTCGCGGTCGACCAGTTCGGCTTGTGCCACCGCCGTGCGGAAGTCGACGTCCCACAGCGTCGGGGCCTCGGCCGTGTACGCCTCTCCCCGGGCCAGCAGGCGCAGGAAAGCCCGCTGGGACGCCCTTCGGCTGCGTTCCCCGATGGTGGTGTACAGGTGGCGCCAGTCCACCGACAGGCCGAGGAAACGCCAAATGTCCTCGAAGGCTCGCTCGTCCTCGGCGGTCAAGCGCCCGCAGAGCGCCACGAAGTTGGGCCGGCTGACCGGGACCGGTTGGTGGCCCTTGGCCAGCCCGCCCTCGGCTGGGGGCACGAAGGCAGGGTCGTAGGGCAGGGTCGGGTCGCAGCGCACCCCGTAGTAGTTCTGGGCCCGCCTCTCGGTCGGCAGCCCGTTGTCGTCCCAGCCCATCGGGTACCAGATCGAATAGCCGCGCATGCGCTTGTAGCGGGCAATGCAGTCGGTGTGGGTGTAGGAGAACACGTGGCCGATGTGCAGCGACCCGCTGACGGTCGGAGGCGGGGTGTCGATCGAGTACACCCGTTCGCGAGGGGCGGTGCTGTCGAAATGGTACGTCCCGGCGTCCGCCCAGCGCTTGGCCCAGGTGCTCTCCAAGCCTTCGAGGGCGGGCTGGCCCGGGGCACCGGGGAGCCGAGGGGCCGGGGGCGCGCCCGGCCGGTCGCCACCGGGCTGGACGGTACTGGGCTGGACGGCAGGGGCCCGGGCAGGGCCCTCGCTGGACGGTGTGCTCGGCATGTTGCAGCTACGGTACTTGACGTGCTCACCCTGTTCGACACCGCCTTGGGCCGGCCCTGCCCGCTCGAGCCGCGTGACGCCGGCCGGCTGGGCATTTACCTGTGCGGCCCGACGGTTTCCGGGGAGCCGCACCTGGGCCACGGACGGGTGACCGTCACCTGGGACATCCTGCGCCGCTACCTGGCCTGGAGCGGCCTCGACGTCCGCTTCGTGTCCAACGTGACCGACATCGAGGACAAGGTCATAGCCCGGGCCGCCGAGGAGCACCGGCCCGTCGAAGAAGTAGCGGCGCGCTACGAGGCGCTGTGGTGGCAGGTCATGGACGAGCTCGGCGTGCTCCGCCCCGATGCCACTCCCCACGCCACCGAGTTCGTGGGCCAGATGGTCGCTGCGGTGGCTGAGCTCCTGGACAGGGGCCATGCCTACGAGGGAGGCGACGGCGTGTACTTTTCCACCTCGTCGGTACCGGGCTACGGCTTGCTCGCACACCAGGACCTGGCCACCTTGCGGGCGGGGGCCCGCGTCGAAGCCTCGGAGGAGGCGGCCAAGCGCAGCCCGCTCGACTTCGTGCTGTGGAAACTGGCCAAGCCGGGCGAGCCCTGGTGGCCGTCGCCCTGGGGCAGGGGCCGGCCGGGCTGGCACACCGAGTGCGTGGTCATGTCGCTCGGGCTGCTGGGCGAGGGCTTCGACCTGCACCTGGGCGGCCTCGACCTCGCCTTCCCTCACCACGAGAACGAGCGCGCCCAGGCCCTGGCGCTGGGGCGGGCCTTCGCCCGCCACTGGGCGCACAACGGCCTGGTGGTCGACGAGCGGGGCGAGAAGATGAGCAAGTCGGTGGGCAACATCACGTCCCTCCCGGACCTCTTGCGCAGCTACGACCCCCGGGCCCTGCGCCTGGTCGTCCTGGGTGCCCGCTACCGTTCGCCCATGGACGTGAGCCCCCAGGCCTTGGCCCACGCCCGGGGCGCGCTCGAGAACCTGGACAGCTTTGCCCGGGAGACCCGGGACCTGCCGCCCGCCGAGCCCGACCCGGGCACGCTGGCCGGCTTCCGCCAGCACATGGACGACGACTTCGACACCCCCGGGGCGCTGGCCGTCATCTTCGGGGCGGTGCGCGCCGCCCGGGCCGACCGGGCCCGAGCGCCGGCGCTGGCGGCCGCGGTCAGGACGTGCTGCCAGGACGCTCTGGGCCTACCCCTCCGGGGGGCCGAAGAAGCCTTGGGGAAAGAGGTGGCCGACCTGGTCGCCCGGCGCGACGCGGCTCGCCGGCGACGGGACTGGGCAGAGGCCGACTCCATCCGCGCCCGCCTGGTGGCCCTGGGCTACGTGGTGGAAGACACTCCCGCCGGCACCTCGCTGCACCGCCAGCACTGAGCACGCCCTGGCCACCCGGCCGGCCAGCTTTGCCGTCGGGGGGTCAGGTGCTTTGCCGTCGCCTCGTTCGCCGCCTAGGGGTCACCTGGCTGGCGCCGCCTCACCCGTGCCGTTGAACTTGGCCAACCCGGCCAGCAAGCCGGTCAGTTCGGCGGGCACGACGAACTTGGTGGAGGGCGACGCCCCGATCTGCTTGAGCGCCTCCAGGTACTGGATGGTCATGGTGTTGGCGTCCGCGTCCTTGGCCACCGCCAGCACCCGCTTGAGCGCGGCCGCGTAACCTTCGGCCCGCAGCTCGGCCGCTTGGCGGTCGCCCTCGGCGGCCAGGATGGCGGACTGCTTTTGGCCTTCGGCCACCGTGACCGACGCTGCCTTTTGGCCCTCGGCCTCGGTGACCTGGGCCCGCCGGGCCCGTTCGGCCGACATCTGGCGGGTCATGGCCTCCAAGACGGCGGGCGGCGGCTTTATCTCGCGCACTTCCACGTTGGCCACTTTCACACCCCAGCGTTCGGTGACGTCGTCCAGCTTGATGCGCAGGGCGCTGTTCATTTCCTCCCGCTTGGAAAGCACGTCGTCGAGGACCATGTCGCCGACGACCGAGCGCAGCGTGGTCGAGGCGATGTTTATGGCGGCGCCTTTGAAGTCACGCACCGACAGGACCGAGGTGAGCGGGTCGAGGACCTTGTAGAAGATGATGAAGTCGATGGCGATCGCGGCGTTGTCCTGGGTTATGGCCGTCTGGTGCGGGATCTCCAAGTACTGCTCCCGTAGGTCCACCCAGTTGACCCGGTCGGTGACCGGGTTGATGATCACCAGGCCCGGGCCGCGGGCGCCTACGGCGCGTCCCAGGCGGAACAGCACGACCCGTTGGTACTCGCGCACGATCTTTATGGAAACAGCCGCCAAGACCACGAACGCAATGACCACCACGGCGACTACGACCCCTATTGCGGCTGTCACCGTTCCTCCTTTTCTTTGGTAGCTTCGCCCAGGGCCTCCGGCCCCAGGACAGTGCCCGCCTCGGACCAGACCAAAAGCCGCAGGCCTTCGACCTTCACGACGTGCACCGGCGCCCCGGCCGGCAGCGGGCCGCTCAGGGACTGCGCGCTCCAGGTTTCGTTCTTGACGTTCACGACGCCGACGGGTGACAGCGGGCCGAGGGCTACCCCGGTGGCCCCGACGAGGCCCTCGGCGCCGGCACCGGGGCCGGGGTGGTGCCGGTAGGCAATGGCCGGTACCACCAAGGCCGCGCCCAGCAGGGCGGCCAGGACCGTGAGGGAGGCCAGGGCCCAGCCTGCAGCCGCCGCCCAGTCGCCCGCGGCCGCGGTCAAGGCCCAGGCCCCGGCCAGGACCAGGACCGGCAGGGGGACGAGCCACCCGTGGCCTCCGGCGTGGACGCCCAGGGCCACCACCCCCGCTGTGGCCAGGGCCAGCAGCCCGCCGACGGCCCAGGGCAAGGCCCCGCTGGCGAACACCGCAACGAGGACGATGGCACCGACCAAGGTGCCCAGGCCCAACAGCACCACGCTCGAGAAGATCCGCCGGGCCAGGGCCAAGGTGCCTGCGTCAGGCCCGGCCAGGGCGCCAGCGTGCTGTTGCCAAGCGGAGGCGGCGGCCTTGGCCCGGCGGTTGAGGGCTACCAGGTGGGACCAGCTGCCCGAGGCCCCGGGCACGCTGGGGTGCCGGTGGTTCATCGCTCCTCCTCCACCTCCACCCTAGCCCTGCCCAGCACCTACGGGGCTGCAGCCATGGGGCGCAGGCCTATTTGGCCGCGCAGGCCGTGGCCCGCCGCGGCCCAGCCCCTGGCCGTCCCAGGGCCGGGGCCGAGCTGTCGGGGCCGAGCTGTCGGGGCGGTAGGCTGATGCCCCACTGTGGTGCGCGTGGTGCCTTACCAACCTGGGCATCAGCCCGGTTTCGCTGCCCTCGTCGTGGAAGTGCTGAGCGAGCTGGGCTACACGCCCGACCCGGTCCTCGAGGCCGACCTGGCCGACCCCGGGGCCGCCTACGACGCGGCCTGGGTTGCCGAGGACGAGGGTGGGGTGGTCGGCACCGTGGCGGTGCGGCGCTCGGGGGAGGGGGAAGCGGAGCTGAAGCGCATGTACCTGTTGCCCGCCTACCGACGCCGGGGCCTCGGCCGCCAGCTGCTGGGGACAGCCCTGGCCTGGGCACGCTCGCAGCATCTGGGAGCGGTGCACTTGGACACCGGGTCGTTCATGGTAGACGCCCAGCGCTTTTACGAGTCCGCCGGCTTCAAGCGCTCCGGCAGCCGGACCGAGCTCGGCGAGCGAGGTTCGCGCTGCGAGGTCCTCTACCGCCTGGAACTGTGACCACCTAGGGGGGCGGTAGCTGCCCGACCGGGGGCGGGCCAGGGGGCGCCCAGGGCCGCCCCGGCGCCCAGCGGCTGGGCACCTGTGGGCCGCCCCCCGGTTGGACGGTAGGCTGGCGGGGTGCAGGTGGCAGTCGAAGTCCGTGCCCTGGCCAAGTCATACGGCGACGTCCAGGCGGTGAAAGGGGTGGGCTTCGAGGTTGCCCCGGGGGAGACCTTCGGTTTCCTTGGCCCCAACGGGGCGGGCAAGACGACCACCATCAACATGCTGTGCACCTTGGCCCGGCCGACGGCGGGGACGGCCCGGGTGGCTGGTTTCGACGTCGTGCACCAGCGCAGCCAGGTCCGCCGTTCCATCGGGCTGGTGTTCCAGGACCCCACCCTGGACAACTACCTCACCGCGGAGCAGAACCTGCGTTTTCATGCCGAGCTGTACGGCGTCCCCAAGTCGGTGCTGCGCCATCGCCTGGGCCAGGTGCTGGACCTGGTGGCCTTGTCGGACAAGAGGAAGATGGAGGTCCGTGGCTTCTCCGGGGGCATGAGGAGGCGCCTGGAGATCGCCCGGGGCTTGCTCCACGCGCCGGCCGTGCTTTTCCTCGACGAGCCGACCATAGGGCTGGACCCCCAGACCCGCAGGTCTATCTGGCAGTACATAAGGGACCTGAAACAGGCCGAGGGCACCACCATCTTCATGACTACCCACTACATGGAAGAAGCGGAGTTCTGCGACCGCATCGGCATCATCGACAAGGGGCGCCTGGTGGCCATGGGCACCCCTGAGGAGCTCAAGGCCAGCGTGGGCAAGGACCGGGTCCAGATCCAGACCGACGACCCCCAAGGGGCCATCTCCGTCCTCCAGGCCCGCTTCGGGGTGCAAGCCGCCCTACACGAGGGTTACGTCACCTTCTCGGTGGCCGGGGGCAGCGAGTTCGTGCCCAAGCTGTTCGCCGAGCTCGGCGCCGTGGCTGTGCCCGTCCGTTCGGTGGCGGTGTCCCGGCCCTCCCTGGACGACGTGTTCCTCTCCTACACCGGCACGACCATCCGCGACGCCGAGGCCAGCGGGCCGAGCGAGTGGATGCGCCGGGTCGCGGGGAGGGGGTGGCGGTGAGGCCACAGGCCACGGCAGGAGACCTGGCCACCCTGGCCGCCCCAGCGGGGCAAGGGCAGCGGCTGGCCGAGGTGGCCCGGCCCTCCAGGCTGGGGGCTGACCCCTGGCACGAGGCGCGCGCTGCTTGGGTGGTGATGAAGAGGGAAGCCATCCGCTTCGCCCGTGACCCCCTGCGGGTGGCCGTGGGCGTCCTCCAGCCCGTCTTGTTCCTGTTCGTGCTGGGTGGCGGGCTCGGCTCGCTGGTCAACATGGGCCCGCACCTCAGCCTGAGGACTTTCCTCTACCCGGGCGCGGCCGCCATGTCCGTGCTGTTCACGGCCTTGTTCTCTGCCGGTTCCATCGTCTGGGACCGCGAGTTCGGCTTCCTGCGCGAGATGCTGGTCGCACCGGTCAGCCGGACCTCCCTGGTGGTCGGCAAGTGCCTGGGAGGAGCGCTCGTCTCCTCGGTGCAGGGCGTGCTGATGATCGCCGTGTCGGGGCTGGCCGGGGTGCCCTACGACCCTGCGCTCATGTTCACGGTGCTGGCCGAGCTGCTCCTGCTCGCCCTCACGGTGGTTTCTTTCGGGATGGTGGTAGCCGCCCGCATCCGCCAGTTCCAGTCGTTCATGGCTGTTACCCAGATGCTGGTGATGCCCCTGTTCTTCCTCTCGGGGGCGATGTACCCGCTGTCGGGCCTGCCCGCCTGGCTGCGGGCGCTCACGCGCGTCGACCCCCTGACCTACGCGGTCGACCCTGTCCGCAAGGCGGTGTTCGAGTACCTCCACCAGGTGCCACCGGCAGAGGTCGCCCGCCTCGTGCCCGGGGTTTCCTGGGACGGCTGGCGCGTGCCCCTGGGCCTCGAGCTGGGCGTCGTCGCCGCCATGGCGCTCGGCTTCGTCATGGTTGCTGCCTTGGAGTTCCGGAAGTCGGACTAGCTCGGGCGTGGACGGTGACCCAGCTGGTGCCGGGCTTGGCCCGCAGGAGGCGGTGGGGGGTGCCCGCCGGGAGCCAGGCCCAGTCCCCCGGCCCCATCTGGTGCACAGCGCCACCCACTTCCAGCCAGGCCTCGCCGTGGACCACCAGTGCCCACTCGTCCTGGTCGCCCAGGAAGGCCGCGGGCGCTGCCAGTTCCCCGCTCAGCACCTGGCGGACGGCAACGGTTTGGTTCTGGACGACCGTGCTTTCCCGCTCCCCTCTCGCGGGAGCCGACGACGAGGGCGCCAAGCGCCCAAAACGGTAAGATCCGTAACGCAGTTCAGAGCGAGGAGGTGCCACCATGGTCAGCGTAGGCGCCCGGGTCGAGGTGGAGTCCGAGAAGGTGGGCGCACCGGCGCGCACCGGTGTCGTCACGGCGGTCCAAGGCGCCATCGTCCACGTCCGCTGGGACGGCACTGGCGTGGAGACTTCGTTTGTGCCCGCCGCGGGTTCTATGAGACCCTTGGAGGAAGGCAAGCCTAAGGAGCAGTGATAGATGACCGTAAAAGTGGGTGACCGTATCCCCGACGTGGAGCTGAAGATGGTAACTGAGCACGGTGCCGAGACCGTCAGGACGGGTGACCTGCTGGGCAAGGGCAAGGTCGTGCTCTTCGGCGTCCCTGCCGCGTTCAGCCCCACCTGTTCAGACCGCCACCTCCCGGGGTTCGTCGTGCGGTCAGAGGACATCTTGGCCAAAGGAGCCGACCGCATTTTCTGCGTGGCCGTCAACGACCACTTCGTGATGGCTGCCTGGGCCAGGTCCCAGGGGGTAGGGGACAAGGTCACCATGCTGGCGGACGGCAACGGCGAACTGGCCCGGGCCATGGGCGTCGAGATCGACCTGTCGGGCGGCGGCCTGGGCACCCGCAACCGGCGCTATGCGGCCGTCTTGGACGACGGGGTGGTCACCCACTTGGCCCTGGAGGAGGGCACGGGGTTGGAGGTCAGCACCGCGGAGGGGGTGTTGTCAGCTCTTTCGTAGCCTCTGAGCGGTCTCTCCTGGCCTCTGGGCGGGCCTTGCTGGTGCCTCGCCACGGGGCCGGCCCGGGCAGTTGCAGCCCCACCTGGTGGGCGAGCTCGGCCAGGCGGCCCGGGAGCTCGTCCAGGTTGAGGTGGCGCCTGGCCACCTCAGCGTTGTGGGCCAGAGCAGGCCTGTCGGGCTCGGACAGCCAGCGGGCCACCTCCCGCGGCCGGGCCGCGTCCAGCCACTGGAAGCCAAGGGCGCGCAGCTCGGCGGCCACCGGGTAGGGGCCGATGGCTACCGGGCGCAGCTGCAGCGACGCTTCCACGGGTGGGTTGCCGAAGCCCTCCCAGGTCGAGGGGAAGGCGACCAGGTCGGCAGCCGCGTAGGCATGCTCGATGCCCTGGGCCCGGGTGACCAGGGCCCCCAGCGGGCCCCAATGGGAGCGCACCTTGGACCGTCGCAGCAACGAGGTCACTGTCGGGCCATAGCCCTCTTCGGCCGGGCCCACCAGCCAGTAGAAGGCACCCAGGTGCTCGGCCAACCTCACCGCCTGGGGGACCCCCTTGCGGGCGATGGCTCGGGTCGGCTGGACCACGAGGACTTCCTGATCGGCCACCCCCAAGGCCCGGCGGGCGGCCTGGCGGTCACCCGCGGGAGGGTGGGGGTCGAAGGCGTTGCGGACCGTGACGGCCTTGATACCTCGGAGGGCGAGCTCCCGGCGAGAGCGGTCGTTGACCGTGACGTGGCACCAGGCCGGGTCGTCCGGGGGAGGTGGGGCCGCGGCGAGCCCGGGCCTCTGCCAGGGGAGGTCGTGGTGGCGGAGTATGGCCGGCCGGCCGGCCAGGATGCTGGCAACGGCGCAGGACGCGGCCGGGTTCAGGGGCAACGAGCAGAGGTTTTCGACCACGACCAGGTCCGCCTGAGCCAGGACGTCACGGAGCGAGCGGGTATCGGGAGGCGGCGGGCTTGCACCGTTCAGGTAGCCGCCGGGCGCCAGCCCGGGGTCGAGGTAGTCGGCCGAGCCTTCACCAGCCACGGTAAATACCGAACAGCCCAGGCGTTCGAAGGCGGCCTTCCATTTGGCTGCTTCCGCGGATACGCCGTCGGCACCACCCAAACGGAACGACACGACCACTACGCGTCTCATTCGTGCCCTTGGGCTGGCCCTGCCCGGGTGCGCTGGGTATCGTGCCAAGTCAGAGGCTATTTACCCCCCCTCGTGTACCTGTCCCATCTCCCCGGGAGAGGGTGTAGTTCGTGGACCAGATGAGCATGCCAATGGCGGAGCCCCAGCCGCCAACTGAAGCCGAGCAGCCAGGCGCGCCCGGCTTGGCGGGGTGGAGCCCGGGCGCACCGGCGCGCTCAGGGGAGGGCAGAGGCCTCGGGGAGGCGGACGGCGGTCTGGCTGAGCTGCCTGGCCTGCTGGCCCGGTCGGCCAGCGGCCTCGAGTACATCTACCAGTCGCTGGAGATAGTCGCTGCCCACTACGGCCTGTCCGACTTGGCCGTCGTGGTCGCCGGCCCGGAGGGGCCCCAGATGTTCCGCCTGAGGAGGGCACCCCTCGCCCTGGAGGGAGGGGAGGTCCCTTCCCACCTGCTCGGGGCGGCCGCGGGCCGGGCTGGCCTGTACGCCGAGCCCCCCGTGGTGGGGCCTTCGGCGGCCGCAGAGGTGACCAGCCTGGCCGAGGTGGCGCTACGCCTGGACCTGCTCGTCCACGACGCCAGCCACGACTCCCTGACCGGCCTGCTCAACCGCAGGAGCTACGAGCTGCAGCTGGACCAGGCGGTCGCCCGGGCCCGGCGCTATGGCTGGCCCTTCGCCCTTGTGCTGCTCGACCTCGACAACTTCAAGGTCGTGAACGACCGCTACGGCCATGCGGCCGGCGACATGGCGTTGCGGGCCGTGGGTTCTGAGCTGCGCGCCGCCCTGCGCAGCGGTGACGTCGCCGCCCGCCTCGGGGGTGACGAGTTCGCCCTGCTGGTGGTGGGCGTGGAGAACGTATCTTCGCTCTCCCCCCTGCTGGGACGGCTGAACAGGGCCCTCGAACGGGCGGTCCCGGAAACGACGGTGGGCTTTTCGGTCGGGGTTGCCTGTTTCCCTTCCGACACGGCTGACCCGGAGGCGCTGATGAGCCTGGCTGACCAGAGGCTGTACGCGGCCAAGGCGGCCACTGCTTAGGCCCATGAGCGCCACCTACGACGCCCTCGAGCTGGAACTGCGGCAGCTGCCGGGCGTGCTGTTCGTCGCCTTGGCCGACCGGGACGGTTCCGTGGTCATCGAGCTGGTAGCCAGCCAGGGGGCAGACGAGGCCCGCCTTCGTGAGGAGGCCGCCCACTGCGTGGCCCGCCACCTCGAGGAGCCAGCCGACATCCGGGTGCTCTCCCAGCCCCGGGAGCGCCCCCCGGCCGCCCGGGGGGGGCGGGTGAAGCTGGTGCTGGCCCTGTCGGCTGAGGGCGGGCCGGCCATCGAAGTGCACCTGTCACGGGGGAGCCAGCGCTGCACCCAACGCGCCATCGCCGGGGACACTGCCTCGGTAGCCAGGGCGGTCATCGAGGGCCTGCGCCGGCTGGGCGCCCATGCCCCCTTTGAGGTGGTCGGCCTCCATGCGCTGCCACCGGACTGGGGCGCGGGCCTGGTCGCCGTGCTGCGCGACACCGCCACCGGGGAACTGCGCCGGGGGGTAGCCTCAGGGCCCACGCCCGCCGACGCCGCGGCTCGGGCCGTGCTGGCTGCCTTGAACCGTTCCCTCTAGCGCCTTGCCGGCCCTGGCCCGCCCGCTCTGGGCCGCCCCTGAGGTGCTCGGCCAGCCCTGCCGGCGGGGCTTTGGCGGCCTGGCTCCTTGCTGGTAGGCCTGGCTCCGGTAGGGTTTTGGTAGCCCCTATGGTCCTTTGCGTGCGCCTGCGCCAGGTCGTCGCCTTTGCCGGCCGTTACCCCTTGCTGGCCGGCGTGGACCTGGACGTGGCCGAGGGCGAGGTAGTCGTCCTGCGCGGCGCCAACGGTGCCGGCAAGACCAGCCTTCTGCGCGCTGTCGCCGGCCTCTTGCCCATATCTTCGGGGGAGGCCTCGGTCCTGGGCCTGGACCCGGTGCGCGATGCCCGTGCCCTACGGCGCCGGGTCGGCTTGCTCGGGCACCGCAACGGGCTTTACGAGGACTTGTCTGCCCTGGACAACGTCCGCTTCGCGGCCCGGGCCGCCGGGGCCCCGAAGGCGGCCGCCGGCCCTGCCTTGGAGCGCTTGGGCTTGACCGGGCGGCTGGCGGACTTGGCGGTGGGGCGGCTGTCGGCCGGCCAGCGCCGCCGGGTGGCGCTGGCCATGTTGGCCGCTCGCCAGCCCGAGCTGTGGCTGCTGGACGAGCCCCATGCCGGCCTGGACGCGTCCCATCGCCACCTCCTGGACCAGCTCCTCCGTGAAGCCGCCGCTGGTGGGGCGACCGTCGTGCTTGCCTCTCACGAAGCTGCTGTCAGCACTGCGCTGGCGGGCCGTACCCTGGCCGTCGCGGGGGGGACAGTGGTGGGCGGGCTGCTCGCCGACGAGCTGGGGCCGCCCACCGACCACCAGGTGGGGCCGCCCGCCGGCCAGGTGGGGGCCGTCAGCCGGGAGGGCGTGGGCCCTGCCCCGCTGGCTCAGGCAGGCTTTCATGTGGCGTGACGCCCTGGTCGTCGCCGGCAAGGACCTCCGCATCGAGCGGCGGTCCTGGGTCGGCCTGAACCAGGTCCTGCCGTACGCCCTCACGGTGCTGCTGCTGTTCGGTTTCGCCTTCGACCAGGACCGCTCCTTGTTGGCTCAGGCCGCTCCCGGGCTGTACTGGCTGGCGGTGGTCTTCGCCGGGCTGCCGGCCGTGCAGCGCAGCTTTGCCGTCGAGGCGGCGGACGGCGCCGCGGACGGGTTGCGGATGTCCGGGCTGGAACCGGCAGGCATCTTCCTTGGCAAGGCGGCGGCCGTTGCCCTGCAGCTGCTTGTGGCCCAAGCTGTGCTCGCCGGCGGCGTGGCTGTGCTGTTCCACAGCCGGCTGGCGGGCCCGGGGCTGCTGGTCGCCAGCGCCTTGGTGTCAACCGCCGGGGTTGCCGGTGCCGGCGTGGCCTACGGGGCGCTGCTGGTCGGGCTCCGGGCCCGGGAGACCCTGCTCCCGTTGCTGCTGGCCCCCGTCTTGGCCCCTGTGGTGCTGGCGGCCACCCAGGCATGGCGCTCGGCCCTGGGGTTGTCGGCCGGCCCGGGTGGGGGCTGGCGCTGGTTCGGCCTGCTCGCCTGCTTCACGGTCGTGTACCTGGCTGGCGGTGTGCTGTCGTTTGGGGCTTTGATGGAAGAGACGTGAGACAGGACGAACCCGCCTCCTTGGGGCCGGCGTTGCCCTTCCGCCCCCTGACCACAAGGGCGCTCGGGTGGTCGGCCTTAGCCGCGCTGGCTGTCACCGCCTGGTGGGGCCTGTGGGTGAGCCCCCCTGATGTGGTGCAGGGCCAGCTGGTGCGCATACTGTACGTGCACCCGGCCGTGGCCACCATGTGCTACGTGGGTTTCGGGCTTTGTGCCCTGGGCAGCTTGGCGTGGCTGTGGCCCCGGACGCGCAGCCCCCGCTGGGACCGTCTGGCTGTGGCCGGCGCCGAGGTGGGCTCGGTGTTCTGCCTGGCCACCCTCGTCACCGGCTCGATCTGGGGTAGGGCCACCTGGGGGGTGTGGTGGACCTGGGACCCCCGCCTCACCTTGACCGCCATCCTGTTCGCCATGTCCCTCGGGTACCTTGCCCTGCGGCGGGGCATCGACAAGCCCCAGGCCCGCTCGCTCGCCTCGTCAGTGGTGGCTGTCTTGATGGCCCTCACCGTTGTCGTCGACCACTACGCCACCTCGTGGTGGAACAGCCTCCACCAGGGCACCACCCTCCTCCAGCCCAACCCGACCGTGCACGGCTGGCAGCTGGCCACCATGCTGGCCTCCTTCGTCGCCTTTGGGCTGGTCTTTGCCTGGATGATGGTGCACCGCTACCGCGTCGAGGTCATGGAGGAGCGCTACGAAGACGAGCTCTTGCAAGCGGCGCTGGCCGCCCGGCGCTCGGAGGTGGCCCTGCTCGAGCCGGGAGGGCCTGGCACTGGGTGGGCCGGGCGGGAGGACTGGGCGGGTGACGGGCCCGGGCGCAGGTTGGCGCCGGCACCGGGGTCACCTCCCGGACAGGCCGGGGTGGGGGCCGGGGCCCTGCCCCCGGCCGGGGGCCGTCCGGAGGTGGGCGTCCGGTGAGCTATGTGGCGGCGGCCTGGCTTTTTTGTGCTGCCCTGCTGGCTGCCTACGGGTGGCGTACCTGGCGCAGGGAGAAGGCTCTGCGGCAGTTCTGGTCCTCCCGGGGATCCTGATGCCGGCTGATGGTACCCACGGCCGCGCCCTGGTGGCGCGGCGCCGTGCCCTCGGCACCCGCCGCCAGCGGGTGGTGGCGGCCCTGGTGCTGCTCGGCGCGCTCGGTTACCTGCTGGCCCAGGGGCTCACCAACGCCATGGACTACTACCTCACCGCCAAGCAGGCGGTGGCCCGGCGTGCCCAGTTGGGCACCCGTGAGTTCCGGATCCAAGGCACAGTAGCCCCGGGCGCTCACCACCAGGGAGGCCTGCTCTACTTCTCGATAACCGACAGTGACGTCAAAGTCCCGGTCGTGAGCACGGGTTCGCCCACCCAGCTGTTCCGGCCGGGCATGCCCGTCGTGCTCGTCGGCCACTGGCAGGGGGACGTGTTCGACAGCAGCCAGATCATGGTCCAGCACGGCTCTACGTACGTGGAAGCCCCGGCCCGCCAGCCCGCCCGGCCGCTCAGCGCCGGCCACAGGGCCACGGGCAGCCCGAGGCCATGAACATCGCCCTGGGCGACAGCGGCCTACTGCTGGGGCTGCTCGGGGCGCTGGCCGGGGCGGTCACACTGGCCCTGGGCACTGCCCGGCGCCGGCCCAGCTTGGCCCGGGCGGGCAACAGCTATGTGTGGCTGGTGCTGGCTGGCGCCGTCGTCGCCACCTTGGCCATGGAGAGGGCGCTCGTGACCCACGATTTCACCCTCCGCTACGTGGACAACAACGACTCCACCTTCACACCCCTGCTCTACCGGGTGACGGCCATGTGGTCCGACCTGGCTGGCTCGGTCCTGCTTTGGGCCCTGGTCCTGGCTGGGTACCTGGTGGCCATGCACCTGCGCTACCGGCGCCGGGGAGAGGACCAGGTGGTGGCCTGGGCCAAGGTGGCCGGCTATGGGGTGGCGGCGTTCTTTTTCGGCCTGGTGCTGACGGTCTCCAACCCCTTCGCCCGGGTGAGCGGTGCCGTGCCCACCCAGGGGCCGGGGCCCAACCCGCTGCTCCAGGACCGGGCCCTGGTCGCTTTCCACCCGCCCCTTTTGTACCTGGGCCTGGTCGGCTTCACCGTGCCGTTCTGCCTGGCGGTCGCCACGTTGGCCACGGGCCAGCTGGGCGACGCCTGGCTGGCCGAGGCCCGCCGCTGGGCGCTCGTGGCCTGGGGGTTCCTCACCGCCGGGCTGGTGCTGGGGATGTGGTGGAGCTACCAGGTCCTGGGCTGGGGCGGGTACTGGTCGTGGGACCCGGTCGAGAACTCCGCTCTTTTGCCCTGGCTCACCTCCAGCGCGTTCTTGCACTCCGCCATGGTCCAACAGCGCCGGGGCATGCTGCGCGTCTGGGCCAGCTCGCTCCTGCTCGCCACCTTCAGCCTCACCATCCTGGGGACCTTCTTCACCCGCTCGGGGGTCCTCGTGTCGGTCCACTCCTTCACCGTGGGCGGGGGTGTAGGGCCGGCCCTGCTTGGCTTTTTCGCCCTCGCCGTCGCCGCCAGCATCGGGTTGCTGGCCTGGCGGGGTGACCAGCTCCATGTCCCCGGCAGCATCCGCTCGGCGGTCTCGCGTGAAGGTGCCCTGCTCGCCAACAACCTGCTGTTTGCTGCCTTTGCCGTCGTGGTGCTGCTGGGTACGGTCTTCCCCCTGGTCGTCCAGGCCGTCAACGGTTCGTCGGTGACCGTCGGCGGGCCGTTCTTCGACACCATGACCATGCCCATCGTGGTCTGCCTGCTGTTCCTCATGGCCGTGGGCCCCCAGCTGCCGTGGCAGGGGGCGGCGGGAGACCTGGTCCGCCGGCGCCTTTGGTGGCCCACTGCCGTGGCGGCAGCGGTCCTGGTCGCCTGCGCCGCGGCCGGCCTGCGGGGGCCATGGCCCCTGGTCGTGTTCGGCCTGGGTGCCTTTGCCGGCGCCTCGGCCTTGCGCCAGCTGGCCCTCCGGTTGCGCCGGTCCGGTTGGCGGGGCCTCACTGGCCGGGGCGGGGGGGGCATGGTGGCGCACCTGGGCCTGGTGGTGGTGGCGGTGGCGTTCGCCGCCAGCCACGCCTACGAGCACCAGGGCCAGCTGACCCTGGTGGCGGGCAAGCCGGCCAGCTTCGAAGGGCACTCGCTCGTGCTCCGGGGGGTGCAGGAGGTGGTCACGCCGGGGAGGACCGCTCTGGTCGCGACCATCGACGTCGACGGGCGGCCGTACCACCCTGCTGTCCAGCAGTTCGCCCTTTCCAACCAGGCAGTTGGCAGCCCGGCGGTGCGCTCGACCCCGGCCCAGGACGTCTACCTGGCCCTGGCCAGTGTGCCCGGTCCTGGCCGTGGCCCGGTGACAGTTGGGGTGGTCGTCGAGCCGCTGGTGATGTGGCTGTGGGTAGGGGGGTTGGTGCTCGTCCTGGGGGCGGGCCTGGCCCTGTGGCCCCGGCGCCCGGCCAAGGTGCCCGGTGGGGCCAGGGCAGAGCCGGGCACCGGCCGCGAGGGTGCCGAGGACGGGGGCCCCCGCACGGCCGTGGCGGCCAGTTCCTTGCCTGTGAGCGTGGCTACCGGGGCCGGGCCGGGCGCCTAGCTTCTGAGGGGGAGGAGGGAACTGTTGCAGCAGGATGTCTCGGAGGCCAGCTCCCCCGTGGCCGGGCCCAGCTCCCCCCGGTCTGGGGCAGCCTCCCCCGTGGCCGGGCCCAGCTCCCCCGTGGCCGGCCGGCAACCTCGTAGCCGCCCGCACCGTCGCCGGCGGGTGGTGCTGTGGTCCAGCCTGGGGGTGGCCGCCGTGGTGGCCGTGCTGATAGGGCTGATCGCCTATGCCCGGCCGTCCTCGCAGACCCTGGCCCAGAGCGTGCTGGTGGGCAAGCCTGCCCCACCGGTCTCGGGGCCGGGCCTGACCGGCGGCCATTACTCCCTGGCCCAGTTCCGGGGGAGGTGGGTCCTGGTCAACTTCATGGCCACGTGGTGCTACCCGTGCGCACAGGAGCTGCCCCAATTGGTGAAGTTCGCCGACCAGCACGCCGGCCGGGGCGACGCCATGGTCTTCACTGTCGCTTATGACCCCTCCGACGCGTCCCAGCTGGGGAAGTTCCTGGCTGCCCGGCACGCCCACTGGCCCGCGGTCAACGACCCCGAGGCTTCGGTCTCCTACGGCCTGACCGTCCTGCCTTCCTCGTTCCTGGTCGCCCCGGACGGGAGCGTGTACGCCTATGTCCCCGGTAAGGTGAACGCTGCCGAGCTCGACCGCTGGATCGGCCAGGCGGGTGCTCAGGGGGCGGGCCGTGCCTAGCCCCCGCGCCGGGGTGGCTACACCCGCGGTCGGGCCAACCCAGCCCCCGGCCGAGCCAGCCCTGCCCCCGGTCGGGCCAACCCAGCCCCCGGCCGAGCAGGCGGTGCCCTTGGCCCAGACGGCCTTGGCCCAGACGGTGATGCCCCTGGCCGGGGCCCTCGAAGGCGGCCGAGGTGGGCCTCCGGCCCCTGGCGCGGCCAGCGGGCTGGCCGCCAGGCCCGCCGGGCGCAGGTGGCGCGGGTGGCGGTGGGTGCCCTGGGTGGCTGCCGTGGTCGCCGCTGGGGCCGCATTGGCTTTGGGGGCCAGCACCAACAGCCGGCCACCTTCCATTTACGAGCGCACCTTGCAGGTGGCCGGCCAGTACCGGTGCCCGGTTTGCGCCGGGGAGTCGGCTGCCGCCTCGGACGCCCCTGAGGCGGTGCAGATCCGCAAAGCGGTGCAGCACTGGTTGGCCGAGGGCAAGACCCCGGCCCAGATCCGTTCCTACCTGGTCGCTGACTACGGGCCGTCCATCCTCGAGCGGCCGCCGGCCTCCGGCCTGGACGCGGTGGTCTGGCTGGCACCGCTGGTGGTCCTGGCGGTGGGCGGCTTGGGCCTCGCCCTAGCCTTGGCCCGTTGGCGGCGGGCCGGCGAGGCACCCCGCTCAGGGGACAGGCGCCGCCCTGGCCCGCGGGCGGTGGCCAGGTGGGCCCGGCGCTTGGAGCGGCTCTTGTCCGGCCGGGCGGCGCAGCGCCTGACCCTGACCGCCGGGATAGCCCTCATGGTGCTGGCCGGGGCTCTGTGGGTGGTGGACCGGTCCGCCGGCCCGAGACTGCCATCTGGGGCTCCGAGCGGGGGTGCTGGGAACCTCCAGGCCGAACTTCAGCGGGCGAGCTCCATGGCCACCAAGGACCCCGCCCGCGCCCTGCAGCTGTACGACGAGGTACTGGCCCGCGACCCGGGCCAACCGGTGGCGCTGGCGTCGGAGGGTTGGATCTATGTCCAAGCCGGCTTCGTCGGCAAGGGCATGGGCCTGTTGGCTGCCGCGGAGGCCGCTGACCCGAGCTACGACCTTCCCCACCTGTACCAGGGCTTGGCCCTGCTCGGGGAGGCCCACCGGGGGGCTGCGGCCCGACAGCTGCGTTGGTACCTGGCCCACGGGCCCGACCCTTCGTTGTTGGCCGTGGCCAGGGCCGCCCTGGCCCGTGCCAGCTCGTGACCCTGGCTCCCCTTGGCCCGGCCGGCTCCTGGCCACGCTCCCCGCTGGCCCTGGCTGCCCGTGGCGCCGGGTCGCCCGTGGCGCCGGTTTGGCCCTGGCGCTGGGCTCCCCCCGTGCGCAATGATCCCTACTGCTGCCCGGGTGCCGTCCCCGGCTTGGACAAGGAGGCGTGCATGGAACGTGTCGAGTGCCAGTGGTGCCACGCCCAGAACCCCGCGGGGGCGAAGTCCTGCGAACGCTGTGGGGCCCCCCTGGACCAGGCCAACCTGGTATCGGGCTCAGGCTGGAGGGAGGCGCCCCGGCTCCGGGACATGGCCAGCTTCCGGTTCTCCAACAGCGAGTGCCAAGTAGAAGGGGAGCTGGTACCGGTGGCCGAGATAAACCTGAGCGCCGGCGATGGGGTGATCTTCGAGCACCACACCATGCTGTGGAAGGAAGAGAGCGTCCCCCTTGCCGTCTACCCTCTGGGAGGCGGCCTGAAGCGGGTCATAGGCGGCATGCCCTACGTGGTCAGCCAGGCGACCGGCCCCGGCCGCATCGCCTTCTCTCGCGACGCGGCCGGTGAGGTGGTCGTGCTGCCGCTGGGCCCAGGCATGGAGCTGGACGTGCGCGAGCACGCTTTTTTGGCCGCGTCCCACTCCGTGCGCTACAGCTTCGAGCGGGTCAAGGGCTTGGCCAACGTGCTGCACGGGGGCAGCGGCATGTACCTGGACCGTTTCGTCACTGCCGGCGAGCCGGGCATCTTGCTGCTCCACGGCTACGGCAACGTCTTTGAAAAGGCCCTGGGGCCGGGCGAGAAGATCCTGGTGGAGCCCGGAGGCTACCTGTACAAGGACTCGAGCGTGAAGATGCAGGCGGTGCACCTCGACGTGAGGACGGGCTTGTTCCGCCACGGCATGTACGTGGCCGAAATGACCGGCCCGGGCCGGGTGGGGATCCAGTCGATGTACCACCACTACGCGACGGAGTGAGGCGCCATGGCCGTCACCCCTCCGCCCCCGGCGCAGGCCGGCAGCTACGTTTGCCGCTACTGCCGCTTGCCCGCTGACCCCAACGCCACCTCCTGCCCCAACTGCGGGGCACCGGTCGATGTGCGCGCCCTCGTCACCACCTCGGGCTGGGTGGAACAGCCGCCGGTCCGGGACATGGCGAAGATCCAGTTCGGCCACTCCCACTGCCAGGTCGAAGGCACCCTCGTGCCGGTAGCCGACTTCTCCCTGGCCGAGGGGGAGGGCGTCGTCTTTTCCCACCACACCCTTTTGTGGTGCGGCCCAGGTGCTCGCCTGGAGGCGTGGGCGAAGGGCTCGATGTTCAACCGGGTGCTGGCGGGCATGCCCCTGGTGCTGTTGAGGGCGGGCGGGCCTGGCCACTTGGCCTTGTCGGAGGACCACCCGGGGGAAGTGGTTGCCTTGCCCATACCGCCTGGGCGTGCCTTCAACGTCCGCGAGCATGCCTTCTTGGCCATCACCGATGGTACTGAGTACGCATGGCAGCCCTCGGGTGTGTGGCTGCGGGCCCAGTCAGGGGCTGACCGCAACGACACCGAGCTGGAGTACCCGCTCGGCCAGTTCATCGACGTCTTCAGTGCCCCCCAGTCCCCGGGGTTGTTGCTGCTGCACTCCCCCGGCAACCTCTTTGTCCGGGACCTGGCGCCCGGGCAGGCCATATTGGTCCAGCCCAGCGCCTGGGTGTACGCCGACACCTCGGTGTCGATGAGCCTGCACATCGAGTACCCGGCTTCGGGCGGCTATGGGTGGGGCAGCTTCCAGTACCGCACCGTCTGGCTGCGGCTGACCGGGCCTGGCCGGGTGGCTGTGCGTTCGGTGTTCGAGAAGCCCGAACGGTCCTCCTACGTGGTGGCCAGCAGCCCGATGACGTCCTGGCGCTGGTAGCTGGGGACTAGGCGCGGGTCGCTCAGCCCTTCCACTGGCAGGCGAGCTGCTCGGCCACGAAGCGGTCGACCGACTCGATGCCTCGGCGCTGGCCCTCGTGAAAAGCGACGTGGGCGTCCGTGGAGCCCGGCTCGGCCAGCCCGGGGCTGGGGTAGGCCATGACCACCCGGCCCATCAGGCTGACCACTGAGCCGCGCAGGTCCATGGTGACCTCGATCGTGTCGCCCGTGCGCAGTGGCTTGGGGCCGAGCAGCTTCAACCCGCCGTGGGACAGGTCGGCGACCAGGGCCCGGTAGGGCACCCCGCGGTGCGAGGCACGCACGTGGCGCACCTCGGCTGGTAGGTTCGCGTCCACCCTCGGGCCGAGACGGCGTTGGACGAACATGGGGCCGTCCAGGATCTGGACGCTCACCTCGTTGCCCCGGGGTGCGGGCGAGACCATGCAGAGCCACTTGTACATGCCCACCGAACGGGGCATCAGCAGGTCGACGATGCTCCCGTCTTCCACCGTCCCGTCTGGTAGCCCCTCGGGGACATCGAGGACCAAGGCCCTTTGCTGGCAGGACACCACGTACGCCAGGCGTTTGTCGTCCGGCGCCAGCTGGAGGGCGACCTTGGCCCCCTCCTGCAGTGGCCCAGCCACCATGGTCAGCGATGTCACTGTCACCTCGTTCGGCCTTGTCGAGCCCGATGTGAGCTTCTGCGGGCCCCGGCCGGTGCTCACCGGTGCCGGCCCGCCCGTGCGGCGCGTGATCGGCCCATTGAGTATCGGCACGCGGGCGCCTGGGCTGGAAAGTGCTCTCCCGTTTTGCCGGTTCGGTTGGCGCCGTCCCCGTTGGCGCCGTCCCCGTTGGCGCCGTCCCCGTTGGCGCCGCTAGCGGTTGAAGGCGTTGGCGCCAAGGTGCGCGCCTACGAAGCGGGCGATGCGCTCCTTCGCCTCGAGCTGGTCAGCGAGGAAGCTCAGGTGGACCAGGCGCTGGCTGTCGGGGCGGGGGCCGGGGCGGGCCATCACCACCCTGCCGGTCACCCGCAGAGGGCTCCCCTCGAGGTCCATGGCTACTTCGAGGGTGTCGCCGACGCTCACATTGGCCGCCGTCTCCATCCTGAGGCCGCCCCGGGAGACATCGGTCACCCGGGCGGGGTAGGGGCGGCCCCGGCGAGCCGAGTGCTCCCGGCGGACCTCGGCTTCCAGCCCTGTCCCGACCCGTAGGCCCATGCGCCGCTGTATGAACAGCGCTGAGCCGGCCACGAGGAGCTCGACCCGGCCGGCTTGGGGCTCGGAGGCGACGGTGCATGCCCAGCGGTAGACCCCTTCGGGGCGAGGCAAGAAGAGGTCGAGCGCGGCCTGCTGCGCCAGCTGGCCAGGCGGGGCCTCGTCCAGGAGGCTCAGCACGACCCGTGGCCCCTCCAGGCGGGCCACTTCTGCCACGCAGGTACCGGCCTCGGGCAGTTCGAGGCTGACGCGGGCCCCCACGGCGAGGGGGCTGGTCCTCAGCGCGTTGGATGTCATGGTTACCCCTCGATGATCATGGCACACTGCAGCTTGGCGTGCCTCCGAGCCTGTGGCCTCCGGGCGCGCCCTGCTAGCAGAGGGCTCCGGGGCTTCGCCGCCTGCTCGCCTCCCGTGGCCTCCGGGCGCGCCCTGCTAGCAGCCGGCCGGAGCCGGCAGGGAGGTCGTACAGGCCGCGTCACCCAGGGCCCGTGAGGAGGACTGGGTGGGCCCGAGCGCGGGGCCGTAAAGGGCGCTCAGCATGCCTCGTACCATACCCCGGTCGACCGCGCATATGACTGGGTGCTGCCTGGCCGCGTCGAACAACGGGCAAGCCTCCTGGACCAAGGCGAGGGTGGGCCCGTGCGGCTCGGCCCGTGCCGCGAAACCGTGGGCGGTCAGGGCATCGGCAATGGCTGCCAGGGCGGCTTGCAGGCTGCGGGGGCCGTCCCCCGGCCCCCGTGACAAGGCGAGGTTGCGCCCGTAGGCGAAGCCCACGCCCTCGGCCATCTCCTCTGCTTCGTCGGGCGTGAGGAGCCGGAGCGCGCCCTCCAGCAAGGCCAGGAACAGGTCCTCGCCCCGGGCCGGCACCCCCAGGACGTCTGCTCGGCTGGCCCGGTACAGCTTGGAAGGGCGCCCGGCACCGGCCCGCCTGGAACGGGTGGTGAGCACTTCCAGGTAACCGCAGGCGGCCAGCTTGTCCAGGTGGTGGCGGGCCACGTTGGGGTGCAAGCCGAAGTGGTGGGCGACCTGGGTGGCGGTCATGCCCCCGGCTGACTCCCTCACGTACAGGTAGACCTGGCGCCGGGTGGGGTCTCCCAAGGCAGAGGTGACGGCGGCCACCATGGCCGAGAGCTCCGGCCCCGAAAAGCAGCGCTCGGTTGGGCTGGGGGCCGGGGGGGCCTCACCTGGGCTCGGGGCCCGGGGAGCCTGGGCCTGGGCTAGGGCCTGGAGGGCCCGGCCCGTGCCACCACCGCGGAGGCCCGGTGCAACCTGGCTCACGTGCCACATGGTACCTGCGCACAGACGGCGGTGCCCCGCTAGCATGCACAGGGCATGGCCGTCACCGAGAGCCAGGTGGTCGACGCCCTGAGGGGTGTGCTCGACCCCGAGCTGGGAGCCAGCATCGTCGACCTCGGCATGGTGAAAAGGGTCGAGGTGGACGGGCCGGCGGTGTCCGTCGCGGTGGCGCTCACGGTCGCCGGCTGCCCGATGCGCGACGAGATCGACCACCGGGTGCGTTCCGCCCTGGCTGGGGTACCCGGGGTTGGCCGCGTCGAGGTCCACCAGGAGGTCATGTCCCCCGAGGAGCTGGCTGAGGTGAGGTCCAAGGTGCAGGGCGCGCCGCCCCAGGCTTGGTCCGCCCCGGCCCGGGGCCACCGCCTGGGCCACGAAGAGGGCCGGGCCAACCCCTTCGCCGTTGCTTCTAGCCCCACCCGGGTGGTCGGGGTCAGCTCCGGCAAGGGAGGGGTGGGCAAGTCGACCGTCGCTGTCAACCTGGCCGTCGCCCTGGCCCGAGGGGGACGTTCGGTTGGTTTGCTGGACGCGGACGTCTATGGCTTTTCCGTGCCCGCCATGCTGGGGGTGAGCGCCCGGCCTCAGATGGCCGACGGCAAGGTGGTGCCCCCCGAGGCCTTTGGGGTGAAGGTCATGTCCATGGGCTTTTTCGTCGGCGAGGACCAGCCCGTCATCTGGCGGGGCCCCATGCTGCACAAGGCCCTGGAACAGTTCTTGGTGGACGTGGACTGGGCTGCTCCCGATTTCCTGTTGGTCGACATGCCCCCGGGCACCGGTGATGTGGCGCTATCCATGGCCCAGTACCTGCCGGTCTCCGAGGTCTACGTGGTGACGACGCCGCAGCTGGCCGCTCGGCGGGTGGCTCAGCGCAGCGCGTACATGGCCAAGAAGCTCAACCTGCCGCTTCGCGGCGTGATCGAGAACATGAGCTGGTTCACGGCCCCGGACGGGTCTCGCCAGGAGATCTTTGGCAGTGGTGGAGGTGCCCAGTTGGCCCGGGACCTCGCCGTGCCCCTGCTTGGCCAGATCCCCCTCGCACCGGCATTGCGCGAGGGCGCGGACTTGGGGGTGCCGGCCGTGGCTGCCGACCCTGCCTCCGAGGTGGCGGCCGCCTTCCAGGCCATCGCCGAGGCGGTGGCTGCTCAGCGCCCAACCCGGTCCAAGCCCGAGGAGCTGCGCTCCCGCTGAGGTCGCTACCCAGCTGAGGTAGCCCTACCTGAGAAAGATCCTTTGGCGCGCCCCCGGCGGAGGTGGCACCTGCGAGAATGAGGGATGGTGGCTTCGACCGAGGACCATGGGGCACCCATCGGGCGGCGGGTGGTGCTGGGCATGCTCGGGCTCGGGGCCGCCGGTGTGGTCGGCGGGGCCCCCCTGGTGCGTGCGGTTGGCAACTTCCTCCGCCCGCTCACCGCCAACGACCCCACCGGGCTGTCCGACCTCCTGCCGGGCGCCGGTGCCTTCCGGCTGTACACCGTGACCAGCGGGTTCCCCATCGCTCCCCCCGCTTACCGGTTGGTGGTGGACGGCTTGGTCGACCGGCCCCTCAGCTTGAGCCTGGCTGACCTGGAGGCCATGGCGCCGGTCCACCTGGTCAAACCTTTCCAGTGCGTCACCGGCTGGAGGGTGCCCGGCGTGCACTGGACCGGGGTGGCCTTGGGCCACCTGCTCGACCTGGCCGGGGTAGCCAAGGCTGGCCGCGCCCTGCGCTTTGAGTCGTTCGACGGCGTTTACACCGAGAGCCTGACGTTGGCCCAGGCCAGGAGGCCGGACGTGGTCGTCGCCTACCGGATGCTCGGTGCGCCCCTGACCCGGGAGCACGGCGGGCCCGTCCGGCTCTACGTGGCGCCCATGTACGGTTACAAGTCCATCAAGTGGCTGCAGCGGATCTCCGTTGTGGACAGGGTCGAACCTGGCTACTGGGAGCACTACGGCTATGCCGTCGACGCTTGGGTGGGGCGCAGTAATGGCCGCAGCGACCCCCCTATCGGCTGACAGCCGCCCTGGCCAGCGCCGCCCTGGC
Organism: Actinomycetota bacterium; assembly: GCA_021323695.1. Lineage (GTDB taxonomy): Bacteria > Actinomycetota > Acidimicrobiia > Acidimicrobiales > Palsa-688 > JAKAWM01. Next base: position 88,542 of record JAJPKN010000038.1, on the reverse strand, counting down.
CCGAGGGCCGGGGGGCAATGACGGCCGTCCCCGCTGGCGTGCCGGCGGAGGCCCATGGCCCGGCCCGGCTGGCCCGCTTCGACCGGGTGGAACGGCTCGCCCACTGGCTTACCGCCCTGGCCTTCTTGGTGCTGGTGGTAACCGGGGCCATGTTGTACGTGCCGGCGCTGGCAGCGGCGGTAGGCCGCCGGGCGCTGGTGGAACGTGCCCATGTCGACACCGGCTTGGCCCTGCCTTTGCCCCTCGTGGTGTCGCTCCTGGGCTCTTGGGGCAGGGGCCTGCGGGCAGACCTCCGTCGGCTCAACCGCTGGAGCCAGCTGGACAGGCTGTGGCTTGGGCGGGTGGCCCGAGGCCAACGGCCTCGTGGCCTGGCGGCGGGTAAGTTCAATGCCGGCCAGAAGCTCAACACCGCCTTCACCGGTGGGGTCATGGTGGTGATGCTGATGACCGGGGCGGTCATGCGCTGGTCGTACTTCTGGCCCCTTTCCTGGCGGACAGGCGCCACTTTCGTCCACGACGCCGTAGCCTTGGCCTTTACTGCCGTAGCCTTGGGCCATGTGGCCATGGCCTTGTCGCACCCTGGCGCCCTGCGCTCGATGTTCACCGGGGAAGTAAGCCGGCAGTGGGCCGAGCGCCACGCCCCGCTGTGGCTGGAAGAGGCCGACGGGGCCAGCCGGGCCGACGGGGCCGGCTTCAGGTGACCCGCTTGCGGGGCACGTCTTGGTGGACCGCGGGGTCGGCCAGGACAGAGGCGATGCGGTCGAGCGCGTCCCAGGCTTCGGTGAAGCTCGTGTAGGCCGCCACCGGCGCCAGCCGAAGCACGTCGGGAGGCCGGAAGTCGGGCACCACCAGGCCCCGCTGGACGAGCAGGTAGGCGGCGCTCCAAGCACGGGGGTGGGAAATGGCCAGGTGGCCCCCTCTTCTGGTTGGGTCAGCCGGGCTCACCACCCGGGCCCCCAGAGGGGCCAGCAGCTCTTCGCTGCGCCTGGCCAGGAGGCCGACCAGGCGGCGGGTCTTGGCCCACAGCGCCGGGAGCCCGGCCGCCAGCAGGGGGCTGATCCCAGCGTCGAGCGCCATTATCCCCGCCACGTCCGGAGTGCCAGCGAGGAAGCGCCGGATGCCCTCAGCGGGTTGGTACGCAGGCCCCATGGCGAACTGGTCCTCCTGGCCGAACCACCCCCAGATCGGCGAGCGGAGCTGTGGCTGGGCCTCGGCCCGCACGTACAACCAGGCCGGCGCGCCCGGTCCGCCATTGAGGTACTTGTAGCCGCACCCGACGGCCAGGTCGGCACCTGAGCGGTCCAGGCCCACCGGGAGCACCCCGGCCGCATGGCTGAGGTCGAACAAGGCCAATGCCCCGGCCCGGTGCGCGGCCTCGGTCACGGCCTCCATGTCGAGCACGGCCCCGGAGCGGTAGTTGACGGCCGAGAGGCATACCAGGGCTACGTCCTCCCCCAGGCGGGGCGTGATGTCCGCCAGCCGCGGCCCCTCCACCGGATCGGTGCCCAGCAGTTCGAGGCGCCGGCCAGAGCGGGCGGCCAGCCCCTGCAGGACGTAGCGGACAGTAGGGAAATCGTGCCCGTCCCCCAAGATGACCCCCCGGCCGGGCCTGGCGTCGAGAGCCGCAGCCGCCAGTTTGTAGAGGTTCACGGTGGTGGAGTCGCTCACGGCCACCTGGCCCGGCCCGGCGCCCAGGAGCTGGCCGATGCGGTCACCGACGACGGTGGGCAGGTCCATCCAGTAGTCCCAGCCCCCCACCAGGTCGCGGCGCCACTGGTCGAGCACCGCCCCCAGGGCGCCGGCCGTCCCTCGGGGTTGGCGGCCGAGGGAGTTGCCGTCCAGGTAAATAGGTGCGCCTTCGTCGTGATGGAAAAGGGACCGGTAGGAGGCCAAAGGATCTTCGCGGTCTGCCTCCAGCGCCTCTTCGCGGTCTTGGGGCAAGCCCTCCATCGTGCACGACCGTAGTGCGCTGCCGGCCCCCTTGGGCCTTGGGTGCCGGCGTCCCGGCGACGACATGCAGTCCCGGGACCTCGCAGGGCGGCTCTGGCCACTACGGTCCCGCGGCTTTTGCCGGCGGCACCGCGAGCGCGCCTAGCTGAGCGGTGAGCACTTGCCGGCCAACACAGGGCCGTTGGTGGGACGCTCGTGGGACGCCGCCTGGTTGAGATGCTCGCATGAGGTACCTGACCCGCCCTCGCCCAGCGCCAGCCCCTTTTTTGCCGCTTCCCAGGTGGCGCCCTATAGGCCACCGCTGGCGCCACTTGCCCGCAGTTGCGTCCGTTTCGGTTGCGATCGCGGTCGTTGCCGGCTGGGCGGCGGCCGGTCCTCCGGGCGCGGGTGCCGCGGGAGCTGCCCCGTTGGCTCAAGGGGGCCAATGGCAACCGACGGCACACGCACGAGTGGCGGCGGACGCAGGGCCGCAGTTGTCGAGCCTGCCCGCTCCGCCGCTGCGCTCCCGCATGGACGAGTCCTGGCTCGGGGGCCTTGTGGTCAGCCCACATATCGTGAACGAGGGCCAAGTGGTCGACATGCAGATCTCGGGCCCTCCCCCCTGGAAGGGAGGCTGCATCGGCTCCAACGGCAAGGAGTGCGTGACCGGCTACGACTGGCAATGGCCCGGGGAAAAGGTGGCGGGCTGCGGCAGCGACGACACTTTTTGCGACTGGAAGGCCACGGCTGGCGACGCCTTTGGGACGCCGCAATGGAGCATAGTACAGGTCGGGATAGGCAACTACATAGGGGGTGCCGACAGCCAGGACTATTTCTACGTCCTGGTCAAGGGCCGGGCCATAAGCGGGACCGTCTTGTCCACCGACGGCAAGCCGCTCGCCGGCCAGGAGGTCGACGTCTCGGGGCCCACGTCCGGGCACGTGGTTACCAACGCCGACGGCTTCTACGACGCCCTGGTGCGACCCGGCAGCTACTCGGTCACGGTTGGGGGGCAGAAGGACGTCAGCGTCGGTTCCTGCGGGCCCAACGGGTCGGTGGCAGAAGATAGCTGCCGGCTTGACCTGTCTTCCGATAGCGGCGCTGCCGACTTCACTGTGGGGCCACCCCAGCCCAAGGTCACGGGGCTCTCCGTCCACGCCGGCCCGGCCCGCGGCGGCACCGAGCTGTTCGTCTTGGGCAGCGGTTTCAAGGGGACCAGCTCGGTCGACTTCGTCCAAGCCAACGGCACAAAGGCACCTGCCCAACTGTTGGGCCGGGTTGCCGACAGCTCCCTTTTGGTGCGTGTCCCGGACCAGACCCAGGTGGTCAAGACGGCCGGCAAGGACGCCGTCGAGGACGTGGTCGTAACGGTGGGTTCCGTGACGTCGAGCAAGGAGACACCGGCGGACAGGTTCACCTTCCAATGGCCCCAGGTGGCATCGGTGGAGCCGCCGTACGGCCCCGCCAAAGGCAAAGAGGCCCTGGTGCTGAGCGGCTCTGGTTTCGATGGTGCCAAAGAAGTGGACTTCGAGGCCTCTCAGGGTGGCAAAGAGGTGGTCTTGAAGAGCGTCGTCCCCAGCTCGGTCACCGACCACCGCATCACGGTCGAGCAGGCTCCCGACCTGGCGCCTTGGGTGGCCAAGGAAGCGTCTTCGTGCTCTCCGCTCCCCACGTCGTGCCTGGCGGTCGACGTGGTGGTGGTGGTACCTGGCACCAGGTACGACTTCAGCTCCCCGGTCAGCCAACCGGCCGACCAGTACAGGGCGATCGTCCCCTACGTCAGCTCCGTCGACCCCAACCAGGGCCCGATGGAGGGGGCCGATGTGGCGGACGTCTCATGTGCCGCTCCCCCGGACGGCGCGGTCGTGGTGGAGGGCGAAGGCTTCACCGGTGCCGACGAAGTGCTGCTCAGCTACCCGGGAGAGACGAAGTCTCAAAAGCCACTTGACGCACCCGCTACGGTTTGCTCCGACAAGAGGCTGGTCTTCGTCCCACCGGACGCCAGCGATGCCTTCACCTCCACCGGTTCTACCAACCCGATCGTCGCCGACATCACCGTGTCCGTACCTGTCGAGGGGGACCCGTTCGGCCTGCTCTCCCCGCTGAGCGATGCCGACCACTACACGATCTACCCCGTGAAGGTGACCGGGGTCAGCCCGGCGGTCGGCCCGGTGGGCGGCGGCCAGGTCGTGATCTCGGGGGTCGGCTTCTCGGACGTCAAAAGCGTCCGTTTCGAGTACGCCGGCAACCAGGTGCCGAGCGAGGAGGTCGCCAGGGTGGTCAGCTCGACCCCGACCAGCATCACGGTCAAGGCACCTGACATGTCTGCCCAGGCGGTGTCGCGTCCCTACGACGGCTTGGTCACCGACGTGAGGGTGGAGGTCCAAGAGCCGGACGGCCAGCTGGTGACGACGCCAAAGAGCCCGTCTGACCAGTTCTTGTACGCGTACCCCAAGATCTCCCGCACCCAGCCGGCCACCGCCCTTGCCGCCGGCCACACGACGGTGCAGGTGTTCGGGCAAGGGTTCCTGAGCGACAGCCCCGTCAGCGGTTTGTCAGCCCGCGGTACCGAGGTCAGCTTCGAGATCGGTGGCCGTGTGGTGCAAGGCCGGGTTATCGACGTGAGTTCGGACGGAGACGTGGTGACCGTCGCCACCCCGGACGTTACCGGCCTCATGCGGGGGGCCACTTCGGTCACGGCTCATGTGACCGTCAGCATCACAGTCGCCGGCAGGAGCTACAGCTCGCAGCCCGACGCCACTTCCGCCAGTTTCACCTTCACCCAGTAGCGGGAAGAGAAAGGAGCGTTGATGTACCCCGACCCACGACTGTGCCGGCCAAGGCGTACGCCCGCTTCGGGCAACCAGGCAGCTAGGCGCCAGGGAAAGCAGGGCCATCTGCGGGCCGCGCTGGTGCTGGTGGCTACGTTGGCCAGCTGGGCGACGGCGGGCCCCTGGGCCGCGGCGGCCTACGGGGCAGCTGGAGCGAGTGCCTCAGGCCAGTTGCAGCCGGTGATGCTAGGTGCGAACTATGCGCCCATCGCGCTCAGCTGCTCGCCCACCCGTTGCAATGTCACCGGCTCCACGCCAAACGGGGCGACCTTCGTGGGGGCGCTCAACCCGCTGACCCGGTCGTTCCGCGTGCTTAACGTCGGGAAGGCCTTGGGTGACAACATAAGTGCGCTGGTTTGCCCGCCTGGCTTGTCGGCCTGCATTGGTGCCGGCAGCAGCAGCGGCATTGGCACCTGGGAGCGGGTGAGCACCATTACAGGTAACTTTGGGCCGGTTACGCCGGCACCCGGGACGCTCGGTTTCGACGCCCTCGCCTGTTCCAGCACAGGCCAGTGCTGGCTGGGAGGTTACCAAGGCAAGTACCCGAACTTCACCAGCGTCTTCGTACCACTTTCCTTGTCGGTGGGGCCAACGGGCACAATGGGCAAGGCGAGGGTAGGCCCCAAGGGGCAGGGGGTGGCCGTCGCCTGTCCATCGAGCACCTGCCTCGGGCTCGTCACTTCGTCCACCAGCTCGCAGGTCGTGGTGCTCAAAGGCGGCGCCATCGTCGCCTCGCACCCGGTCAGCCCCTCCCTGCACCTTGGTTGTGCCGACCCGGTGAGCTGTTTTGCCGTCGGCTTCGCTAAGGCCGTGCCCGTCAACGGGGCGACCGGGGTGCCTGGCCCAGGGTCCCCCCTGCCGTACAAACAGGCACAGGGCATCGCCTGCCCGAGCCCGGTTGAGTGCGTCGTAGCCGGCTACACCAAGATCTCGGCGTCCGGCACCGACGCCAGCGCTCTGAGCGTCATCTTGCCCGGCCGGCCCGCCAGGACGTTGGCCTTGGAGCTGCCTTGGAGCGCAGCGTTGAACGCCCTGTCGTGCTCGTCGCCAATGCTGTGCTGGGTGGCCGGCTACAGCGCCAAGGGCGGGTTCGTCGTCCCCGTGCCCGTAGCGCGGTGACCAAGCCCCCTGGCCTGAAGCTGGCCACGAGACCGGGAGCGGCCGCGACCTATGTCGTGCCGGGCATGGCCTCTTGAGCCGTGCCCGGCTCCGTCGCCGCCGGGCTGGCGACCCCCTGGAGGTAAGCGACGAGCTCTTCGACGCTCCTGACCAGTGCCCGTTGCCCCGTTCTTACAACCTCCACCTCGCCAACCAGGCAACCGCGGGCAAGAGGTTCGGGAAGGAGCCGCAAGAGCACGGAGACGTTCATCTGGACAGCCAAGCTCACCGGCGTCCCGCCGGCGTCCCACGGCTTCATGCTCGGGCATCTTGTTCCAGCTGCACAAGAGCCCCAGAGGGGGCGACGCCAAGGGAGGCCAACGCCTTGCGAGCCCGTTGCAGGACCGACAGCGTCGCGGCCCGCCGGCCCTGGCCGAGGAGGATCCTCGCAGCCCGCACGTAGCGCAGCTCGTCGTAAGGGCCCAGTTCTATGGCCCGCTCGGCGTAGCGGACCGCCTCGTCGAAGTCCCCGTTGGCCTGGGCCTCTTCGGCCGCTGCGTCGAGAAGCGACAGGAAAAGGCGGCTGATGCGCTCCCGGGCAGGGGCGGCCCAGTCCTCGTAGATGTCGTCGGGGAGCACCGGTCCCGGGTACCTGTGGGCCACCAGCCGGGGGAGGCCGGCACAGTGCTGTTCGAGAGCTCTCGTTGCCTCCCTTTCGAAGCCCTCCATGTCCACCTCGGCTGACGAGTTGAGGGCCAAGGCTTCACCGCTGCGCTGGACCAGGTCGGGGGCGACAGAGCGTAACCGGTTCAGGGTGTTGCGCAGCCTCTTCCGCCCGCTCTGGGGCTCGACTTCTGGCCAGAGGTGCTCTATGACGACCTCGGTGGGCAGCCGGCGACCGGCCACAGCCAGGACCTTGACCAGTTGCTCCGGCTTGCCTGGGGGCAGCACCAGCTCGTCCCCCCCGGAGGCTACGCCGAAGCGGCCTAGGACGACGACCTTGAACTTGGGCCCTGTGGACAGGAGCGCTCGAGCTCGGGCGGCGCCGTCACCGCTGGCCAGGGCAGCCAGCCTCTCCACCACCGCACGTTCCCGGTAGAGGGGGAGGTTGGGGTTGCCGAGCGCCTCCGCTTGCTCGAAGGCAAGCGAGACCAGTCGGGCTGCACCCTGGTCTTTCGCCCTGGTCGCGGCGTACGCCATCATGAGCGTTACCCACCATCTCTCGCGCGGCTCGAGGCGCGGCATCACCGATAGTTCTGCCAGAAGCCGCCTGGCTTGCTGCGGGTCGCCCGAACGCGCAGCAATGGCAGCGTCTGCGACGGCCACGTCCAGGGGGGCCTCGTCACGGCGGGCTTGTGCTCGTGCCAGGTAGGACGCGCTCAGCTCGTGCTGCCCGGCCCGGTTGAGCAAGTTGGCGGCATCAGCGAGGAAGGTCACGCCTGTGCTGTGCTCGAACCAGTCGTGGCGGAAAGCTTCGGCCGCCCCTACCGCTGCTGCCGCCTTGGCCGGGTCACCGGCGCAGGAGGCACATTTGGCCGTGGTCCACTCGGCATAGGCGCTCACGCGGGCGTCACCCAGGAACCGCCCTATTTGACGCGCCTCGTCCGCGGCAGCGTACGCCTCAGCGAAGCGCCCGCAGTCTACCAATATGTCGCCGTAGAAGGACAGGGTCACGCCTCGATGAGGGCTGCGGGCCGGGAGGTCGGCGAGGGCCGCTTCGATCCATGCCAGTGCTTCGTCGAACCGGCCAGCTGCGTAGTACACCCCGTGCGCCAAGGGGAGCACGACCTGCGAGGCCCAACTGCGGTGGCCCAGCTGAAGGCATAGGGAGTGGGCCTCCCGCAGGAGCCTGGCTGCCTTGTCGAACTGGGCCTCCTCTCGGCCCCATGCTGCCGCCCGGCCGAGGGCGTCGAGCACCCGCACGCGGGTCGCGACCTCCTCTGGCCCTGCCTGTTCGAGGACTGAAAGGGCCAGGCTCTCTGCCTGTCTTGGCTGGCCGTCGCGTACCATGTCCCGGCACAGCTCCGCTACGGCTGCCCTCGACAAAGGCCCGTCGGCTGTGCTGGTTGCCAGCCCGGCGACCCGTTCCAGGCATTGGGACCGCAACGAGGTCTGCGCCGCCGGTTCGCACGCTCGAGCGAGATGAAGCAACAGATGGGGGTGGCGGTCGAGAGCTGAGGCCGGGATGGCGTCAGCGATGGTCTGCAGCCGGAGGAACCCGAGCTCGTCGGCGTCCTGGGGGGTGACCGACCCCGCGGCCTCAGCCGCATCGTCGGCGAGCCCGGCTCCGAGGAGGACTGCCACAGCTTCAGCCAGCTCGCCCGAGCGGGCGTACACCAAGGCCGCCGCCCGGGCCGTGGAGGCCTCCAATGGCCCCATGCGGCGCAGCAGCTCCTGCACTGGCCCCGGGAGCTCGCACCACCCGTCGAGGCGGACCGACACAGGCAGGCCGATGGCGCCCGCACGCTCCAGTGCCGCGGATGTGCCAGCGACCGCCTCGACGACGGTGGCAGAGATCAACGGTAGGTGCGCCAGCTGCACCACCAGCTGCGACAGTTGCGGTCCCATGGCTTCTAGCTGGCGGTCCAACAGGTAGCGCAACGGGCGCTTTTGTTCGATGACCCTTCTGAGGTCGGTGGCCATGTCGATGGCCTGGGAGAGCTGGCGAAGAGCCAGGACGAGCGCTGCCACCCACCCCCCGGTCGCCTGGCACAATGCCAAGGCATCAGTCGTGCCCAGCTCGCAGCCCAACCGGCTAGCCAGCTCCACGGTCTCCGACGGGCGGAAGGCCAGGTCCGCGCCGCCAAGTTGGAGGACGTCGTGGACAGGGGCCTCATTTGCCAACAGCGCCAGAGGGCTGCGGGAGAGCACCAGGAAGCGGCTGTCATCGGGGCCGGCTGCCACCAGGTGCCTCACCAACCCCTGGGCCTCCGTCCCGAGGTGATGGGCATCGTCTATTACCAGCACCACCGGCTCTCTCTCGGCAGCCAATGCCGTGGCCAGCGCATCTACCGCCTCGCCGGGGCTGAGGCGGCGGTCGCGCAGGGCCACCGCGGCGTCGCGCAGCTGGGCCCGTGCAAGGCCCTGGGCGATCCGAGCCACCAGTGCCTGCGGCGTGGCGTCCTGGTCCCCGAGGACGACCTTCACCGTTGCCAGGCCGAGCCCGTGAGCGAGCTCGGCGGCGAGCAGGCTCTTGCCGTAGCCACCTCCGGCGGTCACGAGGGCGGCTCTCGACGAGGCGAGCCGCTCGACCAGGCGGGGACGGTGCACGTGGTGGCGGGGCAGCGAGCCAGGCAGGGCCTGGCGGCCCAAGCTCAAGGTGGTCAACGAGGGAGCCCCCCATGGGCGGGCCCGAAGAGAAGGCGAGGGCCTTTCCTAGGGAGCTGCCCACCGTTTGCGACAAGCGCACGGGCCCTGGCCAGGTCCTTGCCCAGGCTCTCCATGTGCCTATGTTATTAACGAAGGGCGGGCGGCGTTATGGACGAGCGGCGGTGGCAGCGGGTTACGAGCGGCGGGCGCAGCAGGCGGCGCGGGCAGCTGGCCAGGTGGCTGGCGCTCAGAGCAGCCAGTAGCTGTGGACCGCGTAGGACGTCGGTAGGCGGTCTGGGGGAGAAAGCAGCAGCAGGCCGGGGTCACCCAGGCGCAGGCCGGCTTCGAGCGCGACCTTGACCATGGCCGTCGCCGTGCCAGGTATGTCAACCCTGGCCTGCCTGCCCGCCTGGTAGGCCAGCTCAGCGCGCAGGGCCTCGGCGGCGCTGGCTGGGTCACTTCCGGCGACAGGCCCGATGTTGCCAGCGGCATCGCAGTAGCTGTAGGCGCAGGGCTCGCCGGCCCTCAGCCAAAGCGTGGCCCGCGCCGACGTCCGAGCCCAAAGCTCGTGGTCGACGGAGCGGTCGAAGCCGTAGGCGGCAAGGTCGACCTCCCGCAGGGCGCCCGGGGCCGGCACGGCTGGTTCGAGCTGCTCACTACCGTCGCCTGTCGTTGGGCAGCCCGAAAAGCCGAGCACGGGCGTGACCGGGAGCAACCCTCGCTGGGCGTAAAGGCCGGTCGAGACCGGTTGGATGGCTTCGGTGATGGTGGCTCGGCGCCGGAACGGCCCATCCCACGCAAGCTCGAGCAAGTGCCGGCCCAGGCCTCGGCCTTGGTAGCGCGGGTGGACGAACAGGGCAGAAAAGTACCAAAAGTCGCCGCGCACCATAGCCGCGGTGAACCCGGCTACCTGGCCTTGCGCCTCAGCAACGAACGAACGCTCGCCGTCATGGGCGAGCAGGTGCAGCTGCACCTGGGCCCACATGCCAGAAGGGTCATATTCCCGGCCCGGCCAGGGGGCGCCACGGCGGTTGTGCAGTTCCTCCTGGGCAGCGACGAAGGCCGCGTGCTCCCCGGGCAAGTCGCTGGCGGATGCCCTGCGGAACCGGACCGATGGCCCTGCCGCCCGGGTGCTCAAGCCGGTCCCTCTTCTGCGCTGTCGTGGGCCGTACCCGACGTGGGCAGCACCTCGGGGTCAACCCTCACCTCGACGGGGATCCCCCGGCGGACGCTTGCGGTCACCACGCAGAAGTCTTCGAACAGCTCAAGGCAACGCGTTAGGCGGCCCTCCCCACCCCCGTCTACCACCGGACGGAGGTGGACCTGCACCGACCCGATACGCAAGCGCCCGCGCTCGTCTCGTTGTGGGGCCACCTCCACATCGGCGCTCAGGCCGACCACGTCCAGGTGGGCGCGCCGCAGGCAGTAAGCCAAGCTCGCGCTGAGGCAGTTGCCGACTGCAGCACCGAGCACCGCCGAAGCGTTCGGCCCCTCGGCCCCGCCGAGCGGGGGAGGTTCGTCCATGGTGAGGGGGCCGAGGCCGTCGCCGAAGTCGACGGTGAAGCGGTAGCCCTCCTCGAGCCTGAGGTGCACCATGGAGGCGTTGCGCTCGGCAGGCATCGCCCCGACGCTATACGCTGAGCTTGCACGCCGCAGGCACCTGCCGCCACGAGCGCCAGGGCCTGCCCCCGAGGCGGCGGTGGCCGGCTCACGAGCAGCGAGCGCTACGTCAAGCGGGCCGTGCCGGGCCGTCAGGGGGCAAACCATAGGACCGTTCCAAGCCGTCGGGGAGCAGACATGGCCACTTCAAGCGCTGAGCAAGTCGACGTGGTGGTGATCGGCGCCGGCGGTGGTGGCTACCCCGGGGCGTTCTTGCTCGACCGTGCGGGCCGGAAGGTGGTGATGGTCGACCCCTTCGGCAACCTGGGCGGCGACTGCCTGGCTGAGGGTTGCGTGCCCTCCAAGGCCGTCCGGGAGGCGAGCCTGGTGCGGGCGCGGGCGCAACGCTACGGGGGCTTCGGCCTCCACGGCCCGGTCCCTGAGGTCAGCTGGCCTGAGGTCCTCGCCCACAAGGACCGCGTTCAGGAGACCCGCTACCGCCAGCACACGGCCGAGCTGGCCGCGTCATCGCTCCGGTTGCACACCGGGACGGCGCGGGTCACAGGTGCCGGCACGGTGGAGGTCGAGGAGGCCGGTGGCACCTGCACCCGCTACCGCTTCAGCGACCTCGTCCTCGCCACCGGCTCTGCCCCGAGCCGGCTACCCGTGCCCGGCGCCGAACTGGCCGTCACCTCCCACGACCTGTTCCGCCTGGGTGCCGACATCGCCTTCCCCCACCGGCCGGTGGTCATCGGGGGCGGCTACATCGGCGTGGAGGTCGCCTCCATGCTGCAGAACCTTGGGTCGTCACCGACGGTACTGGAGGCGACCGACGAGCTGTTGCCCGGCTTCGACCGGGATCTGGCCTCTGGCCTCCACGCCCAGCTCGGGCGGCGGGTGACGATCGTGACTGGCGCCTGGGTGACTGCCGTCCAACGCGCCGGCACCGGCTACGCCGTCAGCTACCGGCGTGGCGGCACCGAGGCCCAGGTGACTGGCGACGCGGTGGTGATGGCCACTGGCCGCCACGTCGTCCTCCCCGAGGGGATCGAGCACCTCGGCCTCCCCTCCGGGCAGCCACCCGAGGTCAACCGCCAGCTTCAGACAGCAAACCCCCACGTGTACGCACCGGGAGACGTGAACGCCAGGAGCATGCTGTTCCACTCGGCGGTGCGCCAGAGCCTGGTGGCTGCCCACGTGGTCCTGGCCGGTGGCCAGCCGGTGGACGCCATGGACTTCGAGGCGGTGCCGGTCACCGTGTTCACCGAGCCAGAAGCGGCCCACGTGGGGCTGACCGAGGCCCAGGCCACTGAGCGCTTCGGCGACGTGGAAGTCACCCGCTACGACTACCACGAGGACGCCCGGGCCCAGATCCTGGAGGAGACCGAAGGCTTCATCAAGCTGGTCTTCGATGGCCACCGGAGGCGGCTGGTCGGTGCCCAGGTCTTGGGCCTCGACGCCGCCCAGCTCATCGCCCCTCTTGCCCTCGCTGTCCACGCCGGCCACAGCGCCGCCACCCTCGCTGAGATGGCCTTCCCCCACCCCATGATCTCCGAGGGCATCGCCAAGGCGGCACGCGCCTCGCATGCCTGAGGGCTGGGCCGAAGTGGTCCCGCCAGGGCGCGCCTGGCGGGGCAGGGCTGGCCATTGGGGCGAGCAGCCGCGCCCTGAGGAGGTGAGCAGGCCGCTCTTTGCACCCCGAGCGGGACCTTGCACCCTGAGCTACGCGGCTGCCGGCGCGGCGCGCCAAGCGGTCAGAGGACTTGCAGGTGCCCCTTGTTGGCGCCGTGCGTTCGACACGACCTGGCCTCTATGCGGGAAGGGCTGGGAACCGTAGGACTCCTCGGGGCCGGTGCTGGCCGCGGTGGCCGGGCCTGAGCTGAGGGCTTGCCGAGCCAGCTCGGAGAGCACCTTGCCGGCGCTCCGCCTCTCCCGCCGGGCGCGCTCCTTCACCGCCAACAAGACGTCGTCGTCGGAGATGGTGGTGCGCGTGCGCGCCAGGGGCGCCCTTTGTCGAACGCCTAACTGTTGGCCTCAGAGGGAGCCAGCACCGGCTGGCGAGCACCAGCTCCAGCTGCCGAGCAGGAACCGTTGGTAGAAGGGCTCCGGGGGGAGGGCTCGAACCTCCAAGCATCCGGATCCAAAGTCCGGCGTTCTTCCAGTTGAACTACCCCGGACCGACCTGCCGGGGTTGGCCAGTGGCCCTGAGCCGGCAGGTTGGGCGAGCCAAGGCTAGCGCGGGGTGGGCATCGGGCGGCCGGCGCGCCGGGATGGCCAGGGCGGCGCGACTAGAAAGATGGGGGTGAGCATGTCCGAGCTACAGCCCGGCCGGAGGGGCGCGCCCAAGCTGGCGGCAGTCGTGCTGGCCGCGGGGGAGGGCACCCGGATGCGCAGCTCGAGGCCCAAGCCCCTGCACCGCCTGTGCGGCCGGCCCATGGTGTTCTGGGTGCTCGATGCCCTGCGCGGCCTGGACTTGGCCCGCCTGGTGGTCGTCGCCGGCCACGGCTCGACCCGCCTGGTCAAGACCCTGGCCGAGGCCGCGCCGGCCGGGGCCCCGCTGGAGATCGTGGAGCAGCCCGCCCAGCAAGGCACCGGCGATGCCCTGTCGGTGGCCCTCACCGCGTTCAACGACGATGACGACGGTGACCTCGACGACCTGGTCGTGCTCCCCGGCGACACGCCGCTGCTGCGCCCGGCGACGGTACGGGCCCTGGTGCAGGCCCAGCGCCAGGCGGGTGCGGCCGCCACCTTGCTCACGGCCCGGCTGGCCGACCCCACCGGCTATGGCCGGGTGGTGCGGGGCCGGGACGGCCGGGTGGCTGCCATTGTCGAGGAGGCTGATGCCACCGCCGAGCAGCGGGCCATCGACGAAGTCGGCACCTCGGTCTACGTTTTCCGCCGGTCCGTGCTGGCCCCGGCACTGCGGCGCCTGAGCCCCGACAACGCCCAGGGCGAGTACTACCTGACCGATGTCATCGCCGTGCTCCACGACGCCGGCTACCCGGTGACCTCCCTGCTGGTCGACGACCCCCAGGAAGCCTCGGGGGTCAACGACCGTGCCCAGCTCGCGGCCGCCGAAGCCGTGCTCCGGGCCCGGGTGAACGAACAGTGGATGCGCCAGGGCGTGACCATGCTCGACCCCGCTCACACCTACCTCGATTCGACTGTCGAGCTGGCTGAGGATGTGACCCTTTTCCCCGGGACGGTCCTCCAGGGGCGGACCAAGGTAGCGACGGGGGCGGAGCTGGGCCCAGCCACCCACCTGGTCGACTGCGTCGTGGGCGCCCGTGCCCAGGTGAGGGGCACCTCGGCCGAGAAGGCGACGATCGGAGAAGATGCCGTCGTGGGGCCGTGGCTGTGGTTGGCCCCGGGCACCGTCATTGCCGCTGGCTCCGTGGTGCGGGGCGGGCGCCACCCTGAAGGAGGGACTGCCAGTGGAACTGGTCTCGAAGCATAGGCTGCACATCTTTTCCGGCCGGTCCCACCCCGCCTTGGCCATGGACGTCGCCCGGCACCTGGGTGTCGAGGTGGGCAGTTGCGAGCTGGTGGACTTCGCCGACGGCGAGATCCGCGCCCGCTTCGGCCAGTCGGTCCGGGGCACGGACGTGTTCGTGCTCCAGACCCACTGCCCGAGCAATGGCCGTTCCATCAACGATTCGTTGATGGAACAGTGGTTGATGATCGACGCTGCCCGACGCGCCTCGGCCAAGCGCATAACCGCGGTGTGCCCCTACTACGCTTATGCCCGCCAGGACCGCAAGTCGAGCCCCCGGGAGCCCATATCTGCCCGGATGGTGGCCGATTTCTTCGGTGCGGCGGGAGCCGAGCGGATCATGTCGGTGGACCTGCACTCGGGCCAGATCCAAGGTTTTTTCAACGGCCCGGTCGACCACCTCACCGCCGTGCCGCTGCTCGTGGACTATATCCGGAGCAAGGTGCCGCCTGATTTCGTCATGGTGTCACCCGATACCGGCCGGACCAAGGTGGCGGAAAAGGCGGCCCGCTATGCCGGCGACGTGGACATGGCGGCGGTCTACAAGCGCCGGTCCCGGGACAAGCTGGGCCAGGTCGAGGCGCTGGACGTGATGGGCCAGGTCGACGGGCGCATGTGCGTGCTGGTCGACGACATGATCGACACGGCCGGGACCCTCTGCGAGGCGGCCAAGCTCCTCTACCAAAAGGGGGCCACCGACGTCTGGGCGATGGCGACCCACGGGGTGTTCTCGGGCCCGGCCATCGACCGCATCAAGAACTCTGGCATCACGAGGGTCGTGGTCACCGACACCCTCCCGCTGCCGCCAGAAAAGCAGGTCGACAAGATCGAGACCGTCTCGGTGGCCAAGACCTTTGCTGACGCGATACGGGCTGTCTTCGAGGAGGGGTCCGTCTCAGCCATCTTCGGTGGCGAGAACCAGAGCTGAGGCCGCCCGGGCCCGTTCGGTGGCCTCGGCTATGATGTTGGCTTCCCAGGTCGGGTACAACAGAAGGTGGAGCGCGAGCGGGGATGGCAGAGGTCACACTGACAGCTGAGGCTGAGCGTACGACCGGTTCGAGGGCGTCGAGGCGCCTGCGCCGGGCCGGACGGGTGCCGGCGGTCCTCTACGGGCACGGCATGGAGCCGGTGGCCGTGTCGGTGAACGCCCGCGAGCTGCGTTCCGTCCTGTCCGCCCACGGGCTGAACCAGGCGCTCAACCTCGAGGTGGCCGGGACCAAGCACCTGGTGCTGGCCCGGGAGCTGCAGCGCCACCCGGTCCGGCGGGCCGTGGCGCACGTCGATTTCCAGGTCGTCCGCCGGGACGAGGTGGTCCATGCGGAGGTGCCCGTCGTCCTCGTCGGCGAAGCGGAGGCGGTCCACCGGGAACAGGGGATCTTGGAGCACCCCATCAGCTCCCTGGCCGTGCGGGCCGACCTGGAGCACCTGCCGGCCGAGATAAAGGTGGACGTGAGCCGCCTTGCCATCGGCGACGTGGTGCGGGTCAAGGACCTCGACCTGCCCGAGGGGGTCACCACTGACCTCGACCCGGACGAGCCTGTCGTGACCGCGGTCCCCACGTCGGTGACCGCCGCCGCGGCGGCCGGAGCCGAGGTGGCCCCAACGCCGGCCCAGGAGGGCGCCTCGGCGGGCTCGGGTGGCGAGGAGGCGTAGCCGGCACTGCTTTGGAGCCACAAGCGCGAGGGCACTGCCTCCCCTGACCTGTTGGCGGTGGGGCTGGGCAACCCCGGGTCCCGCTACGCCCACACCCGCCACAACGTTGGTGCCGATGCCGTCAGCCTGCTGGCCGAACGGCACGGGGCGCACCTGCGGGCGGGCAAGGACCTGGCCTTGGTGGCGGAGGTCAGGCTGGGTGGCCAGCGCCTGGCCCTGGCCGTGCCCCAGACCTTCATGAACGAGTCCGGCCGGGCGGTGGCCCGCTTGGTGCGGCGCTTCGGCCTGGCCGAGCTGGGCAAGCTGGTTGTCGTCCATGACGAGCTGGACCTGCCCCTGGGTGCTGTGCGGGTCAAGGCTGGGGGCGGGCTGGCCGGCCACAACGGGTTGCGCTCGATAAAGGACTGGCTGCGCTCGGACGAGTTCGTACGGGTCCGCATCGGCATTGGCAAGCCCCCCGGAGGCAAGGAGCACGGTGCGGACCACGTCCTGTCCCTGCCGGGCCGGCGCGAGCGGCGCGAGCTGGACGTGGCGGTCGAGGTGGCCGCCGATGCGGTGGAGGCGGTGCTGGCCAACGGGGTGGTGGCCGCCCAGAACGCCTTCAACTCGCGGCCGGTGCCCCAGCAACCCGTTTAATGGTGCCTGGGATGGCCTCCGCCCCAAGCGCAACGACCGGTACCTGCCCTTTGGCTCGCCTGCTGGAGGCGGCCGAAGAAGATCCCGTCCTGAGCAGCTTCGCCTTGGGCCAGGCGCCCCAGCTGGCTGCCCTGGAGGCGTCGTGGGGCTTCGTCATCGCCTCCTTGCGCCACCTGGAGGCGGGACGGCCGGTGCTGGCCGCGGTGCCCAGCGCTTCGGCCGCTGAGCACCTGGCCCATGAGGTGGGGGCATGGCTCGGGCCAGATGAGGTGGCCGTCTTCCCAGCCTGGGAGACGCTGCCTTTCGAACGGGTGAGCCCAGCGGCCGAGACCATGGGCCAGCGCTTGGAGCTCATGTGGCGCCTGCGCTCTGCCCGCGACGGCCCCGACGGTGCCGGCCGGGTGCCGCCGGTCATCATCGCCCCGATCAGGGCCCTGCTCCAACGGCTGGGCCCCCACGTGGAGGACGTAGAGCCGCTCCAGCTGGCCCGGGGCGCCCGAGTTGACCAGGACGAGCTGGTCGAACGGCTGGTGGGCATGGGCTACCGGCGTGAGTACCAGGTCGAGCACCGAGGGGAGCTGGCCGTACGGGGCTCGATCGTGGACGTATTCCCCTCGACCGCTCCCTCACCGGTACGGGCTGACCTCTGGGGCGACGAGGTCGACCGCTTGACCGAGTTCTCGGTGGACGACCAGCGCTCGGTGGCCGACCTGGACGAGGTCACCGTGCTCCCCTGCCGGGAGCTGCTGCCCACGCCGGAGGTCCGCGAGCGCGCCCGGCTGCTGGCGGGCAGCGAGCCTTGGGGGCAGGCGTCGTGGGAACGCCTGGCGGAGGGGCTCTACTTCGATGGCATGGAGTCCTGGCTGCCTTGGCTGACGGCGGACGAGCACCTGCTGGTGGACCTCCTGCCTGAAGGCGCCCGGGTGGTCCTGGTCGAACCGAGCCGGTTGCGCCAGCGGGCCGTGGAGCTGGCTGAGGAGGAAGCCGACCTGGCCCGTGCCCTGGCCCAGACCTGGGGCGCCCAAGGCGACGCGTTCCCTCGTCTGCACCTGCCCTTCGAGCGCCTGTTGGCTCGTACCACGGCGTCGGTCAGCGCTCTCAGTGCCCTGGCCGCGGGGCCGGCGGTGCCTTCGCTCGACGTCGCCCACTGGGCGGGGGTGGCTGGTGGCCCCGGACGGCTGCTGGACCAGCTGCGGGACTTGCTGCCCAAGCGCTACCGGGTCGTGGTCTGCGCCGACGGTCAGGGCAGCGCGGCCCGCCTGGCCGGGTCCCTGCGAGACGAGGGCCTGCCTGCCCCGCTCAACGAGGTCCCCACTGACGGGCCCGGCCTCCAGGTGGTCGTCGCTCCCCTCGATGGCGGTTTCATCTACCGGGCGGCCCGCCTGGCGGTGCTGGCCGAGGGTGACCTGACCGGCCGCCGCCGGCCGCACCGGGTGCCCCGGCGCCGGGCGCGCCCGGCCGAGACCTTCTTCGACGACATGAAGACGGGCGATTACGTCGTGCACTTCCAGCACGGCGTGGCCCGCTTCGCGGGCATGGTCAAGCGGTCCATCGGGGACGTGGAGCGGGACTACCTGCTGCTCGAGTACCGCGGTGGTGACAAGCTTTACGTGCCGTCCGACCAGGTCGATGCCCTGCGCCCCTACACCGGGGGCGAGGCCCCGGCGCTGTCCCGCCTGAACGGCAGCGACTGGCAGAAGGCCAAGGCACGCGTGCGCCGAGCCGTGCGCGAGGTCGCCCAGGAGCTGGTGGTGCTCTACCAGCAACGGGCGAGCTCGCCGGGCCACGCCTTCGGGTTGGACACGCCGTGGCAGCTGGAGATGGAGCAGGCCTTCCCCTACACCGAGACCCCGGACCAGGCCAAGGCCATCGCCGATGTCAAAGCGGACATGGAGGCCCCGGTGCCGATGGACCGGCTGGTATGCGGCGACGTCGGCTTCGGCAAGACGGAAGTGGCCATGCGGGCAGCGTTCAAGGCCGTCCAGGACGGCAAGCAGGTGGCCGTCTTGGTCCCGACCACGCTGCTCGCCTCCCAGCACATGCAGACTTTCAGTGAGCGCTTCGCCAACTACCCGGTCCGAGTGGAGATGCTGTCGCGCTTTTTGACCCCGGCGGAGGCCA
This sequence comes from Actinomycetota bacterium, assembly GCA_021323695.1. Lineage (GTDB taxonomy): Bacteria > Actinomycetota > Acidimicrobiia > Acidimicrobiales > Palsa-688 > JAKAWM01. The sequence goes on along the minus strand of JAJPKN010000038.1, from coordinate 69,873 downwards.
AGTCGGTGACCGATGGCTTGGCCGACGGTTCGGTGGACATCGTGATCGGGACCCACAAGCTGCTGAGCGGCGACGTGCGGTTCAAGGACCTGGGCCTCTTGGTGGTGGACGAGGAGCAACGCTTCGGGGTCAACCACAAGGAGGCCATCAAGAAGCTCCGCCGTGACGTCGACGTGCTGACGCTGACCGCCTCGCCCATCCCCCGCACGCTGGAGATGACCCTCACCGGCATACGGGACCTCAGCCTCATAAACACCCCCCCGGCCGAGCGCCACCCCATCCTCACCTACGTAGGCGAGTACGACGAGCACGCCGTCTCCGAAGCCCTGCGCCGGGAGCTGCTACGAGAAGGGCAGGTCTTCTTCGTCCACCACCGGGTGAGCGACATCCACCAGGTGGCTGCCCGGCTGCAGGAACTGGTACCTGAGGCAAGGGTCGCGGTGGCCCACGGCCAGATGGACGAGGGCACCCTGGAACGGGTCGTGCTCGACTTCTGGGAGGGGCGCTACGACGTCTTGGTCTGCACGACCATCATCGAGTCCGGCATCGACATGCCCACGGTCAACACCTTGGTGGTGGACCGGGCGGACATGCTGGGCCTCGGCCAGCTGCACCAGCTGCGGGGACGGGTGGGGCGAGCCGGCCAGCGCGCCTACGCCTACCTTTTCTACCCTCCGGACCGCAAGCTCACCGAGGAGGCCTACGAGCGGCTGCGCACCATCGGTGAGCACACCGAGCTGGGGTCCGGTTTCAAGATCGCCATGAGGGACTTGGAGATCCGGGGTGCCGGCAACCTCCTGGGCGCCGACCAGTCCGGTCACATCGCGGCGGTCGGCTATGACCTGTACGTCCAGATGGTGAGCGAGGCGGTAGCCGAGCTCAAGGGCGAAGCTCTCCGCCCGCCAGCGGAGATCCGCCTGGACCTGCCCGTCACCGCCAACCTGCCGCAGGGCTACGTGGGCCGAGAGGACCTCCGCCTCGAGGCCTACCGCCGTCTGGCCACCCTCACCACCCACGCCGAGGTCGACGACATTGCCGCCGAATGGGCCGACCGCTACGGGCCTCTGCCGCCGCCCGCCCAGGCCCTGCTGGCTATCGGCCACCTCCGGGCCGAGTGCGCCCGCCTAGGGCTGCGGGACGTCACCGTGGTCAGCGGCGGCTCGGGTGGGCGGCCCGGGCACCTGGTGGCCAGGATGTCGCCCCTGGCCCTACGGGCTAGCGAGAAGGTGCGCCTGGCCCGCATATGGCCCGGTGCCGTCTACAAAGAAGATGCCCAGCAGGTCGTCGGGCCCCTGCCCAAGGGGCCCGACTCCGCCGGTGCACTGGTGGCCCTGCTGTCCGAGCTGGTCCCGCCGGCCCCGCCGGCCGGGTGACCGGGGAGCCGGGGGCGCACTAGGATCGCTGGCGCTGTGCTACGCCCTGTCGCATTGCCCTGGCCCCGGCGCGTTCGTCCCCCGGGGTACGGCGCGCCGCTGGCCCTGGCTGGCCTGGTGGTGGCGGTGCTGGCCGTAAGCCTTTCGGCTTGCAGCACCTCCCCGCCGGCTGCCACCGTCGACGGCCAGGTGATAACCGAGGCCCAACTTTCCCAGGAGCTGCAATGGTGGGCCTCCAGCCCCGCCTACGTGGCCAGCTACGACGCCGCCAGCTATGCCCAGTACGAGCAGCAGCAGCTGCAAGGCGGCCAGGCCAAATGGTTCAAGGTGCAAGGGGACGGGTCGGGGCCGGGCAACTTCGGCACCGTGTGGGCCAGCCAGGTGCTGGCGAACATGGTGGAGGCAGTTGCTGTCCGCCAGTACCTGGCCCGCCACCACCTGGCCCCGACGCCCACCGAGCTGGCTGCCGCCTGGGCGGCCCAGGCGGCGGCCGAGCCTCGGGCCTGGCCCCAGTTCCCACCTCCGCTGCGAGCCGCGGTGGCCGAGCGCGACGCCGACCACGCCTTGGTCGAAGGGCCTCTCCCCGCTGGCGCCGAGGCGGTCGCCCGCCGGTTCTACACCGCCCACGCCGCGCAGTTCTGGTCCCAGGTGTGCGTGCGGGTGGCGGACATACCCCAAGTCGGGGCGGCCGGCGCGGCACAAGCTGCCCGCCTGGCGGCCCGCCCGGGGCGTATGACGGGCTGGGCTTCCTACTGCCTTTCGCCTGAGGAGCTGCTCGCCCGGCCGGCGGCGTTCCAGGCCGAGGTGGCCAAGCTGGGCCCGGGCCAAGGCGGGTACCTGAGGCGCAGCTACGGCTACCAGGTCGTGGTTGTCGCCTCCCGCCAGCCGGTCGGCTTCAGCCCGGCCGTGGCCAAGGTCATCTACGTGGCCTCCCAGGAGCAGAGCCAGCAGACGTCCTCGGCGGACACGCCGGCCTACAGGGATGCTGCCGTGGTGGCCATCTTGAAGGCGGCCCGTGTCGAGGTCAACCCCCAGTACGGGACCTGGGTGGACCTGCCCGCCTCTTACCCGGGCTACCCTCCGGTCATCCTGCCTGCCGGGCTCCACCTGACCGCCGGCCAGTGAGCGCGACGGGCGCCAGCTCGGGCCGCAAGGGCCGGGTGACCGTCGTGGGGATGGGCCCGGGCCGGCCTGAGCTCATCACCTCCGAGACCCGGGCGGCGATCGAGGCCTCCGAGGTGCGCTGGCTGCGCACGGCCCACCACCCTTGTGCTGATGCCCTGTCCCCGGCCAACAGCTTCGACTCCCTGTACGAAACGGCGACCAGCCTGGAGGAGGTCTACGCCGGTATCGTCGAGGCCCTGGTCGAGTCGGCCACCACCTCCGGCAGCGTCCTTTACGCCGTGCCCGGGTCGCCGCAGGTGGCCGAACGCAGCGTCGAGCTGCTGCGGGCCGACCCCCGGGTGGTCACGGTGGTGCTGCCGGCGGTGTCGTTCGTGGACCTCGCCTGGGAGGCGCTGGGGGTGGACCCCCTGGCCAGCGGTGCCCGTCTGGTAGACGGGCATGCCTTCGGCGTGCAAGCCGCCGGCTCGCCCGGGCCCTTCCTGGTCGGCCAGTGCGACTCGCCCCGGGTGCTGGCCGAGGTGAAGCTGGCCATCGGCTCGGCCCTGGAAGCTGGGCCCAGCCGGGACCTCCAGGTCACCGTCTTGCACCACCTGGGCTTGGCGGACCAGTCGGTGGCGGCCTTGCCCTGGGAGGAGCTGGACCGCAGCGTGCGACCTGACCACCTGACCAGCCTGTGGGTCCCGCGCCTGGCCCAGCCTCTGGCTGCCGAGATGGTGCAGCTGGACGAGCTGGCCCGGGCGTTGCGGGCGGGCTGCCCCTGGGACCGCGAGCAGACCCACCAGAGCCTCACTCGTTACCTGCTGGAAGAGTCCTATGAGGTGCTGGAGGCCATCGACGAGCTCGGCCCTGGGGGCGAGGGCTACGAGCACCTGGAGGAAGAGCTGGGCGACCTGCTGTTCCAGGTGGTCTTCCACTCGGTGCTGGCCGCCGAACAGGGCCAGTTCAGCTTGGCCGACGTGGCCCGGGAGGCCCGGGCCAAGCTGGTGGGCCGCCACCCCCACGTCTTCGGCCAGGTGGAGGCCACCTCAGCCGAGCAGGTCATGCGCAACTGGGAGCAGATAAAAAGGAGGGAAAGGGGGACGGCGGGGGTGATGGACGAGGTGCCGCGCAACCTCCCTGCCCTGCTCTACGCCCACAAGGTCCAACGCAAGGCGGCTTCTGTGGGCTTCGACTGGCCCGGTGCCCAGGGCGCGCTGGACAAGGTCCACGAGGAGCTGGGGGAGCTGCAAGAAGCCGTCACCTTGGGCCCCGCCGGCCAGCACCGGGCCCAGGACGAGCTCGGGGACCTGCTGTTCGCCGTGGTCAACGTGGCCCGCCACCTGAAGTTGGACCCCGAGACGGCCTTGCGGGACGCGGCAGCCAAGTTCCGCCGCCGGTTCATGGCGGTCGAGCGCCTGGCTGCCCAGCGGGGCCTCGATGCCTCCCACCTCAGCCCCGCGACGCTGGACGGCCTGTGGGAGGAGGTCAAGGCCCAGGGGACGGGCCAGCCGGCCTGAGCTCCTGGGTGGGCCAGGGCGGGCGCCCAGCCGGTACGGGGCCAGGTCAGCAGATCCGGGGCAGGGGGTCACCGCTGAGCATGTCCACCACCCGCGTGCCCCCGAAAGCGGTCTTTTCCAGTACCATCCCCGCTGGCTCGGCCGTGACCTCCCCGACCACGGTTGCCTCGGCCCCAAGGGGGTGGGCGCGCATGGCTGCCAGTGCCCGGTCGGCCAGGTCAGGGGCGACCACCGCCACCATGCGGCCTTCGCAGGCCACGTAGAGAGGGTCGATGCCCAGCAGCTCGCAGGCTCCCCGTACGGCGGTGCGGACGGGGATGGCGGCCTCGTCGAGGACCACGCCGACGCCCGAGGCGGCCGCGACCTCGTTGAGGACGGTGGCCAGGCCACCGCGGGTGGGGTCCCTGAGGGCGTGGGTGCCCGCGGCGGCCTCGTCCAGCAGCGCCGCCACCAGCCCGTTGAGGGGGGCGGTGTCCGACGCCACCTGGGCGGATATGCCGAGCTCGCCCCGGGCCAGCATCACGGTTGCCCCGTGGTCGCCCACCGGCCCGGACACGATCACCCGGTCGCCCGGACGGGCGTTGGCGATGGACAGGCGTGCCCCGGGGTGGACTGCCCCTACGCCGCTGGTGGTGATGAAGCAGCCGTCGGCCTTGCCTCGTTGGACCACCTTGGTGTCGCCTGTCGCCACCTCGGTGCCCGCGGCTCGGGCCGCCTTGGCCATGGCCTGGGCGATGCGGCGCAGGTCGGCCAGGGCCAGCCCCTCTTCGATGATGAAGCTGGCCGACAGCGCCAGGGGCTGGGCACCGCAGGCAGCCAGGTCGTTGACCGTGCCGTTCACGGCCAGGTCGCCGATGCAGCCACCCGGGAAGAAAAGAGGCGAGACCACGAAGGAATCGGTGGTGTAAGCCAGCCGGGGCCGGCCGTTGGTGGCCGTCTCGGGGACCTCGAGCACGGCACCGTCTTCCAGGGGGTCGAGGCGGGGGTTGTGGAAGGCTTCCACGAAGACCGCCTGGACCAGCGCCTGGGTTGCCTTGCCCCCCGACCCGTGGGCCAGGGTCACCCTTTCCCCCTCCAGCCTGGCCGTCGGCCTGGCGGCAGGAGCGGCCTGGCCCGAGGTCACCGCTGCCCCGCCTTTTGGGCCTGCCGGTGGCGCCGGCCGAAGTTGTAGTACGCCGCGCAGGCACCCTCGCTGGAGACCATGCATGTCCCTATTGGCCTCTCGGGCGTGCACGCCTTGGCGAACACCCGGCACTGCCAGGGCTGGATCAAGCCTCTCAGGACCTGCCCGCACTGGCAGGCGCGGGGGTCGGCGACCCGGGCCCCGGGCACCTCGAAACGTTCCTCCGCGTCGAAGGCCGCGTAGCGGCTGCGCAACTTCAGCGCCGAGTACGGGATGTCACCCAAGCCCCGCCACTCGAAGCTGGGCCGCAGCTCCATCGTCTGGTCGATCACCTGCAATGCGGCGGGGTTGCCCTCCCAGGAGACGACCCGCGAGTACTGGTTCTCCACGGCGGCGCGCCGCTCGCTCAGCTGGCGCATGAGCATGTAGACGGCCTGGAGGACGTCCAAGGGCTCGAAGCCGGTGACAACGACCGGCTTTTGGTGCTCCCTGGCTATCACCTCGTAAGGACGGCAGCCGATCACCGCCGATACGTGCCCGGGGCCGATGAAGCCGTCCAGGGCGACCTCGGCCGAGCTCAGGATGGCCCGGAGGGGGGGGATGATGGTCACGTGGTTGCAGAAGACCGAGAAGTTGCGCACGCCCTCGGCCTGCGCCCGTAGCACCGTCACCGCCGTGGAAGGGGCGGTCGTCTCGAAACCTATGGCCATGAACACCACCTGGCGGTCGGGCAGCTCCCGAGCCAGCCGGAGGGCGTCGAGGGGTGAGTAGACCATGCGTATGTCCGCGCCCTTCGCCTTGGCGTCGAGGAACGAGCCCCGGCGGCCGGGGACCCGCATGAGGTCGCCGAAGGTCGCCATGGTCACCCCCGGCTGGCTGGCGATGGCGATGGCGTCGTCCACCCGGCCCATGGGGATCACGCACACCGGGCACCCCGGTCCATGCACGAGGCTGACCGCTTCGGGCAGGTACGCCTCCAGCCCGTGCTTGTAGATGGTGTGGGTGTGGCCGCCGCACACCTCCATCAGCTTGTAGGTGCGGCCAGGCTCGCACAGCGAGGCTATCTGTCGGGCCAGGGCGCGCGCCTTGGCCGGGTCGCGGTACTCGTCGACGAAGCGCACCGGGCCCCCTAGGCGATGTCCGAGCGGGCCAGGGCGGCCAGCTCGTCCTGGTAGGCCTTGGCCATACCTTCCAGGAGCTCCAAGGTGGCCTGGGCCTCAGCCTCGTCCAGCTTGCACAGGGCGAAGCCGACGTGGACCAACACCCAGTCCCCGGGCACCACCTGCTCGTCGTCCAACAGGGCGATGCTCACCTTGCGCCGAGCACCGCCCACGTCTACCCAGGCCGTTTGTGGCTGGTCGGCCGCCACCTCGTCCACCTGGCAGGGGATACCCAGGCACATGCACCGAAGCTACGCCGGCGGCTCGTCCCCGGGGCAGGGCCCAAGGGCCCAGGCGTGCAGGGCCCATTCTCCTCGGCACCCCTCACGGTGCATGTTGGCTGGTCGCAGGACAGGTCCTTGACGGGCCTACGCTGGGTTGAGAGGATCCTCTCTCACCAACGTCCCGCCTGCTGGGCCCCGCTCAACCCGTGCATGGCTGGGTGGTGGCTTCTTTCGGCGTGGTCGGGGTGATGGCCATAGTTGCTGTGGGCATCTTGGAGCCGGCCAACCTGGCCGTCGTGTTCGAGATGCGCAAGGCGGTGCCCAACGGGGAGCTGGTAGCGGCTCAGCTGGCGCTGGCGGCCGGCAGGCTGGCCCGGGCGGGGGCTGTTCCCGGCTCGACCAGCAGCCCGTCGCAGTAGACGATGGTGGCGCTGCGGACCGCGGGGATGCGCCTGCCTGGCAACAGGGCCCCGGACAGGTTGAGGGGGTCGGCGGCCGACAGCCGGGTCAGCTCGCCTTCGAGTGGGAGGCGCCGAGCATGGCGCAGCTCCTCGACCGCTTCGGGCAGGGCGTACTGCTCCCCGGCGAAGCCGTGGACGAAGCGTCCCCCCCGGGCCACCCCGCGGGCCTCGAGGCGGCGCAGTGCCCAGAGGATCTCCCGCCAGGGCACGGCCAGCCCCTCGTGGGCAGCCAGGTCCCAGAAGACGACGCCCCAGCGGGACAGGAGCTGGCCAGCCACCAGTTCCGCCAGTTCGTCTGGGGTGGGCGCGGCCCCGGGCACCTCGGCGTCGCTGCCGGCGGGGGCCGGGAGCAGCGCCCAACGCCCTTCACCTCCTTTGCCCACTGCCCTGCTGCCCACCGGCCGCAGGCGGGGGCCGAAGCGGTGGGGCCCCTGGCGCTCAGGCAGGTGGCGGCGGGCGAGCACCTCGCGCCGGGAGAAGAGGTGGCGCACCGCGCTGAAACCGTCCGATGTCACGACCCCCCGCGCCACCAGGTCCCAGAGCCCCTCTTCCACGTCCAGGGGCAGCCGGCGGGTGAGGCCGGGCAGGTCCGAGGCGAAGGTGGCTCCTCGGGCCCGCAGCACGTCCAGGACGTCCCGGGCCGCCCCGTGGGCCGGCTCCTCGGGGACGGCCTGGCCCCTCACGGCCGACATGAGCCAGGGGAGGTCACTGCGCATGGCAAAGGTCACCGGCGTGGCCCGCGACGGGGTCGATGCGCCCCTGCGCCTCTGGCCCCCGGCCTCCGGGGGGCGCAGCGAGAGGCGGCCCCAGGCCACCTGGCCGGACAGGCACAGCTCCTCGAGCCACTCACGTCTGTAGCCCTCCACCCGGGAGGGCAGGACGGCTTCCTCCCAGGCGCCCGCGGCCACCTCGAAGCCCTGCAGCTGCTCGATGACGGCCAGCAGGCCCGCCCGGCCCTGGCGCCGGGTGCCCGCCGCGACGTGGTGCCAGCGCAGGAGGAAGCGCATGAAGTCCTGGGCGCTGACGGCCTGCACCTCCCGCCGCTGGCGGGCCTGGGTGTAGCCATGGACGCGGGCCAGGAGGTGACGGGCGCACCACTGCTCCTCGTCCCCCAGTGCCGGGTCGAAGCGCCCTTGCAGGGCGAAGCCCTCGCCCTCGAGGCGGGCCAGCCCGGCCCGGGCCCGGCTCTCGCTCAGTTGGCAGCGCTCGGCCAGCTGCCTCGCCGTTACCGGGCCGGCCAGCTCCAGGTGCCCCCGCAGGGCCTGAGCGACCACGGCGTCGGCGTCGGTGGCGGCCCCGTCTGGCTGGGTGGGGTGGCCAGCGGGGTTGTGGTCAGGGTCGAAACGAGCCCCTGGGAAGAGGGCCTCTGCCTCCCGGCGACGCTCCGTCGCGCACCAAAGCTCGCCGGCGGCTGGCACCGGGCGCACCGACATGGCCCGCCCGGCGGAGGCCAGCTCCTCGTACCAAGGCTGCCATTCGGGCCGGGGGCGGTGGACGATGGTGCTGAGCAGGAGGTCATGGAGCTCGTCGGCGTGGCGAGGGGCGGGGGCCACTTCTGCTCTCACCTTTTCCAGGGCCGCTGGGCTCAGCTTCGACAGGTCCTTCGCCTCGAGCGGCAAGCCCCTCCGCAGCTGCACCTGGCGCGCCCTCCTCTCTTCGAGGGGGGCGTCGTCGAGGTAGGTGTAGGGCTGGCTGTTGAGGATCTCGTGGGACAGCACCGAGGGCTGCACCGAGTCGACGAAGTGGGCACGTACCTGCCCCGAACGCAGGCCCGCCACCAGGGCCTCCAGCCCTTCGGCGTCCATGGCCTCGTGGAGGCAGTCGTCCAGCACCTGGCGCACCAGCAGGTGGTCGGGCACGGTCACCGGGCCGGGCGGGGTGTTCTCCTGGCAGGCGGCCAGGGCGGGGAACACGGCGGCCATGAGGTCGTCGGCCTCCATGCGCTGGACCGGCAGCGGGTTCTTCTTGCCTCCCCGGAAGCGCAGCACGGCCAGGGACCGGTTCAAGTCCCAGCGCCACCGGGCGGTGAACATCGGCGATGTCAGCACCGCCTGCTCCAGCGTCGCCCGCACGGTGGCGGGGTGCAGGAGGCGGGGCACGGAAGCGAGGGGGAAGCTGTGCTGGGGGCCCAGGGAGAGCAAGACGGCGTCGTCGCTGGCCGCGGCTTGCAGTTCGAAGTCGAAGGTCACGCAGAACCGCTTGCGCAGCGCCAGCCCCAGGGCGCGGTTCACCCGCCCGCCGAAAGGTGCGTGGACCACGAGCTGCATGCCGCCGGCTTCGTCGAAGAAACGCTCGAGCACCACGTCGTCCTGGGTGGGCAGGGCACCCAGCTCCTCCAAGCCCGTGGCCAGGTAGGCAACGACCTGTTCGGCTGCGTCCTGGCCCACACCGCAGGCCTCCCGTACCGATGCGACAGCTTGGGCCCGCCCGGCGGGGAGGGCTTCGCCCACCTGGCGGCGCAGGAGGGCGACCTCCTCCGACAGCTCCGGGGCCCGGCTGGGGGCTTCACCCAGCCAGAACGGCAGCGTGGGGCGCGCCCCCTCGGCGTCGGTGACCCGGACCTGGCCGGGAGTGACCCGGCGGATGCGCCAGGGGTGGGTGCCCAGCAAGAACACGTCGCCTGCCATCGACTCCACGGCGAAGTCCTCGTTGACCGTCCCCACGAAGGTCTCGTCCGGCTCGGCCACCACCCGGTAGTCGCCCACCTCCGGGATGGCCCCGCCGCTCGTCAGGGCGGCCAGACGGGCTCCCCGCCTCGGCCGGAGGACGTGGTTGACCCGGTCCCGGTGCAGGTAGGCCATGCGGGTGCCGCGACCGGTTGGGATCCCCTCGGAGACGAGCTCCAGCACGCCGTCGAAGTCCTCCCGGCTCAGGTCCTTGTAGGGGCCCGCCCTGCGCACCAGGTCGAACAGGTCCTCTTCGGCCCACTGGCCGGCGGCGGCCACCTCCGCCACCAGCTGCTGGGCGAGGATGTCGAGCGGTGCCACCGGAGGCTGCACCGAGTCCAGCTTCCCCTTGCGGGCGCACGCCAGCAAGGCGCAGCACTCGACCAGCTCGTCGCGGGTGGTGGGGAACAGCACCCCTTCTGGCACGCCGTGGCGCGAGTGGTTGGCGCGCCCGACCCGCTGCAGCAGGGTGGACACCGACCGGGGCGAGCCGACCTGGCAGACCAGCTCCACTGGGCCGACGTCTATGCCGAGCTCCAGCGAGGCGGTGGCCACCAGGGCGCGCAGCTCGCCCGCCCGGAGCCGCTGCTCGGTCCGGCGGCGGCGCTCGGCGGAGAGGCTGCCGTGGTGGGCGGACACCTGGTCGGGGCCGAGGGCCTCGCCGAGGAGGTGAGCCAGCCGTTCGGACAGCCGGCGGGTGTTGACGAACACGAGCGTCGTGCGGTGGCCCTGCACGTGGGCGGCAATGCGCTGCACCACTTCGGCCAGCTGTTCTTGGGACAGGACCGCTCCGAGCTCGCTGTCGAGCAGTTCCAAGCGTAGCTGGAGGTCGCGTCGGTGCCCGCAGTCCACGAGCTGGACGGGGCCGCGCCGGGCCGTGCCGGCCAGCAGGTCGGCGGTCAGCTCGAGCGGCTTTTGGGTCGCCGAGAGCCCGATGCGTTGCGGGCAGGCACCGGCCTGGGCATGGTCCAGGCGCTCGAGGGTGAGGGCCAGGTGGGAGCCTCTCTTGTCACGGGCAAGGGCGTGGATCTCGTCCACGATGACCGTCCTCACATGGGCCAGCGAGGCGCGGCTGCGCTCGGCGGTCAGGCACAGGTACAGGCTTTCGGGGGTGGTGACCAGGAACGTCGGAGGGTCCTTGGCCATGGCGGCTCGGGCCCGGGCGGGGGTGTCGCCGGTGCGGACGGCCACGGTGATGGGTGGTGCTGGTAGCCCGAGCTCGGTGGCCACCTGGGCGATCTCAGCGAGCGGCCGCTCCAGGTTCTGGTGGACGTCCACCGCCAGCGCCCTGAGGGGCGAGACGTAGACCAGCCGGGTCTGGCCAGCCAGGTCCTCACCAGCCTGGTGGGCCCGGTAGGCGTCGTCGATGGCAATCAAAAAGCCGGCCAGCGTCTTGCCTGACCCGGTAGGGGCGGCGATCAGCACGTCCGCGCCCTCCCGTACCCGCGGCCAGCCCCGCGCCTGGGCTTCGGTCGGCCCTTCGGGGAACCGGCGGGCGAACCAGGTGCCGACAGCCGGGTGAAGGCCCAGGGGCGGCGGGCCAGGAGGCGGGGGGCCAGGAGGCGGTGGGCCAGGAGGCGGTGGGCCAGGAGGCGGTGGGCCAGGAGGCGGTGGGCCAGGAGGCGGTGGGCCAGGAGGCATCCCCACCATTCAACAGCGTCCCTGGGACATCCACCGGTGGCCCGCAGGTGGCGGTTGTAAGCTAGAGGTGAGTGAGCCGGCCGGGTGGTCGCGGCCAGGCAATGCGACCTGGTCGAGGAAGGTCGGGACTCCGCAGGGCAGGGTGCTGGCTAACGGCCAGTCGGGGTGACCCGCAGGAAAGTGCCACAGAGAACAGACCGCCGATGGGCGCCTCCCGGAGGCGCCACAGGTAAGGGTGAAACGGTGCGGCAAGAGCGCACCAGCGGCCGAGGCGACCCGGCCGGCTTGGCAAACCCCACCCGGAGCAAGGTCGAGCAGGGGACGGCTGGCCCGGCCCATGTCCCCAGGTGGACCGCTCAGATGGATGACCACCCATCCGGCCTTGGGCCGGTGGACAGAATCCCGCCTACAGGCCGGCTCACTTTCCATGGCTGCTCCTGCGGGTTGGCTCCATGGCTGCTCCTGCGGGTTGGCCGCTAACATGAGGGGACCTGTCCTCGGCGTGCAGCAGGAGTGGTTGGTTGGTCTCTCTACCTGAGCGGTTGTTTGCCGGCCTGGGCCGGTTCTCGGTCCGGGCCCGCTGGCTCGTGGTGGCCGCGTGGGTGGCGGTGCTCGTCGTCTCCACGGCCCTGCCCTCGCTCGGGAGCGAGGTCAACAACAACAACGCGGACTTCCTGCCCGTCAATGCCCCGAGCAACCGGGCCGCGGCCCTGGCCGCCCCCGTGCTGGGCAGCAGCAGCAAGCACTCGGAGATCCTGGTCGTGGCGGCCGCCCAACCCGCTCTGGCCCCACCCGACCTGGCGGCCATCAGCCGGGAGGCAGCCCTGGCGGCCCGGGTACCCGGCGTCCTGTCCGCTCGGGTGGCCGGCACCTCTCTCGACGGCCAGGCGGCCACCATCATGGTGCTGGCCAGCCCCGGTCCGGCCGATGTCACCGCTCAGGCCCCAGTGGCCCACCGGCTGGAGGCCACCTTTGCCCGGGCGCGGCCACCCGCCGGCCTCGTTTTCCACCTGGCCGGCCCCGTGGCCACCAATGTCGCCAACCAGGCCAAGAGCAACAGCACCAGCAACAAGATCCAGTTCCTGTCGCTGGTGTTCATAGTGGTGCTGCTGCTCCTCATCTTCCGCTCGGTCCTGGCCCCCCTCATCACGCTGGCGCCGGCCGGTGTGGCCCTGACCGTGTCCATGCGCTTCATCGGTGCGCTTGGGGCGCACGGGCTCAAGATCTCCGAGATCACCGAACTGCTGCTGGTGGTGCTCCTGCTGGGTGCCGGCACTGACTACGGGCTGTTCTTGGTGTTCCGCACCCGGGAGGAGATGCGCGGCGGGCTCCCGGCCAAGCAGGCCGTGGCCGTGGCGCTGGCCCGGGTGGGCGAGTCCATCACCGCCTCGGCCGGCACTGTCATCTTTGCCCTGCTCACCTTGCTCCTGGCCAGCTTCGGGTTGTACCACGACCTGGGCGTGCCCCTGGCCCTCGGGGTGGCGGTGATGCTGCTGGCTGGCCTCACCCTGCTGCCGGCGCTGCTGGCGATCTTCGGGCGGGCGGCGTTCTGGCCCAGCCGGGTGGCGGCCCTGCCCGGCGGAGAGAAGCAAGGCTGGTGGGGACGGGTGGCGGGCCGGCTGGTGAGGCGCCCCGCCCTGACCCTCGTAGCCGGCGTGGCCCTCTTCGGCGCCCTGTCGGCGGCCTCGCTCGGCTACTACTCGGCCGGGTTCGCGGGTGCGCTGGACGCCCCGGCCGGTTCCGATGCGGCCGCCGGCAATGCCCTGCTGGCCAAGCACTTCCCTGAGACCAGCGCCAACCCGGCCAACTTGGTCTTCCGCTACAGCCGGCCCATCTGGGCCGACCCCAGCGTCCTGGCGAGCGCTGAGCGCTCCCTGGTGAGGTCGGGTTACTTCAGCCAGTTGGCCGGGCCGCTCGACCCGACCGGCGCACCCCTCGGCCCGGGCACCATAGAGGCGCTTCATGCCCGCCTGGGCCCGCCCAACACCTTGCCCTTGGCCGAGCCGGCTGCCCTGGCGCCCCGCGTCCCAGCCGCAACCTACAGCTCGTACCGGTCGCTGGTGCAGTTCGTCTCGCCCGACGGGCGTACGGTGCAGTGGCAGGCCAAGCTCACGGCTGGGCCGCAGGACTCCACCGCCGCCCTCCACGCTACTCCCGAGGTCCGGCGGGCGGTCCAGGCGGCGGCGAGGGCCTCGGGCGCGGTGCAAAGCGGGGTCGCCGGGGAAGCGGCGGCGCTCTACGACGTAAGCAGCACTGCCAACCGCGACCTGAAGACAATTGTCCCGGTCGCCATCGTCGCCATCGGGCTGCTCCTGGCGCTCGTGCTGCGCAGCGCCGTCGCGCCCCTCTACCTGATCGTGAGCGTCGGCCTGTCCTACCTGGCCGCCCTGGGGCTCTCCACCCTCGTGTTCATCGACATCGCCGGCAGTGCCGGGATCACCTTCATCCTCCCGTTCCTCATGTTCATCTTCCTGCTGGCCTTGGGAGAGGACTACAACATCTTGGTCATGACCCGGATCCGGGAAGAGGCGCGCCGGGGCCGGCTGCTAGAGGCAGTCGTGCGAGCTATAGGCCGTACTGGCCCCACGGTGACATCGGCCGGCATGGTCCTGGCCGGCACCTTCGCCGTCCTGGCCTTCGAGGCCGGGGGCGGGCCGAGCGGGAGCCAGGTCCGCGACGTCGGTTTCGGGTTGGCCATCGGCGTGCTCATGGACACGTTCTTGGTGCGCACTTTGCTCGTCCCCTCGACGGTGGCTCTCCTCGGCCGGGCCAACTGGTGGCCTGGCCACCTGGCTGCCCTCGAGCAGGCCCCCGAGGCTCTAGCCGAGCCGGGCGCGGGGCCGGCCACCGAGGGGGCGGGCGAGCAAGACGGGCGGAGGCTGAGCGTGGCCGGGGCGGCCCGGGGCGCTCCGGCAGGGCCAGAGGCCCAGGGCGGCCAAGAGGTTCCTCCGCAGCAGGTGCTCTGACACGGTTGCTCTGAGACGGCCACCGGGGCTTTCGCCCTGGCACGGCCTCGGGGGCTTTGGTGGGGCGTGCTGTGCCGCTCGTGGCTGATGGCGGCCGAGGCCGCGCCAGCTGAGGGCCCTTTCATGAACTGCTCAAAGTTCTTTCAACTTGGGTGGCCACAATGTCTTCGGACAAGAGGTTCATGGAGCAAGTGACCCACTCGGGAAGGAGGCAATGAGGCAATGATGGGCAAGGTCCCAGTGATCGCTGGAGCCACCGGTTGCGCGCTCGCGGCGGCTTTCGCACTGGCCCCTGTCGGTGCGCCAGCCGCACCCGTGCCAGTTGGGATCGACACCGCAGCAGTGGCCAAGGCCGTCGAGCCGGCCGTAGTGGACGTCAACACCACTCTCGACCCCTTGGGCGGGGACGGGGCCACCGGGGGAGCGGGGACAGGCATGATCGTCAGCCCCAGCGGGGTGATCGTCACCAACAACCACGTCGTCTCGGGTGCTGACCAGGTCATGGTCGTCATCCCCGGCCACGGCACCTACCCGGCCACCTTCGTGGGCAGCGACCCCACCGGCGACATCGCCGTCATCAAGGTGAACGGCCTGAGCGGGCTGCCCACCATCAAGTGGGGCGATTCTTCCACCGTCCAGGTCGGCACCCCCGTGGTCGCCATCGGCAACGCCCTGGGCCTGGGAGGCCAGCCGACTGTCACCCAGGGCATAATCTCGGCGACGAACCGCACGATCACGGCCCAGGACGAGACCGGTGCCAACCCTGAGACCCTCCACGGGCTGCTGCAGACCGACGCCCCGATCGCTCCCGGCAACTCCGGGGGCCCGCTGGTCAACGCTGCCGCCCAGGTGATCGGGATGGACACCGCGGCCGCGTCGGCCGGGTCGGTGGGGGCGACTCTCGGCTTTGCCATCCCGTCCAACCGGGTGAAGGCGATCGCCGGGGAGATCGAGGCCCACAAGGACGTGGCCAACTTCGTCTATGGCCGGTCGGCGTTCCTCGGGGTCGAGGCAGTGGCCAGCTCGCAGCTCGCCAACAACCCCTTTGGGTTCGGGCCGTTCGGCTTCGGTGGCTTTGGCATCGGCCCGCTGAGCGCGACCAAGCCGGGCGTGGTGGTCGAAGCGGTTGACCCGGGCAGCGGCGCGGCTCGAGCCGGCATCCAGGCAGGGGACGAGATCACGGCGGTGGACGGCAAGCCCGTCACCACCACGGCCGCCCTGTCCAAGGCGGTGAAGGCCCACAAGCCCGGCCAGGTGGTCGCGCTGACCGTCTTCACCGGGTATGGGAGCGAGGTCCTGCACGTGCGGTTGAGCGAAGGCCCCATCGACCAGTAAGCCCCCGCAGACCTGTAGCGCCTGTCGAGCGGTAGCCCCCGTGGTCCAGTAGCCGTGGCCTGGGTGGCAGGTCCTTGCTCGCCCGGGGCCTGCCACCCCAGCGGGGACCTGCCACCCTGCCCGGGGCTTGCCACCCCGCCCGGGGCTTGCCACCCCAGCGGGGCGGGCCTCAGTCGAAGGTCTTGGCCACGGCGCGCTTCCACGCCGCGTACTGGCGCTCTCGTTGCTCGGGGCCCATCGAGGGCTCCCACCTCCGGCCCAGTCGCCAGTTGGCCCGCAGGTCGTCCAGCCCTGGCCAGTAGCCCACGGCCAGGCCGGCGGCGTAGGCCGCGCCCAGGGCCGTGGTCTCGGTGACGGCCGGGCGCACCACGGTGGCCCCCAGGACATCGGCTTGGAACTGCATGAGCAGTTCGTTGGCCACCATGCCCCCGTCGACCTTGAGCACGGGCAGCTGCGCCCCTGTGTCCGCCTTCATCGCGTCCACGACCTCGCGGGTTTGCCATGCAACGGCTTCCAGGGCCGCCCGGGCCAGGTGGCCAGCCCGGGCGAAACGGGTCAGGCCGCAGATGACCCCCCGGGCGTCGTTGCGCCAGTAAGGGGCAAAGAGGCCTGAGAACGCAGGAACGAAATAGACACCGCCGTTGTCCTCCACCGAGGCCGCCAGGTCCTCGACCTCGGCTGCCGAGCTGATGACCCCCAAGTTGTCCCGCAGCCACTGCACCGATGCGCCCGTCACGGCAATGGGGCCCTCCAGCATGAACACCGTTGGCTGGTCACCGATCTTGTAGGCAGGGCCGGTAAGCAGCCCGTAGCGGGAGGAAACGGGCGACAGGCCGGTGTTGAGCAGCAGGAAATTGCCGGTGCCGTAGGTGTTCTTGGCTTCGCCGGGCGAGAAGCAGGCTTGGCCGAACAGGGCTGCCTGCTGGTCCCCCAAGCAGCCGGCCACGGGTACGCCCGAAAGTGGGCCCACTGCTTCCCCGTACAGCGCGCTCGACGGCACTATGGCCGGCAGGACGGGCTTGGGGACGTCCATGAGCCTGAGGATCTCGTCGTCCCAGCACGCCTGGGCCAGGTCCATCATGAGCGTCCGGCTGGCGTTGGTCAGGTCGGTCACGTGCGCACCCCCTTTGGGCCCGCCCGTCAGGTTCCATATGCACCAGCTGTCCATGGTCCCGAACAGCAGGTCACCTGACTCCGCCCGTCGCCGGGCCCCAGGGACGCGCTCCAAGAGCCACATCAGCTTCGGCCCCGAGAAGTAGGTCGCCGGGGGAAGGCCGGTCCTCGCCCGGAAGTGCTCCGGGCCGAAGGACGCCGCCAGCTCGGCGCATGTCCGGTCGGTCCGCGTGTCCTGCCAAACGATGGCATGGTGGACCGGCCGGCCGTCCCACCTGTCCCACAGGACCGTCGTCTCTCGTTGGTTGGCCACGCCGACGGCCGCCAGGTCGCGGGCGCCGATGCCGGCCTCGCCCAAAGCGCCCTCGGCCACCTCCAAGACGTCCTGCCAGATCTCGGTGGCGTCGTGCTCGACCCAGCCGGGTTGGGGGAAGACCTGCCGATGCTCCTTTTGCTTGGCTGCCACCACCGTGCCGGTGTGGTCGAAGACCATGAACCGGGTGGAAGTGGTCCCCTGGTCGATCGCCCCCACGTAGCGCTTCACGGCAGTGGTAGAAGGGGCCTGGCTGTTGCCATGTGGGCATCGGCTTCACGGTCGCCTGGAGCAGACCGGGCCGTCATTTCCGCCTCGACTTGGAGGCGGTAGGAGGCCAGTTCCTCATCGACGGTGACCGGGCCCCACCCCAGGACCGGGGCCATGACTCCCGCCACTTCCTGGGCGGCAGCCAGAGCCCCGTCGGGGGTTTCCACCGCCAAGCGCGTCCGCCGCCGCAGCACATCTTCCACGTGGCGTGCACCCTCGTCGCTGACCGCGTAGGCTACTTCGGCCCGAAGGTAGCCACTTCCTCCTTGGAGGGGAGCCAGGGGCTCGGCCACGGCAGTGGATCCCAGCACATCCGGGGCCAAGCTGCCATAGCGGTACAAGAGCCGCTCGACCTGCTCCAACGCCAGGCCGGCACTGGACGCCAACCTCTCCCTGTCCTCCCACAGCGGGCCGAAGCCGTCCCCTCCGGCGACCTCAGGCCCGGGCCCGGCGGGCGCGGTGGCCCCCAGGCCCGCCGCCGCTACCGCAGCATCGACCGCATCGTGGGCCATGACCCGGTAGGTGGTGAACTTGCCGCCCGAGACGACCACCAGGCCCGGTCCGGGGCGGCTCACGGCATGCTCCCGGGACAGCCGCGTGGTCTCGTCCGAAGCCCCGGCTATGAGGGGCCGGACGCCGGCGAAGACCGACACCACGTCGTCTGGGAGGACGGGGCGTTCCAGCACCTGGTTCAGCTGCGCCAAGAGGTAGTCGACATCCGGCCGGCTGGCGACGGGACGGGCGAGGTCGTAGCCCCAGGGCGTGTCCGTGGTGCCTACCAGCCAGAAGCGGCCCCAGGGCACCACGAACAGGAGGCTCTTGGGTGTCGGCAGGACCAGGGCAGCGGACGACTCGATGCAGCGGCGGGGCACGACCAGGTGGACGCCTTTGGACGGCCGTAGCCGCAGTGGGCGAGAGCGGCCGGCCAGCTCCTCGAAGCGCTCGGTCCACGCCCCGGTGGCCGAGACCACCACTCTGGCCCGCACCTCCAGCTCCTCGCCGGTCTCGACCAGGAGCACGCGGGCACCGCAGACGCGGCCCCGCTGGCCCAACAACCCCGTGACGAGCGCCCGGTTCACGGTTAGGGCTCCCTGGCTGGCGGCCGCCCGCACGACGCTCAGTACGTAGCGGGCGTCGTCGACTTGAGCGTCGTAGTAGCTCACGGCCCCGCCGAAGTGCTGAGCCCGCAGGGCAGGAGCCAGCCGGGCCAGTTCCTGGCGGCTGAGCAGGCTGTGCCAGGGCAAGCCAGCGGACGTCCGGGAGGAACGGGCCAGCAGGTCGTAGAGCGTTACCCCGGCCCCGACATACGCCCTTTCGGCCCGGCGCTGGCGCAGCGGGTAGACGAAGCGCACGGGGCGGACGAGATGGGGGGCCAACCTGAGGAGGTGGGCCCGCTGGACGAGGCCTTCGCGCACCAGCGCCCAGTCGAAGGTCCGCAGGTAACGCAGCCCGCCGTGCACCAGCCGCGAGGTACGGCTCGAACTGCCTGAGGCCCAGTCCTGGGCTTCCACCAGGCCCACGCTGAGGCCCCGGCGGGCCGCGTCCAGAGCCGTCCCGGCTCCCACGATCCCGCCCCCTACCACCAGCACGTCGAGCTGGGCGTCAGCCAGGGTGGCGACGTCGCGCGCCCAACGCTGGGGGGAAAGCCCGGCGGTCACGAGGTAACGAGCCTAGGACCCTGGTCGCCGACCGCTGGGGTGCGGGCGCCGTTCCGGGGCCAAGGCCGCCGGCCGCACGACCTGTCCCCCGTGGCTGGGGTGCGGACGGCTGCCCGCTAGCCCTCAGCTAGCCCGTCGTGGGGCAGACGGTGCCCACCGGCGGCAGGCGGAGGGTCTCCAGGTAGCGGTCAGCCCAGTGCTGGACGCAGGTGCTGTAGAGGTAGCCTGTGTGCCCCGGGCCCTTGCGGGTAAGCAGGCGGGCATGGCCGAGCTCCCGGGTCAGCGCCTGCGCCCAGCTGTAGGGAGTGGCCGGGTCCCCGGTGGAGCCGATCACCAAGATGGGGAAGTGCCCACTGACGTGGGCCGGGGCCGGCTGCTGGGTGCTGCGGACGGGCCAGAAGGCGCACTCGATGTTGCTCCAGGCCGACAGGGCGCCGAAGTCGGGGTAGGCCTTGGCCAGCTGGCCGGCCAGTACCTCATAAGCCGAGACGCCGGTCGGGTACTGGTGGTCCACGCAGTTGATGGCTGCGTTGGCCGCCACCAGGTTGTCGAACTGGCCGGTCGGCTGGAGCCCTTCGTAGCTGTAGGCCAGCCCGGCCAGGAAGCTCCCGTCCCCGTCCAGGCCCTGGGCGATGGCCTGGGCCAGGTCGGGCCAGGTCTGGTCGGAGTACAACGACCCCAGGACGGCCGTTTCCAGGACGCCCATGGTGACCCGCTGCACCCCCCCGTAGAGGGGCTGGAGGTTGGCCAGCAACGGCTTGCCCTGGGACACCTGGTGTACGAGCTGCAGGTAGGAGGGCTTGGCTCCATGGGGCAGCTCACTGGCGCAGTACTGGCTGGTGTGGCACCAGCCGAAGAAGTCGCCCAGGTCAGCCTCGAAGCCGGCTGCCTGTTGGGCCGCCACCTGGTTGTCGGACAAGGCGGGGTCGACGGCCCCGTCGAGGACCATGGCCCGCACATGGGTGGGGTACTGCTCGGCGTACAGCTCCCCCAGGTAGGTGCCGTAGGAAAGGCCTAGGTAGTCCAGCTTGGGCTGGCCCAGGGCGGCCCGGATCCGGTCGAGGTCCCGGGCTTCGTCCAGCGTGCTCACGTTGCGGAGCAGCTGGGCCGAGGTGTGCTTGGCGCAGGCCTGGTCGAAAGCCTGGGTGGCCCGCACCACGGTGGCCACCTGGGCCGGCGTCTTGGGGTCGGGGTTGAGCGACACCAACGAGCGGATGCCGGCCGCCCCCACGCAGGTCACCGGGTCGCTTTGGCCCACACCCCGGGGGTCGAAGCTCACCAGGTTGAACGACGCCCGCAGCCCAGCCGGGAAGCTCACCTCTTGGAGGAACTCGAGGCCCGAGGCCCCCGGCCCCCCCGGGTTCATCACCAGGTCACCGACCACGTGCCGGCCGGTGGCGGGGAGCTCGATGAGGGCCAGCTTCAACGTGCCCTCCTGCGGGTCGGCGTAGTCGACTGGCACGGCCAGGCTGGCGCACCGGTAGCCCGAGGCGCACGGGTGCCAGCTCAGGCCCCCGGCCCGGGCACCGGCGGCGACGGGCACAGAGCCGGCTCCTACAACAGCGGCGCCTCTTGGCCCAGAGCTGGCGGTTGGCACGGCGGCGGCTGGCACAGCGGCGGCTGGGAGAGCGACGACTCCGGGCATGGCGCTGCTGAGGCAGGCGGCCGCCAGTGCGCTGGTGCCGAGCAACCGGGTACCCACGCCCATCCCTGCACCATACTGCCCGGAGGGCCACCGGGTGCCTCACCGGCATCGGTCAGCCCGGTAACCTGCCTGGGCATGCACAGGCGCCGGCTGGCCAACTTGGCCTCGTCCCTGGTGGCTGCCACCGTGGTGGTGGCCACCGCCAACTTCGTCCCCCTGCCCGTCACCTACTCGGCTGCTTCGGCTGCCCCGTCGCCACCTCCCCGCCGGGTGGCGGTCATGGACTGCGGGCTGGGTACCCCCAAAGTGCGGCCCAAGACCCTGGTCCTGGCCTGTGCGGACGCCAACGCCATGGCCGTCGCCCTCAAGTGGTCGCAGTGGGGGCCCAACCAGGCGGTGGCCACCGGGACCTACACGTGGAACCTCTGCGTCCCTTACTGCGCCGCGAGCAAGAAGTGGGGCCGGGCGCCGGCCAGGGTGGCCCTGAGCGACCCGGTCCATACCATCAGTGGGTGGCTGTTCGAGCGGCTTGCCGTGCGCATCACGGGCAAGGTGCCTCGGGGCGTCCCCCGGTCGCAGTCTTACAGCGAGGCACCCCGCCGCTGAGCACAACAGCGAGGTGCCTGACGCTGGGCACAACAGCGAAGAGCCCCGCCGCTGAGCGCCCCTGCTGCTGGTGCGCCGGCGGCGCTGCCAGCCGGCTGGGACCGAGCTGGTCGAGGGCTAGTTGGTGCCCTCGTGGTAGCGGCTGGGCAGGATGAGGCCGCTCGGCCACACGCTGGGGGCGGCCAGCAGCCACGACTCGCACTGAGCAGGCGGCAGCGGCCGGGCCAGGTAGAACCCTTGGGCCGCGTTGCAGCCCAATGCGGCCAGGCGCTGGAGGGTGGCCCGGTCCTCGACCCCTTCGGCGGTGACCGTCCGGCCCAGGTTGCGGGCCAGTTCGATCGTGCTGCGCACGATCGCCTCGTCGCCCCGGTCGGTCACCATCTCCTTCACGAAGCTCTTGTCGATCTTCAGCTCGTCGAAGGGCAACTGCTTCAGGCGGCTCAATGAGGAGTAACCGGTGCCGAAGTCGTCGATCGAGAGGTTGACCCCCAGTTCGTTCAGGCTGTTGAGCACTCGATGGGAACCCACCGGGTCGGCCATGGTGGAAGACTCGGTCAGCTCCAAGGTGAGCACCGACGGGCTTACCCCCACCCGCTCGAGCAGGCTGCCCAGGCGCTTGGAGATGTCCATGTTCATGAGGCTGCGGGCAGAGAGGTTGACCGCCACGCTGAGGCCAGGCACGTGCAGCCTCCACTGCTTCACCTGGCCCAGGGCGACCTCGAGCACCCACCAGGTGAGGGGGTCGATCAGCCCCGCGCTCTCGGCGATGGGTATGAACTCGTTGGGCGGGATGGGCCCGAACTGGTCGTGGCTCCAGCGCAGCAGGGCCTCGCAGGAGATGACCGTCCCGCTGTCCAGGCCGACTACCGGCTGGTACCACAGGTCCAGGCTCCGGGAGTCGATGGCCCGGCGCAGCTCGGTGGCCAGGCGCAGGCGCCGCGGTGTTGCCCGGTCCTCGGAAGGCTTGTAGACCTGCACCCCCCCGCCGGCACCCTTGGCCGCGTACATGGCCA
This sequence comes from Actinomycetota bacterium, assembly GCA_021323695.1. Classification (GTDB taxonomy): domain Bacteria; phylum Actinomycetota; class Acidimicrobiia; order Acidimicrobiales; family Palsa-688; genus JAKAWM01. The sequence goes on along the minus strand of JAJPKN010000038.1, from coordinate 47,685 downwards.
CGTCCGAGCAGCGCAACAGCCCCGTGGCGTGGCTGGCGTGCTCGGGGAACACCGCCACCCCCAGGCTCGCCCTCACGTCGAGCAGGAGGCCCTCCACTGCCATGGGCTCCCGGATCGAGTCGATGACCTGCTGGCCGAGCACCGACAGGGCCTCGTCGCTGGGGGCAGCGGGGACCAGGACGGCGAACTCGTCGCCACCCAGGCGGGCCACCATGAAGCCGTCCTCTTCCAGCGAGCCCAGGCGCCGGGCCACCTCTTTCAGGATCCCGTCGCCGGTCCCGTGGCCCAGGGTGTCGTTGACCTCCTTGAAACCGTCCAGGTCCATCAACATGACGGCTGTGCGGGCGTTGTTGGCGGCTGTGTCCAAGATGCTCTCCAGCCGTTCGGAGAAAAGCACCCGGTTGGGCAGGCCGGTGAGCGAGTCGTGGTGGGCCTGGTACTGGCGGGTGGCCGCCTCGTGGCGGAGCTGCTCCAACAGCTCGCTGCTGCGCAGGGCCACGCCCGCGTTCACCGCCAGCGCCTCGAAGAAGCGCAGGTCGGAACGCTTGAAACCCTCGTGCCGGAAGGGCCGGTCGGCGACCAGCAGGTAGCCGGCCAGCGGGTCGTCACGCTGGAGGGGGGCGACCATGCCCTCGGTGATGCCCTCGGCGGCCATGGCGTCGATGACCTCGGTGTCCTGGGTGGTGGAGCTGAGCAGCAGGGCCCCGTGCTTGCGGACCAGGGCTTCCAGGGGGGAAAGGGGCACGCCCTCGCGCACTTCGGGGTTGTCGTCCCCCCTCTTGGTGCAGCGCAGGGCCAGTTGGTCGAGGGGTGGGTCCAGGGGGGCCACCAGCTGCACCTTGCCCGCCGACAGCATGGTGGCGGTCTCCTCCAGCACGGCGCTGATCACGTCCCGTCCCTCGGTCAGCGACGACAGCCGCCGGGTGAACTCGTACAGCTTCTCCAGGTTGGCGTAGCGTTGCTTGGCCACCAAGGTGGCCCGGTACCCGAGGTCGGCCGCCGCCGCCATGGCGATGAACAGCAGGATGCCCCAGGTGCTCACCCAGACCAGGGATATGGCCACGAAGCCGGCGGTGGTGCAGACCGCGGTGCCCAGCCCGGCCTGGAGGACTATCGCGCTGACAGGTGGGTGGCGCCACCTCGGGTCGGCGGCGGCAAAGGTGCCGGTCACGAGGACCAGGTCCGCCAGGGTGATGACGGCGACCGCGGCCGCCGCCAGGCCCCAACCCTGGGCGCCCACCGGCGACGCCCCGGCCATGAAGCGGTCGTAGACGAAGGTGCCCAGGCCCACGGAGGCGACGTAGGCCACCGAGTTGGTGAGCAGCTTGGGCACCGGCCGCCTCCGCTGGGCCTCTGCTGCCAGCTGGCCGCAGGCGGCCGCCACCAGCACCGCCCAGGGGCGTAAGAACGCGATGCCCACCAGGACCGGTATCTCCTGCAGGCCGGCCGAGATGCTGAACCTCTGGTTGCGCACGGCGACCGGCTGGGCACCCGCCAGCCAGACCCCGGCCGCCACCACCGGCCACAGCTCGGGGCGCTGCCCGCCGGGGGGGGCCAGCCGGGCCAGCTCCCAGAAGTACAAGGCGGCCACCGCTCCCGCCCCCAGGGTCACCAGGGCCAGGGCACGGGGGGACGAGAACTGCCCCAGTTGCCCGTCGGGTATGGCCTGTCGGCTCGGTTGCTTGCTCAAAATAACCCGGCTCCGATGACGGGGGCGGCTGTACCCCATCTTTTCATCGGTGAGCGGCACCGCCGGCTGTAGGCGTTTGGCTTTCCCCGGTCCTGGGCGGAGGCCAGCTTCTGGTCTTGCGCGAAATCGGCAGACCTGGAAGAATGCGCAATGTGCGCTATTCCACGCACCCCGGGCTGTCCCTCGCCTGCACCTGGCAGGCCGGGTCCTGGGCCGGGTTTCTGAGCGGACGGGGGTGAAAATGCGCGGCTTCTCCGGCGACTGAGGTTCCTTTTTCCTGTGCGTACCCCGACGTACAGCGATACCTGCGCCACTGAGAGCGGTGAGCACGGGGTGAGCTTGTGACCTCCTGGCTGAGCCAGCTTGGGCCAGGGGCATTGAAGAGTTTGGTTCGAGTTAATCGCGGTACCTTTAGCGGCCTCGTGGGTGTAGCGCCCTGTCGGCGGCACCGGGTGGAGGCCGGGAAAATCGGGTGCCTTGGAGCGGTCGCCGGTATGGCCGGTGGGCGCTAGGTTACCGCGTGATTGTCCTTGTCGGGCCGTTTGCCGGGCGGCAACGCTGTTCGGTCCTGTACCGCGCGGGTTTTGGGTAGTTGTGTCCGCGCGGGCAGTGGTCGACGGGTGCCTGTTTTTGGTGCTTGCTTCGTCGTTAGCTGTTACTGGTGTGCCGGCGCCAACCGCCCTAACGTCCGCGCCACCCGTTGGGGCAAGGGCCTTCCTGTTCGGCGCGCTCGCGCTGTGGGCGCCCTGGTGCTCCTGGGGCGCAGGTGGCGTCGTTGAGCCGGTCACGATGGTTTGCGCGCCTACCCGGCAGCTTCGCCCCACGCTAACAGCCTAGACGACGACGCCGCTCAGCTCGGAAATGGCCTGCCGGCCAGCCGGGAAATGGCCTCCCGCCAGTTTGGGGACGGCCTCCCGTGCGGCTGGGAGGACCGGTGAGGTAGCCGCCGCCGGAGGGCCGAGCACAAGGTCCGGTCGTGCCTATGGCGGGGGCGGGGGTGGTTGCATATTGGTAGCCTCTCGTCTGCCACGTTGCTGGCATGGGGAGGGAGGACGCTTGGCAGCAGTCAAGCACGCGCCATCCAGCGCGGCCTCGGCACCTGGCTATGAGCAGCCTGGCCAGGCTGTTGCCGGAAGGCCACGCCCATTGGGCGCGGCCTTCCGTCGGCTGTGGTGGGCCGCGGGCATCTCGTCCAGCGGGGACGGCCTGGTGCTGGTGGCCATGCCTCTGCTGGCCGTCTCGCTCACCCGGAGCCCGGTCCTGATCGCGGGGGTGACGGCGGCCAACCGGGCTGCCGCCGCGCTCTCGTCCCTGCCCGGAGGGCTGCTGGCCGACCGGGTGGACCGGCGCCGGCTCATGGTCGCCTGCAACCTGGTCGCCGGGGCGGTGGTGGCTGGCCTGGTGGCTGTCATGTCCTCGGGCACCGCCAGCCTGGCCATGCTCTACGTGGTGGGCGCGGTGCTCGCCGCCTGCGACGTCACCTACGAACTGGCGGCCCAGGCCTACGTGCCCGCCGTCGTGGGCCGGGAGCAGCTGCCCAAGGCCAACGCCCGGCTGCAGGTGGTGGCCAACTCCGGTGAGCAGTTCGTGGGCCCCGGGGTGGGGGGGGCGTTGTTCGCCCTCGCCCAGCGGGTGCCCTTCGTCGTGGACGCGGTGTCCTTTTTCCTCTCGGCCGTGCTGGTGCGGGCCAGCCGGCCAAGGCCCGCAGCGGCGGTTGCCGGGGGCGGCTCAGGTGGTGCTCGGGGCAGTCTGGCTGCCCCTGGCGCCGATGCCCCTGCTGCCCTTGCACCCACCGACGGGGCCCCTGCCCACGGCACTTGCACCTCTGCGACCAGCGCCCTCGGCCCTGGGCCGGCGGACGGGGCTCCTTCAGCTCCCCCTGCCTCCACCGACGGGGCCGTGGCCCCCCCGGGCCGGGCCCCTGGCCCCGGCCAGCCCGGAGCGGGCACCGGCAGGAGCACCTGGAGTGGCGATTTCCTCGAGGGCTGGCGCTGGTTCAGGCGGGAGCGCCCCGTCCAGCTGGTGGCCGGTGTGGTCGCCTCGCTGGTGATCTGCCAGTACATGGTCTTCGGCATCCTGGTCGTCTACGCCACCCGCATGTTGCACCTGACCTCGACCGGCTACGGGCTGTTCTATGGCTTTGCCTCCCTCCTGGGGGTGCTCGCTGGCTTTGGGGCAGACCGCGTCACGCGTCACCTTGGGGCCGGCAGGGCCATCCTCGTGGGCTTCAGCCTGGTGGTGGTCAGCTACCTGGGCCTGGGTTTCACCCGCACGGCCGTCCTCGCCGTGTTCGTCTTCGGCCTCCAAGACGTGGGCACGATCATCGGCAACGTGGGCGCCATCACGACCCGCCAGCGCCTGATCCCCACCCACCTATATGGACGAGTGGTCAGCATCCACCGCTTGGCCGTGGCCGGGGCGGCACCCCTGGGTGCGTTGCTCGGCGGCGTCATCGCTGGCGCGGCGGGGACGTCCACCGCCATAGTGATGGCTGGCGGGCTGGAACTGGTCTTCTTGTCCCTCCTCGGCCCTGCCCTGGTGCGCAGCCTGTCTCCCGGCTCAGCCGACGTGCCCTCGGGGGGTCAGTGAGCCCTGCTCGGGTACCACCCTGGCTGGCTTGACTTCCCCGGCGCCTGGGACCTATAATCGAACACAGGTTCCCTTGGCCATGGGGAGCGGCCCTTGGGGCGGCCAGCGTGAGGGAGCCCTCGCCGGCTTGGCACCGGCCTTCGTACCCGGGGAGCACCGTCAAGGGAGCTGCCGCATGTGCGTTGACCTGGCTGGGCTACGCGAAGCCGTGCGCGCTTATGCCTCGGGCTTCGACCCGGCCTTGGTCGCCCCCGGGGAGCGGGCCGCTGCCCTCCAGGCGTTGGGCGCCATCGAAAAGACAGCCGCTGCCCTGGCCTGCCTGCTCGCCGCCCACACGGCGGCAGCCAGCCCGCCTGGTTCCCAGGCGGGGGTGGCCGACCTGTTGGCCAGGGCATCGGGGACCTCCCGGGCCGCAGCCCGCCGGGCCATGGAGACCGCCGGCCGCCTGGCCGCCCAGCCCGAGGTGGCCGAGGCCGTCCGCTCGGGCCGGTTGTCCTGGGACCAGGCGGAGCTGGTGTCCAAGGCGGCCGAGGCCGCCCCCTCGGCTACCGGGGAGCTGTTGGACCTGGCCCAATCATCCTCGCTGGGCGAGCTGGCCGAACAGGTGGTCCGCACCGTCGCCCAAGGGGCTGACCTGGAGGCTCGCCGCCGCCGTTGCCACGAGCAGCGGGCGCTCCGGTCCTGGTCGGACGCAGAAGGCACCTGGCACCTCCACGCCAGCGGCCCGCCCGAGCAGGGGGCCAAGGTGATGGCCGCCGTCCAACGACTGGCCGACGCCTGTTTCGAGGAGGCGAGGAGCCAGGGGCGCCGGGAGCGTCCGGAGGCTTACGCCTTCGACGGCCTGGTCCGCCTTGCCACTTTGGGGCCGCCGGCCAAGGCCGGCTACGAGGTGATGGTGAGAGTAGACCTGGACGCATTGCTGCGGGGCCGCCCCCTGGGCGGCGAGACCTGCGAGCTGGCGGGCTACGGCCCGGTGCCGGTCTCGGTGGTGCAGGACATCATGGCCACCGAGGACCCGTTCTTGAAGGCGGTGGTCACCAAGGGCAAGGCCGTGGCCGGGGTGGCTCACCTGGGCCGGCGCCCCAACGCCCACCAGCGCAGCGCTTTGGACTGGCTGTACCCCACCTGCGCGGTCGCCGGGTGCGGCGTGAGAGCCACCTGCTTGCAGACCGACCACCGGGCCGAGTGGGCCAAGACCCACCTCACGGTGGTCGACCTGCTTGACCGGCTGTGCCGGCGCCACCATGCTCTCAAGACCTACCAGGGCTGGGCGCTGGTAGAGGGCCGGGGCAAGCGGGACTTCGTCCCCCCAGGCGACCCTCGTCACCCGGGGACCGGCGCCCGCGTCCCGACCGGCCCGCCCACCTCGAGCGGCTCTGCCAGCCCTGCTGTGACCGTGCCGTCCTCTGCCACATCGACTTGACGCGGCCGGCCCTGGGGATGGCCACGGGCACCGGTAAGCCCGCTGCTCCCGCCTGGGCCGGGCTGTGCCGGCAGCTTCTCGCCCGAGAGGGCCGGTCGGGACCGCTCCTCCTGGCCGCTGCCTGAGCCGGCGCTGACTGCCATTGCCGGGCGCCCATTGCCGGGCGCCCATTGCCGGACGCCCGTTGCCGCCATGATCAACTCGCCGCGCCTGGGCGACCTGGGCCACTTTGCCCGCCGCCCATTGCCTGCCGCTGCACCGCCTGGCCCGACCGCAGCCGGCGCCGGCCGGCCAGCGTGGGGTTGTGGCACGAGATGTCGCAGCCGTTCGCGGTCCGACCCGATGGTGCCCGCTCAGGCCACCTTGGCCGCGGCCACCATAGCTGCGCATATGGCCGCCAGGTCCTCGTCGGGTGTGATGTAGGGAGGCATCGTGTAGATGAGGTCCCGGAACGGCCGGAGCCACACGCCCCGGTCGACCGCGGCCCGGGTGGCGGCGGCCACGTCGACGGGGTGGTCCAGCTGTACCACGCCAATGGCACCGAGCACCCGCACGTCCTTCACCCCGGCAACATCACGAGCCGGGACCAAGCCGCGCCGGAGGCCTGGCTCCAGGCGCTTCACATCCTGGCGCCAGCGGCCCGACAGCAACAGCTCGGTGGACGCCAAGGCCGCCGAACAGGCGAGAGGGTTGGCCATGTACGTGGGCCCGTGCATAAGGCAGCCGGCCTCGCCGCCCGAAGCCACTCGCGCCACCTCGCTCGTGCACAGTGTCGCCGCCAGGCTCATGTACCCGCCCGTGAGGGCCTTGCCTACGCACATGACGTCTGGTGCCACTCCGGCCCGGTTGGCCGCGAAGAGCTCTCCTGTGCGCCCGAAGCCGGTGGCTATCTCGTCCAGCACCAGCAGGAGCCCATGCTCGTCACAAACTTCCCGCAGCTCACGGACGCACGCTGGGTCGTAGAACCACATCCCCCCCGCCCCCTGCACGACTGGTTCGGCCACCACGGCTGCCAGTTGCCCTGCGTGCCTGGCGGCCAGCTCGCGCAGCCGCGCCGACCACTCCTCATTGGCTCGCGCTGGCGGCCGGGGGGCAAAGACGTGCTCGGGCAGGATCCCTTTCCACAGCTGGTGCATGCCTCCGATCGGGTCGCACACCGCCATCGCCCCGAAGGTGTCGCCGTGGTAGCCGCCTCCCAAGGCCAAGAACCTCGACCGCTCAGGATGCCCGGAGTTGCGCTGGTACTGGAGGCAGAGCTTGAGCGCCACCTCCACGGCGACAGAACCGGAGTCGGCAAAAAAGACCTGTTCCAGCCCTGGAGGCGCCATCGAGGCCAGCCGCTCGGCCAGATGGACCGCCGGTGCATGAGTCAGGCCTCCGAACATCACGTGGGGGAGCTGCCGCAGCTGCTCGACCACCGCCTGTTCGATCGCCGGGTGCCTATAGCCGTGGACCACCGCCCACCACGACGCCATCGCGTCGATGAGCTGGCGCCCGTCGGCCAGCTGGAGCCGCACGCCGCAGGCCGACACGACCGGCAGGGGTGCCATGGTGGCGGGCAACGGGGCATAAGGGTGCCAGACGTGCTCGTAGTCGTAGGCCAACAGGGCCTGCCACTCGGGGGGCATACCCATCGGTCAGGCACTCTACGGGCTACTTGGGCGTCTTCGGGCTGCCGGCCCCGGCAGGGCCAGCGGTCCTGGGCCGGTCACCGAGCGCCGAAGACGGTGAGCGCGATGCTTCGGCGGGACCAAGCCCGGGACACTGTTCCACCACCTGGTGCCGAGCGACATCACCTGGCGCCGAGCGACATCACCTGGTGCCGAGCGACATCACCTGGCGCGAGCGATATCACTTGGCGCCGAGCGCCCGGGCGTAGTCTTGGGCCCATGCTCCGGGTCTCGGCTGCACAGGAGGTGACCGAGGAGCTGTTGGCTGCGGTGCGCCGGCTGCTGCCGCAGCTCTCCACCTCGGCTCAGCTGCCCACGCGTGCCCAGCTAGAGCAGGTGGTGGGGTCGCCCGCCACCACCCTGCTCGTGGCCAGGGACGACGAAGGGGAGCCGCCGGCAGCTTCGGCAGAGCTACCCCCGGGCCGGGTCGTGGGGATGCTCACGCTGGCCGTGTTCCAGATCCCGACCGGCACCCGGGCATGGATCGAAGACGTCGTGGTCGATGAGGCTCACCGGGGCCGGGGGATAGGTGAGGCCCTGACGCAGGCCGCGATCGAACTGGCTGCCGCCCGGGGGGCCAGGACGGTCGACCTCACGTCGCGCCCCACCCGCCAAGCGGCCAACCGCCTCTACCAGAAAATGGGCTTCGAGCTCCGGGGCACCAACGTGTACCGGCGGGCACTGGGCTGAGCACGCTGGTGTCGGGCTGAGCACGCTGGGACTGGTTGGGGCACGCTGGCACCGGGCTGGTCGTGGTGGCAGTGGGCTGGTCGTGGTGGCACTGGGCTGGTCGTGGTGGCACCGGGGCCCCTCTTTCGGCCCGCCGGCCCGGCCCGCGGGCCCGGTACTGTACGGGCCACCATGAGCTTCTCCGACGAACTGTTAGCCAATGCGCAGCACTACGCTGCCGGCTTTGCCGCCCGGGGCCTGGGCGGCCTCGGCGCCCGGCCAGCCAAGCGGACGGTGATAGTGACCTGCATGGACGCCAGGGTGGACCCTTATCGGATCTTCGGTCTGGCCGAGGGCGACGCGCACGTACTGCGCAACGCCGGTGGTGCGGTGACCGACGACGTCGTGCGGTCCATCGCCATATCCCAGCGCCTGCTGGGGACGGAGGAGGTCGTGGTCGTGCACCACACCGGTTGCGGGATGATGGGCATCACCGACGAGGGCTTCAAGGACCAGCTCGAAGCCGAGACGGGGGCCCGGCCCTCATGGCCGGTGGAGGCCTTCGCCGACTTGGACGGCCATGTCCGCGAGAGCCTGGCCCGGCTCCAGGCCAGCCCCTTCGTGGCCAACAAGGCGGCTGTGCGGGGTTTCGTGTTCGATGTGGGTACGGGCCAGCTGAGGGAGGTGCGGGAGGTGCGGGCTCAGTAGGCCCGGGCCACGATGGCCACCAAGCCGTCTGGGCTCTCCTCGGGGGAAGGGAGCGACCCGTCCGGCCGTTGGAGCACCCGCACCGAAACCCCGGACGCGTTGAGCTCGTCTTCGCCCTCGCCACCCCGCAGGGCTGGGCCGGGCAGGGCCGCGAAACCCGACTGGGCTGCCTCTATGGCGTCGGCCACGGTGCTGGCCTGGACGGTGCCCTGCGCCAGCCGGTGACGGGCTTGCTGCAAGAGCGATTCTTGGACAGCGCCGGTCAGTTCCTTTGCTTTGGCCACGACGCCGGCCAGCGGCACAGGTGACTTGGTGCCGTCGTCCCGGCGGCAGACCACTGCTGTACCGCCGGCCAGGTCCCGCGGCCCCAGTTCGACCCGGACGGGCACCCCCTTCAGCTCCCAGTCCACCACCCGGCGCCCAAAGGACAGCTGCGTGCGGTTGTCGAGCTGGGCCCGGAGGCCGGCCGCCCGCAGCTCGAGGACCAGCTTCTCGGCCGCTTCACCGGCGCCGTCCTCGGTCCGCACCGCGAGCACGACCACCTGGACCGGGGCCAGGTGGGGCGGGAGGCGTAACCCGGCGTCGTCGCCGTGCGCCATCACCAGTGCCCCCATGAGCCGGGTGGACGCTCCCCAAGAAGTCTGCCAGGCGTAGGCCTGCTGGCCGGACTCGTCCGAGAAGCTGATGCCGAACACCTTGGCGAAGTTCTGGCCCAGCTCATGGCTGGTGCCCATCTGGAGGGCCTTGCCGTCGCGCATCATGGCCTCGGCTGACCAGGTCGTGGTGGCCCCGGCGAAGCGTTCCCGCTCGGTCTTGCGGCCGACCAGCACCGGGATGGCCATCACGTTGACCATGGTGTCCTCGTACACCTCGCGCAGGATCCGCAGCGCGTACTCATGGGCTTCAGCCTCGGTGGCATGGGCGGTATGTCCCTCCTGCCAGAGGAACTCGGTGGTCCGCAGGAACAGGCGGGGCCGGAGCTCCCAGCGCACCACGTTCGACCACTGGTTGATCAACAGGGGCAGGTCCCGGTAGCTCTGTGCCCACTTGGCAAGGAAAGAGTCGATGATCGTCTCACTGGTCGGGCGGACCACAGCCGGTTCTTCGAGCTTCTTGCCGCCCCCATGGGTCACGACGGCCAGTTCCGGGCTGAAGCCTTCGACGTGCTCTGCTTCCCGGCGGAAGTAGCTCTCGGGGATGAACAAAGGGAAGTAGGCGTTCTGCGCCCCAGCCGCCTTGATGCGGGCATCGATCTCGGCTTGCAGCCGTTCCCAGATGGCGTAGCCATAGGGGCGGATCACCATGGTGCCCCGCACCGGCCCGTTGTCCGCCAGTTCTGCTTTCGCCACGACGTCTTGGTACCAGCGCGGGAAGTCCACCCCCTGTGGTGTCAGCACGTCGGCCCTGGCCATGGCAAAGCTGATGTTAGGGGACGCGGCTGGTGGGGGGAAAGGACGGCCCCCTTGGGCCACCCGTCCGCTCGTGCCCCGGCCAGGGCGCCCAGCGGCATGCCGGTCCAGCGTTCTCAGCTGCCGTTAAGCCTCGGGCCAGGTGCCCGGCGCGGCACCTAAGTAGACTGGGCGGGTGCTCGTGAGCAAGGTGCAAGGGGGCCAGCCGTGAGCCACCTGTCCCTCTACGAACGCCTGCGGCGCGCCCCGGCGGTACGCCGCCTGCTGCGCGTCCCGGTAGTGGAGCGGGTCCTGCTGCCCACCCGGGGCGACCGCAACATCCACAAGTTCATCCGCTATTCGATGGTCTCCGGCATCGCCATCGTGATCAGCCAGGCCGTGATCCTGGTGTGCACCTGGGCGTTCGGGTTCTCCGGGATAGCGGCCAACACCGTCGGCAGCATCGCTGCCACCCCGGCCTCCTACGAGCTCAACCGCAAGTGGGCCTGGGGCAAGCACGGCAAGAGCCACCTGTGGAAAGAGGTCGTGCCCTTTTGGGCATTGACCATCATCGGGTTCTTGGCCTCGACTGGTACCACCCAGCTGGCCGACGACATGGCCCACCATGACCATGTGACCGGGTTGGCCCGGTCCCTGGTGATCATGGCCGCCTCTCTGTTCGCCTGGGGCGTGGTCTGGGTGGTCAAGTTCGTGGTGTTCAACAAACTGGTCTTCGTGGCCCGGGCTGCTGACGCGGCAGGCCACCCTTCACCCGGTGGGGCGCCCGGGGCCGGCCCGGAGCCGGCCTCCCAGGCGCTACCGGCGGCTGCCCTGGAGGCTTCTGCGCCTGGCCGCTGAGCACGTCGGCGCTGAGCACGTGGGCGCTGAGCACGTGGGCGCTGAGCACGTGGGCCCGAAGGCAGGGCTGCCGGGCACGTGCCTGCTGGCGGAGTGGCCGTTGAGGGCAGGCCCGCTGGAGGTGTGGTGGTGGAGGGCGAGGGCGTAGGGGCGGGGGACGTGGAGGGCGTAGGGGCGCAGGACATGGCCGTGGGGGGCCGCTGGCGGGCGGTGGCTCGTGCGGCCAAGGGCTTCATGCCCGACGACGAGGGCATGGCGTTGCACGAGGCGGGGCTGAGCGCCGGGCGCAGCCGGCTCGGGCCTCTCTTGGAGGTCGGCACCTACTGCGGCAAGTCGGCTGTTTACCTGGGTGCGGCCGCTCGGCGCACCGGGGCCCGGTTGTTCAGCGTGGACCACCACCGCGGCTCATTGGAACTGCAGCCGGGCTGGCCCCACCACGACCCGGAGGTGGTGGACCCCGAGAGCGGCCGGGTCGACACCCTGCCCTGGGCGCGCCGCACCTTGGCCCAGGCCGGGCTGGAAGACCACGTCGTGCTGGTGGTGGGTGAGTCGACGGCCGTGGCCAGCGCGTGGGCTGCCCCCCTGTCCCTGGTCTTCATCGACGGCGGGCACGCGCCCGAGGTGGCCTGGGCGGACTACAGGGCCTGGTCGCCCAAGCTGGCCCCCGGCGGCATCCTGGCCGTCCACGACGTATTTGCCAACCCGGACGAGGGCGGCCAGGGCCCCTATGAGGTCTACCGAGCGGCCCGGGCGTCTGGCCGCTTCGATGACCTGGAGGCGGTCGGCTCGCTGCGGCTCTTGCGGGCACGCGCCTGAGCGGCACGCGCCTGAGGCCCCGGGCCAGCGGGGAGGAGCTGGCCGGTGCCCACCGGGACTGGTGCCCAACGGGGCGGCGCCGTGCGGTGAGGGCAGCCAGCTTGACCGGGGCACGAGACGCGGCAACGCTGGACCTGGCATGCCCCCTTCTTCTGCCATCTCGGCCCCTGAGCGCGAGCAGCTACGCGTTGGCCTCCTCGCCTACCGGGGCAACCCCCGCTCGGGGGGCCAGGGCGTCTATACCCGTTTTTTGTCTCGTGAGCTCGCTCGCCTTGGCCACCAGGTGACGGTCCTGGCTGGCCCTCCCTGGCCGTTGCTCGACCAGGACGAAGGCGTCCACTTCGTGGCGGTGCCCAGCCTCGACCTGTACCGGGAGCCCGACCCGTTCCGGGTCCCCCGCCTGCGCGAGCTCAACGGCCCGGTCGACCTGCTCGAGGTTGCCACCATGCTGTCTGGGGGGTTCCCCGAGCCACGCACCTTCAGCCTGCGGGTCAGGCGGCTGCTCCGAGGCCAGCGCGGCCGGTTCGACGTCCTGCACGACAACCAGTCCTTCGGCACGGGCCTCCTGGGCCTGGTCCGGGACGGCTGGCCGGTCATCGGTACCTGCCATCACCCCGTCACCGTCGACCGCATGGTGGAACTGTCCTGCGCCCCGAGCCGGGCCCGGCAACTGTCGGTCCGCCGTTGGTACGGGTTCGTCCGTATGCAGAACCGGGTGGCCCGGCGCCTGAGCCGCGTCCTCACCGTGTCGGCGTCGTCCCGCCGTGACATCGCCGAACAGATGGGGGTCCCCCCCGAACGCATCGCGGTCGTGCCCATTGGCGTGGACCACGATCTGTTCCGTCCTTTGCCTGGGGTGCGGCGCGTCGCCGGCCGGGTCATGACCACCGCCAGCGCCGACGTGCCGCTGAAGGGCCTCGCCTACCTGCTGGAGGCGCTGGCCAAGTTACGCACGGAGCTGCCCGAGGCCCACCTGGTGGTCGTGGGCGAGCCTCGGCCCGGCTCCGAGGCCGCTCGCACCCTGGAGGCGATGGGCCTGGAAGGGGCGGTGACCTTCCGCCCCGGGGTCAGCGACGCGGAGATCGTCCGGCTCTATGCCGAGGCCATGGTGGTGGCCGTCCCTTCGCTCTACGAGGGGTTCTCACTGCCGGCCGTGGAGGCCATGGCCTGTGAGGTGCCGGTGGTGGCGACCACCGGGGGGGCATTGCCCGAAGTCCTTGGCCCTGATGGCGAGGCCGCGCTCCTCGTGCCGCCGGCGGACGCGGGAGCCCTGGCCGGCGCCCTGGCCCGCTTGCTGGCCCCGGGGCCCCGGCCGAGCGAGCTGGCCCTGCGGATGGGCCGGGCCGGCCGGCAAAGGGTGCTACAACGCTTCACCTGGCAGGGCTGCGCCCGCCAGACCGTGGACCAGTACCGCCAGGTGCTGGCCGAGGCGGGCCGGGGCGGAGGGGACGGGTGAGGGCCGGCGACGGCCGCCGGACGCAGTGCTGCCAGGTGCTGGCCGAGGCGGGCCGGGGCGGCGGGCGGTGCTGACCGTCCGCTTCAGTTGGTTGGGTACCCGTCCTGGCGAGCGGCTGTTGGACCTGGGCTGCGGGGAGGGCCGCCACAGCTTCGAAGGCCTCCGCCGGGGGGCGGTGGTGACGGCGCTCGACCGGGACCACCACCAGGCCCAGGTCACTGCCGCCTGGGTCGCCGCCCTGGCCGAGCAGGACAAGGCGACCGCAGAGGCTGGCGGGTGCGGCCACACGGTGGTTGGCGACGCGCTGAGCCTGCCCTTCCCCGACGGGTGCTTCGACCGGGTCATAGCCGCTGAGGTCCTGGAGCACCTGCCCGACGACCGGGCCGCCCTGGCCGAGCTGGCCCGGGTCCTCAGGCCAGGAGGGGCCCTGGCGGCAACTGTCCCCCGGTACTGGCCGGAGGTGGTCAACTGGGCGCTGTCCGACGACTACCACAACGTCCCCGGCGGCCACGTCCGCATCTACCGTCGTTCTCAGCTGCGGGCCAGGCTGGCCGGGGCGGGGCTCGTGCCCTACGCCCAGCACCACGCCCACGCCCTGCACAGCCCCTATTGGTGGCTGCGCTGCGCCGTGGGCCTCCAGAGGGCTGACCACCCGCTCGTGCGTGCCTACCACCGGCTGCTGGTCTGGGACATCGAGACCCGCAGTCGCCTGACCCGCTGGCCCGAGGCCGTGCTCAACCCCCTGTTGGGCAAGAGCCTGGTGGTCTACGCGCACAAGCCCGCCGGGAGCCCGGGCCGGTGAGCCCTCGGGGCCTGTCAGCGGCCGAGGTGGCGGCCAGCTCCCGCTGGCTCGCTAACTGCCAGCTGGGCAACGGGATGGTCCCCTGGTACCCGGGGGGCCACGCCGACCCCTGGAACCATGTCGAGGTCGCCATGGGCCTGGCGGCCGGCGGCCGTTGGGCCGAGGTGGGAAGGGCCTTCCACTGGCTGGCCGCCACCCAGTTGCCCGACGGGAGCTGGTGCCGCTTCTACCTGCCCGATGGCGTCGAAGACGCCCGCCGGGACCCCAACGCCTGCGCCTATGTGGCCACCAGCGCCTGGTGGTGCCACCTCCTGGGCGCCCAGGTGGCTGCCTACTGGCCGCTGGTAGAGGCCGCCCTGGGCTGGTCCGTGCGCTTCCAACGGCCGGGCGGGGAGTTCGCCTGGTCCGTGAGCCCCGACGGGGTGCCCGGGCGCTTCGCCCTCCTGGCCGCCAGCTCGTCGCTCCAGCACTCGCTCAGCTCGGGGGCCCAGCTGGCGTCCACCCTGGGGCTGGACCGGCCGGCGTGGCAGGCGGCGGCCGAGAGGGCCAGGGCCGCGGTCTGCGGCCGCCCGGGGTTGTTCAGCCCCAAGCACCGTTGGGCGATGGACTGGTACTACCCCGTCCTGACCGGTGCGCTGGGGCCGGCGGCTGGGCGCCAGCGCCTCCTCGGCCGCTGGCCCGAGTTCGTGATGGAGGGCCTGGGGGTACGCTGCGTGGCTGACCGCGACTGGGTCACCGCGGCCGAGACCGCCGAGTGCGCCATGGCCGCCAACCGGGCCGGCCTGAGGGCCGAGGCCGAGGCCCTACTGGCCTGGACAGCCCACCTGCGCGACCCGAGCGACGGTGCCTACTGGACCGGCTGCGCCCACCCCCAGTGCGTGCGTTTCCCGGGGGGCCAGAAGAGCACCTACTCCACGGCCGCGGTCCTCATCGCCGACCATGTCATCTACGGGCGCAGCCCTGCCGCCGCCGTCTTCGGCCCCTCAGCCTCGGCTGGTCTCCTGGTGGACCAGGTCGACCAGGCGTGCCAGCTGGTCGGGGTCGGTCGTGGGCAGGACCCCGTGGCCCAGGTTGAACACGTGCCCCCTTTCCCCTCCGAGGGCGAGCACGTGGCGCGCCTGGGCGGCGAGGACGGGCCAGGGGGCCAGGCAGGCGGCGGGGTCGAGGTTGCCCTGTAGGGCCTTGCCGTCGCCCACCCGGGAACGGGCCACGTCCAGCGGGACCCTCCAGTCCACCCCTACCACGTCCGCTCCCGCCTCGGCAAAGCTCGCCAGCAGCTCGCCCGTGCCTACCCCAAAGACGATACGGGGCACGCCCAGGTCGGCCAGCACCCGGCGCAGCGCTGGCAGGACATGGCGGCGGTAGTCGGCGGGGGACAGGGCGCCGGCCCAGCTCTCGAACACCTGCACGGCGGCGGCCCCGGCTGCGACCTGTTCCTGCAGGCTGGCCAGGGCGATCTCCGCCAGGCGGTCGACCAGGCGGGCCCAGAGGCCTGGCTCGGACCACATGAGGGCCTTGGTGAGGGCGTGGTCATGCGAGGGGCCTCCTTCCACCAGGTAGCTGGCGATGGTGAACGGGCCGCCAGCGAAGCCGATCAGGGGTACTTGCAGCTCCCGGACGGCCAGGCGCACCGCATCGGCGGCGTAGGGCCGGCCCAGGGGACGGAGCCGGTCGAGGTCCGCTTCGCGGCGGAAGGGCTCCGCCACCACCGGACCGGTGCCGGGCACGACGTCGACCCCAAAAGCCAAGAAGGGCACGACGATGTCGGAGAAGACGATGGCGGCGTCGACGCCGTAGCGGCGCACGGGCTGGAGCGTCAGTTCGGCGGCGAGCTCGGGCTGGCGGACCGCTTCCAAGATGCTCCCGTCGCCGCGCAGGGCGCGGTACTCCGGCAGGGACCGTCCCGCCTGGCGCATGAACCACACGGGTGTGTAGGGGGTGGGGTGGGAGCGGCAGGCCGCCAGGAACGGTGGCTCCTGCCTCGGTTCGCCGGCGCTCATCAGGCCAACGGTAACGGCTGGGGGGAGGCCGCTACGGGCTATGGTGCATTAGTTCCCTCATGGCGCACCCCGACCTTGCCTCCGAGCAGGCTCACCTGGACCGGGCCTACGAGCGGCTGGAGGTCATGCGCGCCGAGACCGAGCAGCGCCTGAGGGAGGCGTTCAGGGAAAGAGGCGGGACGTTCCAGTCCTACACCGAGCGCGACATCCGGGTCCGCAACGCCCTGGCCCGCCTAGAGCGCCTTTATGTGGGCGGGGAGGCCCTGGTGTTCGGGCGCATCGACCGCCAGGCCGGCGCCTTACCCGCCGGTGGCCAGGAGGCGGGTGGCCAGGAGGCCGGTGGCCCGGAGGCCGGTGGCCCGGAGGCCGGTGGCCAGGAGGCCGGTGGCCGGGCCGGCGAGGGCGGCAGTTTCCACATCGGCCGCCTGGCCATATCCGACGCCGACCACGAGCCGCTGGTCGTGGACTGGCGAGCGCCCGTAGCCGAGCCCTTCTACCGAGCCACCGGCGCCCACCCGATGGGCCTCCGCCGCCGCCGGCACTTCCTGACCGAAGGGCGCCGGGTGACCGACCTGGAAGACGAGCTGTTCAGCCTGGAGGGGGAGCCGGCTGGCGAGGCCGGCACCAGCCGGCGGTTGGCCGGGCCAGCGGTCCTGCTGGCTGCCCTGGAGCGGGCCCACACCGGCCGGATGCGCGACATAGTGGCCACTGTCCAGTCCGAACAGGACGAGGTGATACGCGCCCCCTTGCCCGGGGTGCTGGTCGTCCAGGGCGGTCCGGGCACGGGCAAGACGGCGGTGGCGCTGCACCGGGCCGCGTACCTCCTGTACACCCACCGGTTCCCGCTGGAGGCCCAGGGTGTACTGGTGGTCGGCCCCAACCCCACCTTCTTGCACTACATCGACCAGGTCCTGCCCTCGCTGGGGGAGACCGGCGCCGAGATGTCGACGGCCAGCGGCCTCTACGGGGCCGCTTCGCCGGTCGCCTGTGAAAGCGCTGCAGCAGCCCGCCTGAAGGGGGGGCCACGCATGGCCAAGGTGCTTCGCCGGGCGGTCCGCCAGCGAGAACGCGCCCTGCGCCGCCCGGCCACAGTGCCCTATGGCGGCACCACCCTCACCTTGAGCCCCGAGGCGTCCGAGGAGCTGGTGCGGGCGGTCAAGGCCCGGCCCGGTACCCACAACGGGCGGCGGCGGGCCCTGGAGGGGTTGCTGTGGCACCACTTCGCTGCTCAGCTGGAGGGCCGAGCGGCGGTCGATGCGAAGGCGCTGGCCGCCGAGCTGCGTACCCGGCCCGAAGTCAAGGAGATGCTCGAGCGGATGTGGCCCTTGCTCACCCCCGAAGCGTTCCTCCATGACCTCTTCGGTGCCCCACCTCTCATCCAGCTGGCTGGGCGGGGGCTCCTCAGCCCAGCCGAGCAGGAGCTCCTCTACCGGCCCCGAAGCCCGTCGGCCGAAGAGGTGCCCTGGACCGCAGCGGACATGGCCCTGCTGGACGAGGCCGGTGCCCTGCTGGGCCCGTTGCCAGGGCGCCGGGGACCAACAGCACAGGCGCGGTCCTATGGCCACGTGGTCGTGGACGAAGCCCAGGACCTGACGCCGATGGAGCTGCGGATGGTGGCCAGGCGGGCCCGCTCGGGCTCCATGACCGTGGTCGGCGACCTGGCCCAGGCCACCGGGCCGTGGGCCCCTGCCTCCTGGGAGGAGCTGCTGGCCCACCTCCCCACCCGCCGGGGTTGGAAGCTGGCCACCCTGTCGGTCAGCTACCGGGCACCGGCCGAGGTGATGGCCCTCGCCGCCCGGGCCCTGGCCATGGCGCTGCCCGGAGCCACGGTCCCCGAGCCCGTCCGCCGGACGGGCAGCTCGCCCCGGGCCGTGGCCCTGGCGCCTATGGGTGACGACCGGGCCTGGTCCGAGCTGGTCAGCCGGACGGTGAGCGAGGAGCTGCAAAGCGTGGCCGACGGGACCGTCGGGGTGCTGGCACCCGACAGCCTGGTGGTGGCCACCGGGGACGCCTTGGGCCAGGCCGGCATCGATTACGGGCAGGTGGGTGCCCATGCCCTCGATGCCCGGGTCAGCGTCCTCGGCCTGCGCCACGCCAAGGGCCTCGAGTTCGACGCGGTGGTGGTCGTGGAGCCAGCCCGCATCGTCGCCGAGGGCCCCCAAGGCTGGCGTGCCCTTTACGTGGCCCTCACCCGCTGTACCCGCCGGCTCGCCATCGTCCACCGGGAGCCTCTGCCTGAGCCGTTGCGGGATGCGTTCCCGGGCCCGTCGGCGGGCGGCTGAGGTGGCCCCGGGGCCGTTGCCGGCGGCGTCCGCGGCCCCGAGGTGGCCCCGGGGCCGTTGCCGGTGGCGTCCGCGGCCCCGAGGTGGCCCGGCTCAGCGCGGTTCGCTGCGGTCGTGCTGGCCGGAGCGCCAGGCCTCGTTGCGATAGCTGTCCACCAGGTGGCTGAGGACGCTGACGGCCACCCAAGAGGCCAGCACCGCTGCCGCCAGCCGTACCCCGGCGCTGGTGGCGGACACCGACCCCGAGACGATGTTGGCCAGGGTGGGGGCCGAGAGCACCAGGGCCAGCAGCACCAGGGCAGCTGGCTTCGCGCTCTTGGTCTTCTCAGCAGTCCTCACAACCGTTCCTCGCTAAGTCGGGCCCGTGGGCCGGGCAGCTAGGCGGCCAACCGGCTGCAGAGCAGGCTGGCCCAGGCCTCGGCCGTGGCCGGCACCCCGTCGAGCCTCCCCACCGGCACCGGGCAGGCCAGGACGCTGGCTGGGGTGGTCGTGCCCTCGAGGTCCACGACCGCCAGCACGTCCAGGCCGCCCAGGGCCGCGGACCAGCTGGCCAGGTCCTCGGGCTTGCGGGAAGCTTCGGCCACACCCCAGCAGAGGGTTGGCTCCAAGGCCTGCAGCACCGAAGCGGACCAAGCCACAGGGGAGGGCCGCACCGGCTGCTCCACTACCACCACCGCCGGCCAGGGCCGCCACCGCCAGCTCCGGCGCTGCTCGGCCGCCTCTTCGGGGGAGGAAATGACCGCTTGGCGGCGGCTCCAGATCTTGCGGGGGGTGGCGATGGCGATCGCGTCTGGGGGTGTACCGACCTCGGTGGCCAGGGCGCGGGCGGTGGCCAGGGCAGCCTTGGCCGGCCCGACCACCGCCATGACACTGGAGGCTGAGGCCGGCAGCGGGGGCAGGGGTGGGAGGGCAGCCCTCAACGCCCTCACCAGTCCTGCTTCCAGGGCCTCGCGCTCGAGGGTGGGTAGGACCTGGTGGCAGAGGGCGGGCGGGAGCCCGAGCCGGGCCAGGGACTGGCTCACGCGGCCGCCTCCCGTGGCCGGCGCACCTGGGGACGCTGGCCCCTGTCCCTGTACTTGGCCCTGGTCGCGGCTTGCGAGGAGCGGCCTCCCGCTCAAGTCGGTGAGCAGGGCCGGGTCGTGATGGACGGGCGGCCCCAGTTGCGGTACGGGCCCGCCGGGGTCGCCTTCGCGGGCTATGCGCTCCAAGACGGCGGCGAATTCGGGGCCGGGGGTGGTGCCGGCCGGGACGCCGTCGCCCGCACCGACGCCGTCGCCCGCAGCGACGCGGTCGCCCGCAGGGACGTCATCGGTACTGGGCAAGGAAAAGACGGCCCGGGTGCAAGCCCCGTTGCCCCCGTTGCCTTCCAGGGAGTTGATGCTCTCGGCCAGGTCCAGTACGGAGGTCGGGCCTTCGGAGGCCATCTGGGAGATGAGCTGTTCGAGCGGCCCCATCTCCTCGGGCTGGGGCCCGGGAGGCACCAAGGGCCCGGGAGGCACCAAGGGCCCGGGGGAGGCCACGGGCGGCTTGGGCTCGGGGACCTGCACCTCCACCTCCACTCGCTCGCGGGCGAAGAAGCCCGCGACCCCCCCTCGGCGCACCCGTGCCGCCCCGGTCACCCTGGCACCGGGACCGGCGTCCTGGCGGGCAGCCTGCAGGGCCTCCTCCAGGGTCGCCCCCTCAAACCGCAGCGTGGGCAAGGCTCACCACCCCCTTTGTGTCCAGGCGGAGCTGGGGCGACAGCTCCGCGTAGGAGAGCACGGGCAGGCGCGGCACGGCCGTGCGTACCAGCTTGCGGAGCGCCGGGCGCAAGGGCGTGGCGCAGACGAGCACCGGGTTGTCGCCTTCCTGTTCCGCTTCCCGGCTGCGCTGGGCCACCGCCAAGGTGAGCTCCTCGGCTTTGTCCGGGGCCAGGGCCAGGAAGCTCCCCCCCTCAGCGGTCCGCAGCACCTCGCTCAGCTGGTGCTCCAGCACGGGGTCGAGGGTGATGACGGGCAGGCGGTTGCCAGTGGCCAGCGCCGAGGAAAGCGCGGGGCCGAGCGCCTGGCGGCTGGCTTCCACGAAGGCCTCGGGGTCGTGGGTGGTCCGCGCCTTTTCGGTCAGGGCCTCGAAGATCCGCGACAGGTTCCGTACCGAGACACCCTCGTCCAGCAGGTCGCGCAAGACCCGCTGGATCTCGGCCAAAGAAACCTGGGCCGAGCTCAGCTCCTCCACGACGACCGGGTCGGAGCGCTTGGTGATCTCCACCAGTTCCTTGGTGGCCGACCGGGTCAGCATCTTGCCGGCGTACTGTTTCACCACCTCGGACAGGTGCGTGGTGATGACCGAGGCCGGGTCGACCACGGTGGCGCCCATGCGCTCGGCCTGGGCCCGAGCCGTGACCGGGACCCACTTCGCGTCCAGGCCGAACACCGGCTCCTTGGTGGGGCTGCCCGGGAGCGACCCCAGCATGTCGCCGATGGCGAGGACGTGGCCGGGCAGGGCGCTGCCCCGGGCGACCTCGGCCGCCTGGACCTTGATCGTGTAGGTGGAAGCCGGGAGGTCGATGTTGTCGCGGGTGCGGACCAAGGGGAGCACCACCCCTATCTCCAGGGCGATCTTGCGCCGCAACGCCTTCACCCGCTCCAGCAGGTCGCCGCCGCGGGAGGGGTCCACCAGCTCGACCAGGTTGAAGGACACTTCGAGCTCCAGCGGGTCGACTTTCATGTCCCGGGCCAGCACCTCGGGGGAACTGGGCGGGGGTGGGGGAGGAGCGGCCGCTGCTGCCTGCTTTTCCGCCCTGGCGCCTAGGGAGGCGTCGTCGGGGAGCCGGCCCGCGACCAACAGCACTGCCCCCCCCACCAACAGGAACGGGATCTTCGGGAGCCCGGGCACCAGGGCGAGGACAGCGACGGCCGTGCCGGCGATGCGGACCGCCCGGCGCTGGCGGAGCATCTGGAACACGAACTCCGTCCCCAGGTCGGACTCCGTGCCTGCCCGGGTGACGATGATGCCTG
Source organism: Actinomycetota bacterium (assembly GCA_021323695.1). Lineage (GTDB taxonomy): Bacteria > Actinomycetota > Acidimicrobiia > Acidimicrobiales > Palsa-688 > JAKAWM01. Next base: position 26,338 of record JAJPKN010000038.1, on the reverse strand, counting down.
TCGATATGGAAATGAGGAGGGCGGGCAGCTGGGAGGCGAGGCCGTCGCCCACCGACAGCAGGCTGTAGGTGCTTATGGCCTGGCCGAAGCTGTCCCCGTCCTGCAGCACCCCGATGGCGAGCCCGCCGACCAGGTTGATCGCCATTATCACCATGGCGGCTATGGCGTCGCCCCGGACGAACTTGGACGCCCCGTCCATGGCCCCGTAGAAGTCGGCCTCGGCCGCCACCTCGCGCCGGCGCCGCCTCGCCTCGTCTTTGTCTATGAGGCCGCTGTTCAAGTCGGCGTCGATGGCCATCTGCTTGCCCGGCATGCCGTCGAGGGTGAAGCGGGCCGCTACCTCGGCCACCCGCTGGGCGCCGTTGGTGATGACGATGAACTGGATGACGATGACGATCAAGAAGACCACCAGGCCGACGATCAACGAGCCCCCGATCACGAAATGACCGAAGGCGGCGACCACGTTGCCGGCCTGGGCATGGAGGAGCACCTGGCGGGTGACGCTCACGTTCAGGGCCAGCCGGTACATGGTGGCGATCAGCAACAGGGACGGGAACACGGAAAAGTCGAGCGCCCGCTTGACGTACATGCTGGTGAGCAGGATTATCACCGAGCCCACCAGGTTGAGGGTTATCAGCACGTCTATGAGCGGGGTGGGCAGGGGCACCACAAGCATGACCGCGATGCAGACCACCGCCGCTGGGACGCCCACCAGTGTCATTTGGTTGGGACGCAACTCGGAGCCTCCGCTGCCTTTCAGCCATCTTGGGTGGCCCCGGTCCCTGGGCCTGCCTGGCCGCGTCCGTGCTGGCTGGCCTTACTATCGGCCAGGGCCGGCCCTGGCTGAGCCTTAGCCGGCCACTCCGGCGGCCGTCCCGGTGATGGTGGCCATCCCGGCGGCAGCCACCCGGCCGGCGGCGGTCCCGGTGATGGTGGCCATCCCGGTGACGGCGGCCACCCGGGCGGCAGCGCTGGTGGCAGTGGCCCGGGCCCCCGCGGCCCCCCCGCCGACCGGTTCCAGCAACGCCGTCCGGTGGGGGCCCCCGTCGAGCCGCCTGGTCCTGCCCTGGGCCCGCAGCGAGTAGATGAAGGTCAGCAGGCGGGCGACGGCCTCGTACAGTTCCCTGGGCACCTCCTGCTCCAGTTCGCAGGCGACGTACAGGGCGCGGGCCAGGGGCGGGTCCTCCACCACAGGCACGCCACGGGTAGTGGCCTCCTCCCGGATGCGCAGGGCCAGCAGGTCCGTCCCTTTGGCGACCACGCGGGGCGCGCCTTGGCCCCGGACGTACAAGACGGCCACTGCGTAGTGGGTCGGGTTGACCACCACGGCGTCGGCCTTGGCCACCGCCATGATCATGCGGTGGCGGGAGAGCTGGCGCTGCCGGCGGCGCAGGGCGCCGCGCACCAGTGGGCTGCCTTCGCTCTGGCGCCGCTCTTCTTTTACCTCTTCCTTGGTCATCTTCAGGCTCTGGGCCGTCTTGTGCCGCTGGAACAGGTAGTCCAGCGCGGCCAGGACCAGGCTGATGGCGGCCACCTCCCTGGCCAACGCCAGCGCGCGGGTGGCCACCTGGGAGGCGACCGCCGTGACCGCCAGGGGGCCGTGAGCGGTCATAACCGGCAGCAGCCCGGCTACCGTCTGCCAGGCGACCAGGCTGAGCACCCCTACCCTGAGCGCCTGCTTGGCCACCTCCCACAGCCCTCGGGTGCCGAACATGCGGGCCAGGCCGGCCTTGGGGTTGAGGCTGCGGAGGGAGGGCTTGAGGCGCTTGAAGCTGATGAGCCCGCGGGTCTGGGCCAGGTTGACCACCAGGGCCAAGGCCATGGAGCCGAGGAGGGCGGGGGCCATGGCGCTGAGGGCGCCGGTGGCTGCGCTCCCGGCCACAGCCAGGTCGTTGGCCAGTGCCGGGCGGCTCATCGCCCCGGCCACCTTCGGGACGAGCTGCTGGCAGAGGGTGTAGGTCCTTTGCACCGTGTACTGGGCCAGGTAGGTGCCGGCCAGCACCACCACCCAGGTGACCAGCTCGGGCGTGCGGGCCACCGTGCCTTCGCGGCGGGCCTCTTTCTTGCGCTTAGGGGTTGGTGCTTCGGTCTTGGAGTGCTTGTCGCCGCTCGCCATGTCCTGGTCCCCTCAGGGGTTGGCCCCGGGGCGGGGCGCGGGGGCAGGCCTCAACTCACAGCCCTCAGGGGTGGACGCCGAGCAGCCCCAGGCCGTCGCGCACGGACCGGTCCACCAGGGTGCTCACTGCCCCGGGGAGCAGAGGCAGGCAGGCGGTGACGACCACGAAGCCGAGAGCGATGTTGATACCAAAGCCGAGAGCCATGACGTTGAGCTGGGGCGCGGCCCGGGTCAGCAGCCCGAGGGCCACGTAGGCGAGGAACATGGCCGCGATCAGCGGGGCGGCCATCTCGACCGCGGCCAGGAAGAAGAAGCCCACCTCTGAGACCAGGGCCGGGCCGAGCAGCCCGGCGGGGCCGGCGGTCAGGCCCACGGCCTGGAAGGAGGTCAGGAACCCCTTGACCACCAACAGGTAGCCCTGCGTGGAGAACAGCAGCGTCGTCCCGAGCAGGGTGTAGGTGTTGGCCGTCACCGGGTTGACCGTCCCCGACAGGGGGTTGAACGACTGGGCGGCGCTGAGCCCGCTCGAGACGTCCATCAGCGCCCCAGCGGAGCTCAGCACGGACATGAAGATGGACGTCACGAACCCGAGCGCCGCCCCAGTGGCGACCTGGGCCACCACGTCCCCGATGAACGACGCAGTAATCAAAGAAGCGGTGCCGGCAACCCCGGCGAACTGCGCGCTCACCGCCAGGGCGAGCGCGGCCGCCAGGCCGAACTTCACCACCGCGGGTATGGCGCTGGTGGAGAACGGGGGGGCGAAAGCGAGCCAGGCGCTGGCCCGGGCCAGCGCCAAGAGGAAAGCGAACAACCCGGCCGCCCCGAGCTGTACGGCCATGGCCGGCTCAGGGGCCTACCAGCTGGGGCACCATCTGGAACAGCTGGTCCGTGAACCCCACCAGCGAGCTCAGCATCCAGTGGCCGGCCAGCACGATGGCCAGGGCCACCCCGGCCATCTTGGGCACGAAAGTGAGGGTTATCTCCTGGATGGAGGTGACCGATTGCACCAGCGCCACGGCCAGCCCGATAGCCAGGGCAGTGACCAGCATGGGGGCGGCCAGCTCGCCGGTGACCGTCATCATCCGCACCGCTATTTCTATGACTGAAGAATCGTTCATATGCGTCCTGTCGGCTTGCTCAGGTATGGAAACTGGTGATGAGGGACTGGACGACCAGTGCCCAGCCGTTCACCATCACGAACAGCAGCAGTTTGAATGGCAGGGAGACCAATGACGGTGGGAGCATCATCATCCCGAGCGACATCAGCGTCGAGCTCACCACGAGGTCTATCACCAGGAAGGGGATGAATATGACGAAACCGATTATGAAGGCCGTCCGCACCTCGGAGAGGGCGAACGCCGGCACCACGGCTGACATGGGCAGCGCCTGGGGGGACGGGGGCTTGGGGTTGGCCTTGTCGAAGAGGGCCAGGTCGTCTGCCTGGGTCTGTTTCAACATCCAGGTCTTTATGGGCGCCTCGGCGGCGGAGTAGGCCTGGGAAGCCGTGATCTTGCCTGACAGGTAGGGCTGCACGGCCTGGGCGTTCACCTGGCTTATGACCGGGCCCATGACGAAGAGGGTGAGGAAGAGGGCCAAACCGGCCAGTACCTGGTTGGGCGGCACGTTTTGCAGGCCCAGTGCCTGGCGGGTCAAGGACAGCACGATAATTATGCGGGTGAAGCTGGTGAGCAGGATCAGCAGGGAAGGGGCGACGGCGAGGAGCGTGAGGCCGATGATGATGGTGATGCTTGTGCTCGGCTTGCCCAGGCTGCCGCCCAGGTTGACCGACACCGACCCCCCTTGGCCGGTTTGACCGGTGCCGGGGGCCAAGGGCTGGGCCGGCGGCTGCGGCGCGGCGGGGGACTGAGCCGTGACCGGCGTGAGGGTGCTGCTGGCCGCCTGCGTGCTGCCTGGTCCGCCCGGTGGTAGCGCTCCCGCACGCCCAGAGGTGCTGGACTGCACCAGCGCCACGGCTGCGGCGAGCACCAACAGCCCGCCCACCACATGGCCCACTCGAACCTGCAATCTGCGCATGAAGCTCCAACCAACCCCGCAACCACGGGCAAAGGGCGAGGGCTACCGCCTGACGGTACGCTCCCGCAGCGAGTCAATGGCTAGCTTCCATGCATTGGGCTGCCCCTGGCCGGCCGTGGCCGGGCGCAGGGCAGCAAGCGAGGACGGCTTCCGGCCGTCCTCGTGGCCCAGAGGACCGGGCAAGTCGAGCGCCGGGCCGAGCAAGTCACCTGCCGGCCCGGGCAAGTCACCAGGCGCAGCTGTCAGGTCGCCTGTGCGACCGGCCAGTTTGCCCCCACGGCCGCCCAGTTCTGCCGTAGGCCCGCTGGCCGGGTTGCCGGTGCGAACGGGTGAGACGGATCTCCCCGGTGCGCCTTGTCCCCCCGGTGCACCTTGCGGCCCCGCCGGGCCGGGGAGGCTGGCCAGCAGGGTGACGGACCGTTCAGTGACGCCGAGCAGGTAGCTCCTGCCGGCTGCGTTCACCAGTGCTACCGACGAGCCCTTGGCGAGGGGGCGGCGGTGGACGACCTCGAGCTGCGGCCCCTGGGGCCCTGTTGCCCGGGAAGCGCGACCGAGCAGGGTACCCCGGGGCCAGCCGCCGTTGGCCCGGCGCCTCAAAAGCCGTGCGGCCAGGCCCATCACCACCATGACCACGGCCATGGAGACGGCCAGGCGCACAAGGAGGTCCAAGGTGCCGGGCATAGCTCGCTGCCTAGTCCCCGGTGATGAGCTCGGTGACCCGCACGGCGAAGCACTCGTCGACCACGACGACCTCGCCCCGGGCGATCAGGGTGCCGTTGACGAACACGTCCACCGGGTGGCTGACCGCCCGGTCGAGCTGCACCACGGCCCCGTTGTGGATGGTGAGCAGGTCCTTGATGGCGATCTTGGTGCGGCCCAGTTCCACGCTGACCGTCATCTCCACGTCGCTCAGGCTGGCTATGGAGCGCGCTGGTGCCTGGCCGGCTGCCGGTTCCAGGTGGGGGAGCTCGGCCGCCGCCCGGGTGGCGGGCACGGTCACGACCAAGAGCCCGGCGAGCTGTTCCCCGGAGGCCAGCGGCAGGGCTAAGGCCCGCTGCCCGGGACGGGCCTCGAGCAGGGCCTCGGCCTTCAGGCGCTGGAGCTTGCCCAGGTGCTGGGCGCCGCAGGCGTTGGTGAGGGCGGGCACGCAGGCAGCCAGGGCTGACGCCAGCCGCCCCTCGCCGGGGACCGCCGCACCCGCCAGCAGGGCCAAAGCCAGCTCACCGCACACCCCGTCTTTGCCCATGAGCGGCGCGCCCCAGGTCTTGGCGTCCTTGGACAGGGTGGCAGCCAGTTCGGCCCCCTCGGCTCCCCACAGGTCCACCGCCTGGCCAGCTTTGGCCTCCAGGCCCAGGGCGGTGGTGAGGAGGGAAGCCGCTTCGGATGCCGCCGGGGCGAGCACCGCGAAAGCAGTGTCGTGGCTCTCAGCTTGGCCCTGGGGCGGCCCTTGCTCGTCGCGAGGAGGGCCTTGCCGGCTCTCAGCTGCGCCCAGAGGTGGCCCTTGCGGGCTGCGAGCAGGTCCCGGCTGGCTGACAGGCGCCACAGCCTCGCTCCGGGGTGCCTCCTCGGGCCCAGCAGTCCCCTGGTCCTTGGCTTCGGTGCTCGCCGCCTCTTCGCCGTCCAGGACGTCGTGCCCTTGTGCGGTGAGGGTCTCGCTCATGGGGCACCTCGCCTGTTGGCCATGGGCCCCTCCGAGGGCAAGGGCCCCGAGCCCGCTCGGTAGTTCATTGGCCACCTCGCCTGTTTTGCGTACAGGGCCCGACAACCGCGAACGCCTTGAACGCGCCCCGGCGGCCGGCCAGGACCGAAAGGAACGGCATGCCACCCACGTAAAGGGTCAGAGGGCTGGTCGTGGGGTGGCCCAGGGTGATCACGTCCCCGGGTGAGAGCTCGACCAGCCGCTGGGAGCGGACCGGGGTGTCGTTGAACCGCACCGCCGCCTCCACCTCGCAGAGAGGCAGCCTCCCGGTGTCGCTCACGGTAGCCGTGCTGGTGGAGGTGCCCGCGAACGCCTCCAGTTTGGCCAGCAGCGCCTCGGCAGGGATGGCGATCCTCAGGTGCCCGCTTGCCGTCTTCATGTCGATGTCGAACTCGAGGGCGACGAGCAGGCTGCGCCCGGGGGCGGCCCGGATGAGCTCCAGGCGGCTCTCCTGCCGGCTGGTGAGCGGTTTGGTCGCGACCACCAAGGACAGCGCCTCTGCCATGTCCTCTGCCGCGTGCTGGTGCAGCTCCGACAGCAGGGTCACCTCGACGTCGGTCAGCGGTTCGCGCCGCTCGGTAGGCTTCCCCGCCCCCCCGAGGAGCTTCTCCACCACGGCGGTAGCCAGGGCCATGTCGAGCGTGATGAGGCCCGTCCCCACCATCGGCGGCATCACCAGCCGAGCGGCACAGTAGGGCTCGGGCAGGGCGTTGAGCAGGTCGTCCCACGACCACTGCTGTACCGGCACCATGTCGATGTCCACGTCGGAACGCACGAAGGTGGACATGTCGGCCCCGAAAAGGCGGCAAAAGCTCTGGCCCACCAGGGCGAGTACCTGTTCGTGCTCGTCCTTCAGGGTGCTGGCCGGCCGGAGGCGGAAGCGCCGGAGCGGCTTGGGCTTGCCGTCCCGTCCCAGGGGCACGACGGTGCTCTGTGCGGCGAGCGCGGTCATCTGCGCTCAGATCGGCAGGGCCGGGCGCGACCTGAGGACCAAGCGGCCCGGGGCGTGCCGGGCCAGGGGCCAGACGGCTGGCCCGGCCCAGCCCAGCCCAGCCCGGCCCCTCACACCTCGGCCCAGCCCGGCCCGGCCCCTCACACCTCGGCCCAGCCCCAGCCCCGCCCTGGTCCCAGCCGGGTGCTGGCCCGGGCTGGGAGCGAGCCCCAGTCCGGAGCAGGCGGCTTGGGTGCTGCTGGAGGGTGGCTACTGCATGACGAACTGCTCGAAGTACACGGCTACTACGATCCCGGGCCAGAACTGGTTGAGCGCGCTCAGGATGTCCGACTTCAAGGCGTGGCGGCCCCCGGGGGCGAGCAGGGCCCCTTCGGTAAAGCCCGACGCTTGTGCGATCAGGATGTCCATGACCCGGGGTGTGTAGTTGTCCAGCGCCTTGGGGGAGCTCCCTACTGCCAGTTGCAAGGCGGCCGTGAACTGCAGGTAGTGCCCGTCCCTCAGGTTGACGGTGAGGGAGTTCTCGACCACAACGGGGCCAGAGGCGGGTGGCGCCTTGCCGGCCGGCTTTTTGGCCATGGCCTTGTACCCGAAGCCGGCAACCCCAACCACTACGACCAAAAGGACTAGGACGAGCTTCTTTTTGCTCTTGCGCTTGGGCTTGGCCTTGGTGCCCTCGGCTTCGGCTGCGGTGTCAGCGGGTTTGTCGGCCATGGTGGAAGCTCAGGGACATGGGTGCTCGGGTGCGGCTCAAGGCGTGGCCACCGTGGTGGAGAAGACCACGATCTCGACGCGGCGGTTCTCTGCTTGGTGCTGAGCGGAGTTGTTCGGCACCAGAGGGCGAGTGTCGGAGAGGCCGGTTGCCTGGAGGCGGTAGGGGCTTATGCCGTGCTGGTGTATGAGGTCCTCCACCACCGAGACGGCGCGAGCGGCCGACAGCGCCCAGTTGTCGGGGTAGGGGCCGCCCCGGATGGGCTGGTTGTCGGTGTCCCCTTCCACGTCGACCAGGTTGGGGAGGGCGGCGAGCACGGGGGCCAGTGCGTCCAGGATCCGCAGCCCTTCCGGCTGTAGCTGCGCGGAATCGACGGGGAACAGGATCCGGTCCGTGAGGATCGTCACCACCAGGCCTCGCTGGTCGATCCTGAACGCCACCTGGTCAGCCAGCCCGGCTCGGGCCAGCGCAGCCTGCATCTCTGCCTCCGCCCTGCTCAGGGCCTGGTACTCGCGCAGGGCGGCCTGGGCCGCCTGGTCTGCCTGCCCAGCCTGGTGCTGGCCGGCAGGCAGCTGGCCGGGCCGTTGCTGGCCCGAGGCCGCCTTGCCCGACTTGTAGGGGTACTGCTGGCTGCCCCCGTAGGAGGAGTTGGCCGAGGACCGGTTGAGCAGGGCGAAGGCGTTCTGCTCCTCCAGGGCGATCACCGATGGGGCGGACAGCACCCCCGGCCCCCCCGGCGGGGTGTTGGGCACCGGCTGCTGGATGGCCCGGAAGCTGTCCTTGAAGGCGTTGAACTTGCGGATATCGGTCTGGCCCAGGGCGAACAGCACGATGAACAGCACCATGAGCAGCGTGATCATGTCGGAATAGGTGAGCAGCCAGCGTTCCCGGCTGGGCCCCTCGTCCTCTGGCTCGGTGCGCGGGTGGCGGCGGGCCATGTCAGGCCGCCTTGGTCTTGGCGGCTTCTCGAGCCTCGCGGGCTGCGGCCTGCTCCTTGGGCGAAAGGTAGGAGAGCAGCCGCTGTTCCACCACGCGGGGGTTGGCGCCGGCCTGGATGGCGAGGATCCCCTCCAAGAGGAGCTCCATCCGTCGCACCTCGATCTCGCTGGCCCGCTTCAGCTTGTTTGAGATGGGGATCCAGAACACGTTCGCCTGCATGACCCCCCACAGGGTGGCGGTGAAGGCCGCCGCGATCATGGGGCCGAGGGTGCTCGGCGTGGACAGGTTCTGCAGCACGTGGAGAAGCCCCATCACCGTCCCGATGATCCCCATCGTCGGGGCAAAGCCGCCCATGTCCCCGAAGAACTTGGCCCCGGCTCGGTGCCGGGACTTCATGGCGTCGAGGTCGTTGCCCAGTATTTCCCGTATTTCCTCGGGGTCCGTGCCGTCGACGGCCATCTCTATGCCCTTGCGCAAGAAGGCGTCGTCAATGTGGCGCGCCTCTTCTTCGAGGGCCAGGAGGCCTTGCCGCCTGGCCTTTTCGGCGAAGTGGACGACGGTGCTGACCGCGTCGTCCGGGGTCGTCAGCTTGGTGGTGAGGGCGCTTTTCAAGATGGTGGGCAGGGCCTTGGCGTCGCTCATGAGCATGCCGGCGACCGCGGCACCGATGGTCCCGCCGAAGGTCAGGAGTATAGAGGAGGGGGCTATGAGCGCGGCGGGGTTGCCGCCGTCCATGATCATGGCCACGAAGAGGGAGAACAGGGCGAGGCCTATCCCTACGAAGCTTGCCGGGTCCACGCCTAGCTCTCCTTGTCCTCGCTACCGGCTCCAGGCAGCGCCCGGAGGGTGGCGAGCGGTTGGTCTGCCGCCCTTTCCAGTTCCTTGGCCGCGACCAGTACCGAGGCGCGGAACATGCGCACCCGTTCGATCACCTCCTGCACGCTCTCCTCCACGAGGTACTTGGTCCCGTCGACCAGGGTGAGCACGGTGTCCGGGGTTGCTTCGGCCCGCTCGATCAGGTCTGCGTTCACCGCGAACTGCGGGCCGTTGAGCCGTGTCAGGAGGATCATCTGCCCCGCTCCGTCGGGTATACCGGCGCCAGAAGCGCCCGGCCACTCCATTGGCCGGCGCTTTCACCATCGGCAGGCGCGCGGGGGCGGCTGAGCCCGCCGGGCCAACCTCAGCCCTTGGGTGCTCCCACCAGCGGCCCGGCGGCGAGAAGCCAGAAACCGGCGAAGCCTCCGGGGCGGTACCCGGGGCGGCCGGCTGTGGGGCACCGAGCGGCCGTGGCCAGGGGCGCGCTTAGGGGCTGCGTACTTGCCCGCGCCAGCTAGGGCGGGCGGAGTGCCAGGCGTGGCCCCAGGCTTGGCCGGCAGAAGCGCCCGCGCCAGCCAGGGCCCGCGCCGGCCAGGGCCAGCTGCCCGGTGCCGCCGGGGCAGCCGCCCAGGGCCCCGGGCTGAGGGCCTATGGCTTCAGGCTGAGGAGGGTCTGCAGCAGCTGGTCGGAGGTGGTGATGACGCTGCCGTTGGCCTGGAAGCCGCGCTCACCTTCGATGAGCTGGGTGAACTCGGTGGCCAGGTCCACGTTGGACGCCTCCAGGGTCCCGGCTTGGACCGTGCCCCGGCTGCCGTTGCCGGGAGGCCCCACCTGGGCCAAGCCCGAGTTGGCGGTGGCCGTGAAGTTGGTGTCCCCGGCCCTGAGCAGGCCGTCGGGGTTGGAGAACGTGGCGAGAGCGATCTGGCCCAGGTCCTTGGTCTGGCCGTTGCTGAACACGCCTTGGATCACGCCGTTGCTGCCGATGCTGTAGCTCTGCAGGGTGCCCGGGGCGTTGCCGTCCTGGCTCAGCACCGAGAGGGTGTCGTCACTGGCGTAGGCGGTCACCGTGGGGTTGCCTGAGGAGTCGGTCAGGTTGATGTTGATGGTCGTGCTCCCGGAAGTGAACTTGAGGGGCGTGGTGCTCTTCAGGGTCCCGTCCGAGTTGAAGCTGAGCGTCCCAATGTTGGTGTAGGTGGGGGTCGTGCTCGAACCGGGCGTGATGAGCGCCGCCTGTACGTTCCAGCTGGTCGGGTCGCCGGCGGTGGCCTCGGTGAACACCAGGTTGAGGGTCTGGGTCGAGCCGTTGGCCGAGTAGACGGTGACCGAGGTGGAGGTGCCGTCGGTCGCCGTGCCGGCTGGGTCGGTCCAGCCCGACTGCGGCGCCAGGTTCCCTCCCAGGTCCACGTTCTGGGTCGCGTTGGCCCCGATCGACTGGCCCGACGGTATGGCCAGGTTGGTCAGCGGGCCACTGGAGTTGATGTTGCCTTGGGAGTCAGCCGCCCACCCCTGCACCAGGTAACCGTCGGGGGTGACCAGCTGGCCGTTGGCGTCCAGCTGCAATGCCCCTGCCCGGGTGTAGTAGGTCTGGCCGTTGCCGTTGCAGATGAAAAAGCCGTCGCCCTGGATGGACAGGTCGAGCGGGTTGCCGGTCTGTTCCGAGGTCCCCTGAGTGAAGTTGGCCTCTATGCCGGCCACCTTCACCCCCAGGCCGACCTGGGTGGGGTTTATGCCACCGATGTTCGCGCTGGGAGCCGTGGCGCCGGAGATGGTCTGGCTGAGCAGGTCCTCGAACTCGATGCTGTTGCTCTTGTACCCAGTCGTGTTGACATTGGCTATGTCGTTGCCGATTGTGTCGATCATCTCCTGGTTGGCATCGAGCCCCGAGACGCCGCTGAACAGCGAGCGAAGCACTTTGTAGCCTCCTTGTCTTCGTTGTCTTCCTTGTCTTCCCTTGTCTTGTTGCTTTCGTTGGTCGTGTCTTTTGTGGGCCGTCTCGCCGTTAGGAGCTCGACGGTGTGGGCGAGCTCGTCAGGGTGGGCGAGCTCTGGGTGCTGGACGGGCCTGAGCCCGTGCCGGTTGAGCTCGTCAGGGTGGGCGAGCTCGACGCCTGCGTGCCTGACGCCTGCGTGACTGTGCTGACCGAGCTGTAGGCGATGGCCTGGTCCCCCACGGTCAGCTGCGGGCCGCTGGGCGTCAGTTGGACCTCGGTGACGACGCCGGACACGGGTTTGCCGTTGGCGTCTGTACCGGTGACATGGGCTCCCAGCAGCGCGGTGGCCGCACCGGCCTGCTGGGCGCTCACCAGGCTCGAAAGCGATGACTGGAGGCTTTGCAGCTGCTGCACCTCCTCGAACGCCGCGGTCTGGGAGAGGAACTGGGTCGAATCGACCGGGCTGGTGGGGTCCTGGTACTGGAGCTGGGCCACCAGCAGCTGCAGGAACGTGCCCGCGTTGACCCCGTTCAGCCCCTGGCTGGTCGTGCCCGCCGACGCCGGGGGGGCCACATAGCCGGGCGGGAGGGTGGCCGTGGGCTGGGTGGCGGTGGTGGTGGCCCCGGCGGCGCCGGTGGTGGCGGTGATGTCGCTCATCGGTTTACAACCTCATGTCCAGGGCGCGCTCGGTCGATGCTGGGAGAAGGGGCTCGGCCGCACTGAGCGCTGCAGGTTGGCCGGGGAGCCCGGCTCCCGGGGGCACGCCGGGCGAGGCGGCCCGCTGCTGGCCCTGCCCCTGGGTGGTCTGTGGTGACCCGCCCCCCACGTCGAAGCGGCCGGTCGCCAAGCCGCTGCTGGCCAGTTGCTGGCGCAGATGGCCCATGTTCTGGCGGAGCAGGTCCCGGGTGGCGTCACCGTCCGCGTGTACGGACACGTTCACGACTCCCGCGTCGATGTGCAGCTCAACGTGGACGACGCCCAGTTCCTCAGGGTGGAGCCGGATGCTCACTTGGTAGTTGCCGTCCGGTTGGCGGGCGGCCGGCCCGATGGCGGTGGCCAGTTGGTCGGCCACCGGCTCAGGGTGGGGTACCGGGCCTGGGCCGCTGGCCAGCGCGCCTGGCGCGGGTGCCGGGGAAGGCCCCGGTGCCGGGGTGCTGGCCAGGGTGCCGATGACCGGGCTCCCACCGGCCAGGGTGCTGCCGGCGCTGCCCGGGTGGGTGCCCTCCACCCCGGTCGGCGGCTGGGACGCGGGGGCACCCGAGGGCCCGCCTGCACCGCCGCCGGGGCCCCCGGTCCCGATGTTGCCAGTACCGGGGCTGCTAGTCCCGGTGTTCCCACCGTCGGGGCCGCCTCTCTCGCCGGTACTTGGTGCCGGCGCACCCTCTATAGGTGTCCCTGGCGCTCCTGGTGCCCCGGGCGTGGCAGGCCCTGGGCGGAGCGGGCCAGCCGAAGCGGAGCCGCCAACCGAAGTGGTGCCGGAGCCGTTGGGGGCTGGCTGGGGCCCTGCAAGTGGGGCCTGCGGGCCAGCACTGTTTGCTGTGGTACCCGGGCCAGTTGCGGGGCTTGGCCCAGCGCCCGCGCCCGGGGCGGGGCCAGTGCCAGTGCCAGTGCCTGGGGCCGCGGCGGTACCAGTGGGCGCCAGTCGGGCGGCGTCCTGGGGCCCACCTGGCGGCAGAGCGCCGTGGCTACCGGGGAGCGGGCCAGTGGTGGCGGTCCCGGCACCGGGGCCGGCCTGGGGTAGTGGCCCCCGTGCTGGCTGGCTGGCCAGTCCCTGGGCTCCGGCGGTGGGCTGGCTGGGCCCGGTGCCCGGGCCGGTGGGTGGCGCGGCCGGTACCCCCGCCTGGCCCACGGCTGGCTGTCGGCTGCCCCCTGCTCCCGAGGTAGCCACGGCTGCCCGGTTGCCTCCCGGAGGCTCGCCGTCAGGCGCACTTCCAGCTGCTCGGTCGGCCAGGCCCGGGGGGCCGCCCGTGGTCGGTGGGCCTCCGGGCCCGGCTAGTGCGGCCGAAGCGGCGGGGGGCAGGGGTGCGGCAGCCTCTGCCGCTGGCCCGGCAACCCCCTGGGGTGGGAAGCCCCCGGCCTCGGGCGTGGCCCCGTGGCTGGCTGCGGGGCTGGCCCCAGTGCCCAGAGGTCCCCCCGCCTGGCCAGAGCCGGCTTGGCCTCCGGGCTTAGATGAGCCTCCGGGCGGTCCTTGTGCATCGTTGGCTGTGACGGTAACGGTCACCCGGGCAGGAGCACCAGGTGCACTTGGTCCGGGCGCACCCGGGCCGGGCGCACTTGCTCTGGGCCCTGCGGGACGGACGGTGCCGGCGCCCGAGGCTGAGGGGTCGGTGTGGCCAGCGGAGCTGGCACCTGCACTGCCGGTGCCTGCCGGGCTGGCCGACGTCGCTGCCACGTTCGTCGTGGGGCCGGCGGGGCCAGACGAGCCTGTTGAGCCTGCCGAGCCAGTCGAGCCTGCCGAGCTCGGCCCACCCGAGGACCAGCTGCTGGACGCGCCCTGGGCTTGCGAGCTGCCCCCGCCCTCGCCCTTGGCTGCGGCGGGCCCTGAGGGCGGGTCAGTGCCGCCCGTGCCGGTGCTGGCAGCGGGGGCGCTGCCAGAGGAGGCGCGGCCAGCGGGGGTGCCAGTGGCACCCGGCCCGGTGCCGGCGATGCCGCCGGTGCCAGCGATGCCGCCGGTGCCAGCTGCCTCGTCCGTGCTGGCGGTCCCGCCGGTGCCGGTTGCCCCGCCGGTGCCACCGACGCTGTCGACAGAGGCCACGCCGGCCGCGGACGTGCTATCTGCCGGCGGGCTGAGGACCTCCGGCGACAGCCCTGGTTGGAGGGGTACCGCCCCCAGGACGGCGAGCATGCCGGCGAAGGTCGCCGCGCTGGTGGTGGCGGCCGAGGAGCCAGGCAAAGGCGCCGTGGCCTGGTTGGGGCTCGGCTCGGTTGGGGCGATGCTCGTCAAGGTCATGGTTGCTCCATTCCTGCACGGCTGAGGACGGACTGGACGTAGGCCTGGGTTTGTGGGTACGGGGGGATGCCGCCGCTCGAGCGGACCGCGGCCGGGCCGGCGTTGTACGCGGCCAGTGCCAGCGGCCACGAACCGAACTGCTGGTAATAGGAGGACAGCAGGTCCGCGGCTGCGTTTATGGCTTGGGAGGGGTCAAAGGGGTTGGCCCCCAGCTTGGCCGCCGTGGCCGGCATCAGCTGCATGAGCCCTTCTGCCCCCGCCCGGCTCACGGCGCCGGGCTGACCACCTGACTCGGTACTGGCCAGGGCGGCCAGGAGGTCCTGGGGCACGCCGGTGCGGGCTGCCGCCTGAGCGAAAACTGGCCCGTAGCCAGAAAGCCCGTAGCCAGAAAGCCCGTAGCCCGAGAGCCCCGGGGCGGGAGCGCTGGAGGCCGAGCCAGCCGAGAGGCCGAGAGCAGCCTGGCCGCCGATGACACGGCGTATAGCCGTCGGGCTGCCCACCGGGTCCACCCGTACCCTGGCGCCCGTGTAAGGGGCGTCGATCATCTGGCCGTTGCCGATGTAGATACCCACGTGGCCCGGTGCCGCCGCGGTGCCGTCGGACCCAGGGAAGAAAACGAGGTCACCTGGCTGGGCATCGGCCAGGCTGGGGACCGGGGTGCCGACCTGAGCCTGCTCCTGGGAGGTCCGGGGCAGGTGGATGCCCAGGTTGGCGAACACGTCCTGCACCAAGCCCGAGCAGTCGAGCCCTTGGGAGGGGTCCGTCCCGCCCCAGCGGTAGGGGGTGCCCAGGTACCTCTCCGCCTCGGCCACTACCTGCTGGCCAAGGCCCTGGGAGCCGGCTAGGGCGGCTTGGGGGCTGGCCAGGGCGGGGGCGCCGGGCGACAGGCCCAGGGCCGCCGACTCGTAGGTACCTTGGGGTGCGTCCGAGACGGAGCCGGCCGTCGTGAGCTGAGGGCTGACGGGCAAGCCCTCTTCCAGGGGCCAGCCGATCGTGGCGCTGCCGGGGGCGCTGGTGACCGGCCCTCCTTCGTCGGGCAGGGCAGAGGCCATGGCCAAGAAGCTCTCGAAGTCGCCCGGCTGGGCCAGCTGAGGAAGACAGGACAGTGCCGCTTGGATCTGGCCGATCTCAGCCAGCACGCCCGAGAGGCCGTCGGTGTAGGTCATGGGCGCACCTTCAGTTCCTTTTCCCCGCCAGCGCCCTGCCCCGGTGGCGGCCGACCGCCAGCTCGTCGGCCAGCAGGGCCTCCTCGTGCTGGACGGCACGGGCGTGCTCGGCTCGGCGCCGGGCCTCGAGGCGCTCCAGCACGGCTACTGCCCGGCGCGCTCCCAGGTACCTCATGGTGGCTGCCTCGGCGGCGGCCTTGGCCTGTTCCGACGAGGCCTTGGCATCGAGGAAGGACTTGGCCGCCAGGCTGGCACGCTGGCGGGAGGCCATGAAGCCTTGCTCGCCCAGCCCGGTGAGCCGCAGGACTTGCTCGTAATGGGCCAGGCTCTGCCTGGCCGCCGACTCCGCGGCATGGGCAGAAGTGTTGGCCGCCACCAGCGTTGCCCGGGCCAGGCTTTCTTGTGCCCTCCTGGCTCGCAGCACCGCCGCCAGGTTGAAGCGGTACCGCTTCATGGTGCCACCAACGTCGCCAGGGCAGCCAGGCTCTGGGAAATGGGGGCCACGGTGGCTGCGTCTTGCCGGAGGAAATGGTCTATCGCTGGTTTCAGCGAGATGGCCCGGTCCACAGTGGGGTTGGTGCCCTTCACGTAGGCACCTATTTCCACCAGGTCCTTGGCGTCACGGTAGGCAGCCATCAAGCGGCGCAGCTCGTTGGCTTGGCCGTAGTGCTCCGCCGTCGTCACTTTGGGGGCCACCCGGGACACTGATTCCAGCACGTCGATGCTCGGGAAATGCCCCGCGGTGGCCAGTTGGCGGGAGAGCACGATGTGGCCGTCGAGGATCGCCCGGGCGGCGTCTGCGATCGGCTCGTTCATGTCGTCGCCTTCGACCAGGACCGTGTAGAGACCGGTGATGCTGCCCCGCTCGCCGGCGCCGGCCCGCTCCAACAACCGAGGCAGGAGGGAGAAGACCGACGGGGGGTAGCCTCGGGTGGCCGGCGGTTCCCCGGCGGACAGGCCGACCTCCCGTTGGGCCATGCAGTAGCGAGTGAGGCTGTCCATCATGAGCACGACGTGCTGGCCGGTGTCGCGGGCCCACTCCGCGATGCGGGTGGCCGTTTGGGCGGCCTGCAGGCGCACGAGTGCTGGCTCGTCCGAAGTGGCGACCACCACCACGGAACGGGCCAGGCCGGCCGGCCCGAGGTCGTGCTCGATCATTTCTCGGACCTCGCGGCCCCGTTCCCCCACGAGCGCGATGACGGACAAGTCGGCTTCGGTGCCTCTGGCCACCATGGACAGGAGGCTGGACTTGCCTACTCCCGAACCCGCGAATATCCCGAGCCGCTGTCCCCGTCCGCAGGGGAGGAGGGCGTCGATGGCGCGCACCCCGAGGGGCAACTGGGTCTCGACCAGGGACCGCCGCAGGGGGTGGGGCGGGGTGCCCGCGGTGGGCACCCGGGCCAGGTCCCGGAGGCTGGGGCCTCCGTCGATCGGCCGGCCGAGCCCGTTGAGGACCCGGCCCCGCAGCTCGGGGCCAACTGGTATGGTCAGGCGGCCCGGCGCGACCTCGACCGGGGCTCCCGCGCGGATGCCCTGAAGGTCGCCCAGGGGCAGGCAGACCAGGCCGTCGTCATCGATGGCCACCACTTCGGCCACGAGCTCACCCGAGGGGGCGGGGAGGGTGACAGCCTCTCCGATGGCGGCGTTGACCCCCTCGACCAAGATGCTCAAGCCGACCACGGAGCGGACGCGGCCCACGGGACGAGGGCGGGCGGCGGAGATGGCCGCCTCCAGGCGGGCGCGGACGGAGGCCGAGCTCGAGGTGCTCCCCCGCCGGTCCTGGGCGATGGCAGGGGTCACCGCTGCTCCTCAGGGGTGCCACCCGAGTGCTCCTCAGGGGTGCCGCCCAAGACGTCGTCCTCGGCGCTCGCCCGGTAGAAAGCTTCCCGGGCACGAGCCAAGGCCTGGCCGACCCGAGCGTCTATCGTCGTCGCCCCCACCGTCACTATGCAGCCGCCCGGTTCGACACCCGGGTCGGCCACCACCGTGACTGCCTGCCCTGACCTGGCCGTGGCGGAGGGGTGGAGGCCGGGCTGCGCTGGCGCCGTGGCCGGCGCTGGCTCGCTGTGCAGCCCGCCACGCAGGAGGGGTTCGTCCTGGGGGTTGACCCGCACCACGGCCGGCTCGGGCGGGAGGCCGGCCAGGGCCTGGCGGGCCGCTTCCAGGGCACGCTCGGGCCGGCACCGCAGCTCGGCGCCCAAGGCCGCCTCCGCCAACTCGAAGGCCGCCTCCACCAGTTCTTCGGTCAGCGCTGCCGACTGTCCCGCAAGCCTTGCCAGCTGCTCGTCGGCGGCTGCGGCCAGGTGGCCGAGGAGGCTCGAGGCCCGAGCTTGGGCCGCCGCGCACGCCGCCTTGTGGTTGGCCAGGTCGGCGGCCCGTTCGGCCTGGGCCTGCCTGACCCCCTCGGCATAGCCGGCCATGAAACCTTTCTGGTAGCCATGGTCGTAGCGCTCCTGGAGCGTGGTGAGCTCGGGCAGGGCGTCGTCGACGCTGGCCGGTAGCACGGTGGTGGGCCCAGCCGAAGCGGGGACGAACAGCTCACTCGACATAGTCCTCGACCGCCCTGGAAAGCACTATGGAGCCCTCCTGTTCCAGTTGGCGCACCGTCCGGACGACTTCCTTGCGCGCTTTTTCGACGTCGCGAAGGCGTTGGGGGCCGAGGAGGTCCATTTCTTCCTTCAGGTTCTCCTGGGCACGCTCCGACAGGTTGGCGAACACCTTTTGGCGTACCGGCTCGCTGGTGCCCTTGAGCGCCAGCGCCAGTTCCTTGGTGTCGACCTGGCGCAACAGCAGCTGGAGAGCCTTGTCCTCCAGCTTGACCAGGTCCTCGATGGTGAACAGGCGCTGGCGCACGTCCTGGGCCAGCTGAGGGTCGATCTCGTCCATGCGTTCCAAGATCTCGCGCTCGGTGTCGCCGTCTGCCCGGACCAGGATCTCCACCAGGGGCTTGACGGGGTCACTGTCGGCACGCAGGCGCTGGCCCGCGGCGGCGGCAACGATACGCCGCTCCAGGCCAGACTCCACCGCCTTTATGGCTTCTGGGCTTGGCGTGGCCAGGGTGGCGATGCGGTAAGCGACGTCCCCCTTCAGCGGGTCGGGGAGCTCCCTCAGCATGGCCAGGCCCCGTTCCGGAGGGAGCTTCGAGATGACCAGGGCGACGGTCTGGGGGTGCTCGCGCGCCAGCAGGGAGGCCGCGACCGACGAGTCCAGGGCGGTGAGGGCACGGAAGTGGGAACCGACCGGGGTGCCCCCGATGCGGGCGAGCATGGCCTCAGCCTTGGCCGTGCTCCCCAGGGCCTGGGCCAGCAGCTCCTTGGCCACCTCGATGCCACCTTGTGTCCAGCGCACGTGCTGGCGCGCCTCGGTCACGAACTCCTGCAGTACCTGGTTGACGACTCCTTCTTCCACCGGGCCGAGGTTGGCGACCTCGGCCATGACCTTTTCCACTTCCTCCTCGGTCAGCGACTGCAGGATGCGGGCCGCCCGTTCCTGGCCGATGGCGACCAGGAGGAGGGCTGCTTTGCGGGCGCCCGAGATCGGGGCCATGGTGTCGGCCATCTAGTGCCCTACCCCCGTCACCTCTCGGCCGCGCACTTCTCGGGCGGCTACTTTTCGGGCTGCTAGTTTTCGGGCTGCTAGTTTTCGGGCACCCACCTCTGGCCCGCTCACCTCTCGCCCGCTCACGTCTCGCCCGCTCACCTCTCGCCCGCCTCCAGCCAAGAGCGCAGCATCTCGGCGATGCGCTCGGGCTCGTTCTCGATCATCTGGCCTATCTGGTGCACCTCGTGCTCGGCCGGGGGCGGCACCTGGGCGGGCACGGGGGCCAGCGCGAGCGTCCGGTCCTCCTCGTCTGGGTAGTGCTCTGCCGCGTCGAGCTCGAGCGGCACTGGGGGGGTGGGCAGGGCCAAGGGCACCCGGGTGGTCTTGGTGACCCGCCTCATGGCGAAGAACAACAGGCCCAGGACCACCAGCGCGACCAGCAGGTCGCGGGCCTCGCTCATCAGCTGGGCCTGGCTCTTGGCGCCGGCCGCGGCTTTGAGCTGGGCCGCCTGAGCATTGGCGGCGGCCTGGTTGAACGGCAAGAACCCGACCTGGATGGTGTCGCCCCTTGAAGGTTGCAGCCCGGCAGCCTGGGACACGAGCTGCTTGACCTCGTTGGCCGTGACCCCCTTCACGGAGCTGTTGACGATCACTGCCACTGACAGCCGGACCAGCGTCCCGGGAGCGGAATCGACGGTCTTGGTCACCTCGCTGACCACGTCCTGCTGGGAGCTGCCTTGTTGGGTGTAGGTAGGGACGGTGGTGGAAGTAGGTGTGGGCGACCCGGTTGGCTTCTTCCCCGCCGGCACGGTCGTGGTGGTGACGCCCAGGTTCCCGTAGGCCACCTGGCTGGCGCCGGGGCCGGTATAGCTCTGGCTGGAGGTGGCCTGCTGCACCGGGATGGGCCCCTGCTTGTTGGGGTCGTAGATCTGGCTGGTGGTCTGGCTTTGGTCGAAGTTGAGCTCGGCGCTGGTGTGGACCACGGCGTTGCCCGGCCCGAGCACGCTGGCCAGCCAGTCCTGGAGGGAGTTGTCGAGGTCCTGCTCGTAGGACTGGGTCTCTTGTTGTTCGAGCGACCCGGCGGCCACGCTCGCCGCGCCTGTCCCCGGCGCGTTGAGGACGTCGCCGTTGCTGTCCGCCACGGTGACGTTGTCGGGGGAGAGGCCCTCGATGCTGGACGCGACCAGGTGCACGATGGCTTGCACCTGCTCGGCCGAAAGGGTAGTCCCATTGGCCAGGGACACCAGCACCGACGCGCTGGGCTGCTCCGAGCTGGTGGCAAAAAGGCTTTGCTGGGGTATGACGACGTTGACCAGAGCCGAGTCGACGCCGTTTATCGACTCGATCGTTTTTTCCAGTTCGCCGGCGACCGCCTGCTGGTACTCCACCTGCTGCTGGAACTCAGAGGTGGTCACCCCGGCGTTGTCCAGCAGGCTGTAACCCTGCTGGCCGGTCGAAGGCAGCCCGGCCGCGGCCATGTCCAGCCGCTGCTGGTAGACGTCGGCCTCCGGGACCAGGATTTGTTGGCCGTCTTCGCCCAGCTGGTAAGGGACCTTGTTGGCCGCCAGCTTCTGGGTGATGGCCGCCGCGTCCGTCGGGCTCAGGTTGGAGAACAAAGGCACGTAGGTTGGTTTGGCGGCCCACGACATGAACAGGTAGCCACCGACGACCAGGCCCAGCACGGCCACGGCGACGACGGCCTTCTGGCCGCTGGAAAACCCGGCTGCCACCGCCTTGGCTCTTTCCCGCAGGTGCAGCAGGACGTTGCCGTTCCTGGGCCCTGCAGTGCCGGCCCCCTCGGGCCGCTTGGGGCTCATGACCGCGGTCAAAGTTGCATCCCCATGACCTGTTGGAAGGCCTGCAAGGCGTTGTTCCTTACCGCCACGGTGAGCTGGGTGTCGAGGTTGGCCTCCTCAGCTGCCACCATGTAGTCGGAAACGTTCGTGAGGCTGCCCGTGGCGGCTTGGGTGGCCAGGCTGTCCGCGCCGCTCTGGGCCGCTTGGAGGCTGTCTATGGCGCTGCCCAAGACGCCCGCGAAACCGTTGTCGGTGCCGTTGCCGGCCGCCGTGAGGCCAGCTCCGGCTGGGGCGACGCCCGTCCCCAGGGTCGGGGAGGTGGGCAAAGTCGGCTGGGCAGGCTGGGGGAGCTGGGCCCCGGCCCCTGCGGCCCCCATAGGGCCGGCTCCGGGCTGCTGGGCCCCTGGTGGTTGGGCGGCACCCGGTGGCCACAGGGCGCTCGGGCCGGTGACCGCCCCGACGGGCGAGACCATGCTCATACTTTCAACCCCAGGGCCGCCTGGTAGGCCTGTTGGGCGCGGCTGATGGTGGCGATGTTCGCCTCGTAGCCGTCCTGGGCCATGATCATGTCGGTCATTTGCGCACCGAGGTCGACGTTGGCCGCCCTGACCATGCCCTGCTTGTCAGCCAGCGGGTTGCTCGGGTCGTACTCGAGCACACCGGCCGGGCTGCCCAGGGCGACGCCCGCCACCTCGACGCCGCCGCCGATGCTGGCGTCCAGCGCGCTGGCCGGGCCCGTCCCCCCCGGCTGGCCCGGTACTGCGGCCATGACCACGTAGCGCGTCTGGTAGGCACCTTGTGATGTGGAGGTGACATCGTTGATGTTGGCGATGTTGTCCGAGATGGCATTGAGCCAGGTCTGCGAGGCGTCAACGCCTGTCGCCGCCGTGTCGATGGGGTCGAAGAGGCCCATTTGTTGTGCTCCTTGTCCAGCCTGTCGGTGGCTCTTGTTCAGCCCGTCGGTGACTCGCTTATAGCCGTGCCGAGAAGTTGGAACTTGGCGTTCAAGGCGTCCACCATCGTCTGGAACTGCAGGCTTGCCTTCTCGCCCTCCACCATCTGGTCGGCCAGGTTGACGTTGTTGCCGTCCTGCTGAGGGGCGGCGGTCGAGGTCGTCACCGTCACCTGCATCTGGGACGGGTCGCCGTTGGCGATGGCCTGGGCCAGGCTGGGCTCGAAGTTGACGTCTTTGGCCAGGTAGCCAGGCGTGTCGACGTTGGCCACATTGTTGGCCACGGCCTGTTGTTCTGCCCACAGCCCTTGCATCGCCTGGTAGAGGGCGTTGGTGGCCAGATCTGAGAGGGGAGCATTGGCTTGGGGGCTCATAACCCTGCCCCCCGCGCCGTGGCGCCAGGCCCGCCTGCTGGCCAAGCTCGAGCGAGCAAAATGTACACCACTGCCTCCGAAGAAGTAGGCCCTGCCAGTCCGTGGCGTACGGGTTGTTGCTTCCCTGCTCAGTAGCGTCATCGGCAGGCGGTCGGCCCACCTGAGCCAAAGGCGCCACTCAGAGTGCTCGCCTGTCGGGGTTTTCCCCTTGGAGCGCGTTTGAGCAGGTTGCATGCCCTCGGCCCGTCCCATGCCCGTCCCGCCCATGCCCGTCCCGTCCATGCCTGTCCCGCCGTTCTTTGCCCCCGTCTGCAGTTCTCCTCCCTGTTTTGTGGCATGTACGAGCCATATCAGGACAGAGAACCCGCCATCAGGGCAAAGAACGAGGAGGGGTGCCGGGCTGGGCCCGACCGCTAGCCGCCAGCTTCGGGCTCAGGTGGAGCAGTCCAGCAGGTGGACCGGGGGCCCGGCCCCCCGCCGGGCCGAGCGGACGGCGGCCAGGCGCCCGGCCAGCGCCCGCTGGCGCAGGGCCAGGTCCTCTATGAGCTCTTGCAGTTCGTCAAGGAGGGCTACCACCCGGGGTATGTCCTTGGGGGGGATGCCGGTCAGCGGGACAGGCGGGGCAGTCAACAGGGCCAGCACCTCGGCAGGCACGGGCGCGGACAGCGGCAGCCGGCGGAGAGCAGCGCTTCGCGCGGCCACCATGTGCTCCAGGCGGTGCAGCCGTTCCTCGGGCCCGAGCGCGTCCTCGCCTGGGGAGGGAGGCGCGACGAGCTCAGGGGCGCCATGGCGCTGGGGCGGAGGCAGGACGAGGCTGGCTGACGGGCCACCGGCGGGAGGGGGCATGGTGATGTCAGCCGGCTCACCCTCCGGGACGGGGGCAACGGTTGTCCGTTGGCGCCTAGGCACTGACGCTCAAAGCGGTGGCTCGGGCCCTTGGCGCGCCAGCTTCGTCACCAACCACCCCTCCCGTTGCCGTCTCAGCCACGGAGCCCGACCCAGCTGCAGCCACAACTGCAGCTCCCGCCGCCACCCCGGCCCGTTCGGCAGCGACGATGTCGGCGGCCTGGTGCCAGGCGGACTGTAGCGGCTCCAGCAATTTGCGGGCTTCGGAGAGGGCACCGGCGTCCTTGTGGACATTGCCCCGGACCAGCAGGCGGTAAACGTAGTTGTAGATGGCCAAGAGCGCGGGGCCACCTTCCCACAGCTCGGGCTTCAGTGTCCCGCGCAGTTCGAGGACGATGTCCTGGGCCTTGAGGAGCCGTTGGTTGAGGGTATAGAAGTCGTGCCGCTCCATAGCCTCCTCTGCGGCCGCGACGTTGTTGACCAGCGCGTCGTAGAGCATGGTCAACAGCCGTTCGGGTGGCGCACTGGTCACCGCGTTCACCAAGTACGCGTTGCGAGCTCTGTCGTTGGGCACTCGGTACCTCCTTCTTCCCCTTACCGCTTGTGCCTCAGCCGCCAGTGGGCGACGAGCCGGACTGGCTGGCTACGAACTGTCCCAGGTAGCTCTGGGTCGACTTGAGCGCAGCCAAAGAAGTCTCCATGGCGGTGTACTCTGCTTCCAGCTGCTGCTGCTCTGCCTGGAGGACCGGGTCCCAGTTGGCGATCTCGGTTGAGAGGTTGTTCATCTGGGCCTGCTCGCCGGCGATGGCGTTGACCAGGGTGCCGGTCGCCGGGTTGCCGGCCGCGTAGGCGGCGTTGGCCAGGGACTGGGCGATGCCCGGCTGGTAGTTGACCGTGCCGGTGATGGTCCCTCCGGCCGATGCCAGCTGGGCCGGGGTGGCGGAGACCAGCACGAGGAGCCCTTGGGCGCTGGTGTTGGTCTGGCCCTGCAGCAGCTGGCCGGTCCCCTTGGCTGCCTGGCCGTTGATCGTCCCCACCACGTCGGTGCCGGTGAAGGTCTGGGGGCTGTTGGCCACAGACGCCAGCCCGGTGGTGCCCGAGCCGACAGCGGTCGAGGTCACGTTGAACGAAGCAGCCGAGCCGAAGCCCATGCTGGTGAGCACCAACTGGTCACCGTTGAGCACAGTGGCGTTCACGTTCACGTTGTTGGCCGCGAAAGCATTGTTGAGCCCGGAGGCGATCGCGCTCAACGTCTCGCCGTTGGTCGTCGTGTAGCTGGCGCTGGCGGAGCCGGCGCTGACCGTGAGGGTCTCGGGGGTGCTCACCGTCCCCCCGGGGAGCACGGCCCCGGTGTCAGTGGCCTGGGTCGCCGCCTGGGTGACGCTCACTTCGTACTGGCCCGGGGCGGTGGCGTCGGTCGACTCGTAGAAGGACATGAGAGGGTTCGTGCTGTCGCCGCCGGATATGAACGAGTTGGCCACCTGTGTGGGGTTGGCGTCATAAGCGGCGGCAAAGGTCGCCGGGTTGAAGTCCAAGGTGCCGTCCTGGTTCATGGTGATGCCAAGGAGGGCGGCGGAACCAGTCGAGTTGACGCCAGCTGTCCCGCTTATGGCCGACAGGACCGAGTTGAGCAAGCCCTCCGCCGTAGGGTCGCCCAGCAGTGGGCCGGCGGTACCGGAAGTGCCCGACCCGCTTGCCGGCGTGTAGGCGGTGAGGGTGTTGAGGTCCTTGATCAGGTTGTTGGCCGCCGTGACCAGGCTCTGGACGGTGGTGGCCATGGTCTGGCCGTCCGGCTGGAGCGATATCGTCGTTTGGTGGGTGGGGTCGGCTTGTAGCAGGGTGATCGTGACGCCAGGCATGAGGCCCGTGATGTTGTTGGAGCTGTTGGTCACTTCGAAGGCTCCTGAGCCGCTGCCCACGGTGATCTGGGCGTTGGCTGCGGCGGTCACGGTGGTGAGCAGCCCCAGGCCCGCGAAGGCGTTGGTGGCTATGTTGATGGTGTTGGCGGCACCGGTCTGGGTCGACTGGAGGGACAGGCGGTACTCGTTGGTGCCCGTGCTCACCGCGCTGGCGGACAGGCCCAGGCCGGCAGAATTGATGGCCTCGACGACTGACTGCAGGCTGCCGTCCCCGGTGTTGACCTCGGCGGCCGTGAGCGACCCGACCGTGAGGGGCCCAGTGAAGGTCGCGGTCACGCTCGAGCCGTTGGGGCCGTTCAAGGTGACCGGGCTGTTGGGCGCAAAGCTCGTCAGGGTATTGGAGACGCCGTCCACCGTCACCACCCCGTCGGTGCCGTAGGCGGTCGAGGTGGGGGTCGTCGTGAACCCCAGCGTGGTGGCGGCGTCCCCGCCCGTCACCTCCAGGGAAGTGGCGCTGCCCTGGGCCGTGGTGGTGAGCACCATGTCGCCGCTCGAGTTGATGGTGGCGGTGAGGTTGCCGCCGGACGCCGACTGGA
Source organism: Actinomycetota bacterium (assembly GCA_021323695.1). Taxonomy (GTDB): domain Bacteria; phylum Actinomycetota; class Acidimicrobiia; order Acidimicrobiales; family Palsa-688; genus JAKAWM01. The sequence continues at coordinate 1,064 of JAJPKN010000038.1, read as the reverse complement.
CTGCCGCGGCCAACTGCGACGCCGTGTAGGTGCCGGCCGCGATGGTGAGGCTCTCGGCGTTGCCGTCGAGGTTGTAGGTGAGGGTGTCGTTGGTGCCTGTCGTGATAGTGGTGGAAGATGCGGGGGCTGCGGCAGACGTGAGGGACGCCCCCGCTGAAGCCTGGGTGACGGCTATGGTGTGGTTGCCTATGGCCAGGTTCGACGAGGCGAGCGTCCCGATGCCGAGGCCGCCACCGCCTACCGCCACCAACAGAGGGCCGCTCGTCACCTGTGAGCTCTCTGAGGTGACGCTGCCTGAGGAGATCAGCGAGTCGGCCTGGGCCAGAGCGTCCACCGAGAAGGTGATCGACCCCCCGATGGCTCCCGCCCCCACTGTTGCCGTCGCGTCCGAGGTCGTGGCGTTGGGGATCCACGCTTGCCATCCCGAGGGGGAAGCCAGGGTGTCGGCGACCGACTGCAAGGTGGCGACGTCGTTGGACAGCTCCTGGTAGCTGGCGAGGACGGTGGAGGCGCTGTTGAGCTGGGCTTGTAGCTGCTGTTGAGGCAGCTCGGCGACCTGCATGAGCTCAGCCACGATCTCTTGGGTGTTGATCCCCGAGACCAGGCCGGAAATGGTGATGGGGGGGCTGTTGGAGGTGAGGCCCGTGTTGGTGGTCCCAAGGAGGGCCGCCAGGGTGGCGCTGGTGTCCAGGTAACCGAGCTGGGTGGACGACCCGCTGCTGCTGAGCGACATTTGGAGGCTTGCTCCCTTCTTCTTGGTCCCTGCTCGTCCGGTTGGGCCGGCTCTTTTGTTGGTCGGCGGTTTTCGTGCTGGTCGAAGTTCGCCCAGCTGGCTAACCCGGCCCGGCCAGCTGGCTGCTGCGGCCCGGCCAGGTGGTGCTGGGCCGGGGCCGGCCGGCACCCGCCGGCCGGCCCGGTCAGCTGCCTGGGCGCTAGCCGAGGAGCTTGAGCACCATCTGGGGTATCTGGTTGGCCTGGGCCAGCATCGACACGCCCGCTTGCACCAGGACCTGGTCCTGGGTGAAGTTGACCATCTGGGACGCCATGTTGGTGTCCTCGATCTG
>JAJPKN010000056.1 GCA_021323695.1 Actinomycetota bacterium | reverse complement strand
GTCGCCCTGGCCTGGGCCGGCGCCTACCGCTGCCCGAGGTGCAAGGCCAAGCTCAACTACCGCTGGTGGTGCAGCCGCTGCCAGCGTTACCGCATCCCGGCCCGCTAACCAAGCCCGAGGCGTGGCCGGCGCGCCCAGCTTCAGGGCTTGGGCGCCGGTGGCCGTGCCGGGCCGGCCCGCCAGGCCCACAAAGCGGCGGCACCGGCGATGGGGATGGCCGCCAGGTACTCCACGAAGCTGGCCAGGGCGGCGTCGGGGCTACTGGCGATGTCGGTGACCTCCACGATGGCGTTCACGGCGGCAGCCGCCGCGATCAAAGCCGACGCCGCCAACAGGAGCTGGTAAAGCAAGCTGACCACGCTGGAGCGGTCGGGCTCCCTACCACTGCCCAAGACGAGCAGGGCGACGGCCAAGAGCATGGCGAGCCCCCAAGTGAAGTTCCCTGGGCCCAAGAAACCCTGGCCGCCGAAAAAGCCTCCCGTTATGCGGGCCCGAAAGGGCAGGCCCGAGGCAAACGCCGCAATGATGGAGCCCAGCCAATAGATGACCAGGGCGGCCAGGATGGCAGCTGCGCCGACCACCCAGGGGGTCTTGGACAGGGCTTGGGGGTCGATGGGCGGCAACTGCATGCCTCCCAGCCCAGGCCCGGGTTGGGCCTGACGCGGTGGCGGGGGGCTAGGGTCGCCCCCGGGAACACCATTGGCCATGGTGCCTCCTGTCTATTTACGGACCGTTCCCATGTGGTCCTGGCCGGACGATAGCGCACCTTGGCTGCCTGCGCCGCGTTTTTGCCCGCGGGTTTCGCGCACGGCTGTCTTCAGCTGTCCCCTAGCGAACGCCAGCCCAGGGCCACGGTCACCAGCAGTGCGGCACCGGACAGGCCGAAGCCGGCCCGGGCCCCGCTGCTGCCGCCGGCCCAGGTGGCCACCCCGCCAACCAAGAGGCTGGTCAGTGGGGTCGTGCCCGGCAGGGCCATCGACCACAGCCCCATCACCCGCCCCCGCAGGGCCGGGCCGGTGCGCAGCTGCACCAGGGCGTTGGCCAGGGCAATGAACCAGATCGACAAAAAGCCGGCTACGGCTAGCCCGGCGAAGAAACCGGCAACGGCAGGCGACAGCGCGTCCAGGCAGACCGTGGCCCCGGTCAGCGCCCCCAGGGCCCGCACCCGCCTGGCGCTCGGCCAGGACGGCCCCCTGCCCGCCACCAACGCGCCGGCCACCGCTCCCCCGCCAAAAGCCGAGACCATTGCCCCATAGGCACCGGCCCCCAAATGAAATACGCGAGCGGCCACCAACGGGAGCGTGCTGCCCATGTTGTAGAGCATCCCGGCCGCCACCGCCATCGCCAGCGCGTAGCGCACGGCTCGGTGCTGCCAGGCAAAGGCCAGGCCCTCCCGCACCCCGCCGTTGGTGGCTTTGGCCCGTGGCCCTTGCCCCCGTCCTCGTCGGGGCCCTCCGGCGCCGGGCCCCCCGAGCCGGCCTGGCCTGGCCGCCAACAGGCCAAGCGCGCCGCGCCGGTGCAAAATGACCAGGACCACCGCCAGGGGCGGCAGGTAGGAGGCGGCATTGAACAAGAAGCAGGCGGCCGCGCCCAGGGTTGCCAGCAGCACCGCGCCGGCCGCCGGCCCCAGCACCCGCGAGCTGTTGATGACCACCTCGTTGAGGCTGATGGCATTGGCGGTACGGGTGGGGCCGACCAGCTCCACGACCAGGACCTGACGGGCCGGCATGTCGAAGGCGCTCACCAAGCCGTTGACGAAGGCGAAAGCGAACAAGCCCCCGACCGGCAGGGTCCCGGCCAGGGCCAGGCCGCCCAAGGCCGACCCGAGCACGAAATAGCTCGACTGGGTGAAAACCAGGACCAGGCGGCGGTCGAAGCGGTCGACCACCGAGCCGGCATAGGCCCCACCGGCCAGAAGCGGCGCGAAGGTGGCCGTGGCGATGAGTGAAAGCAGGAAGGCGCTGTGGGTGGCCTGCAGGACCAGCCAGGACTGGGCCACCGCCTGGGTCATGCTCCCCGATGCCGAAAGCACCTGGGAAAAGAACCACCAGCGGAAGGCCCGGACCTGGAGGGCGCCTCCCCCCGGTCCCGGGCGAGGAGAAGCTTCGCCTCCAGCATTTAGCTCTGGCACAGACAAAATCCTGTCGCTGTCCCGGTTGCTTACGAGGCTACTACACCACCAGGACCGCAGGTTTTTGCCAACCCAGAGCAAATACGCGCTACAGTCGGCCCGTGGCCAGTGGGCAACGCCCGGGTGAGGCTGCGGTGGCCAAGGGCGCGGCGGGCCCAGGTGAGCATGGGGGCCCGACGAACGGGGCAGGCCGGGGTGGGGCTGCCGGCACCAGGAGCGCGCCCGGCAGGGGCGAGGCCGCCACCGGCGGGGCCCTTTCCCGCAACCGCCAGCGGGTGCTCGAAGCCCTCGCCCGCTGCCCCGGCCTGACCCGCTCCGACCTGGCCCACCAGCTGGGCATCCCCAAAGGGACGGTCTCCGGCGTGGTCGACAGCCTGGTAAGGAGCGGCCGGGTCATCGAGCAGCCTCCCGAGCCGCCGGCCCAAGCGCGCCCCGGGCGGCCGGCCAAGCGGCTCGTGCTCGAAGGCCCGGTGCCGGTGCTGGGCGCGGTCGTGCTCTCCGGCGGCTACCTGAGCGCCGCCGCGCTCAGTTACGCCGGCCATGTGCTGAGCCGAGCTACGGCCCGTCTGAGCCGGGCCACGTCCGAAGCGGGCATGACCGCTCCTGCCCTCGCCCTCCTGTCGGGTGTCCTGGGTGGCGCCCGGCTCCACAAGCACCAGCTGAAGGTCGTCGTCGTCGGCGTACCGGCGCCCATCCAGCCCGGCTCCGGGGTGCCTCGCCCCGGCAGGGCGGCCCAGGTGGATAGCCGGCCAGGTGGGGACGAAGCGACCGGGAGGCAGGGCCTGGGCCATGACGAGGCGCTGGCGGGCGAGGGAGGTCCCCCGGCTGCGGGCAGGCCTCGGCCGGCCTTTTTCACCTGGCTCGGTACCGACCCCGCCCAGGAGGTCGGCGAGCGCCTGGGGGTACCGGCGGTCTCGGAGAACGACGCCAACTTGGGGGCGCTCGGGGAGGCCGCCTTCGGGGCCGGCCAAGGCCTGGACAGCTTTGTCTACTTGAAGCTGGTGGGCCAGGTGGGCGCGGGCATCGTGGCCGGCGGCCGCCTGCACCGGGGGGCCAGCGGCTTTGCCGGGGAGCTGGGCCACCTCCATGTCCGCGACGACGGGCCGCTGTGCCCCTGCGGGGGGAGGGGCTGCCTGTCCCACCTGCTGGGCGACGCCCTGGTGGAGGCGGTCCAGCCCGCTTACGACCGGCCCCTCAGCTTCCGGGACGTGCTCGACCTGGCCGCCGCCGGGGAGGCCGGCCCCAGGCGGGTGCTCGAGGACCTGGGCCGTACCATCGGCCGGCCGCTGGCTGACTTCGTCACCTTGTTCAACCCCGAGGCAGTGATAGTCGATGGGAGCCTCGGCCCTGCCGGCGGCCACGTGGCCTCCGGCATCCAGGAGATGATCGGGCGCTTCGCCGCCCCGTCCGCGGCCAGGGCGGTCGAGGTCATCGCCGGGGGCCTGGCTGCCGACGCCGACTTGCTGGGGGCGGTCGCGCTCGGCCGGGCGCTGGCAGTGGGCCCATGAGCGGGACCGGCCAGCTGGGCAACGTGCCGGGTGGTGCCAACCAGGCCGGCCCAGGTGGCGCCGGGCAGGGCGGCCGGGTAAAGCCGGCTACCAAAGTGACGATCAATGACCAGGAGCCACAGCTGGCTACAGCCCGGACAAGGGAGACAAGCTTGGGCGACGACCTGACGATTGGGGTCCTCTCCCCGTTGCTGGCCGGCGCGTTCTTCGGCCGGGTGCTGCAGGGCGTGGCCCGCTACCTGGCCGGCGTGGGCGGCCGGGCCGTGGGGGTGCAGACCCTGGACGCCACCCTCGGGGACGGCTACCAGGGCATACCCCCGTTCTGGGCACCGGTCGCCTGGGAGCAGGCGGACGGCTTCGTGGTGGTCGTCAACGCCGCCCCCCGTTCCTACCTGAAGGAGCTGCAGGCCCGGGGCAAGCCGGTGGTGACGGTCAGCCACAAGGTGCCCGGCTTCGAGTGCCCCGTCGTCCTGCCCGACAACCGGGCCGGGGTCACCCAGGCCGTGGACCACCTGGTCGCCCACGGCCACCGCCGCATCGGCTTTGCCGGCAACGTGGACAACGACGACATCGCCGAACGCTACGAGGCCTACGCCGCCGCCCTCCGCCGCCACGGCCTGGGCCCGGGCGAAGACCTCCTGTTCGTCGCCCCGGACAACATGGAAGAAGGCGGGGAGGCGGCCGCGGCCGCCATCCTCAAGGCCGGCCTGCCCTGCACCGCCCTGGTGGCCGCCACCGATTTCAACGCCGTGGGGGTCATGCGCACCCTGCAGGCAGCCGGGGTGGCCCTGCCCGACCAGATGGCCATCACCGGCTTCGACGACCACCCCTTCGTCTCCCAGCTCCGCCCGGCCCTGGCCAGCGTCCGCCAGAACCTCGGCCGCCTGGGCGAGCGGGCCGCCCGCCTGGTGGCGGACATGGCCCGGGGCAAGCAGGTGAGCCCCCGGGACTACCGGGTGAAGACAAGCTTCATAGCCCGGGAGTCCTGCGGCTGCCCGGGCACGCCCCTGCCCGTCCGGCCCACGGCGGGCACCAGGCGGTCCCACCGCGACGTGCTGCGGGCCAACATGGCCCGCCTCCTGGCCGAGCCGGAGGCCGACGAGGAGCAGGAAGAGCTCCTGGACCAGCTGACCGAGCAGCTGCGCGTCATCATGGAAAAGGCCGTGGCCGACCATGTCGTCTCCCGCCAGGCGGTCCGGGAAGTGGCCGAAGCCATCTACGACGCGTTCCCCCGCCCTGAGACCATCACCGTAGCCGTGGAGTGCGTCCAGCAGTACCGCCGGGCCCTGCTGGTCTCGGCCGGGTTCAGCCCCGAGCGCCTGGAGGCCCTGGACGGCTGCGTGCGCGAGCTGTCGTTCGCCCTCACCCAGGCCGAACTGCGCGCCCAGGCGAAGGCCAGCGACGCTCTCCAGGGCTCGCTGCGCAACGAGTACTTCATCAGCATGGACCTGGGCGGCCCACATGCCGGTGACCCCAGCTCGCTCGCCTGGCTGGCCCGCACCCAGGCCCGCACCGCCTGCCTGGCGCTGTGGGCCGACGACGACAGCGGCCCGGGGTGGCAGCAGCTCCAGGTGAGAGGCGTCTACGGCCCGGGCCTGGACGAGCGCCTGCCGGCCGGTACCTTCTTGCGGCCAGAGCAGCTCCCACCGCTGCAGCCCTTGACGGCCGAGGGCGTCGCCCCCGACGACGTCGTCCACGTCCTGCCCGTGCGCACCCCGGCCCGCTCCTGGGGCTTCCTGGCCGCGGTGGGCCCACCGGCGGTGGTGGCCGCCACCGGACGGGACATCTATTACCAGTGGGCAGCCTTGCTCGGCGCCGCCCTGGACCGCTCGGCCATGGTCGAGTCGCTCCACCGCCAACGCGAGGACCTGGCTCGTGCCTACGCCCGGGAACGGGACCTGCTCGAGGAGATCCAGGCCTCCGAGGAGCGCTACGCCCTGGCTGCTGGCGCGGCCAACGACGGGCTGTGGGACTGGGACGTGGCTGCGGGCATCGTCTTCTACTCCCCCCGTTGGAAAGCCATGCTCGGCTACGCCGACGAGGAGGTGGGCTCTTCGCCGGCCGAGTGGTTCTCGCGAGTCCACCCTGACGACCGGTCCATGGTGGAGGGACTGGTAGACGCCAGCCTGCGGGGCGAGGCGGCCAGCCTGCAGGTCGAGCACCGGGTGCGGGCCAAGGACGGCTCCTACCGCTGGGCCCTGTGCCGGGGGATGACGGTCCCCGGGGCCGGCCGCAAGGCGACGCGCCTGGTCGGCTCGCTCACCGACATCACCGAACGCAAGCAGCTGGAGGACCGGCTGCGCCAGGCCGCCCTGTACGACTCGCTCACCGGCCTGCCCAACCGGGCGCTGTTCATGGAGCGCCTGGCCCAGGCCATCGGGAGGGCCAAGCGGTCCCCCGGCTACCAGTTCTCGGTCCTGTTCTTGGACCTCGACCTGTTCAAGGTGGTCAACGACAGCCTCGGCCACGTGGCCGGGGACACCCTTTTGGCCAAGGTGGCCGAGCGGGTCACCGCTCACCTGCGCGAGGGGGACACGGCGGTGCGCTTCGGAGGCGACGAGTTCGCCGTGCTCCTCGACGGCACCGCCGAACCGGAGGTGGTGAGGGCCATCGTCGAGCGCCTGCAAGAAAGGCTGGCCGAGCCCTACGAGGTCGAGGGCCACCACGTGGTGGTGACGGCCACCGTCGGCATCGCCACGAGCACGGCCGGCTACGACCGCGCCGAAGAAATGCTCCGAGACGCGGACACCGCTATGTACCGGGCCAAGGGCCTGGAACGGGGGTCGTTCCTGCACTTCGACGCCTCCATGCACGCCGGCGCCATGAGCCGCCTGCGCACCGAGCAGGAGCTGCGAGAGGCGATCTCGGGCCGGCAGCTGCAGTTGTACTACCAGCCCGTGGTGCGCCTCGGGACCCGCCTGGTGGTGGGGGCTGAGGCCCTGGTGCGCTGGCAGCACCCCCAGCGGGGCTGCATCCTGCCCGCTGAGTTCCTGGGCCTGGCGGAGGACACCGGCCTCATCGTGCCCATGGGCCGCTGGGCCTTCGAAGAGGCGTTGACCCAGGCCAAAGCCTGGCAGGACCGGGCCCGCGTGGGCAAGGGCTTCCGGGTGGCGGTCAATGTGTCCAACCGGGAGTTCTGGCACGGCGGGCTGGTCCAGGCCATCGACGACGTGCTGGCGGCCACCGGGGCCAGCCCGGGCCTGCTCACCATCGAGATCACCGAGGGCGTGATAATGCGCAACTCCCGCAGCGCCGAAGCGGTGCTGAGGGAGCTCCACGACCGGGGCGTGCAGCTCCACCTGGACGACTTCGGCACGGGCTACTCGTCGCTGGAAGTGCTCCACCGCTTCCCCATCGACGCGCTGAAGGTGGACCGAGGCTTCGTCTCCCGCATGCTGGTCGACCCCCGCAGCCGAGAGCTGCTGCGCACCATCGTCATGATGGGGCGCAACCTTGGCATCGACGTGATCGCCGAAGGCATCGAGGGCCCGGACCAGGAACGAGATCTCTACGACCTGGGGTGCCACTACGGCCAGGGCTACCTGTTCATGCGGCCGGCCCCGCCAGCGGTGTTCCAGCAGCTGCTGCAGGCCACCCGCGAACCGCTCCCCGCGCCACCCTGAGGGGCTCGGGAACCTAGCCTGGCTGCCGTGGGTCTACCAGGGTGGTGGCGATGAACGGGGTCAAGGACAAGGCTCGGCGCTCGGCCGGCCGGCGCGCCGTAGCCCCGCCCCGTCCCCCCAAGGTCCGCCTGGCCCAGCGGGCCCAGGCCATGCAGGGCCTGGCGTTGGCCAGCGCCCGGGCCGGGGAGATGGCCCAACGTGCCGGGGGGCCTCCGGTGGTCGACCTGGCCGTTGGCCCGCTGGCTGACCAAGCACTGTCCCCGCCTGGCGCGCCTGTTCCGCTCGTCGCGACGGCCCCGCTCGTCGCGCCCGCCCAGGAAGCCCCGCCACAGCCGGCCGCCGCCCTGGAAGCGCTGCCTGTCCAGGGGGCGACCGCTCGGCGGCCCGGCCGCCTCTTGGCGCTGGACGGCCTGCGGGGCATCGGCATCGGGGCAGTGGTCGCCTACCACCTCAACCCCTCGTGGCTGCCCGGCGGCTACCTGGGCGTCGATGTGTTCTTCGTGGTCTCCGGTTTCCTCATCACCGGCATCCTGCTCGACCTGCTGGCTGGCCCAGGCCACCTGGGGGCCAAGCTGCGCAGCTTTTGGTCCCGGCGCGCCCGGCGGCTGGTGCCCGCCCTGGTGGTCGCCTGCCTGCTCATCGCCCTGGCCGCCGCTGCCTTCGCCCACGACGCCATCCCCCGCCTGAGGGCCGACATACCGGCCGCTTTGGGCTTCGTCGCCAACTGGCGGCTGCTGCTGCACCACGACAGCTACTTCGAGCTCACCGGCCGCCCGCCGCTCCTCCTGCACCTGTGGTCGCTCGGGGTCGAGGAACAGTTCTACCTCATCTGGCCCTGGGTGGTGCTGGCCGTCGTGCGCTTCACCCGCCAGCCAGCCCGCGCCCTGTCCCGGGTGGCGGGGGCCGGGGCGCTGGCATCGGCCCTGGCCATGGCCATTTTCTTCGTGCCCGGCCACGACCCCTCCAACGTCTACTACAACACCTTCACCCACTCGGCCGGCCTCATGGCCGGCGCCGCCCTGGTAGCCGGGCTCCGGGCACGCCAAAGCCGCCCCACCAGCCGCCCGGCCGGGCCGCCCACGCAGGGCCTGCCGAGGCGCGCCCGGGGCGACCGCTTGGCCCTGCCGGTCGGGCTGGGCGCCCTGGCCGGGGTCGGGGCCCTGCTCGCGCTGGCCGGCGACCAGGCCACTTTCACCTACCGAGGCGGCATCTTCCTGGCCTCGGTCCTGGTCGGCCTCGCCATCTGGGCCTCGCTGCGCCCCGGCCTGCCCGCCCGCCTGCTGTCCCTGGCCCCCCTGCGCTACCTCGGGGACCGGTCTTACTCGCTTTACATCTGGCACTGGCCGGTGATCGTCCTCACCCGGCCCAACCTGGACGTGCCTATTTCGGGGGCTCCATTGCTGGTGGCGCGCCTGGCGCTCATGGGGGCGCTGGCCGAAGGCTCCTACCGCTTCGTCGAGCAGCCGTTCCGCACCGGGCGTGCCCAAGCCGCCCTGCGAGGGCTGCGCCTGCCGGCCAAGGCGGGGGCCGTGGCCTCGGCCGGCCTGGCCGGTGCGGCCGCGGTCACGCTCCTGGCCGTCGTCAACCCGGCGCCGTTGCCCGCCACCCTGGCCCAGGGTTCCACCCCGGCCGCCCGGGTGGCCCTGCCCTCGGTCCCCGCCCCGGCCTCGGCCACCGCCGCCGAGCACCGCTCACAGGCCGCCGGGAGCGGCCCCACCACCCGCTCGCCGGCACCGGCCCCGGGGGCCCCCTACCCGCTCGCCTCTAGCCCCCCGGCGACCCTGGTGAGCCAGCCGGCAGCACCTCCCCCCGTGCCCACCCGCACCCTGGCCCATGGCACCGTGGCCACCACCACCCCGGCCCCGGGCCCGGCGCCCACCGCCACGCCCCTCGCGCCGCCGGCCAGCGCGCCCCCGGCCAGCGCGGCGTCGGCCAGCCCGCTCGGCCACGACGTGCTCGCCATCGGCGACTCGGTCCTGCTGGCCGCCTCCGCGGCCCTGGCCGCCCGGCTCCACGGCGACATAACCGTCGACGCCGCTGTGGGCCGCCAGTGCTGGACCGGAGTGGCCCGCCTGGCCCAGTACCGGGCCGCGGGCGACCTGGCCGGGCTCAAGGCCATCGTCATCGACCTGGGCACCAACGGGCCCCTTACCCCCGCTGACGTCTCCGAGCTGCGCCAGCTGGCCGCCGGGGTGCCCCTGCTCGTGTTCGTCAACGTCCGGGTGGACCGGCCCTGGCAGGCCGAGAGCAATGCTTCCATCCAGGCGGTGGCCGGCCAACCCGGCATCCGGGTGGTCAACTGGTACTCGGCCTCTGCCGCCCCGGGGCTCCTGTGGCCCGACGGCATCCACCCCGACCCCAAGGGAGCGGCGGTGTACGCCGACTTGGTGGCGGCCGCCCTGGGCGACAGCGCCTAGCACGCTCGCCGCCGGTGCCCACTTCGGCGTGCCCGGCGCCAACCCCCGGTGCCAACGCCCGCGGCTACCGGCCTCGGTTACCGCTAACATGGCACTGGCCTTGGACGATAGCTAAGAGGTGAGCGGCGAACGGCCGGGGCCAGCCCTCCCCGGCGAGGGTGCTCAGGGGCACACCATCGGCGTGCTGTCGCCTTTGCTCGCCGGTTCTTACTTCGGCGCCTTGATCTCTGCCATGAACCGTGCCATGGCCGCCCGAGGAGGCCAGGCCGTCGCCGTCCAGACCCTCGATTTTGCCCGGGGCGATGCCTACCGGGCCACGCCCGAGGGCCCGGCTCGGATCGCCTGGGACCGCCTGGCCGGCTTCGTGGTGGTCATCAACGCCGTACCCGTGGGCTACCTGAAGGCGCTGCGCCAAGCCGGCAAGCCCCTGGTCCTTGTCAGCCGGGACGAGCCCGAGCTGGCCTGCCCGGTGGTGGTCCCCGACAACCGCAGCGGGGCCCGGCAGGCGGTCGAGCACCTGGTGAGCCACGGCCACCGGCGCATCGCCTTCGCCGGCGACCTCCAGCAGTACGACGTCCAGGAGCGCTACGCCGCCTACCGGGAGGCTCTGGCCAGCCACGGCCTGCCAGCAGACGAGGCGCTGTTCTTCCCCACCTCGGACAACATGGAAAGCGGCGGTCGCTCGGCGGCCGAACAGATGCTGGCCGCCCACCTGCCCTCCAGTGCCGTGATCGCCGCCACCGACTACAACGCCATGGGGATCATGGCCGTGCTGGAGGAGGCGGGCTACCACCTGCCTCAGGACCAGGCGGTGGTCGGCTTCGACGACATTGCCGAGGGCCGCCTCCACCGGCCGGCTCTCTCCAGCGTGTCCCCTCACCTCAACCGCATCGGTTCGTTGGCGGTCGAGCTGCTGGTGCGCCAGCTGGACGGGGAAGAAGTGGCCTCCGGCCACTACACCGTGCCCACCTCCTTCGTCCAGCGGGAAAGCTGTGGCTGCAGCGACGCCACCGCCGCCTTGAGCGTCCTGGCCGACGGCCGCGACCCGGTGGAAGGCTTCGTGGACGCCGTGGCCGAGCTGCTGGCCCCCTCGGCGGCTGAGGTTGGCCGCGAGGGCGGGGCGCCTGAGCCTGGCGCGGCGGCACAAGCCAGGGCCCAGGTGACCGAGGCCGCCAGCCAGGTGAAGGGCGCCTTCGAAGCCTGCCTGGCCCGGGAACTGGCCCCCTCGGAGCTGCTGGGCCTGGGGCAGCTGGCTCAGCGCCTGTACAGTTTCGGCCCCACGGCTCACAGCTACGTGCGGGTGCTGGCCCTGGCCCGGCGCCTGGCGCGGGCGACCGAGGCCAAAGCGGCCAGCCCGGAGGCGGTCGCCCGTGTCGACCTGTGCATGCACGCGGTCGGCCTGGGGTTGACCCGGGCGCGGGTCAGCGAGCAAGCCGGCCTGGACCAGGCCAGCCACGCCGTGCTGGCCAACGAGACCAACGTGAGCCTGGCCCTGCTCAACAGCCAGGGCAACCCCCAAGGGCTCGGCTGGCTGGCCCACAGCACGGCCTGCGCCGGGGTGCTGGCGCTGTGGCCCGAAGGAGGAGTGGGCACCGGCCTGCTGAAGGTCGCGGGCAGCTTCGACGCCAGCGCCGGCTCCCTCGGGTTGCCGGCTCCAACCTATGCCCCCGAGCACTTCCCTCCCCTCCAGCTGCTCGAGCGTGCCCGGCACCAGCCGGGCACCATGTGCTTCGTGATGCCCGTGCGCTCGGCCGCCACCGACTGGGGGTTCCTCGCCGTCGTGGGGCCCACCGAGACCAGTTTCAGCGGCCGGGCGACCTACTACCAGTGGTCCTCGCTGCTCGCCCTAGCCCTGGACCACCAGGCCACCACCGAGTCCCTGAGGGCCAGGACCGAGGAACTGGCCGACGCCGTCGAGCGCGAGCGCGAGATGGCCCAGGCGGTCAAGCAGAGCGAGGAGCGCTACGCCCTGGCTGCCCTCGCCGCCAACGACGGGCTGTGGGACTGGGACCTCACCTCGGGCGAGGTCTACTACTCCAGCCGCTGGAAGCAGCTCATCGGCTACGGCGACGACGACATCGGCACCAGCCCCGAGGAGTGGCTCAGCCGGGCCCACCCTGAGGACCGCCCCGGCCTGCTGCGGGTGGTCGCCGAACAACGGCGCAGCTCGCAGGGGGCCTTCCAGCACGAGCACCGCATCCGGGCCTCCGACGGGCGCTACCGCTGGGTGCTGTGCCGGGGCCTGGGCGTACCGGGCGACGGGTCGCCGGCGCGGCGGCTGGTGGGCTCGCTCACCGACATCACCGAGCGCCACGAGCTCGCCGAGCAGCTCAAGCACCAGGCCCTGCACGACAGCCTGACCGGCCTGCCCAACCGCCTGCTGTTCTTGGACCGGCTGTCCCAGGCGATCGCCCACTGCCGGCGCCGGCCCGGTTACGAGTACGCCGTGTTGTGGCTCGACCTGGACGGCTTCAAGGTCGTCAACGACAGCCTGGGGCACGTGGTCGGGGACCTGCTGCTCAAGCAGGTGGCCGAGCGGTTGGCCGCCCAGGTCCGCAACGCCGACACCGCGGCGCGCTTTGGCGGCGACGAGTTCGCCGTCCTGCTCCACGACGCTCCCAACCTGGCCGCGGTGGAAGCAGTCGTGAAGCGGGTCCAGCACAGCCTCGGCCAGCCCTATGACCTCGACGGCCACCAGGTGGTAGTGACCGCCAGCATCGGGGTATCGACCAGCGCCGGCGGCTACGAGCGGGCCGAGGACGTGGTCCGGGACGCCGACCTGGCCATGTACCGGGCCAAGGCCGCTGGCCGGGGCGGCTACGCCACCTTCCAGTCGTCCATGTACACCGGGGCCGTGGCCCGGCTCAAGACCGAGACCGAGCTGCGCCAGGCCATCGACCAGGGCCAGCTGGAGCTGCACTACCAGCCCATCTTGCACCTGGAGGACAAGCGCCTGATCGGGGTGGAAGCCCTGGTGCGCTGGCAGCACCCGGAAAGGGGCCTGGTCCTGCCCAACGACTTCCTGCCCGTGGCCGAGGAGTCGGGCCTGGTCGTGCCCCTGGGCCGCTGGGTGCAAACCGAGGCCTGCCGCCAGGTACGGGCCTGGAAGCTGGCCGGCGTGGTCCCCGAGGACCTGCGGGTCAGCTTCAACCTCTCCAACCGGGAGTTCTGGCGCGACGGCCTGGTCGGCCAGCTGGACGAGGTCCTGGCCGAGACCGGGGCCGCCGCCAGCTGGTTGGTGGTGGAGATAACCGAGGGCGTGGTCATGCATGACCTGGACAGGGCCCTGGTGGTCCTGCAGGAGCTGCACGAGCGGGGCATCAGCATCCACATCGACGACTTCGGCACCGGCTACTCGTCCCTCGAAGCCCTCCACCGCCTGCCCATCGACGCCCTCAAGATCGACCGCGGCTTCGTGGCCGACATGGCCCGCGCCGGGCGTTCCCGGGAGCTGGTGCGCACCATCGTCCACCTCGGCACCAGCTTGGGCCTGGACGTGATCGCCGAGGGCATCGAGACCCCCGACCAGCACCGGGCCCTGGCTGACATGGGCTGCCCCGAAGGCCAGGGCTTCTGGTTCTCCCGCCCCCTGCCCGGGCCGGAGCTGGGGCGGCTGCTCGCCCGGCTCGGCGGCCGCTCCCCCGGCCCGGGCACCGCACCGGCCTGGGCGCTCCTGAGCCCCGGGCTGCTGGCCGCCGACGGGAGCCAGCCCCCCGGCGCCGCCCCCGGGCCCGGCTCGCCGTGACCGGCCGCGCCCAAGCCTGGGTGGGCTGCTCCGGGTGGTCCTACCCGGGCTGGCGGGGGGTCGTCTACCCGCCAGGCCTACCGCCGAGCCAGTGGCTCGGCTACTACGCGGCCCGCTTCAGCACGGTGGAGGTCAACAGCACCTTCTACCGCCTACCCAAGCCGGAGACCTTCCAGGCGTGGGCAGCCCGGGCGCCGGTGGGCTTCCGCTTCGCGCTCAAGGTGAGCGGCTTGGGCACCCACCGCCTGAAGCTGCGCGACCCCGAGCGCTGGCTGGCCCCCCACCTGGCACGCGCCCTGCTGTTGGGCGACCACCTGGGGCCGCAGCTGGTCCAGTTGCCCCCTCGGTGGGGCCGGGACCTGGAGCGCCTGGAAGGCTTCCTGGCCGCCGCGCCCCGAGAGCTGCAATGGGCGGTCGAAGTACGCGACCGGTCCTGGCTTTCCCCTGAGACCTTCGAGCTCCTGGGGCGCTATGGCGCCGCCCTGTGCGTGCACGACCTGCTCCCTGGCCACCCCTGGGTGAGGACGGCGGGCTGGTCCTACGTGCGTTTCCACGGCCCCCGGCCGGAGGCGGAGAGGTACGCCGGGCAGTACGGCCCGGCCCGCTTGGCCCGCCCGGCCGCCACCATCGAGTCGTGGCTGGAAGACGGCTGCCCGGTCTACGCCTACTTCAACAACGACGTCGGAGGGGCAGCGGTGCGCGACGCCCAGTGGCTCGCCCGCAGGCTAGCCTCAAAGTGATGCTTGCCGCCGCCAACCATGCACCCTGGGACGCCCTGTGGGCCGTGCTCGCCGGCGCCGTCTTCGTCCTGGCCATCGCCGTACCGGCCGCGTTGTTGAACGCCCGTGACCACCGGCGCCGGGAGCGCCAGGGCACCTGAGGCCGCTCCCGCCGCCTGCCAGCGGTCCTGGGGCCCTCAGGTCGTCACCACTGCGGCCCGGGCCCGTGCGGCGGCCCGGCGGCGGTGGACGTTCAGCCACAGGGCAGCGCCCCACCCGCTCAGCACCAACAGCCAGTAGCTGACCGCCCGGTAGACCAAGGTGGCGGCCGTGGCCGCCGACGCTGGTACGTGGAAACGGATGAGCAGCTCTACCAGGCCGCCTTCGACGAGGCCCAGCCCACCTGGCGTGACCGGCAGTTCCACCAGCACCTGGGCGGCGGCGTAGCACAACAGGACCCCCCGCCAGGGCACGGCCGTCCCCACGGCGAGCAGGCCCACGACCAGCACGACGGCGTCGAGCGACCAGTTGACGGCAGCGGCCAGCAGGCACAGGGCCCAGACCCGGCCCGGGGGGCGGAAGCTCTCCATCTCCCGGGTGGCCTCGATGGCGGCGCTCAGGTGGGCCCGCACGCCCTTGGGCAACGCCCAGCCCAAGGGCCGGGAAAGGGCTACGATGAGGCGGCTCAACCAGCGGGTGTAGCGGAACAACTGGGCCGCCGCCAGGGCACCGGCCAGGATGAAGGCCATGGCGGGCAACAGCTTGAGCTCCAGCCCGGGCCCGACCACCAGCGTGCCCGCCAGCGCCACCGCCGCCAGGCCGGCCGAAGCCAGGGCGCCGGCGGACAGCTCTGTCCAGATGCCGAGGACCTTGCTGGCGCCCAGCAGCTGGTACTGGCGGAAAGCGTAGCCCTCGGCGAAGAGGGTCCCGGCCGGCAGGGACTGGGCCACCGCGTTGCTGGACATGGTGACCGGCACCAGGTCGCGCGTCCTGACCTGGAGGCCGCCTTCGCGCAGGATGCGGGCCTGCAACCAAGAAAGGGCGGTAATGGAGCCTGCCTCTGCCCCGGCCGCCAGGACCAACCAGTGCCAGTGGAGGCGGTCGAAGGCGTCCGCCACCGCTCCCAGCCGCCCGGCCCGGCGCAGGACGAACAGGGCCGCACCTCCGAGCACGAGGACCTCGACCACCAGCCGGAGGGGCGACAGCCGCCGGTGCGCCAGCCCCTTGGCGCCGGCCGACAGGCCCGGGGAGGGGCCCGCGCTGGCACCGCCGGGTAGGACCGCGCTGGCTTCGCCGGGTAGGACGCGGCCAACGGCGCTGGGCTGGGCTGTGCCGCCCCCCAGCGGGCTGCCCTCGGTAGGGCTGCCTTGGGGGTGGCTACCTTGGGGGCTGGGGCCGCCCTGCGCCCCGCTGGCTTCGGTCTGGGACCGCACGGCTGCAGGCTAGTGCCACCGGCCCGGCCTTTGTCGTGTAGGGCGAACTGTGGGGCCAAGCTGGCCGGCAGCTGGTGGCCCAGGCCGGTACTTGCTGATATTTGGCTGAGACGTCCCCCCCAGGCAGCCTGCCCGGTCCCATGAGCCTCCAGGGGTGTGGGAGACTGGGGGCCATCGTTCGGTCCCGTATTTCCTCATCGTGAGGCCCGCCCCGGTACCAGGCTCAAGGTTGGCGGGCTTTGGCCGAGGCAAAAGTGTGGAGCACCACCACCTCGAGCTGCCACGTCTGCGCGTCGTCGCCCGCCGGGCCTTCCCTCAGCTGTTGGAAGCCACCCTTGTCCCTCTCGGCCTGTTCTATGCCGGGTTGGTGGCCCTGGGCCCCAAGGGGGCCATCTTCACCGCCCTGGCCTGGAGCTATGCCGCTGTCCTGCGCCGGCTCTGGCGCCGCGAACGGCTCCCGGGGGTCCTGCTCCTCGCCACCGCCGGCCTGACCGCCCGGTCCCTGGTCGCCGTAGCCAGCCACGACAGCCTGTTCGTCTATTTCCTACAGCCCTCCTTGGCCACCGCGTTGCTGGGCGGCGCCTTCCTCCTGTCGGTACCCCTGGGGATGCCCCTGGCCGAGCGGCTGGCCCAGGACTTCCTGCCCCTGCCGCCCTCGTTCTTCAAGCGCCCCAAGGTCAGGCAACTGTTCACCCACATCAGCCTGCTGTGGGCCTTGGTCAGCCTGGCCAACGCAGCCGGCACCCTCGTCCTGCTGCTCAGCTGGCACAGCGGTGCCTTCGCGGCCGCCCGCACCGGGTTGTCGAGCGCCCTCACCGTAGGGGGCATAGCCGTCTCGTCGTGGTGGTTCCGCCGGGGCCTGCGCCTCCACCAGGGCTAGCTCCGGTCCCTGCCGACCACAGCCCAAACGCCACCGTCAGGCCGCGCCCCCTGGCCGCAGGTGGCCTGCCGCCCTGCTAGTGCTGCGCCAGTGCTAGTGCGCGCCGGCGGCAGCCGCACGAGCGCGCAGGTGGAAGCGCTCCTCCAGCACCTCGGGCGGCAGCGGCCGTGAGTAGAAGAACCCCTGGCCGCGCTGGAAACCCTCCAGCTGCAGCTCCAGCAACTGGCCTTCGTCCTCGATGCCCTCGGCGACCACCTCGAGCCCCAGGCTCCGGCCCAGCTGCACGAGAGCCGCGGTGACCGTGCGGGCCTCCTCGGAACTGCCCACGTCGGAGACGAAGCAGCGGTCGACCTTCAGCTCGTCGACCTTGAACCGGCGCAGGTATGCGAGCGAGGAATAGCCGGTGCCGAAGTCGTCTATGGCCAGGCGCACCCCCAGGTCCCTCAGGGCTCCCAGGCGCTCCACGGCGGCCTGCGCGTCCACCATCAGGACGCTTTCGGTGAGCTCCAAGGTGAGCAGGGACGGGGCCAGGCCGCTGGCCGCCAGGGCCGCAGCCACCTCGTCCAAGAAGCCGTCGGAGGTGAGCTGGCAGCCAGACACGTTGACCGAAAGGGCCAGGGGCTCGCCGTCGTGGGACCAACCGGCTACCTGCTGGCAGCTGCTCTCCAGGACCAGGCGCCCGAGCCGGCCGATGAGCCCGCTCTCTTCGGCCAACGGGACGAACTGGCTCGGCGGCACCGGCCCCCGCTTGGGGTGGTACCAGCGAGCCAGGGCCTCGACCCCGGCCAGCTTCAGCGTGGCCAGGTCGAAGATGGGTTGGTACTCGACCGTCACCTGGCCCTCGGCCAGCGCCCGGCTCAGGTCCATCTCCAACGCCAGGTGGTCCTGGACGGCCAGGGCCATGTCCGGCTGGAACACCACGTAGCGGGCCCGGCCACGACGTTTTGCCTGGTACAAGGCGACGTCAGCGTCCCGCAGGAGGTCCTCGGCGCTGCGGGTGGGGCCGCCCGCAGCTATGCCGATGCTGGCCTGCACCCGCAGCTCGACGCCGGCCAAGCCCTCCAGGTGGAACGGCTCGCTCAAGCCGTCCAAGGCCCGGCGTGCCACGGCCTCGGGGCCGGCGGCCGACGAGCTGCCCTCCACCAACAGGACGAACTCGTCGCCACCGAGCCGGCCCACGCTGTCGCCCGGCCGGACCAGCTCTGCCAGGCGGGCACCCACCGCCTTCAGCAGCTCGTCACCTCGCTGGTGGCCGAAGCTGTCGTTGATGTCCTTGAAGTTGTCCAAGTCGATGAGCAGCACCCCGAAGGCGAGGGGCTCTCGCTGGGCGCGGGCCAGGAGGTGGCGCAAGCGGTCGGTCACCAGGGCACGGTTGGCCAGCCCGGTCAAGGGGTCGTGGAGGGCCTGGTGGCGCAGCTCCTCGGTCTGTTCCTCGACGATGGCCAAGGCCCGCTGGCGCGAGCGGGCCAGCACCCGTACCGACACGCCCAGCAGCAGCGCGGCGGCGAGCACCAGCAGCCCGCCGGAGAGGGCCAGGCTGCCGGCACCCGGCCCCACCGGCCCAGAGACGTCCACCACCCAGCGGCCCCCTGCCAGCGTCCCCACGGTGGCCGAGTAATGCTCGGCGCCTGCCTGCCCCTGGCTCGCGGCGATCAGGAAGCTCTGGGAGCTGGCTTTGGCCAGGGCGGGCTCCAAGTAGGACAGTCGCACCTGGTAGTGCCGGGCCCCCACGAGCGCCGAGCTCACGGCCGTCTTGGTGCTGAAGCTGCCCACGACCCAGCCCGCCACCTCCGAGCGCCGGGCGCCGGGGCTGGGAGGGGCGCTGCCTTGCTCGTACACGGGGGCGACCACGTAGAACACCCCCGGGTAGTAGGAGATGGGCGGCCCGACGGCCAGCGCCCCGGTGGCCGCCGCGGCACTGAACAGCGCGGGGAACGGGCTCAGCTTGCCCAGCGGGGCGCAGAAGTCGTAGGTGACCGGCATGACCCCCGTCACCGACGGGTTGAGCCGGACCAGGCTGACGGCATAGCGCATCAGGCAGTACTGGGACCGGGGCCCTGGCGGCCAGGGCTGGAACCGGCCCGGCGCCGGCACGGCCAGTTGCGCCGGTGGGTCCTGGGCCAGGGCGACGGCAAAGCGGGCCAGGCCGGCAGCGGGGACGCGCTCCACGAAGGTGAAGCCCAGCCCGCCCGGGTAGCGGGTGATGCTCTCGGTGCCTTGCATCCAGCGCTGGTAGAGGCGGTTGGTCATGTGGGGCACCGTGCCGAACATGGCCGCCTGGGCGACCACGAAGTCCTCGTCCCGGCGGGCTGCCGTCAGCACCGAAGAGGCCACCGACGCGGCATTGGCCCTGAAAGCGGTATGGGCCCGGTCCTGGGCGGACGAGTAAGTCGACTGGGCGAGGAAGCCGGCGCCGGCCACGCCGCAAGCCAGCAGCGCCCAGGCCGCCCACAGGGCGCGGCGCGGGTGGCGGCTGGCCAAGGCCCCCAAAGGCCCCCCAGCCACCGCTCGCGCCGGCCTGGCTGTCACGCGCCCTCCTCCTCGTTACCTCGCCTGCCGTCCTTGCACCGGGCTACCGCCCTCCTGCCCGGTCACCACCCTGGTGCCGGCCCAAGGCCTTCCGTTTGGTTATCGGCACGCCCCGGGGCCCGAGGACGCGACTTCTGGGATTGCTGCACCCTGTGCCCGCCCCTAGCCCCGCCCGTCCCACTGCCAGGCTAGCCCGACCAGCCCGGGGCCGGTGTGGGCCACCATCACCGGGCTGAACGCAGCACAAAACGAGGTCGCCGGCGGGGCGCCCAGGCGGCGGGCCACCTCGGCCAGCAGTTCCTCGGCCGCGGCTGGCTGGCTCGAGTGCATGGCACAGACATGCAAGGCGGCCTGGCCCTGGCCGTAGCGCCCGGCGCTGCGGGCCCACAGCGTGACCATGCGGGCCAAGGCCTGCCGGGCCCCTCGGGCCGGCCGCAAGGCACGCACCGACGACTCCCGGAACTCGAACATGGGGTACAGCCCGAGCCAGCGGGCACCCCAGGCCGCCGCCCCGGGCACCCGGCCGCTGCGGGACAGGTGGTCGAGGCGGGGCAGGGTGGCGACCAACCGGGCCGCCCCGGCTGCCTCCCGGGCGGCGGCCACCACTTGGGCCAGGGGCAGGCCGGCTCGGGCGGCTCGGGCGGCAGCCAGGGCCACCAGCCCCTCGGCACCGGCGGCGGTGCCGGTGTCGACGACCGCCACCTCCCGGCCTTCCTCGGCCACCAGCTCGGCCGCCAACCGGGCCGAGGCGTAGGCCCCGCTCATGCGGGCCGACACCGTGAGCAGGACCACCCCGTCGCCCTGGTCAGCCCGGCGGGCAGCCTCGGCCAGCTCCCCGGGCGCCGGCCCGGAGGTGCTCAAGCCCTCTCCGAGGCGGGCCACCACCTCCGACAGGCTGAGCTCGCCGTCCCGGAACTGGCGGGTACCGATGGTGAGCCACATGGGGACTACGTTCACCCCCCATTCGGCCGCCAGTGCCGCAGGCAGCGAACAGGCGCTGTCGGCGACCACGCCGACGCTCAGCTGACCGCCTCCCTGCCCCCGGCGCCGCCCTGCGCCAGGGCGGCTCGCTCTGCTGGCCCCTGCTCTGCTGGGCCCGGCACTGCCCCGCCTGGCCCCGGCCCTGCCCCGCCTGGCCCCTCCTCAGTGCCGGTCGGCCGGTGCCCCCCTGAAGCGGGCAGGCGAGGCGGCTTGGCCAGCGTGTCCCGGTCGAACAGCAGCCGGCACAAATAGGCCCGGGCCCGGTCGCCTTGGGGAGGGGCGTTGCCCATGAGACGCTTGGCCAGCAACGGTACGAGCACGGCCCCGGCCGCGTACGCGCCCGGCCGCCCGTGGTAGTGCCGGCAGACAGGCACCAGCAGGCCGTAAGCCACCAGGCAGCCAACCGCCGTCTCCCCGGCTGCCTTCCCGGCTACCAGGCCGGCCAGCAACAGCCCCGTCCCCGCCGGGGCCGCCACCAGCAGCGCCCCCAGGGCCGGCGATATGCCCCGGCCCCCCGCTCCTTTGAGCAACGGGGACCAGTTGTGGCCAGCCACCGCAGCCGCTGCCGCCAGCGCGGCCACGCCGGGGCCGTGCCGGCGGCCGAGGGCAGCCCCAGCGGCACCCTTGGCCACTTCGAACAGCCCGGTGACCACGAGGGGACCCGCCCCTGCCACCTCGAACAGCCCGGTGCCCGAGACCGTGCCCGTCCCCACCTGGCGGAGGTCCACTCCCCGCAGGGCGCGGGCCACCAGGTTGGAGAACGGCAGCGCCCCGGCCCCGAACCCGCCCACCACGGCGAGCACGGGCGAGAGCTTGTGAGCCAGCGGTCCCAGCACGGCGCGTCCTTCGTTCCTCTCCCTGTCCTCCACTGAGGGTTACCTCCACTGAGGGCAGCCCCGGCCAGGTGGTCCTGGCCGCAGCCCGCGGGCAGGGCAGGCCGGCGTGGTCTTGGGGTCGCCCAGAGCGTAGCCAACTCACCGTACCGGCTCGGCGTTAATGCCACATAACCGG
The DNA here is from genome assembly GCA_021323695.1 of Actinomycetota bacterium. Lineage (GTDB taxonomy): Bacteria > Actinomycetota > Acidimicrobiia > Acidimicrobiales > Palsa-688 > JAKAWM01. The sequence continues at coordinate 30,786 of JAJPKN010000056.1, read as the reverse complement.
CGGCCGGTGCCGTACCCTGTCCCCAGGGATATGGAGCGCATATGACACCGCTTCTCATAGTCGTGGCGGCTGGCTGTGTCTTGGCGCTGGCAGTGCACTTCGGCCGGCAGCTGTGGTCCCGGTCCCGGGCCGTCGAGCGCCACCGCCACGCGCTCGATGCCTTGGCCGGGATAACCCAGCACTCCGAGCCCGACGAGCCCGGGGCCAACCCCGGGCGCCAGGCCCATGTGCGCCTGGTCGGCCCGGGGGCACCCGCAGGCACCGACGGCCCCCTCGTGCTGCCCCCGCCCCGGGCGCTGGCCGGCATGGGCCCTGGGCGTCCCTCCCCGTTGCGGCGGCCTTCCCGCCTGGGACCTTCCGCGGCCGCCATGGAGGCGGGCGCCACCGCCAGCTCGCTGCTGCGCGACCCCACCACCCGGCTGGTGCGGACCGCCCCGCCCCCACCGGTGCGCCGCCCACCCGGCCAGCCCACCGGCCCCTCCGAGCTGCCTGCGCTCCCCGGCGAGGACGAGGGGGCTACCCGGCCCCTGCCCATGGTGCAACCCCAGGTCTACTACTTCGACGATTTCTCCCCCCTGGCCGAGGAGCCACTGCCCAGCCGGCGGCGGGGCCGCGGCCTCGAACGCCGGGCCAGGCGCCAAGGCCGGGGTGAACGTCCAGGGCGGCCTGAGCGCCGAGAGCGGGCCGAGCAGCCTGACCACCCCCGCCCGGCAGCGCCGGGGCCCACCCAACCGGTGGCGGTGGCCCCCCCTGGCCCGGGTGGCGGGGAAGCGGCGGGCCCTTCGCCCACAGGCCGCAAGGCCAAGGTCGCTCGCGCCCTGGCCGCGGCGGCGGTGGCCGCCGGCCTGGCTGCCATCGGCCTAGCCGTGGCCGGGAGCTGGGGCCACGGCCGCCAACCGCTGCACCCGCTGCACCCGGTGGCGGTCGCCCCGGCCCCCTCGACCACCCCCGCCCCTCGTCATGCCACCACGACCGTCAGCACCACCCTCCCACCCCCCAAGCCGGCAGTGTTCCTGTCTGCCTCCCAGGGGACGGTCACCTACCAGTTGCGCTCCCCCACCGCCTCCATAGTGGTCAAGGCCTCGGGACGTTGCTGGGTGGAGGTCCGGGTCGGCAGCCCCCAGGGCAGCATCGTGACCGAGGAGACCCTGATCGCCGGCCAGTCGGCCAAGGTCACCGGGCCGGCCTGGGTCCGCCTGGGCAACCCGCCGGCCGTGTCGGTGCTGGTTGACGGCACGGCGCTCAGCGTCCCGGGGGCGACCGCCGCGGTGCCGATGAACCTTCGCTTCACGCTGGGCTGACGGGCGCGCCCTGGTCCCTGGGGCGCCGCCCCCAAGCATCGGCCGCGGGGCGCCGTGCCAGCCGGGGCGGAGCCCGGCTCAGCCCTGGTCCCAGGTGGCGACCAGCGAGCGGGCGGCACCGGCCTCGTCCACCCGCCCTATGGGCGTGGTACGGGGGGCGGCGCCGGCGGCGGGGCCCGGGCCTTGCCGGGCTATGGCCACCAGGGCGTCGGCCAGGGCGGCCACCGTCTCGGGGCTCTCGGTCTCGGTCGGCTCGATCATGAGCGCCTCGGGCACGATCAGGGGGAAGTACACCGTGGGTGAATGGAAGCCTTCCTCCAGCAGGCGCTTGGCGACGTCCACCGCCCGCAAGCCGGCCCCGTGGCGGCCGGGGCGGGCGTCGCCACCCGCGCCCCGGGCCGAGACCACGACCTCGTGCATGGGGGGACGGTCGAAGGGCACCGTGTACACCCCCCGCAGCCGGGACAGCAGCCAGTTGGCGTTGAGCACGGCCACCTCCGAGACCCGCTTCAGGCCGTCGGCCCCGTTGGCCAGGATGTAGGCCCAGGCCCGGGCCAAGGCGAGGGCGTTGCCGTGCCAGCCGTGGGCCCGGCCGATGGAGCGCTCCGGCACCAGCCAGGTGAAGCTGCCGTCCTCCAGGCGGGCAGGGACGGGCCCGGGCAGCAGCGGGGCCAACGCCCGGGTGACCGCCACCGGCCCTGCCCCGGGGCCGCCGCCCCCATGGGGCACGGCGAAGGTCTTGTGGAGGTTCATGTGCACGATGTCGAAGCCCATGTCCCCCGGCCGGGCCACGCCCAAGATGGCGTTCAGGTTGGCACCGTCGTAGTACATGAGCCCACCGCAGCCGTGGACCGCCTCGGCCAGCGAGGCCACCTCGGTCTCGAACAGGCCCAGGGTGTTGGGGTTGGTTAGCATCATGCCGGCCACGTCGTCGTCCAGGTAGCGGCGCAGCGTGCCCAGCTCGACGACCCCTTGCGGCCCCGACGGCACGCTCACCGCCTGGTAGCCAGCCAAGGTGACCGAGGCCGGGTTGGTGCCGTGAGCCGAGTCCGGGATCAGGACCTTGTGGGGGGAGCGCCCGTTGCCCCGGTGGTAGGCCCGCATGAGCAGCAACCCGGTGAGCTCGCCCGCCGCCCCGGCCGGGGGTTGCAGGCTGGCCGCGTCCATGGCCGTCACCCGGCAGAGGGCATGGGCCAGGGACCACATCAGCTCGAGCCAGCCCTGGGCGTAGGCCGGCGGGGTGGCCGGGTGCACGGCCAGCAAGCCGGGCAAGGCGGCAGCCTCGTCGCAGACCTTGGGGTTGTACTTCATGGTGCAAGACCCAAGGGGGTAGGCGCCCAGGTCGACCGAGTACTGGCGGTGGCTGAGGCGGGTCATGTGGGCCACCAGGTCGCGCTCGGAGACCTCCGCCAGGGGCACCGGCTCGGGCCGCAGCTCACTGGCCGGCACGAGCTGCTCGGCCGGCCACTCGGGCATCCCGGTGGTGCGGAACGACGCCGCCCGCCGCCCGGGCACCGACAGGTCGAAGATGGTCGGCTCGGCGGCCCGCCCGAGCAACGGGCTGGACGCGGCCCGCCCTCCGGGCGCGCTCATGCCAGCACCTTTTCCATGGCCTGGACATAGGCGTCGACCTCGGCCCGGGACCGCTTCTCGGTGACCGCCACCAGCAACCCCTCCCGCCCCTCGGTCGACACCGGCAGCCCAGCCAGGAACCCCTCTTCAGCCATGCGCTCGACGACCACCTCGGGCGCCCGGGGCAGCTCCAAGGCGAACTCCCGGACCACCGGGGCGCTCACCAGCGGGCGCACCGAGGGCAGCCCGAGGAGGCTCTCCCGGGCATAACGGGTGCCACGGGCGCAGCGCAGGGCCAGCTCCCGCAGCCCGGCCGTCCCCAACCAGGCGAGCTGGACCATGGCCGCAATGGCAACCAGGGTCTGGTTGGTGCAGATGTTGGACGACGCTTTTTCCCGGCGGATGTCCTGTTCCCGGGCCCGCAGGGTGCTCACGTAGGCGGTGCGGCCCTCGATGTCGTGGCCCCGGCCCACCAACCGGCCGGGCAGGCGCCGCACGTGCGCCTGGGCCACGGCGAACATGCCCAGGTAGGGGCCGCCGAAGCTCAGCGGGGTGCCCAGCGGCTGGCCCTCGGCCACCGCCACGTCTGCCCCCTGTTCCCCCGGTGTGCGCAGCAGGCCGGCTGCCACCGGGTCGAACGCCACTATGAGCAGGGCGCCGGCGGCGTCGGCGGCGGCGCGCGCCGGCCCCAGCGGGTCGATGCACCCCAGGTAGTTGGGCGAAGCCACCACCAAGGCACCCGGGGGCGGCCCGTCCGGCCCGGGCCCCAGTGCCGCCCAGTCCGTCCGGCCGTCCCGCAGGGGCACCTCGACCAGCTGCGTCCCGTTGCCGGCGGTCAAGGTGGCCAGCACCTCCCGCCAGCGGGGGTTGACGCCCTCGCTCACCCAGGCAGCCTTGCGCCCGGTGGCGGCGGTGGCCAGGTTGACGGCCTCCACGGTGGCGGTGGCCCCGTCGTACAACGAGGCGTTGGCCACCGGCAGGCCGGCCAACCGGGACACCAGGGTCTGGTACTCGAACAGGGCCTGCAGCACGCCCTGAGCTACCTCTGGCTGGTAGGGGGTGTAGGCAGTCACGAACTCGGAGCGGGCGGCCAAGGCCCGGGTGACCGCCGGCACGTCGTGGTCGTAGGCCCCGCCGCCGGCGAAACAGACCAGCTCCTCGGCCGCCCGGTTGCGCCCTGCCAGCCGGGCCATCTCCGCCGCCACGTCCGGCTCGGGCCGCCCTGGCGGCAGGTCCAGGCCCCCGGCCAGGCGCAGGGCGGCGGGCACGCTGGCGAACAGCTGGTCGAGGTCGGCCAGGCCCAGGTCCGACAGCATCCGGGCCAGGTCCTGGTCGGTGTGGGGGACGTAGCTGGCCATGGCTAGCGCTTCACGAAGGGCAGCTTCACGACCCGGCCGGCCAGGCGCCTGCCCCGGGCCTCGACCTGCACCGCCGTCCCCGGGGCCACGTCGGCGGGAACGAAGGCCATGCCGATGCCCCGGCCCAGCACCGGCGAGAAGTTGCCGCTGGTGAGCTCGCCGATGGCCGTCCCCCCTACCAGCACCGGGTACCCCGAGCGCAACGGTTGGCGGCCCTCGCCGACGATGCCCCTAAGGGCCCGGCCCGGTGCCTGCTCCCGGGCATGTCGGCGGGCAACCAGGGCGTCGCGGCCCCGGAACCCGCCGGGCTTGTCCCAGGCCACCACCCACGACAGCCCCGCTTCCAGAGGCGTGATGCCTGGCCCCAGCTCGTGGCCGTGCAAGGGCAGGCCCGCTTCCAGCCGCAGGGTGTCGCGTGCACCCAGGCCGGCGGGGAGCGCTCCCGCCCCCAAGAGGGCGTCCCACAGCTCGGCTGCCGGGCCGCCCGCCCCCTCGGCCGGGCGGCTCGCGGCTCCGGCAGTCGGGGCTGGGGCGCCCCCCCGGCCCGGGCCCGCTACCGGCACCGCCAGCTCCAAGCCGTCCTCGCCGGTGTAGCCGGTGCCGGCCACGACCACCTGGGTGCCGCCCCAGTCGACCACCCTCACGCTAAAGCGGGGCACCTCAGCTGCCGGGGGGCACACCTTGGCCACCACCGCCCGGGCCTCAGGGCCCTGTACGGCGAGCACGGCCCGCTCAGCGGTCACGTCGCGGCCGCCCAGGGCCGCCAGGGCCCGGGAAGTGTTGGAGGCGTTGGGCATGACGTCGAAACGCTCCTCGGCCACCCACCACACGATCAGGTCGTCGGCCACAGAGCCATCGTCGTCGAGCAGGTGCGTGTACTGGGCCCGCCCGGGGCCGATCTTGGCCAGGTCATTGCTGAGGGCGTGCTGCAGCACCTGGTACGCCCCCTCGCCTACCACCCGCACGGTGCCCAGGTGGCTCACGTCGAAGACCACGCAGTGGTGCCGGCAGGCCAGGTGCTCGGCCACCGTCCCAGGCCCGTACTCGAGCGGCATCTCCCAGCCGCCAAAAGCCACCATGCGGGCACCCAGGGCCCGGTGCCGGCCATCGAGGGGGCTACGGCGCAGGCCAGCCAGCGGGCCATGGGCGCCACCGCCATGGCCCTCGGCTCTTCCCGTCAGCTTGGCCCGGCCCGCGCTCACCGGTTGCCCACCCTACATCGTGGCCGTGGCCGGCTCCCTCGGCCCCCGGCCGCCAACCGGGCACTGGCCCGCCCGCGGCCCCCCGGCCGGCGCAGCCCGCCTTCGGCCGGCTGCCGGGCTGGTGCACCCGCCTACCAGCTGGAGCGGCTCCCGGCGGCCTGGGCGGGGCGCTGGGCAGCGCCAGCCCCGGCCGCTTCGTCCTGGCCGTCGCCCACCCGGCCCGCCGGGGCTGGCTCCGCCGCGCCGGCCGGGGCTGGCCGGCCGGCACTGAGCTCGGTTATGGCGGCGTCTACCTCGGAGACGATCTTGTCCATGCCGACTACGATGTTGAGCACCCCCTGGCCGCCTTTGAGCAGGTCGAACAGCTCCTCGCCGGTGCGGGCCAGCACGCTGCCGCCGTCCCCGCCGATCACCAAGCTGGCGCTGGCCACATCCCCCGACGCCCGCAGGCAGTCGATGGCCTTGCGGGCCGAGCGCAGCGACACGCCCGCGTCCAGCAACCGCTTGATCACCTTCAGCTGCAACAGGTCGGTGTAGGAGTACACCCGCTGGCTGCCGCTGCCCCTGGCATCGGTGATCGAGGGCCGCAGCAGGTCGGTGCGGGCCCAGTAGTCCAGCTGGCGGTAGGTGATACCGATGATGTTGCAGACCTGCGGGCCGTGGAAACCGTCCGCCGTAGCTGGCTGGCGCTGGTCAGCTTGAGTAGCCATTCGTCCCTCCTCGCCTTTGGGCACCAGGGTAGTTACACCCATGTCGCAACACTACTCGGGGCCGCAAGCTCCTGAAGGCCCGGGACGGGCGGCGGTGCCCGGCTCGCCCGCAGGCACGAGCCGGCAGCCCGCAGGCACGAGCCGGCAGCCCCCAGGCACGAGCCGGCGGGCCGGCCACCAGCCGCTCACTTATCGAAGTCCTCAGGCCGGACGGCCTCTATGAAGTTCTTGAACTGCTCGAGCAGCTCCTCGCTGTCGGGGGCCTCCTCGGCCCCTTCGCGCTGGGGCAGCACGATCCCCTCGGCGTCCAGCAGTGCCTCGTCCGCGTAGATCGTCACCCCCATGCGCACCGCCAGGGCGATGGCGTCCGAGGGCCGGGCCGAGATCCCGTAGCTGGAGCCGCCATGGCGCAGGTGCAGCTCGGCATAGAAGGTGCGCTCCCGGAGCTCGGTGATCACCACGTAGTCCAGGACCACGCCCAGCTCGTTCAGTATGTCCCGCATGAGGTCGTGGGTCATGGGCCTCTTGGTGACGATGCCCTGGAGGGCGGCGGCGATGGCCTCTGCCTCAGGCCGGCCGATGTAGATGGGCAGGGTGCGGTCCCCCTTCGCCTCCTGTAGCAACAGGATGGGCGCATTGGTCGGTAGCTCAACGCGGACGGCGGACAGGTGCATCTCGACCATAAGAAAACGTTACTGCCGGAGCGCCGTCAGTAGTGCCTCGACCTCGCCGCTCCCGGCGGGTCAGGCCAAGTCGGCCAGGGCGGAGCGCAGTAGCACGGACCGCAGCCGGCCACCCAGCTCGGCGAGCTCGTCCGCGGCCTCGGCGGCGGCCCTCCGGGCCTCGGGGTTGCGCTGCTTGATGAGAGGCATGACCACCTGTTGCACCAGCCCTGCCTCCCTGTCGGCCGCGCTCTTGTAGGCCCTCAGGTGGCGCGCCTCGACGCCGTGGCGGGCGAAGGCCCCGGCCAGGCGGGCCACGGCCACCGCCTCTGGCCCGTAGTAGGGGGTGCCGCCCACCACCCTCGGCGCTACCAGCCCGTAGTGCTGCAGGTCCCGCACCGTCTCGGGGCCAACGCCGGCCGCCTCGGCCAGCTCCTCGGCGGTGAGCTGAGCATCGTCGAGGTCGGGCACCCCACCAGCGCGGCCCCCGGCTACCGCGCTGGCGCCCCGGGCGGCGCCCGGCCCCTTGGGCCCCCGCCGGCCAGACGTCGCCGCGGCGCGGGCACGGCCCGGCCGGCCGGCCCTTTCCAGCGGTGCCCGGCCGACGGGCTCGCTCTCCGGCCCAGCATCGAAAAGCTGGCCCGTCCCGGGCAACTGGCCCGTCCCCGGTGGCCTCCCTGCCCCAGGCAACGGCCCCGGCCCCGCGGCCTGCCCGGCGGGGGGCTGCGCCCCCAAGCCAGCCTCAGCCCCCCCGGGTGACGGCCCCGGCGCCTCGGTGGCCGGGCGCGCCCCGGCCTCGCCGGGACGAGGCCGGTCGCCGCCATTGCCGCCGAGCGGCCGGAGCGGGCCGGTGGCCAAAGAGGTGCCGGGACCGGTGGGCGCGAGCCGCGGGCCCGGGCCGCCGGCCGCGAACCGGGAGCCGGGCCCGGGGGCCAGGCTGGCGCCCACGCCCCCAGCCCCACCGGCACCCGCCGGCCCCACCCGGGCGGCCTCGCCCAGCTCGCCGCCCACCTCGCTGGAGCGCTCGAGCCGGCCCTTGATGACCTTGAGGGGGAGGAACGAGTCGCGTTGCTGGCGCAGGACCCAACGCAACCGCTCGATGTCGTCCTCGTAGAACTTCCGGTAGCCAGAGGGGGTCCGCTCCGGGTCGACCAAGCCCTGGCTTTCGAGGAAGCGGATCTTGGATATGGTGATGTCCGGGAACTCGTCCTGCAGCAACGACAGCACTTCCCCGATGGAGAGATGGGAACGGCTGGCCACGTCCCGAGCCTCGGCCTCTGGCCTAGCCAACGCTCGGTGGAGCTAGGAAGACCAGCCGGAACCGCCCTACCTGCAGCTCGTCACCACTGCTGAGCAGCGCATGGTCGATGCGCTCCCGGTTGAGGTAGGTACCGTTCAACGACCCTACGTCGTAGACCCAATAAGCTGGCCCTTGCTGGCGGACTTCGGCGTGGCGGCGCGACACCGTGATGTCGTCCAGCAGGATGTCGCTGTCAGGGTGGCGCCCGATGGTGGTCACTGCACCGTCGCTCGGCTCCAGCACGTAGCGGGACCCCGCGTTGGGGCCGCGGGTGACGAGGAGCACCGCCCCGCCGGCGCCCACATCGGCCAGCACAGCCTCGTGGCCTCGCTCCACCTCGTAGCCCTCCAGTTCCCCGGGCAGCTGCACCGTCTTGGTGGTCGGCTCGTCCGCGGCCACGACCTCCAACGGAGCCCCGCACGAAGAGCAGAAGTTGGCGCGAGGTGGGTTGCGGTGCCCACAACGGTTGCAGTACAAGTCGTCAAGCCTCTATCAGCCCACGGTACGCCTCAGGGTCGAGCAGCGACTGGAGGGCATCCGGGGACACCGGGTCGATCACGCAGATCCAGCCTTCGCCGTAGGGGTCTTCGTTGACCCGTTGGGGCGCGTCGACCAGTTCGCTGTTCACCTCCACCACCGTGCCGTCCACAGGTGCGTAAACGTCGGAAACGGACTTGGTCGATTCTAGCTCACAGAGGCTTTCGCCGGCCGTGGCGGTGGCCCCCGGAGCGGGCAGCCCGATGTACACGATGTCGCCCAGGGCGTCTTGGGCGTAGTCCGTGATGCCGACCCTGACCCGCCCGCCCTCGAGACGGGCCCATTCGTGGCCGGACGTGTAGCGCAGGTCCTCAGGTACGTTCACGCCCACCGACCATACTGTCCCCAGCCCGCCGCCGAAAGGTGCGCTGCCCCGGTTGTGCCCGCCGGTCGCCGGCTCCCCGTCGTGCCGGCCCCGCGAGCAGCGGCCAGGACCTCCGGCCGGCGGCCCTCGGTGCCTCAGGCCCGCTCGCCCAGCAGGAACGAGCGGATGCGCCGGGCACAGCCCGCCGCCAGGTCCTGGGCGTGGGCGTCGCTCGAGCCGTCCGCCCAGACATGGGTGAGGGCTTCTTCAGGGTCCGGCACCACCAGCACCCAGCCGCCTTCATGGACGACCTTGACCCCGTCCACCAGCACCAGCGGCTTGCCCTGGCCGAGCGACATGACCGAGCGCATGACCAAGCCCTTTTTCTCCCAGGGGGTCACCACCTCTTCGTGGGCCGAGCAGGCTTTGGGAAGCCTGGCCACGACCTCCGACAGGCGGGCCCCTGCAGCGCTGAGCAACCCCAAGGTGTGCACCAGCGCCGCGACCGCGTCGTAGGCGGGGAGGAAAGACGGGAAAATGTAGCCCCCTTCGGGGCCGGCCGCGAACGCGACGCCGGGCCGGCTGGACACCTCCATCAGGTGGGCGCTCGACAGCTTGGCCCAGACCACCGTGGCCGAGGCTTGCTGGCAGGTCGCTTCGGCCGCCCGGGGGGCGGAGACGGGCAGGGCCACCGTCCGCGGCCCCGGGGGCCCGGTGCCCCCCTCGAGGCCGAGGACCAGGCGCAGCAACGCCAGCATGCCCTCGGTATCGGACAGGACGTGGCCGGTGCCGTCCACCAGGGTCAGGGTCTCGCCTTCGGGCCCGATCACCGCCCCCAAGTCCGCTCCGGCCGCTTGGACAGCCGACGCCACGTTGCCGGCGTGGCCCCAACGGTCGAAGGGCTCATCTTCCCAGCCGGGCGCGTAGGGGTTGACCGGGACGACGTCCGCACCCAGCTGGCCGAGCACCTGGGGCACCACCGACGGCGCGCCAGCGTAGCCGTGGTCGACCACGACCTTGAAGCCAGATGCCCTGACCGCCCCCACGTCCACCTCGTCCAAAAGGGCCTGGGCGTAGGAGGCGGTCACCGGCACCGGGTAGCTCACGTCCCCGACCTCGGTGCTCAGGCAACGCCGGAAGTCCTCCCTGTAGAAGGTGCGCTCAACCTTGCGCTGCGCCGCCTCCGCCAGGTCGGCGCCGTGGGCGTCGAACACCATGACCTGGGCCAACTGGGGGTCGTCCGCCGACCGCCGGACGGTGATGCCTCCCGCGCTCGAAGTGGCACGCGCCCCGAAGCGGGTCACCGGGACGGTGGTGGCCTCCAGGTCCACCACGCTCAGCCCGGATGCGTTGAGCCCGGCCACGAGCGCCCTTTCCAGCATCTTGGCCACGGTGCTCATGTCGCGGGACACGACCACCCGGGAGCCCTTTGGCATGGTCGTCCCCAGCGCCATGGCCAGGCGGACGGCCAGCTCGGGGGAGACGTCCACGTTGGCCAGGCCGCTCACGCCCCGGCGCCCGAAAAGGCGCCGAGCGCCCTTGGACTCCTGGACGATCGACGAGCTCACCACCGCGCCGTGCTCGATGGTCTTGAACGGGTAGACCTTCACTCCCGAGCGCACCAGGGCGTGCTCCCCCAAGGAGCACTCGTCCCCGATCACCGCCCCGTCTTCGACCCGCACCCCCCGGCGCAGGTCGCTGCCCCGCCCCACCGTGCAGCCGTGCAGCCGGGCGCCGGGGCCGATGCGCACGTTGTCATGGACGACCACCCGTCCCAGGCGGGCGTCCGCCCCCACCTGCACGTTGCGCCCCAGGACGCTGTACGCGCCCACCACGGCCCCAGGCCCGACCCGGCAGTAGTCGCCGACCAGGGCCGGGCCGGGCAGTTCGGCCCGGGGGTCGACCTCGGCCCCCTCCCCCAGCCAGATGCCCCGGCGGGGGCTGGGGCCGGGCACCTCCACGTGCACTCGCCCGTCCAAGATGTCCTGGTGGGCCTGCAGGTAGGCGTCCAGCGTCCCCACGTCCTGCCAGTAGCCGTCGACCGGGAAGCCGTAAAGGCGCTTGCCCTCTTGGAGCAACCGCGGGAACACGTCCGTCGAAAAGTCCGCCGCCCCTGGGCCTATGACCTCGAGCACCTCGGGCCCCAAGACGTAGACGCCGGTGTTCACGAGGTCGGAGAACACCTCGCCCCAGGAAGGTTTTTCCAAGAACCGCTCTATCGCCCCATCTCGGCCGGTGATGACGACGCCGAACTCAAGTGGGTTGGGCACCGGTTTCAACGCCACCGTGGCCACCGCCCTGTTGGCCTCATGGAGCTCGACCAGAGCGGAGAGGTCCATGTCGGTTAGCACATCGCCGGAGATGACCAAGAAGGCTTCTCCCAGCCCCAGGTCCCCGGCCGCGTTGCGGACCGAGCCGGCCGTGCCCAGAGGCTCCTGCTCGGTGGCGTAGGAGATCTTCACACCGAGCTCGCTGCCATCGCCGAAATAGGCCCGGATGGCATCGGCCTGGGGCCCGACGGTCACCACGATGTCCCGCAGGCCGTGGTGGCGTAGGAGGCCGACCACGTGCTCCATGAGCGGCCGGTTGGCCATGGGGACGAGCGGCTTGGGCTGGTTGTAGGTGAGAGGCCGCAGCCGGGTGCCCTCGCCCCCGGCCATCACCAAGGCTTTCAACGACCACCCCCCAGCCTTTGGCCCTGCTGCCCAAGGCCCCGGGGCTCAGCCAGCGACCAGCCGAAGCCGGGGAGGCAGGCCAGGCGCAGGGCGGTGAGCGCGTTGGGGACGGTGAAGATGCGCCCCTCCCCCTCCGTCCTCGGAGGCCCCGTGCCTTGTCCTGCCACCGCGAGCACCTCCCCGAGCATAAGTCCCGGCCGGGCGCCGGGCCTCGGGCGGCAGGGGCCGGGCGCCAGGCAGCAGGTACCGTGCCGGCCTCCGGGCAGCGGGTACCGGCCCGGCCGCGTACCGCCTGGCTTCAGGCCCGGCCCAGCCGGGCGGCGTCGACGACCAGGAGGACGACGGCCACCACCAGGTACCCCCGCAGGGACCACATGGCCACCAGCCGGCCCCGTGACCACGGAGGACGGCCGAGCAAGGCCAACGGCGGCATGCGCCAGGTCTCCCGGCGGGGCGGGTGCGGGAGGGCGGCCTGGGCTTGGCGCTGAGCCCGGCGCTGCGGGCCCCAGGCGTAGGCACCCCCGGCCACGGCCAGGGCGGCCGCCAGGGCGGCCGCCAAGCCCAGGCTGAGGCGGGCCACGTCCACGGTCGGGAAAGCCGTGGTGGCCACCAGCACGAGCGACATCATGAGCAGCACGCCGATTATGAGCACGGCCAGGGCGTTGAGCCAGGGCCGGTTGACCCACGGCCCCAGGACCTCGGGGTCGTTGCACAACATGAGCAGGAACACCGAAGCCGAAGGCAACAGCACACCGGCGAGGGCCTGGACTGCCTCGGTGATGAGCCCCAGGGGCGCGTGCGGGACCAGCACGATGCCGGCAGCCAAGGCCACCAGGCCGGCAAAGCTGGCGTAGAACCCGGGCGCCTCCCAAAAGCTGCGGTGCAGGGAATGACGTGCCCCGAAAAAGTCACCGAAAGCATAGGAAGTCCCCAAGGTGACCGCGGCCGCGCCGATGATCGAGGCGTTCAATAGCACGAGCGAGTAAAGCGTGCCGGCGGCGTGGCCCAGTTCGCGCCCCAGGGCGTGCGCCACCGTGCCGGCGTCGACGAAATTGCCGGCGTAGCGGGTGTGGGCGAAGGCGAACGCGCAAGTCACCACCATGGCTGCCGCGCCTATGACGGTCACCAGGCTGCCGACGACGGTGTCCACCCGCTCGTAGTTGATGTAGCGGGGCGTGATGCGCTTGTCCACGATGTTGGACTGCTGGAAGAAAAGCTGCCAAGGGGCCACGGTGGTGCCCACGATGGAGATCACGAGCAACGCCGAGGTGGAGTTGAACCCCCCCTTCACGCCGGGGACGAAGCCGGTGAGGAACGGCCCGGCGTGGGGGTGGCTGAGCACGGCTAAGGGGACGACCAAGAAGTTGGCCACCACGAAGACCAACATGAAGCGTTCCCAGCGCCGGAAGCTGCCCGTCGCCGTCATCGCCACCAGCCCGGCCGCGGCGAGCGGGACCGACACGTACCGGCTCAGCCCGAAATAGCCCAGGGCGAGGTCCACACCGATGAACTCGGTGACGATGGTCAGGAAATCGAGCACCAGCAGGTCCCCGATGGAGAACCAGCCCCAGAACCGGCCGAAGCGCTCCTTGATGAGCCGGGCATGCCCCACCCCGGTCACCGCCCCGAGGCGGACCACCATCTCTTGGTTGACGACCAAGACGGGCACCAGCAGCGGCAGCACCCACAGCAGGCTGGTCCCGTAGTCCTGGCCCGCCTGCGAGTAGGTCGCCACCCCTCCGGCGTCGTTGTCGCCCACCATCACGATGATGCCCGGCCCCACTATGGCGGCCAGCGTGAGCAGCCGCCGGCGCCAGGTGCGCCGGCTGCGCGTGTCATCTTGGCGTACGGTGCCGAGGGCACCGCGGATGTCCCCGACATGCGCTTCGTCAAGGACGGCAGTAGCTCCCAGAACGACTGGCTCGGTGTTGTCGGCCATTGCTGCAGGCCTCCTGGCTTCCTGGCTTTACGCGTGGCTGCTCCCCCGAACGCGTGGCCCTGAGCCGGGCCGGCCACGTCGGGCTGTGCTCGTCGACGCGTGGGCGCCCCGGGCCACGCGTGACTTGGGGTGGCGCCCGCGCCGGACAGCTGGCCGGCGGCGCCCAGATGCCCCTCCGGCGTGGGCTGTTGCCCCCGCCGGCCACGGCCCCGGCTAGCCGGCCAACACCTGCACCTGCGCGAACGCCGCGGGTTGGTGGGGTGACCCCCTGTCGGCGCTCAGTGCTTCTCCTTGTCCTGCCCTGCCTCGCCTCGCACCCCAGAGGTGCACGCCCGGCGGGCTACCGGGCACGCCAGTGAAGCCGCCACAGGACCGTGGCACCAGCAGCTGGCGGGCACCCCCTCTCGTCCAAGCTTTGGCACTGCCCGGCGTAGGCTCTCCGCCTGCGGCCAGCCGCTTCGGCCCACCCCTTAGCCCGGGGAGGACTGTCCTGGCCCTGGGCATCTCTCGATGCGTGAGGTCAGCGGCCTTTGTCCGGACAGACGCCTCACCTAACGAGGTGCGACTGCCTTACGGGGCCAATGATAGCAGCGCCGGCTCGCCCGCCGGCTGGGGCTTAATCGGGCGCGCTCATCCCGTACTGGCGGCGCCAGCCCTGGGGCAGCAACAGCTCCAGCACGTCGTCCACGGTGATCTGGCCCAGCACCCTTCCCTCCTCGTCGACCACCGGTGCCACCGCCAGGTTGTAGTCGGTCATGGTCCGCACCACCTCGTGGATGTCGGCGTCGGGCGCCAGGACGGTTGGCTCGGGGCGCGCCAGGGTGGCCAGCTTCGCCTCCGGGACCGAGCGCAACAGGTCGACGACGTGGGCCGTGCCGACCAGCAACCCCTGGCCGTCGGTCAAGAACACGACGCTGGCTGCGTCCGGGGGCCCGGACGAAGCCCGGACCGCCTCCAGGGCCTCGGCGACGCTGGCCGAGGCCGGGACGGACACGATATCGGGGTTCATCAGCCCGCCGGCGGTCTCGGGGTTGTAGCTGAGCAGGCCCCGCAACTTGAGCTGGGTGGCCTGCGGGAGGCGCTGGAGGATGGGCACCCGGCGCTCCTGGTCCAGCTCGGTCAGCAGGTCGACGGCGTCGTCGGGCGCCATCTTGGCCAGCAGGCGAGCGGCCTGCTCGTCGGAGCGCTCGCGCAGGAACTCGACTTGGTGCTCGACGTCGAGCTCCTCGAAGACGTCCGCCTCCAGCTCGGCGTCCGCCCCCACCGCCTTTATGATCTCTTCGCCCTCCTCGTGGGAGGCGGCCTCCACCAGGTCAGCCAGCTTGGCCGGGTGCATCCGGCGCAGCTTGCGGAAGGGGATCTGCAGGCGGGCAGTCGGCACGTGGGCCACGAAAGGCTCGAGGTCGGCCCAGTCGACCAGCCGGCCCGGCCGCACCCGCCGGCCCCAGCGGTGGGGCAACAGCTTGCGCAACAGGGGCTTGGAGGTGGTGTCGACCCCCATGACCCGCCAGGTGCCGGACACGTTGGCCAGCTCGATCTCGTTGGCCCGCACCAGCCGGGCCCGCCGGACGTGGATCAGGTGCCTCGAACGCAGGTCCCGGGCCAGGAGCATCTCGCCCGGGCGGCGTTCGAACGGGCCCAGCTCGGCCGGCCCCACGGCCAGGTCGGCCCCCTCGTAGCTGAGGCCGGCCACGTCCCGGGCATGCACGAAGCGCTCCTCGCCGCCCACGTTCACCACCAGCCCGGAAACGGCCGGGTGGCTGCCCGTGGACAGGCGGGCGATCAGGTCGGCCACCCGCCCGCCCGGGTGGCCGTCAGGCCCTCTCACCGGGGCACCCAGCAGGCAGGAAAGGTGGAGGGCCGGTCCGGCCAACCCTCCCGCCCGGCGGCGAGGACGGCGGCCGGGCGTCGTACTTGGGGGCTGGCCCTCAGCAGGACGCGCCACGGCCGTCATCGTAGCGTGAAGCAGGCGCCTTGGCGCCCTCTGCGCCCCCCGGGCGGCAGCCGCCCTGCCCCGCAGCCGCCCTGCCCCAGGCGCAGCGCGGCCGCCGGGCCGTCGAGGGTCCGCACCGGCAAGGTAGATTGCCTCATGGCCCCATTGCGCTTCGGCCTCCTCGGCACCGGCTACTGGGCCCGCCAGGCCCACGGCCGGGGCCTGCTCGCCTCGCCCGACGCCCAGCTCGTAGGCCTCTGGGGCCGGGACCCGTCCAAGGCGGCCGAAGCCGCCTCCGAGCTTGGCGTGGCCAGCTTCGGCACCCCGGAAGACCTCTTTGGCGCGGTCGACGCGGTCGCCTTCGCCCTGCCCCCCGACGTCCAGGCCGACTTGGCCGTGCGGGCGGCCCAGGCTGGCTGCCACCTCCTGCTGGAAAAGCCACTGGCCCTGGACGTGGCCGCCGCCGAGGCGCTGGTCCGAGCCGTGGACGACGCCGGTGTCGCCTCGGTCGTGTTCTTCACCCAGAGGTTCGTCCCCGCTCATGAGGCGTGGCTGTCCCAGGCCGTCCAAGACGGCCCCTGGCACAGCGGCCACCTGGTCCACTACGCCAACATCTTCCAGCCCGGCAACCCCTTCGGGGCCTCGCCCTGGCGCCGCCTGATGGGCGCGCTGTGGGACATCGGGCCCCACGCCTTGTCGTTGGCCCTGCCCGTGATGGGCCCGGCCCTGTCCGTCAGCGGCCGGCGGGGCCCAGCCGGCAGCGACACCGTGCACCTGGTGGTGGCCCACGGCTCACCCTCGGGCAGCGGAGCGGTGGCGGCCAGCACGGTCTCGCTCAGCCTCACCATCCCCCCTGCCGCCGCCGCCAACACCTTTTCGGTGTACGGGGAAAAGGGGGCCCGTACCCGCCCGGAGGCCGCCTTCCAGCCTCAAGACGCTCTCGGGGCAGCCGTCCACGAGCTGGCCGGCCTGGTGGCCACGGGCGAGCGCCACCACCGCTGCGACGCTCATTTCGGCCTGGAGGTGGTAAGGGCCCTGGCCGCGGCCCAGCGGGCCGTCGAACTGCCCGGGGCCGAGGTGCCGCTTTGACCAGGGCCAAAGGTCCCGACCCGAGCGCCAGGCGCCCGGGCCGTCCACCTACGGCAGGCCGCCACCCGTATACTTGGGCCAAGCAGGGCCCTACCGAACGCGTCGACCAGGTGCCCCAGTGCCTGGTAAACCGGCCGCCTGAGCGGCGCACAGGAGCCGTCTTGGCGCGCCTGGGCGGGCAACCAAGCCCCCAACTGCAGATGAAGAGGAGAGGAGAAAGCTCGTGAAGTACGTGTACGACTTCGCCGAAGGCAACAAGGACATGAAGGACCTGCTGGGGGGCAAGGGAGCCAACCTGGCGGAAATGACCAACCTGGGCTTGCCCGTCCCGCCCGGTTTCACCATCACTACCGACGCCTGCCGGGCCTACCTGGCCAGCGGCTCGCTGCCGGCCGGCTTGCAAGACGAGGTGAGCGAGCACCTGGCCCGGCTCGAGGCCAAGATGGGCAAGCGCCTGGGCGACCCCGACGACCCGCTGCTCGTGTCGGTCCGCAGCGGCGCCAAGTTCTCCATGCCGGGCATGATGGACACCGTCTTGGACGTCGGCCTGAACGACCGCTCGGTGGTGGGCCTCACCAAGCAGGCCGGTGACGAGCGCTTCGCCTGGGACTCCTACCGCCGCCTGGTCCAGATGTTCGGCAAGACGGTCATGGGCGTAAAGGGCGAGCTGTTCGAGCACGCCCTGTCCGAGCTGAAGGAGGCCAAGGGGGCCAAGACCGACCTCGACCTCACGGCCGCTGACTTCCAGGAGCTGGTCGGGACCTACCGCCAGATCGTGAAGGACGAGACGGGCAAGGAGTTCCCGACCGAGCCGCGCGAGCAGCTCGACATGGCCATACTTGCCGTCTTCCACTCCTGGAACAGCGAGCGGGCGCGCATCTACCGCCGCCAGGAGCGCATCCCCGAGGACCTGGGCACGGCGGTCAACGTAGTGGCCATGGTGTTCGGCAACATCGGCCTCGACTCGGGCACCGGGGTCGCCTTCACCCGCGACCCGGCCAGCGGCTCCCGGGGCATCTACGGCGACTACCTGCAAAACGCCCAGGGCGAGGACGTCGTCGCCGGCATCCGCAACACCTTGCAGCTCCAAGAGCTCGAGCAGATCGACCCCCAGGCCTACCAGGAGCTGCTCGGGATCATGGACAAGCTCGAGCGCCACTACCACGACCTGATGGACATCGAGTTCACCATCGAGCGGGGCAAGCTGTGGATGCTCCAGTGCCGGGTCGGCAAGCGCACCGCCGCGGCCGCCTTCCGCATCGCCGCCCAACTGGTCGACGAGGGCGTCATCGGCCTGGACGAGGCCCTGGGCCGGGTGAGCGGGGCCGGCTTGGCCGAGCTCATGTTCCCTCGCTTCGACGAGTCCCACGGCGGCAAGCGCCTCACCCGGGGCATGGGCGCCAGCCCGGGGGCGGCCGTGGGCAAGGCCGTGTTCGACTCGGCCACGGCGGCCGAGTGGGCGGCCCGAGGAGAGGCGGTCGTGCTCGTCCGCCCGGAGACCAACCCCGACGACCTGCCTGGGATGGTGGCCGCCAAGGGCATACTCACCAGCCGCGGCGGCCGGACCAGCCACGCCGCCGTGGTGGCCCGGGGCATGGGCAAGACCTGCGTGGTCGCCGCCCACGAGCTGAACGTGGACGTGAAAGCCCGCCAGTTCACCACCCCGGACGGCACTGTGGTGCGCGAGGGCGAAGTGGTCTCCATCGACGGCAAGAGCGGGGCCGTCTACCTGGGCGAGGTGCCGGTGGTCCCCTCCCCGGTCGTGCGCTACTTCGAGGGCACCTTCGACGCCGCCGCGGCCGAGGCCGACGAGCGCGAGCTGGTGGCGGCCGTCGACCGGCTGCTCAAGCACGCCGACAGCCGCCGCCGCCTCCACGTGCGGGCCAACGCCGACATGCCCGAAGACGCCCGCCGGGCGCGGGCCTTCGGTGCCGAGGGCATCGGCCTGTGCCGGACCGAGCACATGTTCCTGGGCGAGCGCCGACTGCTCGTCGAGCGGTTGATCCTGGCTGAAGACGAGGCCGGCCAGCAGGCGGCCCTGGACGCCCTGCTCCCCCTGCAGCGGGGCGACTTCATCGAGATCCTCGAGGCCATGGACGGGCTCCCGGTGACCGTGCGGCTGATCGACCCGCCCCTGCACGAGTTCCTCCCCGACCTGACCGAGCTGTCGGTCAAGGTTGCCCTGGCCAAGGCGGCCAACCAGCCCGTCGAGGCCGACGAGCGGCTGCTGGCCGCCGTCCGGCGCCTGCACGAGGCCAACCCGATGCTCGGCCTGCGGGGCGTGCGCCTGGGCCTGGTCATACCCGGGCTGGTCAAGCTGCAGGTACGGGCGCTGGCCGAGGCCGCCGCCCAGCGCAAGAAGGCCGGTGGCCACCCCATCGCCGAGGTCATGGTCCCGGTGGTGGGTGCCGTGCAGGAGCTCGAGCTGGTCCGTGAGCAGGCCGAGGCCGTCATCGACGCCGTGGCCAAGGAGACCGGAGTCGAGCTAGAGAAGATCATCGGCACGATGATCGAGCTGCCCCGCGCCTGCCTCACCGCCGGTCAGATCGCCGAGTCGGCCGACTTCTTCTCCTTCGGGACCAACGACCTCACCCAGACCACCTGGGGCTTCTCCCGGGACGACTGCGAGGCCTCGTTCTTCCCCAAGTACATGGAGCTGGGCATCTTCGGCACCTCCCCGTTCGAGACCCTGGACCGCGACGGCGTGGGCGCCTTGGTGCGCATGGCCACTTCCACCGGCAAGACCGTCAACCCCAAGCTCGAAGTCGGGGTCTGCGGCGAGCACGGCGGCGACCCCGACAGCATCCACTTCTTCAACCAGGTGGGCCTGGACTACGTCTCCTGCTCGCCGTTCCGGGTGCCCGTCGCCCGCCTGGAGGCGGGCCGGGCCGCGCTGGCTGAAGCGGTTGCCGCCGGCACCAGCGCTTCCCGTTAGCCAACCAGAGCGCCGAGGACCTCCCGGCCTGGCCCCAAGGCCCGCCCCTGGCGGCCTGGCCAGGCCGGCCCCCGCCCAGGCCGGCCCCCGCCCCAGCCGAGGCCAGCCCCAGCCGAGGGGTGCCGTTCGCTGACGGGTGCTTAGCTGGCCGGACGGCGGCCCGCCGCCGTGCGCCTGGCGGGCGCCCCGGGCACCTGGGCCCCCTCGGCCCCTCCGGGCCGGCGCAGCTGGGCGACGAACTTGTAGCGGTCGCCGCGGTAGAACGACTGCACGTACTCGATGGGCCGGCCCTGGCTGTCACGGCTGTGGCGGGACAGCAGCAACATCGGGTAGCCGACCGTGGTCTCCAACAAGGCCGCTTCGCGCGGCGGGGCGGGGACGGTCTCGATGGTCTCTTCCGCCTCGCACAGCTGCACCCCATAGACGTCAGCCAGAAGCGAGTAAAGCGACGTCGAGTCGTCCAAGCGCCGTGCCAGCCCGGGGAACCGGGCCGCCGCCAGGTGGGTCGTCTCGATGGCCATGGGCTCGTCACTGGCCATGCGCAGCCGCTCGATGCGCAGGGCCCGGGCACCCCGGTGCAAGCCCAGGCGCCGGGCCAGCTCGTCGTCGGCCCGGAGGTAGCCGACCGACAACAGCCGGGAGCGGGGTGCCAGGCCCTGGCGGCGCATGTCTTCGGTGTAGCTGGTGAGCTCCAGGGGTTGGGCCACCTTGGGTGTGGCCGCGAACGTCCCGCTGCCCTGGACGCTCACCAGGTGGCCCTCGATGGTCAGTTCCCGGAGGGCTTGGCGCACCGTGGTCCGGCTGGTGGCGAAGCGCTCCGCCAGGGCCCGCTCGGGCGGCAGGGCCTCGCCCGGGGCCAACCCGGACAGCATTTCCGACAGGTGGCCCTTGACCAGGTAGTACTTGGGGTAGTGGCGGCGCTCGGGGCTGGCGCCTGGTGCCGGGCTGGCTCGGCCTTGGCCCCGAGGGGGCGCGAGCCCCTCGGCCACCGCCTTCACCCAAGCCTCCCCGCACCGGCCTCGAGCCGGCGCCTCCACACAGGCATGGGCCACATGCTATTGACAGCGCGGCAGCGGTGTGCAAGAGTCATTGGTCTAGACCACATTGGTCTAGACCAGAGTACCTTGACCGGCAGCACCCTGACCCTGCCGCAGCCTGGCGCTGAGGCTCGGCGCCCGGCCTCTAGGTGGCCGGCGCGGGCAACAGCAGCCACCCCGCCACAGGCCTGAGTGGGCCTAAGCACAAGGAGCGCACAGTGAAAAAACGCCTCATGACTTCCACGGCTGTGGCCGTTGCCCTCGCGACCGGCCTGAGCAGCGGCTTGCCTGCCCCCGCGTCTGCCTCCGGGGGCACCCTCACCGTCTGGCTGATGACCGGGGACACCCAACCGGCCGTCTACAACGCGGTCAACGCCGCCTTCGCCAAGCAGTACCCGGGCTGGACGGTGAACGTCGAGATCCAGCAATGGAGCGGGATCGCCTCCAAGCTGACTGCCGCCCTGGCCGGCAGCTCGCCCCCCGACGTGATGGAGATCGGCAACACCGACGTGGCCGAGTTCGCGGCCTCCGGCGGCTTGGCCAACCTGGCCCCGGACAAGGGCCAGTTCCAAAACTCCAGCCAATGGCTTTCGGGGCTGGAAGGCCCGGCTGAGTACGACGGAGGCCTGTACGCCGTACCCGAGCTTGCCGGCGACCGGGTGGTCGTCTACAACAAGGCCATGTTCCGCCAAGCGGGCATCAGCCGGCCTCCGGCTACCTTGGACCAGTTGCTGGCTGACGGCGCTGCCCTGAAGAACCGCTTCGCCAAGGTGAAGGACTTCTCGGCCCTTTACCTCCCGGGCGAGGAGTGGTACGCCGCCCTGCCCATAGTGTGGGCCTACGGCGGCCAGATAGCGGTCCAAAAGGCCGGCAGGTGGGTGGGCGACCTAGAGTCCAAGGCCTCCCTGGCCGGCCTGCACGAGTACCAGGTGGTACAGAACTACCTGTCCACCCCCGCCTCCCGGGACGTGAACGAGGCCAACCCCTCCGATGCCGCCGTCTTTGCCAGCGGCAAGGCCGCCATGTTCATCGACGGCACTTGGACCCTGGGCCAGGTCATCTCCGACAACAAAAAGATGGCGGGCCAGATCGGCACCTTCATCCTGCCCGGGCCGGTGGCCGGCAAGCCGGCACCGGTGTTCCTCGGCGGCTCGGACCTGGCCATAGCCAAGAACAGCCCCAACCAGGCGCAGGCGCTGGCCTGGGTGAAGCTCTACACGGGTACAGCCGCCCAAGAGCTGCAGACCAAGCTCGAGGGCTTCATCCCCAACGCCAGCAACCTGATCGGCCTGGTCAAGGTCGCCCCCGACGTGGCCAACTACTTCAAGGCCGCCTCGGTCAGCAACTTCACCCCGCCGGTGCCCGGCTGGGCCACCGTCGAGGCTGACAACGTCATGCAAGACCTCTTCGCCCAGCTGGCCGAGGGCAACCAGAACGTCGAGGCGATCGCCAAGTCCTACGACAACAAGCTGGACGTCCTGCTCAACGCCCACTGACGACGCCCCCTCACGACGCTCATGGCCGCGCCCACGGTGCCAGGTTTAGCTCCCGGTGCTCCGGGGCAGGCCCCGCCTGTCCCGGCCTACCGGGGGCGCCGGCCCGGCCAGCGCCTCCGGCGGGCCGGGCGGCGCCACGCCCTGCCTGTGGCCCTGCTCCTGCCCTCGCTCGGCCTGATCGGCCTCATGACCGGCTACCCGCTGGGGCGGTTGGTGGCCACGTCGTTCCAGGACCTGGGCCTGCCCGAGCTCATCGGCCACAAGGTGGTCTGGGACGGCCTGGCCAACTACCGGGAGCTTTTCACCAGCAGCGACCTGGGCACCTCCATCGTGCAGACCGTCTTGTTCGTCACGGCTTGCGTTGGCCTCACCATGGCTATCGGCACGGGCGCGGCCTTGCTCCTGGGCCGCATCGGCCGCCTCCTCAGGGTCACCGTGTCCGTCTGCCTGCTGCTCGCCTGGTCCATGCCCACTTCGGCGGCGTCCATCGTGTGGACCTGGCTGTTCCAAAGCGAATGGGGTGTGGCCAACTACATGCTGAGCGCCGTCGGGCTGCACTTCGCCAACCACAACTGGTTCGGCAGCACCATTTCCGCCTACGCCATCATCACCGCCAACATCGTGTGGGGCGCGGTCCCCTTCGTGGCCCTCACCATGTACTCGGCGTTCACCTTGGTGCCGCGGGACCTCTTCGAGGCGGCCGCGGTGGACGGGGCATCGCCTGCCGTTGCCTTCCGGCGGGTCACGCTCCCCATCGTGCGGCCCATATTCGTGCTCCTGGCGGTGCTGTCCGTCATCTGGGACGCCAATGTCTTCAACCAGGTCTGGTACCTGACCCAGGGCAACGCCCAGCTCCTCAACGTCATCCCCCTCGGCGTTTGGCAGTACATCGAGGCCTTTTCCAGCCAGCGCTACGGCCTGGGTGCCGCCGTGGCCGTGGTCATGGTCCTGCTGCTCGTGGCCGTGACCGGTTACTACATCCGCATCATGGTCCGCACCGGCCAGCTGCGAGAGGGAGCCAAAACGTGAGCGAGGCCAAGCCATGAGCGGGCCCCAGGCCGTGGGCGGGACGCCGGCCCGGGCCGGGGTGCACCGGGCCGGTCACCGGTGGGCAACCTGGCTGTGGCGGGCCGTCGCGGTCGGGTTCGCCGCCGTCATGGTCTTCCCCGTCTACTGGATGGTCAACTCGGCCTTCGAGCCCAACAACCAGATAACCTCGCTGACGCCCAGCTTCTTCCCTGTCCACTTCACCCTCCACAATTTCGTCCGGGCCGTCGACCACACCGCCGGCACCGGCTCGGGCCAGGCCTATTTCTGGGACGATGCCCGCAACAGCGCCATCGTGGTCACTTCAGCGGTTGCCATCACCCTGCTGTTCGCCTTCCTGGCTGCGGCAGCTATAAGCCGCTTCCGCCTGCGTGGCGCCTCCGCGTTCTTGGTGCTGGTCCTGGTGGTGCAAATGGTGCCAGGGACGGCCATGGTCATCCCCATATTCCTTTTCCTGAGCAACCTCCACCTCACCGACAACTACCTGGGGCTCATATTGGTGTACGCGGCGAGCACCCTGCCCTTCACCATCTGGGCCCTGCGAGGTTTCGTCCGGGGGGTGCCCCTCGAGCTGGAGGAAGCGGCCATGGTCGACGGTGCCAGCCGGCTCGGCGCCTTCATGCGCATCCTGTTCCCCCTGGTCCTGCCCGGCCTCATCTCCACCGGCATCTTCGCCTTCATCACCAGTTGGAACGACTTTTTGATGGCCGACGTCGTAATGCAGCAGAACTACCACCAGACCCTGCCGGTGTGGCTGTTCAGCTTCACCACCAACACGGGCACCGACTACGGCGGCCTCATGGCCGGTTGCACCCTGATGTCGCTCCCCGTCGTCGTCTTTTTTCTGCTGGTGCAGCGCCGCATAGTCTCCGGCCTCACGGCCGGGGCGGTGAAGGGCTGAAGCCGGTGCTGCCCCTCCCCCACCCCTCGGGCCGGCCCGGTGCCCTCATGCAGGCCGAGATGGCCGAGCAGCCCGACCGGCTGGCATCGCTGCTGGCCCGCCGGGCGCAAGTGGGCGCCCAGGTGCGCGCCCTGGCCGGGGCCGGCCTGGCCGGCACTGTCCTGGTCGCCCGGGGCTCGTCGGACAACGCCGCCACCTGCGGTGCCTACATGCTGGAGATGGCCACCCGGCGGCCGGTCGCCTCAAGCTCCCCCAGCGTCCACCTGCTGTACCGGGCCGGGGTCGACTTCTCCGGCTACCTGCTCATAGCCGTGAGCCAGTCCGGCCAGACCCCCGAAATAACCGAGGTGGTCGAGGCCGCCCGCTCTCGGGGGGCCCGGGCCATCGCCATCACCAATGACCCTTCCAGCCCCCTGGCCGTGGCCGCCCACCTGGTCGTGGACCTGGGGGCGGGCCAAGAGCTCGCCGTCCCGGCGACCAAGACCGTGACCGCCCAGCTGGCGGCCTTCGCGGTGGTCGCCCAGGCGCTCGGCGACATCGGCCTCACCGACCGGGCGGCCGCCGCCCTGCCGGCCCAAGTGGCCGGCCTGCTGGCCGACCCCGGGCCGGCCGAAGACCTGGCCCAGTGGCTGGCCGGTGCCGACCGCCTAGCCACGGTGGCCCGGGGCCTGCTCTATGGGGCGGCCGCCGAGGTGGCGCTCAAAGTCGAGGAGACGACGTCGCTTTTCAGCACCGCCTTTTCTGCCGCCGACCTCCGTCATGGCCCCATTGCCGCGGCCTCGCTCGGCCTGCCCGTGCTCGCCCTGGCCCACCCCGGCCCGGCCCTGGCAGACGTCGTCGAGGTGGCCGAGGAGCTGCGCCACCGGGGGGCGCGGGTGCGCCGGGCCGGGCCTCTGGAGCCTAGCGACCTGCCCTGGCCCGACGGGCCCGAGGTCCTGGCCCCGGTCCTGGCCGTGGTGCGGGGCCAGCAGCTGGCCCTCAGCCTGGCCCGCCGGCTCGGGCGGGACCCCGACTCCCCTCCGGGCCTGTCCAAGGTGACCCCGACGTGAGCCAAGCCTTTGCCCTCGCCGCCGCCCGGGTCGCGACCCCGACCGAGCTGCTGCAGCCCGGCTTCGTCGTGGTGAGCCGCGGCCTGGTGGAACAGGTGGGCGCCGGGCTCCCCCCCGAGGGCCTGCCGGTGGCCGACCTGGGCGACCGCCTGGTGGCACCCGGGTTCGTGGACCAGCACGTCCACGGCGGCGGTGGGGCACAGGTCAACTGCCCTACCGAGCAGGAGGTGGAGGCATCGGTGCGCCGCCTGGCCCGTTTCCACGCCGGCCACGGCACCACCTCGCTGCTGGCCACCACCGTCTCGGACACCCCGGCCGCCCTCCGGGCGGCGGTCAGGGGGGTGGCGGCGGTGGTGGCCGGTGGCGCCCAGCCAGCCCGGGCGCAGGACCTCGGGGCCAACGTGCTTGGCTCCAACCTGGAAGGCCCGTGGATCTCGCGTTCTAAGGCCGGCGCCCAGTTCCCCGGGGCCATCCGGCCCCCCTCGGTGGACGAGCTGGAGGACCTCCTGGCCCAGTCCGATGGCACCTTGCGCATGCTCACGGTGGCCCCCGAGGTGGCCGGGGCGCTGGAAGTGGTCAAGGCCGCCCGTTCCCAAGGGGTGGTGGCCTCGGTCGGCCACACCGACGCCGACTACGACCAAGCGCGCGACGCCTTCGACGCCGGTGCCAGCAACGTCACCCACCTGTTCAACGCCATGGGCCCGATCCACCACCGCCGGCCGGGGCCGGTGGTGGCCGCCTTGGAGGACGAACGGGTGTGGCTGGAGGTGATCGCCGACGGGGTGCACGTCCACCCGGCGTTGATCTCGCTGGTTTCGACCGTGGCCCCCTCCCGCCTCATCCTCGTCACTGACGCCATCGGCGCCACCGGCAACCCCGCCGGGCAGTACCGGCTCGGGCCGCTCGACGTGGTGGTCCAGGGCAACCGGGCGGTGCTGGCCGACCACCCTGAGACGGTGGCAGGCAGCGTGCTCACCATGGACCGCGCCCTCGCCTTCAGCGTCCAGGCGGCGGGAGTCCCCCTCCTCGACGCCCTCCAGGCCGCCTCCCTGCGCCCGGCCACCGTCCTCGGGGCGACGGCCAAGGGCAGGCTGCAGCGGGGCGCGGACGCCGACATGGTCGTCCTCGACCCCGACCTGTCCCTGGCCGCGACCGTCATCGGCGGCGAGGCGGTGCACGACCCCCACGGGCTCCTGCGGCTGGCGCCTCCCCCGGGCACCTGAGCGCTGGCCGCCCAACTTGGGGCTGGCCCAGGGCTAGCCCTGGCCTAGCCCCGATACCGTTGACTTAGGACTACACGAGTGTTATTCTTGGCCTTGTGCCTCGGGCAGGGTGGGTCAAGCCCCGCGACGACCAGCGGCTGACGGACCACGTCGCTTTGGGCGTACTGACCTACACCTTCCCGCCGGAGCTGGTCGACGCTGTCATAAAGCAAGCGGGGCGGGAGTCCCAGCGCAACCGCCTCCTCCCGGCACGCCTGGTCGTCTACTACGTGCTGGCCATGGCCCTGTTCTCGTCGGCTGGGTACGAGGAGGTGATGCGCAGCCTCGTAGAGGGGCTGTCTTGGGCATCTGGGTGGACGACGAGCTGGGCGGTGCCGACAAAAGGCGCCATATTCCGGGCGCGTACCAAGCTCGGCCCCGAGCCGCTCGAGCTGCTGTTCGAGCAGGCCTGTAAGCCGATGGCGCGCCCAGGGGCACCTGGCGCCTTCTACAGGGGCTGGCGGCTCATGAGCATCGACGGCACCACCCTGGACGTGGCTGACACCCCCGAGAACGAGGCCGAGTTCGGCCGGCCTGGCACAGGACGTGGGGCAGGGGTCGGCGCTTTCCCTCAGCTGCGCTTGGTCGGTGTGGCAGAGTGCGGTACCCACGCAGTGGTGGGCGCGGCGATGGGGCCCTGCTCCACCGGCGAGACGACCCTCGCACGAGGCCTGCTCCGCTCGCTCTCGGACGGGATGCTGCTGCTCGCCGACCGCAACTTCTACAGCTCCAAGCTGTGGGCCGAGGCGGCGGCCACGGGCGCCGACCTGCTCTGGCGCACCAAGTCGAACCACGTGCTGCCCGTGGACCGCCGCCTGGCCGACGGCTCGTACCTCTCGCACCTGCACGAGGTCGTGAACTACAAGCGCCGGCCGACCGACGTCGTCGTGCGCGTGGTCGAGTACGGCCTCGAGGGCCCCGGCCGGCCCGAGGCGGAGGGGACGACCTACCGCCTGCTCACTACGGTGCTCGACCCCGCTGCTGCGCCAGCAGGCGAGCTTGCAGCCCTCTACCCCGAACGCTGGGAGCTCGAGATGATGCTCGACGAGCTGAAGACCCACCAGCGCGGACCTCGCCTGGTGCTGCGTTCCAAGACCCCAGAAGGGGTGCGCCAGGAGGCCTGGGGCCACCTTTGCACCCACTATGCCCTCCGGGCCCTCGTCACCAAGGCTGCCGCCGACCGCGACCTCGACCCCGACAGGGTAAGCTTCACCCGCACCGCCCACGCCGCCCGGCGGGGCGTGCGGGCCGGCTTGGGCACCGCCACCCAGGCGCTCGCTCTTGCTTTGACCGAGGCGTTCGCCGAGATCTGCAGAGAACTGCTGCCCGAACGGCGCCTACGGGCCGCACCCCGGGTCGTGAAACGCAAGATGAGCAACTACAACCTGAAACGCCCCGAGCACAAGGCCTGGCCCCGCCCAGAGCGCCGCCCGGCCGACGCCGTCAGGGTGCTCGGCTACGAAGCGTCCACGGCATGACAGCAAGACCGCCTGCCTGGGCCACCCTGGCACGGGCAATGGCCGTCCGTCGCCCTGTCCGTGCCCGCTACCACGGCGCCGAACGGCTCTTGTGCCCTCACCTCCTCGGTTGGAAAGCTGGCAGGGCAAAGACCTTGTGCTACCAATCAGGCGGCGCCACGAGCCAAGGAGAGCTGGCCCAAGAGCCCGAAGAGCGCTGGCGCTCGCTGTTTGTCGACGACCTCGGAACAGTGGAGCTCGTAGAGGACGGCACCTGGGCAACGGCAGCCAACTATTCGCCCATGACCAACTGCGTCGACGTAGCCGAGTTCTTCGTAACCCCCTGACCCCCGTCACCACCCTGCCGTCCGTGGCAAAGCCGCTACCGCCCCGGCTCCGCCCGTCCATGGGCTCCGCCGGGTTGGTGTCAAGCTTAAGTCAACGGTATTGCGCCTAAGCCGGCACCCGAGCCGTGGCGGGCTCATGGGCAGCCAACGCAGCGCCTTCTTGGGGTCGTTCTTGAGAGACGGCCCGCACGCCGAGGGCAGCCACCGTCGCCAACAACGAGAGCCCGCTGGCAACGCCAAGCCCCGGCCGGAAGCCATGCAGCATCCCGAGGGCGCACCCCGAGGACGAGCCCGGGGCTAGGCCTTGGGCAGGTGGAACTGCCCGGGTGGCCCAAAGGCGTCCCGCACCCCGCCCGCGGCGAAGGAGGCGTCCAGCCAGGCGAAGGACGTCTTGGCCGGGATGTGGAAGCCGGGCCCAGCCCCCCACTGCTCCAAGAGGACGTTGTGGCCGTAGAAACGGGCGTGCTCGGCCTCGACCATGATGGCGTGCAGGCCGGAGCGGGCGACCCGGAGGTTGCTGGCCTGCACCATGGCGTAGGTGGCCGCCGGCTCGACCCAGATCCCGTGGCCCTTGGGGGCCGCGCCCCCGGGCGACTGGACGGTGACGTTGGACAGCTGGAGGGTGGCGGCGTAACCCTCTTGCCCCGGGGCGCCGATGTGGGCCCCGGTGACGCAGCCGTCGAAGTCCGCGTTCACCACGTGGACCTTGTGCGGGGAACCGGCGGGCGAGGCCAACAGGCTGAGCCCGCGGTTGTAGTTGAAGGCGAAGATGTTGCTGAGCTGCGGGTTGTCGCAGCGGAACAGCTCGATGGCGGTGCCACTGGCCAGCTGGAAGGCCGCCGCGTCGGTGCCGAGCGGGCGTGAGTAGGGCCAGAAGTGGACCGCGTCTATGTAGTTGACGTCCTGGGAACGGTCCACCCGCAGCCCGTAGCGCACCGGCTGGCCCCACAGCCGGCGGATGTAGGCCTGGGCGGCGCCGTCCAGGTAGATCCCGCAGTAGGGGTTGTACAGCAGCACGTCTTCGACCACGGCGTTGTTGGCGGTGACGTGGACCATGGGCTCCGCGCTGGGGGGTGGGCCGGAGGGAGGCTGGTCGGGCACGTTGAAGGCGACCCGTCGCAGCCCGGCGCCGCTGCCGGCGATGGTGACCGGGCTGAAGGCCGAGCCGGCAGCCACCTCCACCCAGGTACCGGCAAAGACGTTGGCCTGAGAGCCCGGCGTGTTCCACCCCGTGCCCTCGAGGGACACCGCCGGTGGCAGCACCAGGGCCGAGGTCACCCGGTACCTCCCGGCCGGCAGGTACACCGTGCCCCCCGTGGCCTGGCGTGGCCCGCCCGGGCTGGCAGGAGGCGCAGCTGCAGCGATGGCAGCGGCGATGGCCGCGGTGTCGTCTGCCCTGCCGTCACCCTTGGCCCCGAAGTCGGCCACATTGAGCAGCGGGCCCGTGCCAGCCAAGCGCTAGCCCTGCACTGCCCTCTTGGTCTGGCGGCGGGCCTGGCGGCGAAGCTGGAACAGCCTCACCGCGCCAGCGCTGAACACCACCAACCCCCCGAGCACAGCCGCCAGCAACAAGTCGATACCGAGCGGGATGTCCCAGTGGACAGTAAAGAAGCTCACCCTCACCTGTTGCAGGTTCTCCAATATGAAGACCAGCACCACCACCAGAAGGACCATGCCCGCGGCCAGCGCCGCCCACAGCGCGCTGGCCCGGGTCCGCAGAGAGGTGGCCAGGCGCTCAGCGGGTGCCTCCAGGCGGCCCGGCGCCGAGACGTGCTCCCCTGCCCCACCCGCCGTCCCTTGCCCGCCTGGCCCCGCGCTGGCCTCCGGTACGTCGCCTGCTGCCCCGCCGACAGGACCGGCCGTGCCAGGCTCCATGGGCCAACTCTACTCCCGCCCGGTCACGATTCCCTCCCAGGTCACGGAGCGGCTCGAAGCCGCGCCTCGAGGCGGGCCCAGGCCAGCAAGCGCCCAAGGGCCGGGGGAGCTGTCTCAACCGGCTGAAGCTGGCCCTCCCACGGCCGCTGCCCCCCAGCGCCAGCGCCTTGCCGAGACGTTCAAGATCTCCAGGAACAGGAGCGAGGGCACGACCACCGAAAGCCGGCCGGCCTGGTACTCGTCCCGCAGCTCCCGAGCCTCGGCCGACCCGCCCTGGCCGGGCACGAAGCACTTGACCACCACCGAGGCATCGAGCACGGCCTCCCTCAATGCGCCCTCCGGTCGCGCCGCACCGCCGCCGTTGCGTCCTCCTCACAACGGTGGGCCTCGAACAGGCCTTGGAGCCGGCTGAGAGCGCGCCGGGCCTGTGGGCTGGCACCAGGGCCGGGGCGTCCGCCGAGGTCCCGCTGAGCCAAGCGAGCCAGGTAGGCGCTCCTGCTCAGGCCCGCGGAGCGCGCCGCGGCGTCAATCTTGGCCAGCAGGTTGTCGTCTATTAACACGAGGATCTTGGTCACTTTCCCGGATATATCCAGATATCTCACCTAAGCCCCGGCCGCGCCTCGGCGGGGCTGACTGCAGCCAGGTGCCCGTGGCGGTACCCGGTCGGGAAGCAAGCCGTCGGCTGGGAGGCCCCTCTCAGCGCGCCCGGACGAAGCGGTGCACGGCCTCCAATAGCTCGCGCCCTTTTTCGGCCGCCACCGCCTCGTCACCGGAGGCCAGCGCCCCGGTGACGCAGTG
>JAJPKN010000046.1 GCA_021323695.1 Actinomycetota bacterium | reverse complement strand
GCGGGACTCTCTGAGGTTGGTGCGGTGGTCGTCGCGAGTGGTGGACCCTCAGGACCTCACGGCCCCGGCGGTCACCGGCTCGTACACCACGTCTGTGGACTCAACTCCGGAGGGACTGCGAACTTGTCTAGCTCCTGGCCACGACCGGCGAGCTCTGGTGGTCGCAGGCCGGCACCAGGGGAGCACGGGTTGCCAGCTGGGCCCATCTATACCAAAGTATGATAGGCTATAGCTCTGGCTGTTATACCCCGTTACACATTGGTACAGTACCGCGGCCTCTGGTAAATTGGCCCTCGGCCGGTCAGCCAGGGGTCAAGCCGTCAGGGCTTCCACCCAAACGCCATGGGGCCGGAAGGAAAGGGCGAGGTTCACCGGCCCAGCCCGCAGGTCGAAAGTGAAGTGCCCGGGGGCCCGCATCCCCACCCGTAGCTCTTCGACCGGGTGGCCCCGCAAGGTAGCCAACGCCCGGTTGACCAGTTCCAGCTGGGACTCCATCTCCCGGCCCCGGGGCGTGCGCATCAGCACCCTGAGCAGGCTGCGCTCGCCCTCCGCCTTGTACAGGTGCCGGGCCCTGCCCCCCTGAAGGGAAGCCAGGGCCACCTGCTCCAACAGCTCCACCAGCTCTGCCGGTACCTCTTGAGACGTGGCCGCCGCCGCCAGCTGCAGCGCGGCTTCGCGGCGCGGCCCTTCCAGGGCTTGCGAAGCAGCCAGGGCCTCGGCCGCGACGAGCTCGGCTTCGTCCGGGCTCAACGACACGGGCCCGGCAGGAGGCCCCACCGGCGAGGGCGCGCTCAATGGGTGTCGCCCAAGATGGCGTGAGCTTCGTGCTCGAAACCGCCGGTCTCGATCGGGCAGTGGATGCCGCACTCCTTGGGGGCATTGCTCTCCCACCACCAGCGCCCCGCCCGGTCAGCTTCGCCCGGCTCGACCGGCCGGGTGCAGGGGTCGCAGCCGATGCTGGTGTAGCCCTGGGCGTACAGGGGGTGGACGGGGACGTTGTTGGCTTCCAGGTACTCCCACACCTCTTGCTTGGCCCAGTCGGCCAGCGGGTTCAGCTTCACTATGCCGAAGTGGTCGTGGTCCAGCTCCACCTTGCGTATGGCGGCCCGGGACGCCCACTGGTCCCGGCGCAGCCCCGTGACCCAGCAGTCCAGGTCTCGCAGCGCCCGCACCAGCGGCTGCACCTTGCGGACATGGCAGCAGGTGAGCCGCAAGGGAACGGACTGGTAGAAAAGGTCACGGCCGTGGCGCTGTTCCATTTCGGCGACCTCGCCCGCGTCGGGCTTGAGGACCTCGAAGCGGCAACCAGGGTAGTGGCGGCGGACCTGCTCGATGAACTCGTAAGTGGCCTCGGGTAGGCGCAAGGTGTCCACCGTCAGCACTCGGACGTCAGGGCGGGCCCGGGCGGCCATGTCCAGCACGGCCATGCCTTCGGCCTGCAGGGCGGTCACCACCGCCAGCCGGTCGCCGAAGGTCTCCAGCGCCCAGGCGATAACCGCCTGGGGCTCTTGGTCGTCCAGCTCGATCGCGATCTCGCCGATCTCGAGGTCGTCGAAAACAACGCTTTGCGGCACAGTCGGTGTGTTCCTTTCCTAGGTTGCCAAGCCCCTTGCCAGCCGGCGGTAAGCCCGGTGCGGGCCCGGCCACCTCGCGCTGGCCGCCCGGGTAGGCCCCCGGGCCTCCGGTCGCATGAGCCCGGGTCAGCCCCCAGACAGAGCAGGCAGGATGGTGAGCTCCTGGCCCGCGGCTACCGGGGCGTCCAGCCCCCCCAGCCCGTGCAGGTCCTCCTCGCCCACGAACAAGTTGACGGAGGGGACCACCTCCCCTGAGGGGGAGAGGATCTGCCTGGTCAGCTCCGGGTAGCGGCGGCCCAGCTCGGCCAGGATGGCCCGGACCGTGCCCGCTTCCACCTCGATCAGGTCGGCGCCCCCGGTGGCGGCCAGCAACATCCCCGGCACCCGCACCATCGGCTTTTTGGGTGCGGCCTCGTCCTCGCCCACCGGCGCGCCCTCGCCCGCGCAAATGGCCCGCAACTGGTCGTCGTCCCGCTCGGCCAAGAAGTCCGAAAAGCTGTACTGGCCCTGGTGGCCAGCCTTGGCCTGCAGCCAGCTCCCGACCAGGCGGCACACCACCTCAGTCACCTGCTCGGCTGGTATGCGGCGCAACAGGGGGACACCTATGGCCGCGTCCCGGCCCAGGCGCCCCCGTACCCGCAGGTTGTAGGCCTGGCCCCTGGCACCGGTGGCCGGGTCGGTGGAGGTCGTCCCCTGGAGCCCGATGTCGGCCACCCAGTGGTGGGCGCAGGCATGCGGGCAGCCGTCCATGTGGACCCTCAGGCCCTCGACCGCCCCGGCCCCGAAGCGCCGCTCCAGCTCGGGCAGGATCTCCTTCAGCTTTCCCTTGGTCTCCGACACCGAGTAGTTGCAAAAGCGGTGGTCCGTGCAGGCGACCGAGCGGGCGTAGAGCTTGCTCGCCCGAGGCTCGAAGCCGATGCCCTCCAGCTGGCCCACCACCCAGCCCAGCTTGGCTTCCGGGATGTTGGTGACGATGAAGTTCTGAGAACGGGTGAAGCGGGCCTCTCCCCCGAAGCTGCCCAGCAGCTCCCCCAGGGCCACCAGCTGGTCCCCCCGCACCCAGCCCATGGTGACCGGGACACCCAGGTACACCAGGCCGGGCTGGGCCTGGGGGTGGACGCCCAGGTGGTCGGCCTCTCGGTCGGGCACCGGAGCCTCCCCGTCTTCCAGGCGGTAGCCCAGCCGCTGCTCGACCAGGGCCCTCACCCCTTCTGGGCCGTAGTCGTCAACCATGAACTTGATGCGCGCCTTGACCCGGCTCACCCGGTAGCGGAGGTCGTGCTGCCAGGCGTCGGTGACTGCCCGCAGCACTTGGATGACGCCGTCGGCTGGCTCAGCCGGTACGAACACCCCCATGTCCCGGGAGATCCTGGGGGTGGCCGACAGGCCGCCACCGATGCGCACGGCGAAGCCGGGCCGGCCGTCCTTGAACGTCCCCACCAGGGCGACGTCGTGGATCTCGGGGGCGTTGCACTGCGCCGGGCAGGCGCTGATGGTGTACTTGTGCTTGCGGGGCAGGTCGGAATAGTCCCGGTTGCCGGAGAAGAACCTGGCCACCGCGGCCACCAGGGGGCCAACGTCGAACAGCTCGTCGCGGTCCACCCCGGCCACCGGGCAGCTGGTCACATTGCGGACCGTGTCACCCTCCCCGCCAGCGGTGGTCAGCCCAGCCTCCTGGATCTTGCCCAGCACCTCGGGCAGCTCCTCCAGCCGCACCCAGTGGAGCTGGATCCCCTGGCGAGTGGTGAGCTCACCGTAGTTCTTGCCCCGCCTTTGGGATATCTGGCCCAGGGCCACCAGCTGATGAGGCAGGATGCGGCCGCCCGGCACCTTGACCCTCACCATGAAGGTCCCCACCTTGGGCTTGTCGTGCATCAGCCCCCACCAGGACAAAAAGACGATGTCTTCCTCGGGCACGGCTTCGTAGCCCCGGGCGATCATGGCCGGCAGTTCGTCGATGATGTCGAGGGGGAACTTTTCCTTCTTGTGGCGCTCGATGGAGTTGCGCTTGAAGACCAGCTCCCAGGTGGGCTCCGGGCCCGGGGCCCCGTCGCGGGTCGGCCTCTTGCCGGCCCGGGCCTCCTTGGACCCGGCCTCCGCGACCTGGGCTCGTGGGCTCGGGGCACCCGAGCCAGAGGTAGGGACTGCGTCGACCGTGACTGCCATGAGCTCATGATAGCTAAAGCCGACCATGTTGATCAACTTTTAAGATTTTGGCTGAGCCACCGCCCCGGGCCCTGGGCCACCGGCACCGTCGCCCAGCCGCCACCCACCGGACTGCCGCCCGCGTCACTGCCCCACCTGCCCTGCCGCCCACGCAGGGAACAAAGCTACCGGTCCCCAGGTTATATCTAGTAGAAGCTAGAGATAAGTGAGAAGGTCCTGAGGTGCGCTACTTCGGCCACGCTACTTTGTTGGCCCTGGCCCGCAAGGCCCGGTCAGCAGCCCGGGATGGGGACCTGGACCGGCTGCACCTGGCCGCCGTGCGGTTCCTTGACGAGCTCGACCACCACCTGGAAGAAGAAAGAAGGTCGCTGGTGGCCCTCTCACCCGCACAGGCCCAGCTCATCTGCAACGGCCAGCAACGGGTCCGGTCGGTGGCCTCGGCCTTGGCCTCCGTCCCGGTCGAGCAGTGCCGGGAGCAACCGGGCCGGTGCTCGTCTCAGGCCAGCGAGCTTTTGGCCCTGTTGTCGGTGCAAGCACAAAACGAGCGCCTGGCCTGGCAAGTAGCGGTGGAATGGGGCCCTGTCGGCGACGCCGCCCATGGGCCAGCCGACTTATAGGAGGAACGAAAATGGCTGACAGTTCAATCGTCTACCCACCGGCTACCGCCGAGATCGGCAAGCGTCGCAGGGAGCTCGCTCCTGAAGTCAACGACGCCTTCGAGCGCTTCAGCCACGCCGTGTTCCGGGACGGGGCCCTGCCCGAAAAGACCAAACAGCTCATCGCTGTGGCGGTGGCCCATGTCACCCAGTGCCCCTACTGCATAGCCGGCCACACCCGGTTGGCCAGCCGCAAGGGGGCCACCGACCAGGAGATCATGGAGGCTATCTGGGTAGCAGCTGAGATGCGGGCGGGAGGAGCCTATGCGCACTCGACGGTAGCGCTCCACAACCTGGCCAGCACTGAGGCAGGTGTGCACTGATGGCTGGTCACCCCGCCACCGACGGCCCCGGCCAAGTTGGTCCTGACCTCTCAGGCGCCGCCGGCCAACGCCTGAGCAGCGCCAAGGTGGCCAAGGCGGCTCGCCGGATCCGGCAGGTGGGCCAAAGCCTGTGGCTGGACAGCATCAACCGCCGTATGCTGCGGTCCGGGGACCTGGCCGGCTACGTGCAGGACCTGGGGGTGACCGGGCTGACCTCCAACCCGACCATCCTCGCCCAGGCCATGGCGACGAGCACCGGCTACGATGCCTCGCTACGCGCCCTGGTGCAACAAGGCGTGACCAGGCCCGAGGACGCCGTCTACGCCCTGGCATTGGAAGACCTGGCTGAGGCGGCCGCGCTTTTGCGCCCCACCTGGGAGGCGACCAACGGCCAGGACGGCTACGTCTCGCTGGAGGTACCGCCTGGGCTTGCCTACGACATGCCCGCCACGGTGAAGTTCGCCCACCGCCTGCGGGCATTGGCCACCTTCCCCAACCTACTGGTGAAGATCCCCGGCACTCCCCAGGGGTTGGCCGCCACCGAAGAGGTGGTCGACGCGGGCATCGGCGTGAACGTGACCCTGTTGTTCTCGAGCACGCACTACCTGCAGGCGGCTGAGGCCTACCTGCGGGCGCTGGAACGGCGCCAGGCCCGGGGAGCAAGCCTGGACGTGCCATCGGTGGCGTCAGTGTTCGTTTCGCGCTGGGACGTGGCCGCCGACCCGCGGCTGCCCTCCCACCTGCAGGCCACCCTCGGCCTAGCCATGGCGCAGAAGGCTTGTTCCTCTTACCGGGCACTTTTTTCTAGCCCTCGGTGGCAGGGCCTGGCTGCGGCCGGTGCCCATCGCCAGCGGCTCCTGTGGGCGTCGACCTCGGCCAAGGGCCCGTCGTTGCCCATCACCTACTACGCCGACCGCCTGGTCGCTCCCGGCACTATCGACACCATGCCCGAACGGGTGCTGCTCGCCTTGGGCCAGCAAGGGGGCTGGGAGCACGTGCTCGAGGACGACTACGGCGGCGCTGAGCTGGTTGTGGCTGCCGTCGCCAAGGAAGGGCTGGACGTGGAGGCCCTCGGCCAGGAACTGCAGCAGCGGGGTGCGTCGGCGTTCACCGCCGACTGGGAGCGGCTGCTTGAAGCCATCGCCGTCAAGATGGCAGCGGCCCAGACGGCAGCGTGAGGGCCGACGATGACCTACATCGCTGAGCGGGACGTGGCCACCCAGGCTGCGGTGAGGCCCGGCCCCCAGGCCCCTGCCCGACCTTTTCCCGACCTGGAGGCCGCCCGGCCCCTGCCCAGCCTGGGGGGAGCATGTGCCACAAGCAGCGGGGCGGTAGTCGTGACCGAGCCGGCGGCCAACCGCTTGCGCTGGGTGATGCCGGAGGGGACGGAGCTGGCCATAGGTGGGGCCCCGGGCTGGCTGGACGGCCCCCCGGCCACCGCTCGCTTCCGACGGCCGCTGGGCCTGGCTGCCTCCCCGGACGGCTCGGTCGTGGTGGCCGATACCGACAACCATGCCATCCGGCGGGTCAGGCCTAACGGCGAGGTCACGACCCTGGCTGGCGGGGCGTACGGAGCCGCCGACGGCGCCGGCCAGCAAGCCAAGTTCCGCCACCCCCAGGCAGTGGCCGTGGCACCGGACGGTTCGGTGGTGGTGGCCGACACGGTCAGCAACACCGTCCGCTGGGTCGGCACGGACGGCCGGGTGACCACGCTGGCAGGCAGCTCGTACGACGACGGCGACGTCGAAGCTGGGCTCGCCCTGTTCCGCCGGCCCGAGGGCGTAGCGGTTGGCGCCGACGGCACCGTCTACGTGGCCGATACGGGCAACGACCGGGTGTGCAGCATCAGCCCCTCAGGGCAGCTCCGGGTGGTAGCCGGCCGCCGCCGGCCCAGCCTGCCCGAGGGCCCGGCACCTGACCTGCGTTGGCCGACAAACGTCGTCGTGGCGCCCACGGGCACGGTCTACGTCACCGATGCTGCCTACGGCCTGGTCCACCGCATCGAGCCCGACGGGCGGGCGACGGTGCTCCCCCACGAGCGAGGCTGGCAGCCCGTCGGCCTCGCCCTGTTGCCGAGCGGCGAGGTGCTGGTGGCCGAAACCAACTGGGCACCCAATGGGCCACGCGGGAGGCTCCGGGTGGTCCCCTCCGGGGTTGCGGGCTGAGGCACCAAGAGGCCAAAGCCACCGGTCCACTATGGTTTTCCCATGACCATAGATGCAGGCCACTGGCTGGAGCGCTTTGCCGCCAAAGTGGGCGTGCCTTCCCCTACCGCTGAGGAACAAGATTTGCTGTTGGCATTGGCGGGGGTGGCCGCCCACGCCTCCGAACGGACGGCAGCACCCATCTCGTGCTGGCTCGCCGCCCGTTCCCACCTGCCCCTGGCGGAGGCCGCTCAGGCGGCCAGGCAACTTTCCGAAGAGATAGCTGCACAGGCTTAGCCCTTGGTGCCATCCGGGCTGACAGCATTCCAGGCCTGGCCCTCCGCAAGCCTTGACGACTGGCACCCCCGACCTTGGTGCCTGCCGTCAGTGGGCCGTGGTAGTCTCGAACATACGTTCCCTCTTAGCCAGCCGGGTCCAGGGTAGGGCCCGCCCGGCGGCCTGGGGGCGCCTCGTCGGCCAGCAGGTGGCTGGGCCGGCCCCGATGGGCCTTTGGGCACGGGCGGTAGCGGCGCCAAGGGAGGTGGTGGCCATGTGCGAGAGCTTGAGCGGCTTGCGGGAGGCACTGGCTGATTTGGCTGCTGGCTTCGAGCCGGGCCAGCTGGCCCCGAGCGAGCTGCAAGAGGCGCTCGGCCAGGCTGGGGCCATCGAGAAGCTGGGAGCGACACTGGCTGGCCTCATCGCTGCCCGCCTGGCCCAGCTGGGCAAACCTTCGGTGGCAAGGCAAGAGGCGGCCCGTAGCTTGGCCCGGGCGGCGGGTACGACGCTGAGAGAAGCCCAAAGGGCGATCGGGGCGGCGGAGGAGATGGCGGCCCAGCCCGAGCTGGCCGCGGCAGCCCGCTCAGGCCAACTGTCGCGTGCCCAAGCCGGCATCGTCGCCGGGGCCGCGGCGGCCAACCCGGCAGCCACAGCCGGGCTGTTGGCGAAGGCCTCCCACGTAAGCCTGTGGGAGCTGGCCGGCGAGGCCGCCCGGGCTACGGCCGCCTCGGGCCCCAGCTGGGAGCAGGCCCGCCGGGCCCGCTCGCTGCGCAGCTACACCGACGGCGCCGGGGTCTGGCACCTGCACGCCCAAGGACCCCCTGAACAGGGGGCCAGGGTCATGGCCAACCTCCAGCCCATCGCCGACAAGCTCTTCGACCAGGCCCGCAGCCAAGGCCGGCGGGAGAACCCCGAGGCCCTTGGCTTTGACGCCCTGGTGGAGCTGGCCACCTCGGGGGGAGGGGGCATGCCACCGGCCGAGGTCGTGTTCCGGGTGGACGCCGAGGCGTTCTTCCGCGGCTACCCGGCCGAGGGCGAGGTGACCGAGGTGGCCGGCTTCGGGCCGGTGAGCACCCAGGCCGTCCGGGACGTGCTGGAGCATGGCACCACCTTCGTCAAGGCCGTCGTCACCCGGGGCGTGGACGTGACCGGGGTCGTACACCTCGGCCGCCGCCCGAGCGCCCACCAAGCAACGGCGCTTGGCTGGCTCTACCCCACCTGTGCGGCCGAGGGCTGCGGGGTGCTCACCGACTGGTGCCAGACCGACCACCGCACGCCTTGGGCTGAAGCCCACTTCACTGTGCTCAGCCAACTGGACCGGCTCTGCAAGGCCCACCATGCCCTGAAGACCTACCAGGGCTGGTCGCTGGTCGAGGGCAAGGGCAAGCGCCCCTTCGTCCCCCCCGGCGACCCCCGCCACCCCCGGCACGCCCAAAGGGCTGTCCAGTGCGCCACAGGACCGCCTCTGGAGGACAGTTCGAGGATGCCCACAGCTGCGCAGGCCCCCGGGCAAGCGTTTGGGTAACGCGCCCGACCGCCTCAGGTCAGGACTCGGTGGGTGAAAGTCCTGGCTGCCGCCCAGGCGAGCACCACGGTCATTGCCGCCAGGGTGGACAGGCTGGCCAGCGTGCTCATATGAGGCAGGGCCGAGGTGAGCGCGGCCCGCAGCGCTTCGCTCAGGTACACGAGGGGGTTGGCAAGCACCAGGACTTGGAGCCAACGGACGGTGTGGAGAGATGCCCACGGGTAGTACACGCACCCGAGGAAGGTGAGAGGCACCACGGTGACCGTGAACACGGTGGCGATCTTGCGTACTTCGATGACTGTGCCCAGCAGGAGCCCCAGGAACCCGGCGAGCAGGCTGCCGAGCACGGTGGCGAGGACGAGAGCCGGCCAGCTCGACACGTGCACCTGGACCGGGGTCGCCGGGACCAGGTAGACGAGAGGGAACACGATCACCGCGGCGATGAGGCTCTGGAGCGCGCTGAAGCAGACCTTGGCGAGGGCGACAAGGCGATGGGAGACCGGGGCCATCACCCGGTCTTCGATCTCTCGGGTGGCGCTGAACTCCATGGACAGGGGCAGGGCCACTGCGTTCAGCCCCTGGAAGATAATGGCCGAGGCGACCAGGCCAGGGAGCGCCACCGTGGCCAGGCTCTGGCCGGCGACCTGCCCGAAGTGGCCGGCGCCGATGCGCGGGTAGAGATAGGTGAAGACGAACACGAACATGAGCGGGTTGAGCACGGTCCTGAGGAGGAAGCTCGATGGCATCTTCACGAGCACCCGCAAGTCCCGGGCTATGAGCGCCGCGAAGCCAGCCAGGCTGAGCCTCCATTGCCCGGCTCGGGCACGACCGGGCCAAGTCTCGCCCGGGCCGCGTGAAGCTCCCTTCGATGGGGCAGCTCCGGTGGCTGTGAGGGCCTCAGTCACGGAGGTTCCTCCCAGTCAACGAGATGAACACGCTCTCGAGGGTGGGCTCCGAAACCGAGAGGTCAAGTAGCCCCTCGCCTACCGCGGAGACGAGGTCGGGCACGGCTCCGTCTCGGGACGCGGTGAGGACCTCGACCTTGTCCGCTTCGCTGGTGACGCGTTCGACGCCACGGAGCGCTTCGAGCCGGTGGAGCACTTCGGGCGACGGCGGTGCCTTGAGCCGGAGCTCGACGGTCACCGCAGCCGCGACGGCTCGCTTGAGCTCCTCTGGGGTGCCGCAGACCAGGATCCGGCCTTGGTCCATGATCGCGACCCGGTCGCATAGCCGGTCCGCCTCGTCCATGGAATGGGTCGTCAGCACCACAGACACCCCTTCTTGGTCGCGCAGGGCGCGGACCCGGTCCCAAAGGGCGAGCCGGCTCTGGGGGTCGAGCCAGGCGGTCGGCTCGTCCAAGAACAGGACGCTCGGGTGGTGGGCGAGTGCTCGGGCCAACTGGGCCCGTTGGGCCAGCCCACCCGAGAGGTGGTCG
The DNA here is from genome assembly GCA_021323695.1 of Actinomycetota bacterium. GTDB lineage: Bacteria > Actinomycetota > Acidimicrobiia > Acidimicrobiales > Palsa-688 > JAKAWM01. The sequence goes on along the minus strand of JAJPKN010000046.1, from coordinate 13,313 downwards.
ACCCGGTCACCGCTCCGGTCGGCCAGCTCGAAGCGGTCCAAAAGGTCGCGGCAGCGGGCCTTGGCTTCTCGGCGCGAGAACCCGAAGAACCGGCAATGGAAGTAAAGGTTCTCCCACACCGACAGCGAGCGGTCCAGCGTGTTCACTTGGGTGACCACTCCCAGGTGCCTGCGGGCGCGCGAGCCGTGCACGGCCACATCGATGCCGTCGAGGGTCACCTTGCCCGCCGTTGGCCGGGCCCTGGTGGTCGAGACCAAGATGGTCGAGGTCTTGCCCGCGCCGTTCGGGCCCAATAGGCCGAAGATCTCACCGGCTCCTACCTCGAGGCTCACGCCGTCGACCGCGTTCCGGTCCGATCCCCGGTAGCGCTTGACGAGGCCCTCGACCCTCAGCCGAGGGCCAGCCCAGGACGGTGCCGTCTTCTCAGGCCCGGTCAACGAGGACCTCCGTCAGCACCTCCGTCAGCACCTCCGTCACTCACCTCTGTCAGTCTGATCACGCGACTGACACTACACGGAGTGAGTCTGGTCATGCAACTGACTGCTAGGCTGGCACCGTGCTAGGGCGCACCTATCCCGACCAGGCCTGCTCCATCGCCCGTGCCCTCGAGGTCGTCGGCGAGCGATGGACTCTGCTCGTCCTGCGCGACACCTACCGGGGGATCCGCCGTTTCGACGACCTCCTGGCGAGCCTGGGGATCACCCGCGGCGTCCTCGCCGCCAGGCTGTCGTGGTTAGTCGACGAAGGGCTCTTGGAGCGACGCGCGTACCAGGCCCGCCCTGAACGCTTCGAGTACGTCCCGACGGCCAAGGGCCTCGAACTGTGGCCGGTGCTGATGCACCTCCTCCTGTGGGGCGACCGCTACTACCCCGCACCTGGCGGCCCCCCACAGGTCGCCCAGCACAAAGGCTGCGGTGGCCGGATCTCGCCGCAGCTCACCTGCGACCGGTGCGGACGGCAGCTCGGGCCCACCGATGTCACCGTGCAGCCGCGCCGGAGGCGGTCGCACCCGCGCCCGGCAGCCCAGCTCACCCGGTAGCCCAGCTCATGTAGCTCCGGTAGCCCGCTCACATAGCCTCGACGCCGGGCGCCGCGCCGTGAACTGACAGTGGCCTGAGACGGTGGGCTGACATTGCGCAGACCCTGCCGCACCCACCCACGCACCCACCGACGCACCCACCCAAAGGGCCTCCCCCCTGGGAACAGCTGCGCTCTTGGCAGTCGCCCGTGCGCCGGCTGGCTACCTGGCCTTCAGCACATCTTCGACCCAGGAGAAGGCCGCGACCGCCGCCGGGAACCCTCGGGTCGACACCGCCAGGGCGACAACGTGCATCACCTCGTCGCTCGTGGCGCCGGCTTCCAGGGCACGGCGAGCATGGGAGCGCACCGAACCTTCAGCCAGTGCCCCGATGGCGATCCCCAACTTCACCAGTTGTTGGGCCCGCTCGTCCAGCGGCCCGGCCGATGCCGAGGCTTGGCCCAGCTTGTCGAGCGCGCTGGCCACCTCGGGGAACCGGTCCCGCAGGCGCCGGTAAACATCGGGCAGGTAGTCACCTGGCATCAGCCCTCACCCTTCCTTCCTCTCGTGCCCGGCTGCTCCTCCCGGCCGGGCTGGTCCTCGGCCATCTCGCGCTGGGCCGGTCCTCCTGGGCCGGGCTGGTCCTCGGTCCTCGGCCACCTGGGCCGGCCTCGTCCTTCTCCTGCCTGGCCGGCCACTTCTGGCCCGGCTCGGGCCCCACGGCCGATCGTAGGCCCCGGGCCGGTCACCAGGTAGGGATGCCACGGCAACGCAGCCCCCGCCACCAGCGCGAGTCAGCGGGCCGCCAGCAGGCAGGCGGTGCAGCGAAGCCCGGCCTGCAGGCGGCGGGCAACCTCTGGGTGAGATGCCCCCAGGCGCACCGCAACTGGCCCAGGGCCAGGACCGGGGCCCAGCTCCGCCCCGCAACCAGCACAGTGCTGCCCCGCCTCCGCCGCCACCAGTACCCGCGGGTAGGCCCCTGGCTCAGGCAGTCCCACAACCCGCCCCACCTGGATGGCGCCTTCGGGGCAGCACCGGGCACAGGCCCCACAGGCCGAGCAGCGGGCAGCGTCAAAGCGCAGCACTTGGGCGGGCCCTTCCCGGCCCAACTGCAAGGCACCGGTCGGGCAGGCCAGCGCGCAGGCGCCGCACAGTGAGCACCGGTCGGGCTCGGCTACGACCTCGCCCAGGGGCCCGACCGGCGACCCCCGCCTCCGGCCGGGGACGGGGCCCAGGGCAGCCAGCGCTTCCAGCGTGCTCTCGGGCTCATGGAGCTCGACCAACCCGTCTGGGCGGTGGCCAGCCACGGGCGGGGCGGCACCCTGGGCAACCTCGGTGACCAGCTCCTCCAGCTGGCCCGCCCGCTGCGCGCAGTTGCTCTCGGTGCAACCGGTGAACTTGACGGCCACCCCGGCAGCCACCAATTGCAACCCCCAACCGGCGGTCACCATGTGCATGGACGGGACGTCCAGGGGGAGCCAGGGCCCACCCAGAGGCGAACAGCCCGGGGCTGACGCGCACCTGACCTCGGCTCCCAGGCCCAGCTTCTTGGCTTCCCAGGCCAGCACGGTGACAGATGCCCTCCAGCCGGCGAGCGCCGCACCACCCAGGCTGAAGGCACCTGAAGGGCACGCGCTCACGCAGGCACCGCAGCCGTCGCACAGGCCAGCATCGACCACCACCTCGGGGCCGGCTACGGAGAGGGCCTCTTGCGGGCAAGCCAGCAGGCAGGGGCGGGACGGCCCCCGGCCCGTGCAGAGGGGCCCTGCCCAGGTCGCCACCAGCTGGGCGGGAGCCCGGCCCAAGCCGAGCAGGTCACGGCGGGCAACAGCTTGCCCCGGCCGGAGGTGGCTGGGCTGCCCCTCGGTGCGGGCCAGGTCGACCTGGGCCAGGTGAGCCACGGCGGCTCGCAGGCGAGCGAGGACCTCCAGCACCGCCTGGTCACTCAGCCCATCTGGGCCCCGGGCCAGGTCAACCAGCAGCGTGGCGGCCGCGCTGGCGCCGCCGGCGCCGTTGGCGCGCCGCGAGCCCAAGATTGGCTCTTTGCTCTCCCGAGCGCGAGCGCAGCCGACGACCACCCGGCGAGGCTGGTAGGGCTCGAGCGTGGCCCACAGGCTCGACGGCACCCCGCACAGCTCGGGCAGCACGACCAGGCGGGCCTGGGGGAAATGGGCCCGCAGGCCTCCGGCTATGGTGGCCAGGGGCAAGCGGCGGCCCGGGCCCTCGACCACATCTGAGCACAAGGCCACCCAGATGGGGCCAGACGGGCTACCGGCCCGGGCCGGGGCCACCGCACCGGCACCCCTCGCCACCGCACCGCCACCCGCCGGTTGCACTGGCTACTCCACGAGGCGCTGCCCAAGCCACCCCACCCACCCCAGGGTGCCCGTCGCCAGCTGGCGGTAGAACTCGGTCCCCGCCTGCTTGCTGACCGCCCGGCACAGGCGGGGCAGCCATTGGCGCAGGTGGTCGGCGAACAGGCTGCGGGCAACCGGCCCCTCGTCATGGGCGAGGGCGTAGGCCAGGGCCTCCAGCTCGACCGCCACGTGGTCGGGGAGCTCGCCCTGGTGGGGATCCACTTCCAGCCCCAGGTCCAGGTACAAGCGCTGCAGTTGGGCCGTGCACGGCCCCATGAGGCTACGCCGGAGGTCGAGGGGGACGTCTTCCCGCCAGTAGGACTCATAGGGCGGGCAGGGGACCGGGCCGGGGCCGACAAAGAGCTGCTCGTAGTCGGCCAGCAGCTCGTGGCCCTCGCCCACCGAGCGGCCGGCCAACAGGTCCGCCAGTTGGCCACCGAACGGCGGGCCGGGCACGTCGGTGCCCAGGCCACCCGCCAGCGCCGGCCACACCTCCACCTCGTCGGGCACCGGCCGGCTCCACCAGTGCGAGAGCAGCTCGGCCGTGGCCGGCAGGGCGGCCTCAGCTGTCAGCACCGGACGGCTCCTCTGCCTCAACCGGCGTCTCGGCCCGGCCGAGGGCCAACCATTGGTACCCGGCGGTCATGACCAAGGCGAACAAGGCCATCAGGCCGATGACGATCCCGTACTCCACCCAGGTCGGCGAGTACCGCCCTACCAGCTGGAACGACGGCGTCGCCGGGCTGTAGGTGCCGAGCGCGTTGCCCGGAGGGTACTGCAGGAGCGGGTTCACAAACCCGATGACCACCAGTTCCACCCGGAAGGCGTACACGCCCACCAAGACGAGGAAGGACGCGGTACCGAGCGAGCCGGGCAGCTGGCGCAGCCTGGGCACGACCAGGAAGGCCAGAGGCACCAGCCCGCCCACCACCCACTCCAGCCAGAACACCCACGACCATGCGCCACCGGGGAGGACCAGGTTGAGGGCGGAGCGGTCGGCAGGCACGTTGCCCCAGAGCATGGTGATGTAGTCGGAGCCGACAAAGAACAGGTCGATGAGCAGCGTGACGGTCACCAACCCCCGCAGCCAACGCCTGGTCGCGGGAGCCAGGTGGAACCCCGCCCAGCGCTCGGCCGCCAGGGCCACCAGCGTCACCAGCGCAGTACCCGACAGGATGGCCGACACCACGAACAGGGGCGCCATGAGGGCGGTGTTCCACCAGGTGCGGGCGATCTGCAACCCGAAGATCCAGGCGGTGACCGAGTGGAGCAGCACCGCGGTGGGGAGCCCTATGTACGCCAGCACCCGGGCGACTTGGCGGGACCGGCCGGGCTGGCGGGCCCGGCGGTGCAAGACAGCCAGGTCGACCACTGAGAAGACGAAGTAGATGGAAATGATGAGGATGTCCCAGACCAACGGGGAGGTCCAGTTGGGGTGGACCAGGATATTGGTGACCCGGAACGGCTGGCCCAGGTCAGGGATGATCATGAGGGCGGCCACAGCCACGCAACCAGCCGCTGACAGGACTCCCATCCGGGCCAGGGGCCGCAGCGCCTTGATCCCGAAAACCTCGGAGCTGGAGGCCATGATCAGCCCACCAGCGGACAGGCCGATGAAGAAGGCAAAGGTGAAAATGTACAGCCCCCAGGACACCACGTCGCGCATCCCCGTCGACGCCAGGCCCTTTTCCAGCTCGTAGATCCACGCGGCCAGGCCAAAGGCACAGGCGGCGCCCAACGCCGCGTACCAGGCCGGCACGCCGAGCCGGCGGCCCCACCCCGGGGCCGGGACGGTCACTGCTACTGATTGGCTTGCCATGGTCACGCTCCCATCAGGTCTCGGTCATGACCCGCCGGCGGGTCGGGACGTAGTACACGTTGGGCTCGGTGCCGAGCTCAGCCAGCAGCTGCACGGCACCTCCCTCGTTCACCAGTTGGCTGACCTCGCTGGCCGGGTCGTTCAGGTCCCCGAACACCCTGGCCCCCAGAGGGCAGACCTCGACGCAGAACGGCTGCTCGCCGACGTCGATGCGCTCGACGCAAAAGGTGCACTTCTCCACCACGCCCTTGGGGCGCTCGGGCTCGAACACCAGGTGCCCATCAGTGCGGTAATCCTTGCCGTAGCCCACCACACCGCCCGGGGCGTACTCACCCCCGCCCCAGTTGAAGACGCGCACGCCGTAGGGGCAGGCGGCGATGCAGTAACGGCAACCGATGCAACGCTCGTAGTCGACCAGCACCGTGCCGTCGTCCCGGCGGAAAGTGGCCTGCACCGGGCAAACCTTGACGCACGGGGCGTCGTTGCAGTGCTGGCAGGCGACCGGCAGGTAGGACATCTCGACGTTGGGGTACTCGCCCCAGGGCACGTCGATGTTCTCACTGGCCGGCTTCTTGGCCGATGTGGACTGGTTGGGCGCGGTGGTGAGCACACGGTTCCACCAGTACCCGAGCGGCTCGTTGTTGACCTCTTTGCAGCCCACCGCACAGGTCCAGCAACCGACACATCGGTTGGTGTCGATGACCATGACGTGGTGGGGAGTGGTGCTGGTGCCGGCAGCCATGGCAGTCACGCCTCCGATCTTTCAACTTGTACCAGGCAGTCGTAGTACGCGGCATTGGACGGGAAATTGGGTATGAGGGCCTGAGCCGGTTTGGCGATCTGGTGGGTCAGGTTGTTGGGGTGGCCCTCGATGTAGTGCTTGACCTTGAGGGTGTCCCAGCCTCCCTGGTAGCAGTTGACCACACCGGGCTTTATGGCTTCGGTCAGCCGGGCCCGGACCTTCATCTGCCCCCGGTCGTTGAACACCCTGACCACGTCGTCGTTGGCTATCCCCCGGGCAGCGGCGTCCTTGGGGTTGATCTCCAAGAACCCGTTGCCCCCGTTGTTGACCTCCTTCAGCCACGGCAGGTTCACGTACTGGGAGTGGGTGCGGAAGCGGGTGTGCGTCGACAGGAACACCAACGGGTACTTCTTGAACAGCGGGTTGGTGGGCGAGGCCTCGATGGGTTCTTGGTGGACGGCCAGCTCCTGGCCGAAGGGCACCAGCATCTCGACGTAGAACTCGATCTTGCCGCTCTTGGTCGGGAACTGCTTGTTGAAGAAGGGCACGTACGGTATGGGGTCGGTGTTCAAGTGCACGGCCTCGGTGGTCAACTGCTCCCAGGTCAGCCCTCTGACCGTGGGGTCGGCATCCTTTTGGCCCAAGTGGAGGATCTCCTTCAGGTACTCCTGAGGAGGCTTGTCGAAGTACTGGCCAACCCCCATCTTTTCTGCCACCAGCCGGATGGCGTCCAGGTCTGACTTGGACTCGAACAGTGGCTCGATGACCTTGGGCATGTACTGGAGGTAGAAGTTGTTGGAGGACAACAGGTCGGTCTTCTCGAAATAGGTGCAGGCCGGGAGGACCACGTCCGCCAGTTCGGCCGTCGCCGAAAGCACGTAGTCGGAGACAACGACGAAATCGAGCTGTTTGATAGCGTTCACCACCCGGTTGCGGTCGGACATCTGCTGGGCGAAGTTGTCGACCATGAACCACGCCGCCCGGACCGGGAAGGGCTTGCCCTTCTCCACCGCGTCACAGAAGTTCATGGGCTCCAGCAACGTGTAGGGCTTGCCGTTGGGCGCCCACCAGTGGAGCAAGTCGAACGCCGTCGTCGTCAGGCCACCGGCGAAGGTGGTGACCCCGCCGCCGTGGACGCCGATGTTGCCCGTGATGGCCTGCAGGGTCAGCAGTGCCTGCATGTGCAGGTCCCCGTGGTACCAGTGGGAAAGGCCGAAGCCGGCCCGCACGGCGAGTGGCTTGGTGGTGCCCCAGGCCTGGGCCAAGGCGACCACCTGGGAGGCAGGCACGTCGGTCAGCTCCGAGGTGCGCTCGGGGGTGAAAGGTGCCACCGCCTCGGCCAGCAGTTGGAGGGCGGTGGGGGCCTGGAGGCCGGCCTGGCCATAGCGGCCGAAGAGGGCCGCGGAGCCCAAGGTGGGGTCACCCGCTGCCTTCAAGCGCCGGTCGGCCTCGTCGAAGACGACGTAGTCGTCCGCTGCCTTGCCAGACAGCCCAGGGATGACTTCCTTGGCCCGCAACCACTTCTTGGTCCTGGGGTCGACCAGGTACGGGCCAACCGTGTAAGCACGGATGTAGGGCGCATCATAGAGGCCGTTCTTTATGACATAGTTGATTACGCCGTCGATGAGGGCGGTGTCTGCCCCAGGCCGGATGGGCAACCACATGTCCGACTGAGCGGCGGTCGGGGTGAAGCGGGGGTCGACCGAGATGAGCTGGGTGCCCGACTGTTGCCGGGCGTCCAGCATGATCCTCCAGTCCGGGATGGACGTCTCGGCCACGTTGTTGGCCCAGAAGACGATGGCCTTGGCCGAGAGGAAGTCCACGGACTCGTGCCCGGTGAAGAACCCACCGCCGTTGGCCGGGTTGGCCGGGTCGACGAGCACGTAGTTCCAGCCCGCCGGTGTGGCCGAGTCCCCCTCGTTGTCGCCTTCGGAGTCGCCGGCGGAGGCCCCGATGACACTGGCAAAGCGAAAACCAGCCCCGACCACCCCTTCGATGAGGGCCAAAGACCCGGTGTAGGGCGCGACCCATACCGCGGTCTTGCCGTACTTGTCCTGTACCCGCTTGAAGTTCTCGGCTATGAGGGAGGTAGCTTCGTCCCAGCTGATGCGCTGCCACTGGCCCGAACCGCGTGGCCCCACCCGCTTGTAGGGGTACTTCACCCGGTCCGGGCTATAGGTGTTGGATATCTGGGAAAGGCCGCGCAGGCAGACGCGGGGGTGGAACGTCGGGGCCGGTGCCCCAGACACCGTCTTGGTCCCCCATGGTGCCGGCCCGACCATGGTGACCCGCCCGTCGACCACGTGCACCAAATGCCCGCAGGCCCCGTCGCAGTTGTTGGAATGCCCGGTCCGGTAGACGAGCTCAGCGCCCGAGAGGGCGCCACCGGAGGCGGTGCCCGCCGCCTGCTCCGCGGTGGCAGCTGCGGCCGCGGCCGGCTTCAAGAACCGCAGCTTGTCGGCGACCACCAGCCCACCCACGGCCACCGCGCTGCCTCCCAGGAAGGCGCGCCTGGTAACGCTCATGACCAACAGCCTCCTGTCCTTGGCGGCTCCTATGGCGGCTGGGCCTCCCCAGGCGCCGCTGCCGGCCACCTTGGCTTCAGCTCAGCCGCACCTTCTGGGACTGAGCCAAGCAGCCGTACCGCCCGGGCCACCAGGGACCACAAGGGCGGTCAGTAGGGCCGGACGTCCCACAACAAAGGCACCACATCCCCTGGGCCGGCCGGCGAGCGGCTGCCTACGGTCTCGGTCCAGGACCATGGCTAACCCAGCCCCCGACCACCGGGCGGCGGCAGACAGCCGCCAAGCCCTCCTGGCTGCCCTACGCGGGGCGGGCCGCCCCTTGGACGCCACCGAGGCGGCGGCCCGGGCCGGCCTGCGCCCCAGCACCGCCCGTACCCACCTCGACCTGCTCCAGACAGCCGGCGTGCTGGAGCGGTGCGTGGAGGGCCGCAGCCAGCGCGGACGGCCCCGGGTCTTGTACCGGCTGGCCGAAGCGCCTATGGCCCCCCCGGAGGCAGTCCGGGCCGGCCGGCGTTGGGCCGCCAGCTTGGCCGGCCCGCTGGTCCCAGGCGGGCCCGCCCGCCCGGAACTGGCTACCGCCATCGCCACCGTCCTCGAGCTCCTCGGGTTCCGGCCCCAAGCGGGCCCGGGCACCGGGACCATCGCCCTGCACTGCTGCCCCTACGCAGAGGTGGCCGGACCAAGCCGGGCCGCCGCCTGTAGTGCCCACCTCGGCCTGCTCCGGGGCATGGTAGACGAGCTGGGGGTGGCCTGCACCGTAGGGCTCGAACCGCTCGGGCGGCGTGGCCTCGGCCCCTGCCTGGTCCACCTCGGTACCGGGCGCCGCTCCAGCAGCCAGCCCCGCTCACCGGGCAGGCGGGTGGTGCCTGCCCCCGGCCCCTCTTTTGTCTACTAGGTACTAGAAATGCTAGGCTAGCCCCAGCCATGCCCAGCCCCGCCCCCAAGACGCTCGTGCCCGAAGGTGGCCCGGGCGCCCGGCCGCGTCCTGTGCTCCGGGCGGTGGCTGTCCCCGCCGAGCACGGGGGCTGGGGCCTCACCGCCGAGCCGGTAGCGCTCGGGCTGCTGGTGGCGCCGAGCATCTCCGGCGCCCTGCTGGGAGTAGCGGCCTTTGCCGCCTTCCTGGCCCGTACCCCGCTCAAGCTGGCCCTAGGCGACCGCTGGCGCCACCGCCGGCTCGAGCGCACCTTGGCCGCCCAGCGAGTAGCCGGTGCCGAACTGGCCGTCTTGGGCGCGGCGGTGGCCACTGCCGCCCTGCGCAGCGGACGCGCCTGGTGGCTGCCCCTGGTGGTGGCGCTGCCCCTGGTAGGGACGGAGATGTACTTCGACGCACGGGGACGGGGCCGGCGCCTCGTCCCCGAACTGTGCGGCGCGACCGGCATCGCCTCCGTCGCCGCGGCCATCGCCCGGGCCGGCGGCGCCAGCTGGGCCGTGCCCGCTGGCCTGTGGCTGGTGCTGGCGGCCCGCTCCACGGGCGCCATACCCTTCGCCCGAGCCCAAGTCCTGCGCTGGAGGGGCCGGCCCACCGGGCTACGGGCACCCACCGTGGCCCAGGGGGTAGCCGTGGCCACGGCCCTGGGCGGTACCGGGGCCGGTGCCGTACCCTGGCCCTCGGCTGTGGCCCTGGCCGCCTTCGCGGCCTGGGCGTTGTGGTCCTTGCACCGCCCCCCGGCCCGGCCCAAGCTCCTGGGTTACAGCCAGATGGCCTTCGGGACCGCCTTGGTGCTGGTGACCGCGGGAGCCCTGAGGCTCGGCTGACCCGTGCGCTCTGGTGCCACCCTCGTGTTCCTCTAGTTAAGCGCAGATATTGATAGGGTTTCGGTGTGGCGCCGGCTCCTCGCCTCCCGCAGCGAAAGAGGGTGGTCATCGTGGGAGCTGGCTTTGCCGGCCTGGCCGCGGCGCGGCGGCTAGCCAAGTGCCCGCTGGAGGTCACGCTGGTGGACCGCCACAATTTCCACACCTTCCAGCCCCTGTTGTACCAGGTGGCCACCGCCGGCCTGGGGCCGGGGGACGTGGCCTACCCGGTACGCACCATTTTCCGCCGCCTGCCCAATGTCCGGTTCTTGCACGCTCGGGCCACCGGGGCCGACTTGGAGGCGAGACGCCTGGTACTGGAGGGGCCGCCCGGTGAGCTGGCCTACGACTACCTGGTGGTGGCCACGGGGGCCACCGCCGCCTTCTTCGGTGTGCCCGGCGTGGCTGAGCATGCTTTCCGCCTGTACACCCTGGAGGACGCCCGGCGGCTGCGCAACCGGGTGCTGTCCGTGCTGGAAATGGCCGACAACCACCAAGGCGCAGCACCGGTGTTCGTGGTCGTGGGCGGTGGCCCCACCGGGGTCGAGACGGCGGGGGCCTTGGCCGAACTGGTCAGCACTTCGGTCCGCCACGACCGTCTCCGGATCGACCCCCGCCGGGCCCGCATAGTCATGTTCGACGCCCTTGGCGAACTGCTGAACGGCTTCCCCGCCAACGCCCGCCGCTACGCCCAACGGGAGCTGGAGCGGGCGGGTGTCGAGGTGAAGCTGGGCACCAAGGTGACCGAGGTGGGGCCAGGCTGCGTCCGCTTGGCCGGTGGCCAGGAGGTTAAGGCCGACGTGGTCATCTGGGTGGCCGGGGTCACGGTGGACGGTACTTTCGCCACCTGCCTGCCTACCGCCACGGGCGTACGGGTGCCGGCCGGGCGGGCCCTCACCCAACCGGACCTTTCCCTGGCCGGGCACCCCGAAGTGTTCGTCGTCGGTGACGCGGCCGCCGTGCCCAGCCCCTCCGGGGCCGGGTGGTGCCCCCAGGTGGCACAGGTGGCCATCCAGTCCGGCCGCCATGCCGCTCGGCAGGTGATGAACCGGCTCCAGGGCAAGCCCGGCCAGGCGTTCACCTACCGGGACAAAGGCATGATGGCAACCATCGGCCGCCGGGCGGCCGTCGCCCGCCTGCGGCACGGCCTGGTGCTGAAGGGCACGGTCGGCTGGGTGGCGTGGTTGGGCCTGCACTTGGTCTACCTGATCGGCTTCCGTAACCGGGCTGTGGTCCTCGTGAACTGGGCATGGCGTTACTTCCGCTGGCCGTCCGGGCCCCGCCTCATCTTCGGGAGCGACGAGCCGAGCCCGTCGGCTGGCAACTGAGAGGGCCCCGTGCCGGAGGTACTGGAGGTGGAGGCCTACCGGGCCCTGGCTGAGCAGGCTGGCCTGGGGCGGACGATTGCGTCCGTGGAGGCACCCGACAGCTGGTACCTGAAGCGCGGCCTGACCGCCTCTCAGCTCCAGGTGCTGGTCGGCGGCCACTTCGAGGCAGCTCGCCGGCTCGGCAAGCTGCTGCTGCTCGACACCCGGCTGGCCAGTGGCGCCGAGGGCCCGGTGCTCGGCCTCCGCTTCGGCATGAGCGGCCGGCTGGTGGTCGACGGCCGGGTGGGGACCGGGCCGCTGTGGCACTCCCCTCGGGGCTGCCTGCCCCGCTACGAACGCTTTGCCGTGGTCTTTGCCGATGGAGGCCACCTCGGCATCTCCGACCCGCGCCGCCTGGGCGGCGTGGAGGTCGAGCCGTCCGAGGCCCGGGTCGGCTTCGACGCGGCCACCCTCACGCCCGGCCAGTTGGCCCGTGCCCTTTCCACCAGCAGGGCACCACTGAAAGCCCGACTCATGGACCAGGCTCGCGTCGCCGGCATCGGCAACCTCATCGCCGACGAGGTCCTGTGGAGGGCGGGGCTGGCACCCAGCCGGCCGGCCGGCAGCCTGTCACCAGCCGAGCTGCGCCGCTTGCACCGCCACTTGCGAGCCGCCCTGGCCCAAATGGGCGCACGGGGCGGCTCCCATACGGGTGACCTAATGGCCCACCGAACCCCCGGAGGCCGCTGCCCCCGGGACGGCCAGCCCCTGCAGCGGGACCGGGTCGGCGGGCGCACCACATGGTGGTGCCCGGCCCACCAACGCTGACCACAACCTGGCTCGGAGCTGTAGGCTGGCCCGAGCCCGTATGTTATTCTAGTATTGCCTAGAGATACCTGCGAGCATCTCGGACTGGAGGAGCTAGCCGTGACAACGACTGAGACTGAGGCTTTCGAGGCCATGCGGGCGCACCACCGCAGCCTGACCGACGGCGTCGACCGCCGGGCCCGGGCATTGGCCGACGCGGTGACAGCAGGGGCGCCCTATGAGCCGCCGGCCGCCCAACTGGTGGCCTACCTGGCCGAGGAGGTGCTGCCCCACGCCTGGGCCGAAGAGCAGACCATCTACCGGGCGGCCGGTCAGTATGCCGACCTGGCCGGCACGGTACAGGAGATGACCGCTGAGCACCGGCGGCTGGCCGACCTGTCCGAGAAGCTGGCCCGGGCCAGCGAGAGCCAGGAGGCGTTGGTAGCCGCCGGCACCATCGGCCCACTTTTTGCCGCCCACGTGGACAAGGAGGACCAGCTGCTGCTGCCCCGCCTCCACGACGACCCCGCCACCCAGTTGCCGGATCTCCTGAGGCAGATGCACGAGCTGCTCGAGGGGGCCAAGGAGGCTCCCGGCGAAGCCGGCCCAGCCCCGGTGGCAGACAGCTCAGCCCCGGCGCCAGACCCTCTCGGTGCCGTCTTCGGCCTGTTGCTGGACGCCGGCAAAGCCCTGGCAGGCTCCGGCCAGGGGGACCTGGCCTGCCGGCTGGTGGCATCGGCCTGGGCCGCCGTCCGCGGCCCCCGGCCCGAGCTGGCTGTACGGGCCACCGCGGCCTTGCACGGCTTGGCCCGGGCGGCCACCTCCCAGCCGGTCAGCTTTAGCGGGGCCAGCGGGGCCGCCGCTGCACCGGCCGACCCCACCCTCGACGTCCGCCAGATGGCACCGGCCAAACGTCACGAAGTCATCTTCGCCACCTTCGCCTCGCT
>JAJPKN010000066.1 GCA_021323695.1 Actinomycetota bacterium | reverse complement strand
GCGGGACTCTCTGAGGTTGGTGCGGTGGTCGTCGCGAGTGGTGGACCCTCAGGACCTCACGGCCCCGGCGGTCACCGGCTCGTACACCACGTCTGTGGACTCAACTCTGGGCAGCTCCCCGCAGTCGGGCCATCGTTGCGTGACGGGGGCCAGATGCCACGGTCGCAGCCTCCTCCCCGGGTTGTTGCATGCCTCGCGCATGACGGCGTGCGTACGGAAGACCGGCTCGACGACCTTGCCGACCGAATTACGAACGGACTTCGCCATCACTCATTCCCAGATCTGTTTTCACCAGGAACCCGGCAGCGCGGAGGCATGCGGCCACCATGGAGGCGTCCCTGACAGCCACCTCTGCTTCGGCGAGCGCCCGGACCAGCTCTTCTGGCAACCAGCGGTAAGCCCTGGCGTTACAGAGGCGCTCCAAGGCGACGCGCCGGAAGGTGACCAGCTTGAAGCGCCGGGAACAGCTTCTAGGTTGGCCGGCAGTGGCTGGCTCGCACTGCTTAGGAGGCAGCTCCCGTACCGTAGCTGACAAGGCGGCGGACCGCCGCCTTGGGGAAGTCGAGCACGACCGCCTCTTTGGGCAAGCTGGTCTCGCCAGGCCCTTGCCGCCAGCCAGGATGGAGCACACGTCGCAGGCGTGGGACCGCCCGAAGCCTGTCGCCCCTGCGAGCGCCGCAGATAACGCCTCGGTGCCGTCGGCAGCCTCCAGGGCGACGACCTCCTCAAGCTCGGTGCCGAGCCTGGTCACCGCTGCAACTGCGCTGGGCTTTATGAAGGCCCCGCCTACTCCTCACAATGCGCAGACGACCTTCTCGGCGGTGGCCCTTGGTTGCGCCGGCCGGCGGGACCAGGCGCGCGAGCCTCCGTAGTGCTCGTCCCTTTCACAGAGAGAGACCGGTGTAGCCCAAGAAGTTGAACCACAGTCGTAGCTCGTACCGACACGTTGGAGTGCAGCGCCTGCTGCTACGTGGGATTGACCGACAGTGCCGGGGCAGAGGTTGGCGAGTTCTTTGGCTTTGACGTTGCCCCAGGCCAGTTCGACCTGCTTGGTTCTCTTGGCCCGACGAGCCCTTGGCCCGCCACGCCCCGGATCGGCTGCTGCGCAGGTGACGCGAGGGCTTGACACGCTGTTCCATACGAGATCTCCCAGGTCTGGGCCGTCCAATAGCGCACCCCGGTCACCTTCTCGATCACATCCGAGACCCGCGCCAGGGCCCACAGCTCCGTCGGGAACCCGTTCGCCCGAAGACCGTTCTTCAACGCCTTGACGACTTAGGCCAGTTGCTGGTCTGCTATACGGGGGAGCCGTCCCGCCCGACCGGCACCGGCCAACGCCTTGCGTCCACCCTCGCTCCACGCCCGGTACCACAGCGACGCGCTTTGTGCCGAGGCCCCTAACTCTCGGGCCAGCTCCGCCTGGCTCTTGTCCCGACGGAACATGTCGGCGGCGCGCAGACGGCGACGCTTCAGTGCCTCGAAGTCTCGACGAGGACGGACCGGCTTGGCCGCACCGGTCTTCTTGGTGGCTGCAGATTGGGGGGAAGTAGCCACACCACCATTATCGTACATCCACGTAATCACCTCAATGTATTACCGAAGATCTTTAAATGAGGTCGTCAGGGTAATGACACCCCATTAGTGCGTTATGCTGTTCGGGATGACTATCACAGGGCAACTAGGCGGTAACGAGCCCGAGCTGAGCAACCCCCTGGGCAGCGAGCGCCACTTCGGCTGGCAGGACATGTTCGTTGGGCCCGATGCCGACCCTCGCGGCATCGGTGGTATCTTCGTACACCACGGCGACGAACGCACTGTGCTCGCCGGGTACCTGCACGACTACCGGCTCACTTTGGAGCTCAAGTGCGCAGGTCTAGGTGCCGAGGCCATGGCCCGACGGTCGGTCGAGCCGTCGGACCTATCACTCCTCGGGCTGGTACGCCACCTCTCCGACGCGGAGCGGTACTGGTTCCGGCACGTCATGGCTGGCGAGGATGCCCCCGCCCGCTACCGCGCGGGCGCCGGCGACGACCACGACCGCGCTTTCAGCGAAGCCGTTGCCGACCCAGCCGCTGTCGCGCTCGCCTGGGAAAATTGGAGAGAGGAGGTCGCCTTCGCCGAGCGTTTCGTCAGCGAGGCCCCTGACCTGGGCTTGACGAGGCCCTACGTTGGACGGGGAGGCCACCAAGGTGAGGTTTCCCTCCGTGAGGTGCTCGTCCACATGATAGAGGAGTACGCCCGGCACATTGGCCATGCTGACTTGCTGCGAGAACGGATCGACGGGAGGGTGGGTTTGTAACCGAGGGTGGAGCTGAGCCGGGCCCTCGGGCCCGAGCCCACTGTGGCAGTGGGCTTGTCAGAAATCTGCCGCGCCGCCTGGGCCAGTTGAGGGGCTATTTGAGCACGACCGACATTGTGCCACCTGGTCCCGGCGCGAGGGCCTAGAGGATTCCTTCACCATCGCTCGCCTCGGCGTGCCTCCAAGTCTGGCCCGGGTGCTGCGCAGCACCAACTGCACCGTTATCTACAGCCGACAAGGGAGTGCCCATGACGTAGGTAACGGTCGCTTGGGCCCAAAGCCGTGCGAGAGCGCCCAAAAAGGCCGGGTTGGGGCAGGCCCCCGGGAGCTGGTCACGTACCCGTTCGAATGCCTCCACTCCGGGCACCCCAAAGCGTTCCGCGAGGAAGGCGGCAGGACAGCCGGCGTGCGCCGCTCGGCCCTCACACAATGGACGAGCACCGTCTTGCCCTCTGCTCGCCAGGAAACGATCGCCTGGGCAAGGTCTTTCAGCACGAAGTCAAGGTTCGGGTTAGCTGCCGGCTCGTCTTCGTCAACCAACCTCACTTCGTGCGCCTGGCCGGCAACGAGGTCGTGGCGCCCCATCCGGCAAAGAGAGATAGTGACGTCCGCCCGAGCGTTGACCGCGCCGTAAACGTTCGCCAACAGCACTCCATCGTCCTCTTGGAGCGGCTTGACCAGGGGCTCTGCCGGCCAACGGGCGGCGTAGTAGCCGACCATCTCCTCCGTACCGGGCCACCTGGCCCGGCCAGAGGCTGAGCGGCCTTTCTTGGCGCCGAGCACGGCGAGGCGGACCAGGTCCTTGGCCCTGTAGCCCGACCAGCCGTGGAGCATGATGGCCCAGCGAGCTGGCACGGCAGTGGCGCCCCACCTGGCCCCGAGCCAGGCGCCGGCGATCGCCGCCACCCTGTCGGTGTCGTCACCTATATGCACCGCCGTCTGCAGCGCGGCCGACAGGTGGCGACAGGGGACCTCGTTGGGCACCGGCGTGTGCACGATGGCGGCGCCGGCCGCCTGGAAGGCCCGGACGACAAAACCATTGGGGCGGAAAGAAGAAGGGCTTGCGGCCAACACCTCGTCTACCCTTTCCTGCCAATAGCTGCGCCTGTCTCCTGGCAGGAAGCCGGTACCATCCCCGACCCCCTCCAGCACACCCTTGCCCTCCCGGACGGCCCGGTCGATGGCGACGCACCATATGGCGCACGCCTCGCACGCGAGAGGGGTCGGCGTGGGTGAGAGCGGAGGTCGCCATGGCTTGGCCGACAAGGGCCTCGTCGTCAGCTAGCTGGGCGAGCGCAACCGGGGTGGTGCGCACGAGGCTGCCGTTGCCGGCGCTGTGGCGAGGGTGGCGCGAGAAATAGCCCGCAGCGGTGCGCGCCACGTCCTCGGGGCCGGACGCGGCCGAGAGGACTGCTCTCGTCTGCACCCCGACGTCGGCCGGACCCCCTCGGTACCAGCCGAGGAAACGGCGGGCCACTGCGGCTGTGCGCAGGTCCCCGGTAGCAGCTTCCTCGGCGACGCAAAGGGCCATCTGCGTGTCGTCGGTCCACTCACCTGGCTCCCAGTTGCCCAAGCCGCCGCCCACCATCCCTGCGTCCCCCACAGGAGAGGCGGCGAACTCGTAGCCGGCGCCGAGGGCGTCGCCAGCGGCCAGGCCGACAAGCACGCCGGCGCAGCGGTCCAGGTCAAGTCCCGGGAGAGGTCCCATAGTCTGCTCCTGTCCTGCCGGCCCCGCTCCACTGCTCACAGAAACCCTCGGCCGCTTGCACCCAGCTCAACAGCTCGGGGGCCGTGGGCGCTAGCTCGTAGGGGTGTAGGTGGCAGGCGCTACTGAGCGCGGCCCAAGCCGAAGAGACTGGGCCAGCCACCTCCCGGCCGGCTATTTCCCAAAGGCAGGCGAGCTGCGTGCGCATAGGGCAACCAGACAGGGCCGCCAACGAGGCCGCGGCCCAATAGGAGCCGAGAGCAGACTCGAGTGCCTGGCGAGCCAGTAATGCGGCTGCCCGGGGCCAGAGGCCGGCGGTGGCGGTGCCAGGGCGCCGGCAGAGGTCCTTAGCCGCTCCGAGCAGCTCCGCTGGGCTCATGGGGACGGGGACGCTCATGTCAGCTCCGAAGCTCGGGCTACCAGGCGCTCGGTGTCGCCCACCAGTGCCCTGAGCCCACCGGGGTAGGGGCCGTGAGCGCCAGAGTTGCAGGCCTTGAACGTGTCGGCAGCCCAGCTGCCCCACGCGTTGAGCCTGCTCAGCACGTCGCCGCCCCGTCTGGCGTCACCGTAGATGGCGAGCGCGGCCCGCTCGTAGAGGCTGGTCGAGGTGGCGAGCAGCTCGTCTTCCACCTTTTGGTGCGCTTCTCCGCTCGCGAGGCGCCGGCGGCGGTGAGCGGCGGCGAAGGCGGCTTCGAGCGCCAGCCGGCAGAGGCCGCCGACCACTCGCCGGGCCACCTCTTCTGGTACGACGTCGTCGTTGCTCACCGCGCGTGCGTCCGCGAGGGCCCGGCTCGCCGGGTCGAGCGCAGGGCGGACTTCGACGACGGACCCGAGCCGCCGCGTCACCTCGACCACAGTGGCGTCGAGGCCGAGCCGGCGTACGGCTTCGGGCAGGCGGTCGTCGTGAGTGAAAACCAACACCTGTCTCTTGGAAGCCGTCGCGGACAGCACCCGGGCGAGCCCCTCGACCTTGGCCGGGTCCATGGCCTGGACCGGGTCGTCTATGACGAGGAAGCCAAAGGGGCTCTGCGGCAACGTCGCCCGGGGCAGGAAAACGGCGAGCGCCAGGGCGTTCACCTCTCCTTGGCTCATCACCGACAGCCCAGCCCCTTCGCTCCCGTCCACGCTCACCCGGAAGTCCACTTCCCGACGCGTCCCGGACCCCTTCAAGCGGAGGTCACCGAGCTCGACGTTGCTCTCCTGGCGCAGCTCGGCCCAGATGGCCCGGCACTGGTCGGCCAGGGGCCGCAGGCGCCGGTTGCGGAGGTCGTCGATGGCGGAGGTGAGCCACTTGTCGGCTTCCTTCAACGGCGCCGCCCGTTCGGCGGCCGCTTGTGCTGACCGTGCCGCTTGGCACCACGCTGCGACTTCGGAGGCCAGGGATGCCCAGCGGCCCTCCTGTTCAGCCAACAGCGCGCCCGCGGCCCCACAAAGCTCCTTGAGGGCGACGACGAGCCTAGTGCCCGCGCCTTCGAGGTGACCGGCACGCGCTCGCAGGCCGTCCGCCCCCTCGCCGCCCGGAGCACGTGCCCACTCCTCCAAGGCGGAGGTCGCCGCCTCTGCGCCTGCCAGCCCCCTCAGCTCGCCGGGAAGCTGCAGGTCGGCGGGGAAGGTCGCGACGAGCGCTCGGTAGGCGTCCTCAGCCTCCTTGGCCGCTGCGTGTGCAGCATCCGCTGCTGCCGCTTCCTCCCTGAACTGCGCCACAGCCGCTTGCGCCTGCTCCCGCCACGCCGAGTCGAGCGCGCCGGTGCGCCCGCAGACCGGGCAGTCCCCGTCGCCATGGAGGCCGTGGTACTCGAGCGCTGCTTCAAGTAGCGACACCAGCTCGCGGGCCCGGCCTGCTTCGGAACCTGTGGCCGCTTCGAGCGCTACGGCGGCATCGCGGAGCCGACGGGCAACCGCCGCTACCGCCTCCCCGTCGGCTGGGCTGAGCGCTGCCAAGCGCCGGAGCGAGCCGAGCTGGCCCTCGTCCGGAGCAGGTGCGGCCCCGGTCGCCACTCTTTCGGCGGTGCCGATGTCCCAGGTCCGCTTGCCGAGCGCCGCCAGGCAGGCCGCGGCGCGCTCGTCGTCGCTTCGCCTCAGGCGCTCGGTCAACGTCTGCAAATCGTCCTTGGCCTTCTTGAGCGGCTCCTCGGCCGCCTTGGTCGCGGCCTTGAGCCTCCGCGAAGTCATCGTGAGCTCGTCCAAGCCGAGCACCTCGACGAGGCGGTCGTGAAGGTCGGACGGCCTGCCCAGCAATGACTCAAGCTCGCTGTGCGCGAGGAACGGACGGTAGGCATTGAGGGCTTGGGACCATCCCAGGCGCTCAAGGCCGGCGCGCTTTTCCCCGCGCACCTGGACCGTGGTCGAGGCGCCGTCCAGGTCCTGGCCGCTCGCCCAAGTGCGCTCGACGACGGCGCGGCCTGCTCCCTCGACGTCGAGCACCAAGCGCAACGAGGCGTCCGGGTGATGCAGGTTCCGCCAGCCCTGCTGGAAGACCGCCGGTAGGCCCTGCCACCGGCGTACCTGGCCGGAGAGGAGCAGCTCCAGGGCCTCGGCGAAGCTCGACTTGCCCGAGCCGTTGCGGCCCACGACCAATGTCAAGCCCGGGCCGGGGGCGAACCTCAGCGTGCTCGCCGGCCCGATCCCCCGGAAGCCGGCGACCTCGAGCGAGGCCAAGTAAGCGAGCTCGGGCTCCTCGGCAGTGCCGCCCACCGGAGCCGACCGCGCTAACCGCTCGCCGCCGAGGGCGCGCTCTAGTTGGTCGTCCCCCTCGCAGGCAGCCAGGAGCAGCACTTCTGCCTCAGGTCCTAACTTGTGCTCGCCCAGCCTGTCGAGCACCGCCTCGAGCAGCTCGTCGTCCATCTCACACCTCGCTCTCCGGGCCACAAGCGTATTAGGGGGCTGTGACTCTCATAGGGACCGCGGTTGGTGACGCGCTGGGCCGCTTCCTCCGACGCCTTGACATGTCGGTAGCGATGCACGTCGGCCAAGCGCTACAGTCGGGCTAAAGGTTGACGCTGGCGCCTTCGTACCAAGGCCTGTAGGCCGACGACACTCAGGGAGCTGCACTCGGGGTTCTGAATGGACGAAAAGGCTGTTCAGGGAACCGGCGAACTGGGCGATGCCGATCGTAGCCGCGTCGTTGACCAACTTCATGTCTGGCGGAAGCAGCTCATCAACTTGGCTAGGTCGAACAGGCTGCTCTACTTCCGCGCCACGCGTAGGTCCACTCTGGAGATCGTCGGCAGCCCTGAGAGCTTCGCCTCGGTGGTCGCGCAGTTACGGGCGGGCAACTCCTGGAGGTTCTACACGCCACCACCAGACGACGCAGCGGGAGGGGACGAGGCTGACGCCTTCGAAGAGGTTGCAGCCGGTAAAGGCCTGCCGGTGCGAGGCCACGAAGCGGCTCCAGTCCGAGGACCGGCCCGAGGGGAGCTCGCCACGTCCAAGAAGACGGCGAGCGAGCTGCTCAGCACCCTCCGCACACTTGACCGGCGGAGCACGCAGGAATTCATGGACAAGGGCATATGGATCCTCTATCTTGCCGCCGGGTTCCTGCACTGGACCGACCCCGGCTCCCAAGAGCAGGCTGACAGCCCCCTTGTACTCGTCCCTGTCCGGCTCGCCCGCGAGAACCCCCGCGAACCTTACGAGCTCGTGCTGGCAGACGACGACGTGGTCCTCAACCCAGCCCTTACGGTCAAGCTTGCGGAATTCGGGATGGAGCTTCCCGGGTTCGACGAGGATGACCTCGACTTAACGGCAGTACTTGACTCCTTCGAGCAGGCGGTGTCCGTCCAGAACGGCTGGAAGGTCGAGCGGCGCCTCGTCATCAGCCCGTTCTCGTTCCACAAGGAAGTCATGTACCGTGACCTCGACCACAACGAAGCACTGGTCGTGGGCCACAAGCTCGTGCAGGCACTCGCTATAGGGGCTACAAAGGGGGCTACCCTCGACTTCGATGTTGTCCCAGAGGAACGTCTCGATGAACAGGTCCCGCCCGAGGCAACAGCCACGATCCTCGACGCCGACTCGAGCCAGATGCAGTGCATCGCTGCCGCAGCGGCCGGGCACAGCTTCGTAATCGACGGGCCCCCGGGGAGCGGCAAGAGCCAGACGATCACGAACATCATCGCCGAGCTCCTCGCCAATGGGAAGACCGTCCTGTTCGTGAGTGAAAAGGCGGCCGCCCTTGAAGTCGTGCACAAACGGCTACGAGCTAAAGGCCTCGGCGATTACTGCCTACAACTGCACAGCCAAAAGGCCACCCGCAAGGAAGTAGCCCAGGCACTGGGAAGGGCTCTCGCGCTCCACCCCACGGTCCCCCCAGGCATGCCCGACACTGACGTCGCCCAGTTACGCAGGCGCCGCCAGGAGCTCTCCGAGCGGGCGCTCGCAATGAACGAGGTCCGCCGGCCCCTCGGAAGGAGCCTCTACCAGGTTATTGGCCGGATCTGCCAGCTCCAAGGCCTGCCACAGGCTCCCCTGCCCTCTGAGCTGGGTAGCTCGCTTTCTGCGGAGGAGCTGACGGCTATACTCAGCGTTGCGGGCGATCTCTCCCGCTCCTGGGGACCCGTTGCCAGGGGCGAAGACTTCGCTTGGCGGGACCTCGCCGATGAGGTACTTGACGCAGCTCGTGCCCAGCGGACGAGGGCCCAGCTCGAAGCCGCATCCTCGGCGCTCGACAGGCTGGTGTGCTCCTTGGCCGAAAACTCCGAGGCATTGCTACTGCACACGCCCTCTGACTTCCAAGGGGCCGAGGCGCTCACTCGGGTGCTGCGCCAGCTGGAGTCACGGCCAGCCGGTATCCACCCGCCATGGTTGAGCTGCCGCGACCTCGACCAGGTTGAAACTCTCGTCCAGAGCCGTCGGAAGGCCGCCCTGGCCCATGCTCGTGCTGAAAAGTCCTTGCTGGGCCTGGTCGGCTCGTGTTGGCGTGAGGTGAGTGAGTCGTGGAACGAGCGCGTAGCTGCGGCTTCTGCACGGCTCCGCTTGCTCCAACCCGGCTTCGAGGCCCCACCGTGGCTCCAAGTGCGGCAACTCGAACCCCTCCTCGACTTCCTCGACGCAACTCGCACCGTTGCCGAGGACGCAAAGCGCGACTCCGGGGCAATCGCCACGGCCTTTGGCCTGCCAGCGACGGGCGTCACGCTTAGGCGGGCGGCTGAGCTAGCTGAGCTCGCCCTGCTCGCCGGCAGCCAGGCGCGTCCTGAGCCTACGTGGCTAAACCCCGCCCTGATCTCGACGATCGAGGAGGCGGCGAGGGTCCTCCAACAGCTTTGCACCGCTTTCAACGAACGCCGCGAGCAACTCGGCAACGTGTTCACCGACGACGTCCTGTCCCTCGACCTCCAAGGACTCTGTCAACGTTTCCGGCACGTCCACCGCGGGATGGGCAAGATGCGGCGTACTTACCGCGGCGACAAAAGGGCAATTGCTCGTGTCGCGCGTTCGGGCAAGGCGACGGCAGCAGTGATAAGCCAGCTCCCGGTGGCACTTGAGTGGCAGCGTCTCACAAATGATCTCAAGGCCGCAGAAGCTCGACAAGCCAACTTGCTCGGCACACACTACTACCACTCTGTTGCGACCGACTTCGCGGCAATCGACAAGGCACTGGAGTGCGCCCGACGTGCCATCATGATCGCTGGCGAGCACCTGAACACGGAGGCGATGCGCCGGCAACTGGCGAGAGGGGGTGACCCTGACCCTGGGCTCGTCCCCATAGGGGCGCGCCTGAAGGGGTCCATTGACTCCTGGCGGGCAAAATCGGCGGCCCTGCTCGGACCCTTGACGGACCTCCTCTTTGC
Source organism: Actinomycetota bacterium (assembly GCA_021323695.1). Lineage (GTDB taxonomy): Bacteria > Actinomycetota > Acidimicrobiia > Acidimicrobiales > Palsa-688 > JAKAWM01. The sequence continues at coordinate 20,254 of JAJPKN010000066.1, read as the reverse complement.
GCTCGATCTTGACGTGGTCACGGCATGGTGCGTAGCGGCCTCAGGCCCCGTCAGTGACCTCGTGGAAGTGGGCTCTGCGGTTGTGGGTGTCGCCGGGCGGCAGCTCAACCTAGGTGAACTAAGCGAGTGCCTGAGAGCTCGTGCCGAGGTGGCGGCGGTAGAAGAGGAGCTGGCACGCAATGAGAAGGACGACAAGCAGAAGCTCGGCCCGAACTACTGGCTGTTAGACACGAACTGGGACACCCTCGACTCTTCGCTCGATTGGGCAGCCAAGCTACGCCAGGTCGTCGGTGGGCAGGCGACTACGGCCTCAGCGGAGCGTTTATCAACGGTCGAACTGGATTGGCACGAGCTCAACACCGCCCTCGGGGACTGGCGCAGGGCTCGCGACGCAATTGCCAATAACTTCAGCGATGAGCGAGCCGCCGTCGTGCGCGGCGACCTCACCACCACCTTCGAGGATGCACGATCACTTCTCAGCCACCTCGCGAGCACGACCGCCGACATCGACGAGTGGGTCGAGTTTCAGAGAGCACGGGCAGCACTCGTTGGGTTAGGAGTTGCTAGCGCCGTGGAGTTCTGTGAGGCACAAAGGGTCACTGCATCCCAGGTACCCCAGGTCATCGAGCGTGCCTGCCTGGAACGCTGGGCAGACGTCGTCATAGAAGAGGACCGAGGACGGCTACACCAGCTCCGGTGCGACCAACTGGACGCGCTCGTAGACGAGTTCCGGGCCCTCGACAGGAAGCTCGTCGAAAGAGCGAGCCGGCGCGTGATCGAAGCCTGCAATGGGCGGCGTCCCCGCACAACGGTAGGGGCGGCAGGCATAATTAAGCGCGAGGCGGAAAAGCTGCGTCGCCACATGCCCGTGCGCAAGCTTTTCGAGCAGGCGGGTGAAGTGGCACAGCGGTTGAAGCCCTGCTTCATGATGAGCCCGCTCACTGTGAGCCAGTTCATCCCACCATCACTCCGTTTTGACGCAGTGATCTTCGATGAGGCGTCCCAGGTCCGACCTTGTGACGCCATCAACTGCATTTACCGGGGCAAGCAGGTCGTGATCGCAGGAGACGACAAGCAGCTCCCTCCAAGCTCGTTCTTCGACGCGGCAAGCGTCGACGGGGACGACGACTACGAGGATGACCAGTTCGAAGACTTCGAGTCTGTGATCAAGCTGGCCAAGGGCTCAGGAGGGCTGCGCGAACTGCCGCTAAGGTGGCACTACCGCAGCCAGCATGAGGACCTAATCGCGTACTCGAACTTTGCCTTCTACGAAGGCAGGCTGGTCACCTTCCCCGGGTCAACGGCTGAGGCGGGTGACCTCGGGGTGAAGTTCTTCCACGTCCCAGACGGCGTGTACAGACGCGGCACAGCACGGGACAACCCGAGGGAAGCCGAACTGGTCGTAGACCGGGTTGTCCACTGGGCGCGGCATTCCCTCGACAACCCCGCCAGCGCCGTGACTCTTGGCGTCGTGGCCTTTTCCGAGCCGCAGGCAGAAGCGATCGAGCTCGCACTTGACCGCCGGCGCCAGCAGCTGCCGGAGCTCGACGCCTTCTTCTCGGATGACCGTCTTGACGGCTTCTTCGTGAAGAGCTTGGAGAACGTGCAAGGGGACGAGCGCGATGTGATCGTCTTCAGTGTCGGCTACGGACGCGACGAAGCAGGGAAGCTCACCATGAACTTCGGTCCCTTGAACCGCGCGGGCGGCGAACGCCGCCTCAACGTCGCCATCACCCGCGCCCGGCGCAGGGTGGAGCTCGTCGCATCCATCACGGGCACCGAACAGGAGTTCACAGCCAACCTGAGCGATGGCCCTCGGCACCTGCAGCGCTACCTCGACTACGCGGCCCGCGGCCCAGTGGCACTCGCCATTGACATAGGGGAAGAACGCCGTGACGCCGAGAGCCCATTGGAAGAAGAGGTGATGCGCACCGTCCGGGCATGGGGGTACAGAGTGAAACCGCAGGTCGGAACGGCGGGCTACCGGGTTGACCTGGGCGTCTGGCACCCTTTGACCGCCGGGCGCTTTGCTCTGGGGATCGAGTGCGACGGCGCCATGTACCACTCCTCTCGGGTTGCCCGCGACCGTGACCGCCTACGCCAAGAGGTGCTGGAGGGCCTTGGCTGGCGCATCTACCGGGTATGGGGGACTTCCTGGTACAGGCACCGACGCGAACAGGAGGAACGACTTAAAGCAGCCATCGAGGCCGCGATAGAAGACGTTGAGGGTGCCGTCGCCCAGGCAACTAGGAGCTCGAAACCAGCCCAAAAGGCTTATCCGTCCGACTTCGAGCCGGTACCACTCGATGGGGCGCCAAGCTGGACAGTCCCGTACCAGCTGGCTACCCCGAGGCCACCCGCCTATTGGGGCGAAATGCACATGTTAGAGGCGTTGCCCGACCTGAAGCGCATGATCCTCGAGGTGGTAAAGGTAGAGGGGCCGATAGAGGACGAACTGCTGCTGCGGCGGGTCCGCGAAGCGTGGGGCGTCGGGCGCGCTGGCTCCCGGATAAGGGACAACTTTCACCTCGCCTTGGAGGCTCTACTTCGTAGCCGCTACGTGCAAAGGCTCGAGCGCACGTTCACGTTCGCGCACCCCGGGCAGCTCGGCGTCGTGCGCGTGCCAAAAGACCAAGGGGGTGTGATAAGGAGCATCGCGCAGGTGTCGCGCCAAGAGCGGGCGACAGCCGTCAAGCGTCTAGTAGAAGATGCCCACCGCGTCTCTCGCGACGAGCTCACGTTCCAGATTTGCAGGCTCTTCGGCTGGAACCGTCGTGGCTCTGACATCGCCGTGGCTCTCGAAGAGACAATCGAGGAGTTGGTTCGGCAGGAGGCACTGCTCGAGGAGGACGGCTTCCTAAAGCTGCCCTAACCCCAACCTCAGCCCTGGGGGTCAGGGCCCATCTTGTTGGTGCACACAGTCAAGGGGGATGGTTGGGTAGTGGGCTGGCGCGGTGGCGGGCCGTAGGTCGGGCTGAGCTCAGGTCCCTCGGTTCCAGCGGGCTGTCTTGGTCGGTTGCCACAGCTTGTCCCGTTTCCAGCTCCCGTCGATCGAACCGTGCACGCAGTTCTCCCGCACACGGCTCACCCACGTCCTTCGCCGCCGGCATTCAGCTTCTTCCCCCAGGGCCTGTGCGCCCTGGGAGCGACGACGGTCCCGTTGAGGGAGATCAGGCCCAGAGCGCCCAGCGAGCGGTAGAGCTGGCTGAAACCCCATGAGCGTCCCTTCTTGGGCCGTTTGGCAGTGGGAAGAGCGATCCTCATGACGGCGTAGTCGCTGATCTTGCTGAACCTCCAAGCCGAGTTGCCGAACCGGAAGTACCTGGCCTAACCACGGAAGAAGCGGTTGCCTTCCGCCACGACCTGTTCGACCGGTGCGACCAGCCGGGCCCGCATCGTCGGGAGCCGGATGCGTTCTCGGGCCTGGCGCATTGCTCTCTGCGAGTGCGAGCAAGCGAGGGGCACATACCCGCTGGAACCCTTGCGTGGGTGCGAACGCACCAAGCGGTGTTCGAAGCCAAGAAATCGAACCCCGACTTGCTTTCCACCAACTGCCCGATCCTGGTCTTCGCCAGTTTCGGCAGCCGAGCCCGTTGAGGAAGCCGGTCAGCTTCGTCCCTGGGCCTACTTGCCACCGGTCCTACCGCAGGCAGCGCGGTGAAGTACGCAGCACGCGGGTGAGGTTCACAGTTTACCTACCGCATCGGCTCTGGGCTATGGCTTCGGCTGGGGGTCAGTTCCGGTGGTGGCGCGGAAGCCCTCCGGCGTAGACAGTTCGCTGACCAGACGATCGACCCAGGCCTGGTGGTAGAGGTAGCGATTGACCGGGGTGACGTACTCGCAGTAGCGAGGGTCGGTGGCTGCTTGGTCCTCTTGCCCTTGGGGCGGCCGGGCCCCAAGGCGCCGCGATGCTTCGGTGTGCATCCTCATCGTGAACCGATATCCGATCCGGGCCGACACCATTGCGACCACCTGCTTGGCGATCAGGTCGGGGCGCGCTGGCCTCACCACCTTGGGGAGGACAACGTAGCGGTCGAGCACCTCTTTGAGCTCCTCGGGGACCTCCCCAGGCCGAACGAAGTAGGCGATGGCGTCGGGGCTGCGGCCGGAGGACGGCACCACAGGGAGCAGCGTCACCCGGAGCATGTAGCTCGGGTCATCGGCCAAATCCTTGTTCAGCTGGGCTACCTCGTTCAGGTAGGCCTGCACGTCGAGGGGTAGGCTGGCCTGCAGCTTCTTGACCGATGCCAGCACGCCAGGGTCGCGGAACCCGGACAACTGCAACGGGACGGACAGGTGCTCAGCCAACAGGAAGTCCTCTCCGAAGTGCTGTCCGAGGACGTTTTCCAAGTTGAGCAAACCCGCCTGGGCCTGGGGTATGACCACGGCGTCCAAAGCTGGTAGGTGGCGGTGGGCGACCTGGTTGCGAAGCCGGGCCCAGAACTCGATGTTCCGCCGAAGCCCGAGGTTCGCCTCCCCTGGCAGCGCCTCGGTGACCAGCTCAAGGGTCTCACGCGCCCGTTCTTTCCCGTCGACCAGCTTGGGCTTGCCGTCGGCGCCCAGCTCTCGCCATTCGACCCCGGCCCGTTGCAGGACCGCAATAGCGACGCTGTTCCAGGCAGCCACGAACAACAGAGCGAAGTTCTGAGTGCGGAACGAGGCGGTGGGGTCGTTCCATGCTCGCAGGGCAGCCAGGGCGGCGTTGCGAGCGTGCTGGAGCTGGGCCTCCCAGTCCTCCAAGACGGCCCCTCGAGGAGCGGCACCGAGCCGGCGAAGCTGGGATTCGAGCTCCCTGACCCGAGATTCAAGCTGCCTGACCCGATCAGCCTGCTTCGACGGCTTGCTCGTCGCCACACCGAGGGTCTGGCGGATGAACCGGTCGAAGTGCCGACCGTGGGCGCCGCCATCGCCCCACACCCGGCGTTCGATCTCGCTCTTGGAAGCCCCTCTTCCCTCGTCCCATTCGGCGAGCAGTCGTTCGGCAAGGACTACGTCACTGTCGCTGGCGCCCGTCCGGCCGCTCATTGCCTGTCACCTGCCCACGGGACTACGAGAGCCCCGAACGTCAACAGGGACCGGCCAGCTCTGTCCCCACCAGGCCACAGAGTGCTTTGGCCCCACGTAGGTGCCCACCTCGGGCCCGGCGCGCTCTGGCCGGTCGGCACGTGCCCGCTGGGGCCATCGTCTGCTTGCAGGACCCGCGCCGGGTCGTCGAGGACGGTGAAGGCCGCCACGACGCCGTCAACGAAGGGGGCAGGCTCGACGCGGCGGGCGACCATAAGGGGTAACACCTCCCAACCCTGACCTGGGGAGGGGCTGAGAGGAGCTTGGCCGCCACGTCCGTGCTGGCCGAGACGGCCCAGGCCAGACGAGTGAGCTGGCCCACGTGCCCATCCCGGGGACCCAAGGACTTGTCGGCCGGGCCGGGGCGTGTGCTGCGGCACGGCCGGCTCGGCGCCAACAACCCCGAGGACCCACTAGGGCTGGCAGCGAGCAGCTCCGGCACGGCCACATCAGCTGGCAGTGGGCCGGTGGGCCACTGACATGTCGCCCGGCGGCGGGCTGAGGTCACTGGCGTACGGCTCGGCCCCCTCGGCAGCTTTGGCCATGGCGTCGTAGCGTTCCAAGATCAGGCGCTTGGTGCGGTACTCGCCGTAGCGCTCGATGTCGCGGCGCTCGACTATGGGGAAGGTGCCCATCACATGGTCGGCCTCGTCGCGCCCCAGGCCGTAGAGGTGGAAGAAGCAGGCGTCGAGCTCGGCCCGGAGGAGTGCCCGGCGGTCCTCGTCCCAACGGAAGGGTAGGCCGTCGTAGCCGAGGTCCTTGGCGAAGCCGGCTAGGTCCCAGGCGGTATGGGTGAGCTCCAAGACCCGGGGGCGGAGCCACTCGCCGACGCTGAGGCGGCGGTCCCAGGGGGCGGGCTTTTCATAGGTGGCCGGCGGGAGAACCGGGAACTGCTCGACGAGGAAGAAGTTCACGTTGCTGCCGCCGACCTTTTGCCGGGCTGCGAAATCGAGTGCAAATGAGGTGAGGGAGGCTCCGAGGAACGAGACGAGGCGTGGCGGCTCGTCCGAGATGAGGAGAGGGAAGCTGTTGCCAACGGCGGACAATGGTATGACGGCGGCGATCATTGTGCGCTCGTCAGCGGGCCGAGCGATGCCGCGGAAGCCGAGGAACCAGGCGTGGCCCCAGCCAGCGAGGCGGGCTCCCACCTCCTTGGCCGGCACCCAGTAGCGGGGCAGGGCCACGGCGCTCGGGTCTTGCTTGGCGGGAAGCGGGAGGTCGGTGAACTCGCCGGCTTCGAAGCTCGCCCAGCGGTGGTCGAAGTGGTGGGCCATCTTGGCCTCGTACAGCGGCAGGTAGGTGGCCGAGCCACGCCGGAAGACGTTGCCATCGAGGCGGTAGCCCTGGGCTTCGAGCTCGTCGCGGGTGCGGAAAAGGCCCGAGTCGTTGGTCATGTCGAAAAGGCGGCGGAACTCGATCCCCCAGGGGTTGCCGTCCGGGTCGCCCTCGCGGAGGAGCACCGGCACGCGCCGGTAGATGCCGAGGGTCACCTCGGCGTCACGCCGGCTGCGGAAGACCGGGCAGGTACCGGTGTTGGGGTTGAGCAACGCGATCTCGTCCGTCGACAGCCGGAAGCGCCGCTCAGGGTCGTCCAAGTCGGCCACGTCGTGGCAGAAGAAGGCCAGCTCGGCACCACCCTTCACAGGCCGGTCGCGGCCCGACAGGGTGAGCAGGCAGAACTTCATACGACTGTCGATCGCGGGGAAGATCCCCTTGTTCTCGAAGTCGTAGAGGCTGGCCAGCTCCCGCCCGGCGGTTATGGCCCCGAAGAACGCCTTGGTCGTGTCATCGGTGGCGATGCCGGTGGGCAAGATGACGCCGGCACGGCCCGACGGCCCGACGAGCGAGCGCATGGTCTCGGCAAAAACCGCGTAGGTGTTGACGTCCCCGACGCCGCATAGGGGGTGGCGGCCCGAGCTGCGCAAGAAGTGGCTCGTCGCCTCCGCTTTGGCGAGCTCCTCTTGGTAGGCCTCCCAGAGGACGGGGTCGGTGCGCTCCAGCTCGGCAATGAGGCGCTTGCGCAGGGCGCCAGCGGCGGCTGCGATGTCGGGAGCTCGCGTGGCGAAGAACTCCCTTTCCGACAGCTTCACTTTGTCCCAGGGCGGGTTGCCGAGCACCACGTCGAAGCCGCCCTTGGCCATCACCTCGGGGAAGGCGATGTGCCAGTGCAGGAAGGCGAACTTGGAACGGGCCTGCTCGATGGCGTCGAGGACCGGTTGGCTGGCCGAGGCCGGGTCAGCAACCAACTTGCGCCAGACGCCATCGGTGAGCTGGATGGTCCAGGGGCGCTTGGGGAGCACGAAGGCCGCGCACCAGGCATCGGCCCGTAGCTGCGCCAGCTTCCGCTCGCCGGCCTCCAGCTCCGCCCAGCGCGCCTCCTTGGCCCTCACCGCTTCGACGGTGCCGTCGGGCAGCTCGTCGACTCGGGCAACCTCCGAGGCCAAGGCGGCGGTGTCGTCCTCCGCGCTCCAGCCCGCGAAGAGCTGGGCCTGGCCGCCCCGGCGCTCCTCGCGGTTGCGCTTTTTCATTTCTGCTGCCACCGCCTTGTCGTCGCCGGCCAGGGCCACGAAGGCCTCGTCGGGGACGCCCTTGTCCATGAGCTCGGGCGTGGTGCCAACGAGCGAGTTGCCTACCACGATTCGGTGCTCCAAGAACGAGAGCGGCTTGCCCGGCTCGAGCGCCTCCATCCACAGGCCGACCTTGCACAGCTCGACGGCCATCGGGTTCAGGTCGACGCCGTGGACGCAGCGGCCGACCACGTCCCTGAGCGCCGAGGTGATGGCCTCGGGGCTAGGCTCGGGCTCCCCGGTGCGCACCGTGGCGAGGCGCCGGGCGATGTGCCGGGCGGCCCCGATCAGGAAGTGGCCGCTCCCACAGGCGGGGTCCACCACCTTGAGGCCGAGGAGCGCAGCCTCGGGGTCAACCTGGGCAGCCGCCTCGTCCAAGACCGGCTCGAGCGCCGAGCTGAGCAGCTTGGCGATGAGCGAGGAGGGGGTGTAGTAGGAGCCGGTCGTCTTGCGCTCGTGGCCAGCCGCGCTAGCCAGCTTGAAGGCGTCGGCCGGGTCGGTGGCGGTGGGGGCCACGGTGGGGTGCAGCTCCAGGAGGGACTCGTACACGCTGCCCAGTTCCTCCGGGCCCAAGTTGCGGTAGTCGACCGGCCTCGTCTGGCGGGTGGAGCGGTCCTCGAAGTACGACAACGCTCGCACCGCGCCCAGGAAGTGGCGGTTGGAGAGCGAAGCGCCCTCCAAGTCGGGGCAGGCTTCGTCCGACCACAGCATGGAGCCGAGGCCGGGCAGGCCCAGGGCGGCGAGGCCCGAGCCGCACAGGGCCTGGCGGACCACGGCCAGGGACAGCCACAGGTCGCCGTGGGCGGTGCCGGAGTGGCTCTCGGCGAGCCGGCGCAGGCGGCGGAAAGAGTAGTAGCGCTCGTAGCGAGAGCGCGCCTCGGGGGAGGCCTCAGGGTGGTGGAGCAGGCCGCGCTCTTCGGCCACGGCCAGGAACATCAACCGGTAGACGAGGCGGAGGAGCTGGCGGTAGAGGCCCTGGCCGTCGAGGGCACCCGAGGCCAGGGCCGCCCGCAGGGAGGAGTTGGCCGGGTGGGAGACGAAGCCCTGGCCCAGGGACACGACGGCCCGCTCGACGCCGGAGCGCAGTTCGTCCAGCGCCCGCGCCCCGCTCTCGGAGGCCAACTTGGCCCACTGTTCCAACCAGCAGCCCTCTGGCCTGTCCCCCTCGAAGCGGCTCTGGTGGAGCGTCTTCCACAGGACCACGAAGTCGGCGTAGACCTCGCCCTCGAAGAGGCCCTCGAGGTCCCATTCGACGAAGGCCTGGCGGACCAGGCTGGCGTTGTCGCGTAGCAACCGGAGCTGGAGGCCGTTGGAGACCACGCCCCAGAGGTGCTCGGGGGAACGGTTGAGCAGTTGCTGCACCAGCGAGTGCGGCGACATCCCGGCTGCCCCTCGCACCCCGGCGCTGCGCTCGCCTACGGGCACCCGAGCGCCGACCAGGTGGAACGGCACCTGGCCCCACAGGTGCGAGACGGGGTAGGCGGCACCGCCAACCTCGACGGCGCGCGCCGGCGGGAGCCAGCCAAAGCCGAGCTCCCTCAACAACGGCAACAGCCACTGCTCCCGGGTCAGGGTGGTGGCCGTGCGCTCGGAGGCCGGCAGGGCGGCCAGGGCTTCCCGGAAGGCAGCCCAGCGGCCAAGAAGGTAGTTCCAAGACCGGGTGATGGCCACAGAGAAGCTCTCCCCCGGGCCCAGGTGGTAGTCGTCCGGGCCGAGCCCGGGGAGGGCCGAGGGGTCGTTGCCCCCGGCCAAGGCCAGGGTGTCGGGGGGCAGGAGCAGGCCCTCGGTGCGGATGGTGGAAAAGAGGCCCGCCCGTGCCATCAGCGCACGCTCGCCACAGGCAACAGGACGTAGATGCCCAGCACGTCCACGGGCAACTGGGCTACCACCGAGGTACGGGCACCGGCCTGGCGGCCACCCTCGCGCACCCGCCGGTGGGTGCGGGCAAGCTCCTCGGCCGCGGCTCGGGCCTGCTCGTCGAGGTAAGGGCGCCAGGCGGGGGCAGACGCGACCACGCCGGCGACCAGCTGGCTTGCTTGCTGGGGGGTGACGTTGCCGGCGGGCGCCGCAGGCAACAGGGCCTCGGCTTCGGGGCCAGTCAGCCAGCGGGGTGAGGCCGGGTCACCCGAAAAGGCGTGGACGGCTGCATCCTCGGCCAGCAGGCGCCGGCGCCGGCCACCGCGGGTGAGCTCGATGTCGTAGCGCCGGCGTACGACCAGCAGCGTCGTGCGGGCTTGCACGGTGCCGGTACGCACGGCGCCGGCCCGGGCGGCCGCCGCTCCGGGGGCCTGGCCCAGCGCGCTCCCCAGCGTCCAGGTGGCCAAGGCCTCGATGAACGGGTGGGTGCGGGACAGGTGCTCGGCACGCTCTGGCAGGGGGAGCTCGAAGCCCGCGCTGAGATGATGGAAGCGGGCGCCCACCAGGTCACGAAGGCCGGCTGGGGCAGTGACCAGGGAGAAGCTGTAAAGGCCGTCCTTTCCCCGGCTGACAGTCCCCCCGGACGAGACGACCGCGTCGGTTGCGAAGCGCTCCACGTCGGGGCCAGAGCCGATGGCCTGGCGAGTGGCTTCCAGCTGGGCGGCGACCTCGGAGATGTCCAAGCTGTGCTGAGCGAACAGTGCCCGGCTGCGTTGTTCCTGGCGCGCCGACTCCTCCCAGGCGTCCACCAGTTGCTGCGCCTCCGGGGGCAGCAGGCCCAAGGACAGCTGGTGGTGGCTAGGGCCGGCCCGGAGCAGCAGGCCGCCGACGAGCGCCTCGGCCACCTCCTTGGCCCCGGGGATGGGGACCGACACGCCCAGGCTGGAACGGATCGCCTGGTGGCGGCGGACGAGCACGTCGATCACCAGGCCGTCGACCAGGTTGTCCGCGCCCCAGATGGTGACCACGCGGACCTGGGCCTTGGGCTGGCCAAAGCGGTCCACCCGGCCCTCCCGTTGCTCATGGCGGGTCGGGTTCCAGGCGAGGTCGTAGTGGACCACGGCGTCGAAGCCCTCTTGGAGGTTGATGCCCTCGGAGAGGCAGTCGGTCGCCACCAGCACCCTGGGGTAGCGGGCCGCCAGCCCCGCCACCTCCTGCTCGCGCTGCTCACCAGGCAGTTCCCCGGTGACGGCCGCGACGGCCAGGTCCTTCAGGCCGAGACGGGCTTGGAGCTGGCTCGCAACGTACTTAGCCGTGGGGATGAACCGGCAGAAGACGATCGGGCTGTGGCCCTGGCCGAGGAGCCGGCGCACGGCCTTCACCAGTTCGGTGAGCTTGGTGTCATCGTCCGTACCAGCCAGGGCAGCGGCCCGCTCGGCAAAGGCCCGCAGCTGCCGGCGCGCCTTGTGCCCTTGGGTACCGGCCGCTTGCCCCTCGCTGGCGTCGGTGACAGCCCCGGGTGCCACGTCGGTCGGCTCCTCGGCGTCTTCGTCGGAAAGGTCCAGGACGCTGCGCCGGCCCACTTCGTCGACCTCCTCTACCGTGGCCGCTGCCGCCGCGGAGCTGCGAGCTTCGAGCGTCTCTTTGGCGGCCAGCGGGCTGGAGGCGAGCGAACGCAGCAGGCCCAGGGCCGACCACCAGCGCGCCCGCTGGTGGCGCAAGCCACCCGAGGGGTCGGTGACGGTCTCCCGGGCGTAGGCCAGGACGTCGGAGAACAACTGGGCGTAGGCAGGCGAGAGCCTGTAGGTGCGTTCGGCCGAGATGCGCTCGGGGAACGGTGTGGCGGCGTCCAGGTAGTGGCGGACGTCGCCGCGCAGGCGCTGGACCAGGTGGCGGGCCAGGCGCTCTCGGGCGGGCCGGTTGGCGTCACCGGCCAGGTCGTCGGGCAGCCAGGCAAAGGCCGGGTCGAGCAGGCCGAGCAGGGCCCGGAACGCCCCCTCCTTGCCCGAGTGGGGCGTGGCGGTCACGAGGAGGAGGTGGCGCGAGGGGCTCTGGGCGAGCCCGGCGACCAGTTCCTGGCGCTGGTGGGCGGCCGTCCGGCCCCGTTCGGAGGCGTCGGCCACGCAGGTGTGCGCCTCGTCCACCACGACGAGGTCGGGAGCGGCACGCACGAAGTCGTCCCGGCGGGAAGGGCTCTTTATGAAATCGGTCGAGACCACCGTCACCGGGAGGCGCTCGAAGATGGACTCCCCCACGCCCCGGCGCACCGTGCGCTCCAGGTGCCCGGCCGTCGAGGCCAGCACCAGCTCGGGGCGCAGGTGGAACTTCTCGTCCATCTCCTTGGCCCACTGCTCGGCCAGGTGCGGCGGGCACAGGACGCAGAGCCGGCGGGCGTCCCCTTGTTCCAACAGCTCCGCGGCCACCAACAGCGCTTCGACGGTCTTGCCGATGCCAACGTCGTCGGCGATCAAAAGGCGCACCGGGTCGAGGCGCAGGGCCATCAGCAGGGGCACCAGCTGGTAGGGGCGGGGCTCGAAAGCGATCTTGCCGAAGGAGCGGAACGGGCCGGCCGAGGACCGGGCCCCGAGCCGGAGGGCGTCGCGCAGCAGCCGGGCCGAGCGGTAGTCGCCAACCTGGCCCGGGCCCGGGAGGGCGAAGCTGGCCGGCTCCACCTGTTCCACGGTGGGCAGGACGCCGGCGACCTCGTCGTCGCTGCCGCCCAACGGCCGCAGCACGAGCAGGTCCGGCTCCGACTCGGGCAGGACCACCCACTCGCGCCCCCGGGCGCGTACCAGCGAGCCGACGGCGAAGTCGCTCACCAGGGACGCGCCGCCGGTCGGTGGGACAGGCACCCTGGGTGCCTCACCACGGCGTGGGCCCCTTTGGCCTGTGATCGCAAGTACTTCGTCACTCGACCTCCTTCAGTAAAGCTGCTCAGTTTGGCCGAACTTGCTAGGAGCTACCCGGCCGGCAACCAAATGAGTGCTCCTTCACTTCCATTTCACTTCCATGTCCCCCACGGCGCCCTATCGGCTACTGGCGTCGTTGGCCCCAATGCCGAAGAGGTCCGGGCGGCTGCGCAGCACCTCGCCCCAGTTGTCGGCGGCACCAAGGCGCAGGACTTCCCAACCCGCGTCCTCCAGCCGCTGCCTGGCTTCGGCGTCCCTCTTGGCCCGCTCGGGGTAGCCATGGTGCGGGCCATCGATATAGACCACTGTGGCCGTGCCCTTGTAGACGAAGTCGGGCCGGGCACCCAGTTCCTCGAACAGCGGCTGGGCCTCGCTCGGCAGGCGGTAGCCACCTTCTTCCAGCACCCGCAAGAAGCGCCGTTCCAAGTCGCTCTGGCACAGAGCCTGGAGGCGGCCCAGGTGCTCGGCCCGGCTGAGGGCACCTTCGCCGGCGATGACCGTCGATTTCGCCAACTGCACCAACCAGCCATGAGCAGCGCGCCTGTCGAGCACGCGGTGCAACGGCTGGTTGCCGTACCAAAGCAGGCAGCTGTAGCAGGCGCCCTCGCAGGCCCCCTCCAGGTCCTCGCCTGTGGCCGGGTCGGTGTGGCATAGCTCCAAGGCCCTGCGGGCCACCTGGGCGAGAACTTCAGGCCCTTCCACCAGCCGGCGCAGCACGCCCGCGCCACCCTCGGCCGACTCAAAGAACATGAGCCGACGGGGCGAACGCCACGACGGGAGCGCTTCGGCCTCCAGTTCAGGCGCTTCCAGCTGGAAATGGACCAGCATGGCTGTGCGCAGGGCCTCTTGTACCGAGGCAAGCACCCCTTTGTCGTGCTCACCCAGCAGGTCCATCACCAGGCAGTTGCGCGAATCGGCGACGAAGGGCACGACCCTTTCCCGGGCCGGGCCGACGGGGTCGCCGTCCTCGTCGGCCTCGCCTTCGGCCGCCACCTGGCTCCTTTCCCATGTGCCGGTCTCGGTATCGATGAGGAACCCGTCAGGGGCGCCCTTGGCCCGCCGTCGCCACCCAAGGTTGACCCTCCATATCTCGGCGGCATGGCCGTAGGTCAGGTGGGCCAACCTCCCCTCGCCTCCCCGTGCCTCGGCGGAGGAGACGGCCGGGCCAGCCGGGCCTTCGGCGAAGCGGACCGCGGTGCGGATCTCGTAGCCCTGCCGAGTGCGCTCCTCTTCGTCACAGTTGATGCGGTCCACCCGGCGGGTGTCCACGTTCTGCATCCGGAACAGGTTCGGCCGCACCGGCGGGAGCTCAGCCCCGCAGTTCGGCCCCTCGCAAACATCAGGGCCGGTCCCACCTGGGGCGCGGTGCCAGTAGCCACAAGCCTCGCAGATCTTCGCCGCCTCGGTCAGCACCGCTCCGCCCTCCATTTCCTCTGATGGGACGGGCAGGGTGGACCGTTCGATACGGTAGCGGGAGCCCTCGTGGTAGATGAGGTTACGGGGGCCGAACTCGGCGACGGCTAGGAACCGAGGCCTGGACACGTACTCGTCGGGCCCCGAGCGCTGGCGCCGGCCGGGTATGTAAGCGGTCAGGGGCAGGCGAGGGAACGAGTAGCCGGGCAGGAACCCCTCGCTGGCAAAGTAGCGGTACACATAGAAATCGCTCTGGTAGAGCCTGTCCTCGGCCGACTCCAACAAGCGCATCTTCTGCTCGGCTTCCTTGCGGAGGTTCTCGGCTTGCCTGCGGGTGGCCGGGCTCCGGCTGGCGTCGCGGACCACCCGGTCCTGGGCCAGGGCTTGGGAGCGAGCGGCCCGGTAGAGGGTGCGCCAGCGCTCGGTCGCCTCTTCGAAGCGCCTGGGGAGCTGGCGTAGGACGTCGTCCAGCCACGTCGGGGTGTACCACTTGTGCCCTGCCAGCAGGGGCTCCACGTCAGCCAGGACGGCCTGGGCCGACTGACGGGCCAGTTCCTTGGGCCCTGGCTTTGCCAGGTCGGTGCGTACGTGCTCCCGCAGGGCCAGGGTCGGTGTGTCCCCGTCGGTGTCGAGGACGTCGCGCAACGAGCGCCCGAGCGACAGGCCCGAGGCCGAGAGCCAGATGGCCTGCACGTGGGCACGCAAGAGGTCCTCGTTGGCGAGGTCCAGCCTCGGTGGCGCCACCTGGCCCGCCACCATGTCGTCGGGCCGGGCGAAGTACCACTGGTCATGAGGCGACAACGTGGAGCAGTAGGTGACGACTAGCGCCGGCTGGCCCGAGCGGCCCGCCCGCCCTGAGCGCTGGGCGTAGTTGGCGGGAGTAGGAGGGACGTTGCGCATCCCGACCACGTTCAGCTGGGCGATGTCCACGCCGAGCTCCATGGTCGGCGAGCAGACGAGGACCGGGAGGTCCCCCCGGGCGAACTCTCCCTCGCGTTCTTGCCTCTTTTCGGCCGGTACCTGGGCGGTGTGCTCCGCGGCTCGCAGGCCCCGGCCCGATGCCGCCACCGTCTGGTAGAAGCTGGAGAAGAACCGGTTGGGGCGCCGGCCGTTCTTGGGCCCTCGGGGCACCCGCACCGGGTCGGTGGCGACGCTCTCGCCGTCCCCGGCCACCCAGCGCATCTGGGCCGCGTTGACTTGGTAACCGGGCACCTCCGAGCTGCCCTCCTTGGCCGGCTGGGCTTCCTCGACCAACCCGCCCTCCTTGAGGCCCGCCAGCAGTTCCCTTATGACCTGCTGACGTCCCTCCCAGCTCAGCTTGCCGCTGAGGCCCCACTCCCCTGTCGCCCGGCGGGCCAGGTAGGTGCCAAAGCCGCCCCGGCCCGAGAGGTAAACATGGCCCCGCCAGTCGTCGTCCCTCCGGGGCCGGGCGAAGGCAACCGTGGCCGAAAAGAACCGCTCGTCCTCGTCCAGTGCCCAGGGCTCCCTCAGCCACTGGGCGGAACGCTGGCGGATCTGGTCCTGGTAGCTGGAGGACAGGTACTCGACCTTGATGGCCAGCTCCCGGCGCATCCAGTCGAGCAGCGTCCGGCCGAGCTCCTCGCGCTGAGCGGGGAGGGCACCGGCCAGCACCGGGTGACAGCCGGCCCAGACATCGTCGGCTGCGCACAGCTCGGCGAGCGAGCTCCATTCGATGCGCAAAAGCCCGGTCTGCTCCAGGTTGGGCGAGTTGACCCGCCAGCCGCGGCGCTGGTCGAGGTAGAGCCGGTAACCGAGCACGTCTCTCAGCGCCCGGTCGGCCTGTTCGCGCGCCCCGAAGCGCACCTGCGGGTTGGAGGCGTACTCGGCCAGGCTCAAGCCGAGCGCCTGGGCCACCCGGTGGGTGAGCTCGTCGTGGGGCAGGCCGGCCGGCCCTGCCTCGGCGGCCGCACGGTAGAGGGCGGAGCGGAGCAGCCCCACCTCTACGAAGTCGTTCAGGTGCCCTGCTTGGAGCGAGGCGTCCTGGCGGCTGTCGGAAAAGCAGAGCAGCTTCCTCGCCTCCTGGGGCAACTGGCCGTCCTCGCGCAGGTAACGGACCACCGACAGGGAGATCACGGTGGTGGCCGAGCTGCGCCCTTCGGAGCCCAGGGTCGTGAGCTTGGCGAAATCCGAGCGCAGCCTGGACCCGTAGGTGACCCCGCACGACAGGCAAAAACGCAGTGGTGCCGGGACGAACCACGCCCTGGTCGACCCCGGCAGGGCGCTGTGCCCAGGGCGAGCCTTGCCATCGGGCAGGACATCGTAGGGACGGGGGAGGTAACGGCGGTAGTAGGGCTTGACCGTACCGTCGTCGGCCAGCCAGTGGTCGGGGAGCCGCTCGGCCCAGCCCGTGGCGTCCGAAGGCCAGGGGTCAGCCGAAGAAGCGTACAGGTAACCGGTCTGGGACTCGTCGGTGGACGGTTCCCGGTCGGAGCTTGGCCACTCCTCCACCGCCTCTTCGGCGTTCACCAAGCGGACCGAGTAGTAGTCCTGGCCGCACTCCCGGCAGAACGTGAGCGGGAGGAGGATCTTGCCCCGCTGGCCCGGTACGTAGGTCTGCTTGTGGACAGTTAGGTAGCGGGTGGGCTCGGGCTCGAGCGACGCCCACACCGTGTCACCCCGGGACACGAACTGGTGCAGCTTGAAGGCGAACACGGGTGCGCCGGAGTCGTCGCTGAGCTCGTTGCCGGCCAGGAGCTGGCGACGGATGGCGTCCGCGCACTGCTCAGGTGGCACGCCCGTCTGCTTGGCCAGAGCGGCGGCTGCCCCGCCCTGCCCGCCGATCGCCAAGGGCCGCTGGCGCACCAGGCGGCCGTCTGCCCCTTGCGCCCTGGTGACGCCGAAGGTGTACTCCACCCAGACCGACAAGGGGTCGTCCTTGAACTGGGCCAGGTCGGCAGGCGGTGGGGCCCCGGAGCGCACCCGCTCGGCCAACGCCGCCGCGCTGTACTCGCCAGAGGTCGCCGGTTGGAGGGTCTCGCCCACCACGTCTTCGTCCCGCACCTCGGTGCCGAACAGGACCGAGGCCACCTCGGCCACGGCCCGGCGTTGCTCGTCCCAGCTCCCACCAGTGGCCATCGTCGCCGAAGTGCCGATGCACTGGAGCTGGGGTGCCTTGAACGCCTCCCGGGCCCGGCGCACCAGCAGGGCCACGTCGGCCCCCTGGCGGCCCCGGTAGGTGTGCAGCTCGTCCAGGACAAGGAACTGCAGGCCTTCGGCCGCGGCCACCAACTGGCGCTCTTCGACCCGGGTCAGGACCAGCTCCAGCATCACGTAGTTGGTGAGCAGGATGTCAGGCGGGTCGGCAATTATCGCCTGGCGCTCCTCTTCGCCTTCCTGGCCCGTGTAGCGCTTGAAGGTGACCGGGCCCTTGCCATCGGGGAACCCGGCGCACAAGAACTTCTCGAGCTCGTGGTACTGGCTGTTGGCCAGGGCGTTCATGGGGTAGACGCAGATGGCCTTGATGCTCGGCCTGGGGGCTGGGTTGGGGCCGGCGTCATGGCGGGGGTTGGCCTCATGGGCGAGGGTGGCGTCATGGCGGGGGCCGGGCCGGGACCGGAGGACGGCGTCAACTATGGGCACTATGTAGGCGAGGCTCTTGCCGGACCCCGTCCCGGTGGTAAGGACGTACGGCCGGCCCTGGCGGGCCACTTCAATGGCCTCCACCTGGTGGCGGTACAGGCGCAAGCCCCCGGGCAGCTGGCCTGGCTGGTCTTTGCCCAAGCGGAAGATCTCGCTGCAGCCCGGGTGCAACGTCCCCTGGGCCACCAGCTCGTCCACCCACGCTCCCGGGGCATAGGCGGGGTTGAGGGCGATCCTGGGCTCCGGCCACAGGAGCCCTCCGGCCAGCTCCTGGTCGACGACCTCCTGGGCCCGTGGGTCTTTTATCGACATGAAGCTCGTGACGAACGCCTTGTAGTCGTCGACCACCCGGTCCCGCAGCTCGAAGATGTCCATCTGGCCCTCGCTACCTCCTGGCCTGTGCACCTGTCGTCCCGCTGGCGTCTCGTCCCGCCGGGGCCTCGTCCCACCGGCACTCCGTTGACCGGCGTTGCCGGCGGTGGTCGGCCCGGCCGCGTTGGCCGGCGGCGGACGGTGCTAGTTAGGTTATTCGGCGGGTAGGACAGGGTGCTGGAATTTCGGGTTCGGGGGGGTCCCGAGGCCCGCCGACGCCCAGCCGCTCGCTTACGGTCAGGATGGGCCCTTCGGTGCACCAAAGAGCTCCTGGCCCTGGCCAGGGCCCAAGCAGTTGTGGCGACCGCGCCACGAGGGGCGGACTGGTGCGCGGACCTGCTCTGGTGCGACCGGGAGAAGTGCCTCCTGCTCACCCACGCCGGCACTTTGTTCACGCTCTTCGAGCCCGGCGCCCGCGCCCCGGGGGCTGCGGGCAACCCATGGCCTGACAGCCAGCCTGCCGGTCTACGGGTCAGCTCCAGAGAGCCTTCTTGCACCAGGTTAGGCCGACGCGGGCCAGGCTATAGAGTCCCTCCACCCCCCTCCCAGCGTACGAGGGGGCTGCTGAGGCGCGGCAACGGACGCTCGGCGCTTTGGGACGGGGATCAACGTGAGGGGGCCCGTTCCCTCCACTTTGACCTCAACCTAGCCGATGGTAGACAACGCAGGGGCAAACGTATCCGGCTCGTCGGTAGACCATCGCTGCACCTTCCACTCGATCAGCTGCCCGGGACCAGGCAACCTGTCGAGCGAGACCGACAGCGTCTGCTTACCAGCCAGCGCGCTAAGGAGTTGGTTGAGGTGCAAGCCAGCCCCCACCTCGGACGAGAGAACCACCAATAGGTAGCCAGCGCGGGGGCGGGCCGCTTGCGCGTAGCGCGAGACCTTCTCCCGTACGACAGCCAGCACTGTGCCGAAGTCGGCCCAGCCACCTCCTTCAGGCACGTGAAGCCGAGCCCTTAGCCCGCGAACCCCAACTTCACCTATACGGAACACGTGGCCACAAATCTCACGGGTGGCCCCGACCTGTGGCGCGTCCCAAAGCGCCAAAAGCCACTTCCGGAGGCCTTCGACAATCTGCTTGCTCGTCCGACTGCCGGGAGGCCGTAGCTCCTCTCGCTTGGGCCAGATGATGTGAAGGCCAATCGGTACGGGTACCTCGGCCACGCGTCCTTGGGGGACCGCCCAGGCACGCTTGGCGCGGCGCAACTCGTCGGGCTCTCGCCGTGCCCACACCTCTACCAGCAAGGGGCCATCCAACCCCTCGACGAGGAAGCCCGGAGTGACTCCCTCTATTTCGACCTCGTACCGGGGCAGGAGCCCGGCGTCTTCGAGGACCCTCTTTCAGGTGTTAGTACCGTTGAGTAACCGTAGTGGAGTGCCCCCCGGCGGGCCGCCTCCTGCTGCCCCAGAGGCCGATAAACTGGAGTGTCGCAAACAGGCTCCGTTACAGTCCAGGAAGGAGGTCCCCTCGGCAAACATTTTGCATAGCGGGAAAACTCCCAAAAGGAGACAACCATGCCCGCCCCGTCCGCGAGCAGGTAGGGCTCGCACATGGAAAAGCCGGGAGACAAATGGGCTCAAGCCAATCCAACCCAGGTACTGGTCAGGTTGTCGGGTGTGCCTACCTCATGCCCGGCTGCCCTGGCCCTACAGCCCCAGCCGGAGACGGCCCGCCTGCTCGGCGATTTCTACGGGCCAGCTGGGCGCCAGGGCCCGCGCTCGCTAGCAGTATGACTGTGCGCGCCGCATAGCCCGCTGCCGGGCGTGCACCGCGCGCCCGCGGCATGACGACACGTAGTGAAGACTGTGCGATCCTCGACGTTTCAACCGGTCGCCGGTCTAAAGCGTGCGCGGACTGCGCCGAGTAGTCGCGCCCCGTCCGTCTGCCCTCCGCGGGTGCGTCGGGGACGTGGTATCGCGGCCAGGCCGTTCCTTCTGGAGAAGGTGGAGGAGCGAGGCTGGAGGCCCAAAGCCAGCTCGATCGCAAGAGTCCCGGACTACCCTCACGGCGAGGCGGCCGGAGGTCTTTGCCCAGCTGAAGCGTTCCACGGCTGACGAAGGTGGGAGGCCGGGCGGGGGCAGGGGTAATGATCGGCCTCGCGCCCAGGAGGTGGCCTCGGGGCCAACCCCAGGCCAAGTCGGGTGGCCGACCGATCATATGGCGGGCAGGGAACAAGGCGAGCATCATCATCGCCTAGGGCGTGTTCTTGTCCGAGGGCAGTCGCTACGACATCGACGTTGTGCCAGAGCCCTTCTGGAGGGGCCGCTTCGAGGAGCAAGCAGACGAGCTGTACGCGCCAGTCCGGGCGTGGTCGGCAGGTCGGGTGCCGAAGTGGGAGCTAGCTGAGCTGTTCCGCGCCACCTAGTGTAGTGTCCGCCAAATGCCGCGCGCTTGGGCCAGGGCAACCCTACCTCGCTTGACCTTCTCTATGATCTCAGCGGCAGTCTTGGTCCACTTGTAGGGCTTGG
>JAJPKN010000074.1 GCA_021323695.1 Actinomycetota bacterium | reverse complement strand
GAGGCCGCGGGTTCAAATCCCGTCAGGTCCGCGGTCGGATAGCTCAGTTGGTAGAGCGCGCGCCTGAAAAGTGCGAGGTCGCCGGATCGACGCCGGCTCCGACCACCACGCTGCGTTAGGGCGCGGGCTTGGCCGAGAGCCGGCTAGTTGGCCAGGTTGATCTTTTCCAGGCAGCGCCGGACCTCCGTAGCCCGGAAGCGGCGGTGACCCCCCAGGGTGCGCACCGCGGTGATCTTGCCCGCCTGCGCCCAGCGGGTCACGGTTTTGGGGTTGACCCGGAACAGGGCAGCCACCTCGGCGGGTGTGAGAAGAGCGTCGGCTTGTTGCTGCTCAGCCATCTCGCGTGCCTCCTCGATGCTCATGACCCTCTCAACGGTACGAGCTGAGCGCCGGGCGCGCCATGGCCCTCGGGCGCCATTTCTGGCTGGCTCAACTACTAGTCAGTACTAACTAGTAAATCCGTCGGCGAGGGGCCCATTTTGTCCCGGCTCGTGCTGGTTTGCACCGCTGCCCGGCCTGGCCGCGCTCGGCTGCCCACCTTCGTGCAATACTGGCCCGGTGCCAACTGCAGGCCAGCCGGGGGCGCTAGCCCTGGTGGGAGGAGCGGAGTGGGCCGCGGGTTGCGAGGAGCTCGACTCCGAGCTGCTCAGGCAGGCCGGCGCGGGCGAAGTGGTGGTCCTGCCCACGGCCGCCGCCTACTGGCACCCCGAACGGGCGGTGGAGGCCGCCAGCCGGTACTTTGCCCGTCTGGGGGCTTCGGTGCGGCCTTGCATGGTGCTGCGGCGGGCCGATGCCGAGCAGCCCGAGCTGGCCGCCATGGTGCGCTCCGCCCCCTTCATCTACCTGGCCGGTGGCTCGCCCCTGCACCTTCGCTCGGTGCTGAAAGCGTCGGCCGTCTGGGAGGCCCTGGTCGAGGCGTGGGCATCGGGCGCCACCTTGGCCGGGTCTTCGGCTGGGGCCATGGTCCTGGGGGACACCATGGTCGACCCCCGAGGAGGTGCCCTCACCCTCGGGCTGGGGCTGGTCCCCCAGTTGGCGGTCCTGCCCCACGCCAGCGACTGGACCGAGGAAAAGACCCATCGCACCGTCCGCCTGGCGTCCGGTAACCTGCGCATCGCCGCCATCGATGAGCGCACTGGCCTCGTTCGCAGCCCGGAGGGACGCTGGAGCGTCGCCGGCCTGGGCAAGGTGACGGTCTGGTTGGGAGGGCAGCCCGCGGGCCTGGGTTGCCTTGACGGCCTGCGGCCCTACGTGCCAGCCAACCGGTAGTGGCGGGCCGGGCGCCCCCGGCTCACAGCTGGCGGCGCCCCCGCCTACGGTTCGGTGGCCCCCACCGCAAGAGCAAGGGCCAAGCCGGGCCTAGGACTGGGAGCCTAGGACTGGGTGCCTAGGACTGGGTGCCTAGGACTGGGAGATGGTTATGGCCTCGATCTTGTGGACCACCCGGGGGGGGCAGCTGCCGCCGGTGGCGTCCGCCGATGAGCCGTCCTGGTTGATCTTGTCCACCACGCTCATGCCCCCGACCACCTGGCCGAAGTAGCTGTAGTTGGGGGACAGCTGCTGGCCGCCGTTGCCCACCACGAAGAAGAACTGGCTGCCGTCACTGCTCGGGCTGCCCGAGTTGGCCATGGCCAGGGCGCCGGCGGTGTAGACGCTGGTGCTCTTGGGCGCCCCGCCATTGAACGAATAGCCAGGGCCTCCCGAACCTGTCCCGGTCGGGTCGCCGGCCTGGTCGACGAAGCCGGTGCAAACCCGGTGGAACGCGATGCCGTCATAGAAGTGGTAGCCGGCCAAGAAGACGAAGTTGTTGACGGTCTTGGGGTTCTGTGCCGCCAGCAGCTTGATGGTGACAGTGCCCGCGTCCGTCACCATCTTGGCGGTGTAGGCCTTGGCGGGGTTGATGCACATGGGCGGGGGGCCTGAGAACCTCGTGTAGTGGGGCGAAGCACCGTTCAGCTTGGGGCAGCCCACGTGCGCCGGGGCGACCAGCAAGGGCACCGAGACGGGCGGTGAAGTGGTGGTGGTCGTGGAGGTCGGGGCACTGGTCGTGGTCGTGGTCGAGGCTGCCTGGTGGCTGCCGCCACCGGAAAGGACCGTGATCAGCACGGCCACCACTACCACCACCACAGCCCCGCCTCCTGCCAGCGACCAGAACCGCAACCGGCGGCGGCGCTGCATCTGGGCGCGGCGGAGTTGCTCCATGCTCCTGCGGCGAGCTTCCTGGCGCATTCGCTTTTCTGAGGGCACGGCGCCGCAGCGTAGCGCAATTGCCGGTCCCACGTGGGCCACCGGCCGGCCGCTGCCCTTGGCAACCCCCCTGGCGGCTCCTGGTAGCGTGGACCCAGTGGCACTCCTGGTCCAGAAGTTCGGGGGCACCTCGGTGGCTGACGCCGAACGGATGCGCAACGTGGCCGACTACGTGGCCCGGACGCGCCGCCGGGGGGACCAACCCGTCGTCGTCATCTCGGCCATGGGCAAGGAGACAGATGACCTCCTCCACGTGGCCAGCCAGGTGTCCAAGACGCTGCCCGGCCGTGAGCTGGACATGCTCATAACCGCGGGGGAACGCAAGGCAATGGCGCTGTTCTGCATGGCCCTGCACGACCTGGGCGTGCCGGCGGACAGCTTCACCGGCAGCCAGGCGGGTGTGATCACCAACGGGGAGCACACCAAGGCCAAGATCGTGGAGGTCCGCCCGGAGCGGGTGCTGGACGCGCTGAGCAAGGGCCGGGTCCCGGTGGTGGGCGGTGCCCAGGGGGTCTCGCTCGACCGCGAGATCACCTTCTTGGGGCGGGGTGGTTCCGACACCACCGCCGTGGCCCTGGCCAAGGCGCTGGGGGCGGACGCCTGCGAGCTGTACACCGACGTGCCCGGGGTCTTCAGCGCCGACCCGCGCGTCGTGCCTGGCGCTCGCCGGCTGTCCCGGGTGAGCTACGAGGAGATGCTGGAGATGAACGCCGCCGGGTGCCCCAAACCGGCCATGCGCTCAGTCGAGTTTGCCCGCACCCACGGGGTGCGCCTGCATGTGCGCTCCAGCTTCACCTGGGAGCCGGGGACCTGGGTCGTGGAGGAGGCCAACGTCATGGAACAGCCCATCATCTCTGCTGTGGTCTCGGACCAGTCCGAGGCCAAGGTCACCGTCACCGGGGTGCTCGACCGTCCCGGCATCGCCGCCAAGCTGTTCCGGGCGCTGGCCGACCGGCTGGTCAACGTGGACATGATCGAGCAGAACATCTCGCTCGAAGGCAAGACCGACATCTCTTTCACGGTCGCCCGCGACGAGCTGGCCACGGCCGAGGAGGTGGCGGGCAGCCTGGCGGCTGAGATCGGCGCAGGCGTGGTGATCGCCGACCCGGACATAGCTACGGTGTCGATAGTGGGTGCCGGCATGCGCACTCACCCGGGCGTGTCCGCGACCATGTTCGAGGTGCTGGCATCCGAAGGCATCAACATCGAGATGATCTCGACGTCTGCCATACGGCTGACCTGCGTGGTGCGGGCGGAGGCGGCGGAGCGCGCCGTCGTGGCCCTCCACAAGGCATTTGGGCTGGAGGGCTGACCGTGGGGCTGTGCTTTGGGGTGTACGGGGCGACCGGCCAGGTGGGCGGGGTGATGCGCAAGCTGCTGCGCGAGAGGCGGTTGCCGGTCGGCCGCCTGCGGCTGTTTGCCTCGGGACGTTCGGCAGGCATGGAAATCGACGGCACGGTCGTGGAGGACGTGGCCCGCGCCGACCACGAGGGCATCGACATCGCCCTTTTTTCCATGGGGGCTACTGCGTCGCGCCAGTGGGCCCCGGTAGTGGCCGGAGCCGGTGCGGTGGTGGTCGACAACTCCTCGGCTTGGCGCATGGACCCCGAGGTGCCCCTGGTCGTGCCGGAGGTCAACGGCGACGACCTGGCCACTGTCCCCAAGGGGATAGTGGCCAACCCCAACTGCACGACCATGGTGTGCATGCCCGTGCTCAAGCCCCTCCATGACGAAGCCGGCCTGCAGCGGGTCGTGGCGTCCACGTACCAGGCCACCTCGGGCGCAGGCCGGCGGGGGGTAGAGGAACTGGCCCAGCAAGTGGCTGCAGCCGGGGAGAAGGCCAAGGAGCTGACCTTCGACGGCTCGGCGCTGGCCTACCCGCCCCACGAGGTCTTTGCCGGCCCCATCGCCTTCAACGTGCTGCCCCTGGCCGGCAGCCTGGTGGACGACGAGACCAACGAGGAGCACAAGTTCCGTGACGAGAGCCGCAAGATCCTCCACCTCCCCGACCTGGCGGTGACCGTCACCTGCGTGCGGGTGCCGGTGTTCACCGGCCATTCGGTCGCCCTGGCGGCCCGGTTCGAAAGGCCGCTGCCGGCTGAGCGGGCGGTGCAGCTGCTGAGGTCCGCCCCTGGGGTCAAGGTGGTGGACCTGCCTACGCCGCTGGCCAGTGCCGGAGGCGACGACTGCCTGGTCGGGCGGGTCCGCTCGGACAAGGGCGAGGCCGATGGCCGCGGCCTGGCCATGTTCGTGTCCGGCGACAACCTGCGCAAGGGGGCCGCGCTCAACGCCGTCCAGATCGCCGAGGCCTTGGTTGCTCGCGGCGCCGTCGCCGGTAGGCGTAGGGCCCGGTAGCCAGGGAGATCGCCGAACAGCAAGGAGCCGACGTGCGAGCCGCCCTTTACCGCCAGACCGGCCCCTCGAGCGTGCTCAGCGTGGAGGAGCTGCCCACGCCGGAGCCCGGGCCCGGCCAGGTGAGGGTGCGGGTTGCCTGCTCGGGGGTCAACCCGACGGACTGGAAGACCCGCTCGGGGGCCACCGGCCGCGACCCCGAGGGCTTCCAGGTGCCCCACCAGGACGGAGCGGGCGTGGTCGACGCCCTGGGCGAGGGGGTGAGCGGCCTCAGCGTGGGCCAGCGGGTGTGGCTCTACCTGGCGGCGGCGGGCAACCGGTGGGGGACTGCAGCGGAGCTGAGCGTGGTGCCGGCCGAGCGGGCCGTGCCCCTGCCGGCCAGCGCCTCGTTCGAACTGGGGGCCTGCCTGGGCGTCCCCGCCGTCACCGCCGCCCACTGCCTGTCCTGTGCCGGCGGGGGGCCGGGTGCACTGGAGGGCACCTCGGTGCTCGTCGCTGGCGGGGCAGGGGCGGTCGGCCACTATGCCATCGAACTGGCCAAGCATGCCGGGGCCCGGGTGGTGGCAACGGTCAGCAGCGAGCAAAAGGCGGCTCTCGCCCGGGCAGCTGGGGCCGACCTGGTGGTCAACTACCGCCAACCGGGAGCCGCCGAGGCGGTGAGGCAGTTCGCCGGGCGCGTCGAGCGGGTGGTCGAGGTGGCAGTCGGCGCCAACTTGGACCTGGACCTGGCCGTGTGCGGCCCCGGCTCGGTGGTCGTGGTGTACGCCAGTGAGGCGGCCGACCCCGCCCTGCCCACCCGCCGGCTGATGACGGCCAACCTAACTCTCCACTACGTGCTGCTCTATGGCGTGCCGGCCCCCGAGCTGGCGGAGGCGGTGGCCTGGGTCAGCCGAGCACTGGCCGATGGGGCTCTTTCGGCCCTCCCCCTGCACCGCTACCCCTTGGCCGAGGTGGCCGCGGCCCAAGACGCCGTCCAGCAGGGGGCCATCGGCAAAGTCCTGGTCCTGCCCTGAGGAGAGGGGCAGGGATGGGGGCCCGCCTGAAAGACGAACGTTTCGCGTTGGCGGCGGTGTGCGCGGTGCTGTTCCTCACCTTCTTGGACACCACGGTCGTGAGCGTGGCCCTGGCCGACGTCCAGTCCCGGCTCCACGCGGGGGTCGTGCAGTTGCAATGGGTCGTCAACGGCTATGCCCTCACCTTCGCCGGCCTCATGATGACCGCGGGCACGATCTCCGACCGCTTCGGGCGCAAGCGGGTGATGCTGTCGGGCCTGGCGGTGTTCGCCGCCGGCTCGCTCCTAGGGGCGCTGGCCCCCAACCCGGCCGTGCTGATCGCGGCCCGGGTGGTCATGGGCGCGGGTGCCGCCGCCTCCGAGCCGGGCACGCTGTCGGTCATCCGCCACCTGTACCCCGACGGGGAGGAGCGCGCCCGGGCCCTGGGCGCCTGGGCGGCGGTGTCGGGCCTGGCTCTGGCTCTCGGCCCCGTGATCGGGGGCGTCCTGGTGGACGCTGGCACCTGGAGGGCGGTGTTCTGGTTCAACGTGGCCGCGGTGGCCGTCACCTTGGCCCTGGCGCTGGCGGCTGTCCCCGAGAGCGCCGACCCGGTGGCGGGCCGAGCCGACCTGGCCGGCTTCGGCACGGGTGCGACCGGCCTGAGCGCCATCATCTTCGCCACGATCTACGGGGAGACCAACGGGTACGGCAACCCCACGGTGGTCGTCTTGTTCGTCGTAGGCATCTTGCTGCTGGTGGGCTTCGTGCGGGTGGAGCGCAAAGTTGCCGCCCCCATGCTGGAGCTGGCCTATTTCGGCTCGGCTCCTTTCTCCGGTGCCCTGGTGGTGGTGTTCGTCCTGTTCTTCGGCGTGTTCTCGATCTTTTTCTTCACCGCCCTGTACCTGGCGGCCGTGGTCGGCTACTCGGCGTCGCGGGTGGCGTTGGAGTTCCTGCCCATGACGCTGTCCATGATCGTCGCTTCGGGCCTCTCCGGCCGCCGGGTGGCGGTAGCGGGGCCGCGGTCGTCCCTGGCTGAAGGCTGCGTCATGGCCGGCGCCGGTGTGCTGCTGTCCGAGGTCCTGCTGAGCAGGCCGGGAGCCCCTTCCTCCTGGCTGTACCTGACCCTCGCCCTGGCCGGCTTTGGCTTCGGCACGAGCGTCGTGCCCGTGACCGCGGTGGTGCTGAGCGTTGTCCCCCCGCAACGGTCGGGCATGGCGGCGGCGGCGACCAACACCAGCCGGGAGCTGGGCGCGGTCTTCGGAGTAGCCGTGCTGGGGGCATTGGTCAACGCCCACCTGACCTCGGACCTGACGCACCGCCTGCGGGCCCTGGGGGTGCCCAAGGGCTTCTTCGGGATCATCATCAACGCCATCGAGACCGGGTTGGTGCCCAAGGGAGTGGGCGGCGGCGGCTCGGTGCAGGCTGGCTCGATCGAGACCAAGGTGTTCGAAGCCGCCTACGGTGCCTTCCGGGACGGCTTGGACGTGGCGCTGGTCACCTCGGGGGTGGCGATGGTCCTGGCCGCCCTGGTGGCCGCGGTGACGCTGCGGGGCAAGCCCGGGCCGCCCGCCTTGGAGCTGCCCGCGGCTCCGGCGCCTTGAACCCAGGCGCCCCGCCCGTCGGCTTGCCGGCCGGGCCGGCACCAGTCCCTGGCGGCCTACACTGGTGGGACATGAGCAGGCAAACAGCCAACACGACAAGGCGCGCCCAGCTGGCCAAGGCCGTGGTGCTGGTCGCGGCCATATCTCCTGTAGCGGCGCTGTTGTCGGGAGCGGGCAGCCCGGCATGGGCCAGCACGAGGGCGGCGACCAAGACGGCCACCTCTGCCCGGGCGAAGGTCATCGCCAACTGGGAGGCGTTCTTCTCTGGCCGCACGCCCGCCGCTCGCAAGATCCAGTTGGTGCAAGACGGCCCCCAGTTCGCCCCCGTCATACGGGCCCAGGCGGGCTCACCCATGGCCATGAGCACGACCGCCAAGGTGACCGAGGTGAAGCTGGCCCCGTCGGGCAAGACCGCCTTGGTGGTCTACAAGGTCAGCCTCGGGGGCAAGCCCGTGCCGTCCCCCTTCAAAGGCGAAGCCGTCCTCCTGGGAGGCACCTGGAAGGTGGGTGCAGCCAGCTTCTGCTCCTTGCTAGCGCTCGAGGGCACGCACCCTGCAGTCTGCAAGGCCCTGGTCAAGTAGCCCCGGTCGGCACGGGCCCCCTGGCCAGCTAGGGCCTCAGGTCAACAGGGGCCCGGGCCAGCGGCGGCCTGGAAGGCCATGGCCGTCCCGGGCTAGGGGCAGCTGGGGCAACGCCTGGCGGTAGGCCACGACCTCAAGTGCTCGGGGGGCACAGGCCCTCCGCACGCCTCGCAACGGCCATAGGTGCCCTCGTCCAAGCGGCGCAGGGCAGCCTCGACTTCGTCGAGCTCGGCGGCGAGCTGGGCGAGGAGGGCGTGCGGGTCACCCCGGCTGGCCGGGGTGACCGCCTCCCCGCCTTCCTCCTCCAGTAGCGTCGGCTCCACCCGAGCGTCCTCGGGTCGCGTTCCTTCCGGTCGCGGTCTGCCTGCCTGCCTGTCTTCTGCTCGCCCGCCCGCGCCGTCCTGGCCGTCTCCCACGTCGGTCGAGGCTACTAGCCTCGACGGGGTGGGACCGCCGGCAGCTGTCCTGGTCCAGGTCGGGCCTGAAGGGCCAGTGCGGCGCGAGGCGCGCTCAGCTTTCCTCCGGGCTGACGACTTGGGGGTGCTGCGCGGTGATGGCGTCTTCGAGCGCTTCTTGGTGAGGGCGGGCCAGCCTCGCCACTTGGCAGACCACCTGGCCCGGCTGGTTCGGTCGGCCCACCAGGTGGACCTCGAGATCCCTCCCGAGGGCGCCTGGCGGGCGGCGGTAGCCGCCGGGGTGAGCTCCTGGACCGGCAGCCCGGAGTGGGAGATGCGCCTGGTCTGCACACGCGGGCCCGAAGAAGGGGGGCCGCCGGCCGCTTACGCACTGGGCCAGGAGCTGTCCCCGGTACTGCTGCAGCAGAGGAGGGACGGCGTCTCGGCGGTGACCCTGGCCCGGGGGCTGGCGACCGGGGTGGGCGAGGCTGCACCCTGGCTGCTGCTCGGGGCCAAGACGCTGTCCTACGCGCTGAACGTCGCTTCCCGGCGGTGGGCCAAGCGCCTGGGTGGCGACGACGCCATCTTCGTGAGCACGGACGGATGGGTTTGGGAGTCGGGCACCTCGTCGGTGGTGGCCGCGTTCGGCCGCCGGCTGGTGAGCCCGCCTGCCTCCATCGGGATATTGGACAGCATCAGCGTCCGCCACCTGTTCGCAGCAGCGGAGGCGGCCGGTTGGGAGACCGCCCGGGAGAACCTGAAGGTCGACGACCTGTTCGGCGCGAACGGGGTGTGGCTTTGCTCCAGCTTGCGCTTTGCCCGGGTGCACACCCTCGACGGCCAGGTCCTGGCCCCGGCGCCCGCTCAGCGCGAGCTGTACCGGCTGGCGACCAGCGACGAGGGCGCCGGCTGAGCACCGGGAGGGCCAGCCAAGCGGGGGGCAGTGCAGCTGGGTGCCGGGCCGGCCAGCTCAGGTCAACCGTCCCAGGCACCTCAGATCAGCCGCTCCATGCACGCCACGTCCAGCCAACGCCCGAACTTGCGGCCCACCTCCCGCTCGACCCCGATCATTTCGAAGCCGCAGGAGCGGTGCAAGGCGATGGAGGCCTCGTTGTCGTCGCTGATGCGGGCGATCACGGCGTGGAAGCCATGGGCCATGGCCAGGCGGAGCAGTTCTTCGAGCAGCGCCCGCCCCACTCCCCGGCGCTGGAACGGCACCGCCACGTACACCGAGTCCTCGACGGTGGTGCTGTAGGCGGCCCGGGCCCGGTAGGGGGAGAGGGCGCCGAAGCCAGCCACCTGGCCGTCGGCAGTCACCGCCACCACCGCGGGGTGGGCACCGGAGTGCTGCTCCACCCAGGCCAGCTGTTCTTCGATGGTGCGAGGCCGGATCTCGAAGGTCGCCGTGGAAGTCTCGATGGCGTGGTTGTATATGGCCCGGGTCTCCTCGGCGTGCTCCGGGCCCGCCAGCTGTAGCTCGACTTCCAGACGGCCCCCGTCGCGCACTGAAGGCCAGGCTAGACGCTTTGGCTGCCCCCGGGCGCCGTCCCTGCCGGGGGCCGCCCCTCGGGCCCGGCAGGCGCGCCCTCCGCCAGCACGGGCACCGGCCTGCTTCGTCCCCGGACGACGGCCACTATGATAGGCGTACCGGCACCAGCCGGCACTGCCCCCTTAGCTCAGTCGGCAGAGCACAGCCATGGTAAGGCTGGTGTCGTCGGTTCGATTCCGACAGGGGGCTCGCAGGGTAAGCTGAGTTCTTATCGTATTAGCTGCTCTTTCACGCCAAGGCCGGCTTGTTGTACCTGGCAGCGAGCGTCGCCAAAAGCGTGCACAGACAGTACGGCATTTGGGGTTCCTTGGTGGTGCGACGGGCCAAGAGCTCGCTTTTGCTGGCCCGGCGCCCAAGGCGACGAGGTTTTACCTGGCCTGCACCGAAGAGCCATGGCGGGGTCAGGCTGCCCGCCGGTAGTGGAAGACGGCGATGAAGCCGACCACTACTGGTTATTTGCCGGCGGGCAACGTGCACAGCGAACAGGTCAGGTCAAGTTCTCAGCTATGGCCTCAGCGATCTTTGCTACGTCACGTAATTGCCCGGTGGCCACGTCCATGACTAACCGGTAGGCTTCGTCTTGGCCGAGGGCCAGGTCGGCCCCGTTTAGACGGATGAAGGTCCTTGCAGCGACCCAGGCGCACCGCTTGTTGCCATCCAAGAGAGCATGGTTGCAAGCAAGGGACTGCAAAAGTGCAGCAGCTTTGGCAGGAAGGTCTGGGTAGGCGTCCGCACCAAACGCAATGGCCGCAGGGCGGCCGAGGGCAGACTGGAGCAGGCCGGCGTCGCGAACGTCCGGCGGGCGCCCAAGTGCGATCTCGGCCAGTACGAGGAACCCGTCGAGGTCGAGGTAGGCCGTCACGACTCAGCAAGGCGCTCCAGGAGGCCTTGGTCCTCCTGGACGACCTGAGAGGCGATCTCGGCGACCCGCTCGGTCGACGAGGTGTAGGAGCGGATCGCGTCACGGGCCACGTCCTGCATAGAGCGGTGCTGGGCAGCCGCCTTGCGCCGGAGAGCGTCGGCCTCTGCTGCTGTCAGCCGGAGCGTCATCGCCATGCTCTTGATGGTACCACAAACGGTATCATCGGCGTCGGCGATCTACGTATTACGTGCCTACGTCTCCGCGTCCGTGCACCGAGTGGGGGGACCGGTGACGGCCGGCCTGGAGCTCTGCGGCCCTTGCCGGTGGTCAAGAAGACCTCAGTGCCGGAGAGCTCGTCGTCGCCGGAGAACTAAGGTGGCGACGGTGCAAGGCCAGCCAGTGTTCCGCGGAGTAGGTGTGGCACTGGTCACCCTGTTCGGCCCCGACGAAGAGGTTGACGCCCCGGCCAGCGCCGAACTGGCCGCCCGGCTGGTCGACCTCGGGGTGAAGGCCGTGCTGGTGTGCGGCACCACCGGCGAAGCCGCGGCCTTGGAGCTGCCTGAGCGCCAGGCACTGCTGGCGGCCGTGCGCGAGGCTGTCCCCCCTGGGCGGGGGGTGCCGGTCATCGCCGGGACCGGGGCGGCTTCGGCCCGCCAGGCGGTCATGTTGACCGAAGCGGCCCGGGACGGCGGCGCCGACGCCGTGCTCGCGCTGTCCGCCCCCTACACCAGTGACCAGCGCCCCTATTACGAAGCGGTGGCAAAGGCGGCCGGCGACGTCCCGGTGCTGGCCTACAACTTCCCCACTGCCTCCCCGCCTGGCATCCCTGTCGGGACGCTGGGCGACCTCCCGGTGGCCGGGCTCAAGGAATCAAGCGGTGACGCGGGGCGGCTGCTCCACGAAGTTGCCTCCTGGGGCGGCCCGGTCTATGTGGGCTCCCCGTCACTGCTCGCCCTCGCGGGTGCCCTCGGTTGCCCGGGTGCCATCTTGGCGCTGGCCAATGCCAAGCCCGAGGCCTGCCAGGCGGCCCTGGCGGGTGACCCGAGCGCGCAGCTGGAAGTGGCCCAAGCCCACCGAGCGGTCATGGGCAAGTTCCCGGCGGGCGTCAAGGACCTGGTGCACGACCGCTTCGGGTGCTCGCCCATCGCCCGTATGCGTTGAGCAACGCGCCGTCGTCGGCCAGCGGCCCAGCCCGCTAGCGGTCCCAGGCGAGGTGCAACCGCTGGGCCCAGGTGCGCCCTCTCGGCGCGCTGCCAAGCTTGGGTGCGCCGCCGGCCATGGTAGGCTAAGCCGTCGGCCCGGCTCCTTGACAGGGGACCGTGCCCGCCGTGCGACAGGGCGGCGTAGCTCAGTTGGCAGAGCACTCGGCTCATAATCGAGTTGTCGTCGGTTCGAGTCCGACCGCCGCTACCCAACACAGACCGAGGAGGGGACAGGCCCCATGGCCAAGAACGAGCGCCGGGTGAAAGTGACGCTCGCCTGCGACGTGTGCAAGCGGCGCAACTACATCACGACCAAGAACAAGCAGAACGACCGTGACCGCATCGAGATGCGCAAGTACTGCCGCTGGGACCGCCAGCACACGCTCCACAAGGAGACCCGGTAGGGCAGCCGTGTGCCCCGGCCCCAAGGTGCCTAGTCCCCGAGGCGGGCAAGGGCGGGGGGTGGTGGGAGGTACCACCAGGTGTTTTGCCCATGCCACCTCGCAAGCCCTAGCCGAGCGCCGCTTTGGTGGCGATGACGCTCAAAGCGGGCCGGGACGTGGCCGCTGAGCGCGCCCCAACCCAGGTCGGCCGGGTTGGCGAGGTAGGGCCCGGTGGCCTGGCCGAGCTGGTGGACGCGGCCCGCAAGGGGGACCGCCACGCTTGCGAAGACCTGGTCCGCCGGACCTGGGCCAGCACCTACACCCTGGCCTACCGGCTGACCGGCAATGCCGACGATGCTTGCGACGTGGCCCAGGACGCCTACCTGCGGGCGCTGCGCGCCCTGCCTCGCTTCCGGGGCGAGGCTCGTTTTTCGACCTGGCTGTACCGGGTGACGGCCAACTGCGCGGCCAGCCACCGCTCCCGGGCCTCAAGGCGCGCCCATGACCCGTTGGGCTCTGGCCTCGACGAAGGTGTGCTGCGGGACCGGCGGCCGGAGCACAACCCCGAGTCGGCGGCCTCCCGCTCCGACGACCGGGCGCTGCTCATGGCTGCCCTGGTGCGCTTGCCCCCGGCGCTGCGCCAGATGGTGGTGCTGCGCGACATCTACGACCTGCCTCACCGGGCCATAGCCGCCGAGCTCGGCATCAGCGAGGCGGCCGCCAAGGTGAGGTTGCAAAGGGCGCGCCAGCGGCTTCGCGACGACATCGGTGGCCGCCTGGGCCGGCCCGGGCGGGGAACCGGGCTGGGTGCTCAGCCGGTTGTCATAGGTGGTGACGATGCCGTGGCCAGCTGAGCACTGGGGCTCGGGCCCGACAAGGCGAGCAAGCTCGGCTCACCCGGCGCGCCCCGGCCCGGTGCCCTGGCCCCGGCGGCACCTGCGGGCGGTGGTGGGCTGCGAAGCGGTACGCGCCCAGCTCCCATTGCTGGTCGACGGGAGCCGCCGCCTCACCCCAGCCGTGGCCGAGCACCTCTCTCGGTGCCTGGCCTGCCAGGCTGAACAGGCCAGCTACCGGAGGTTGTTGAAGGCGTTGCGCAGCCTGCGCGAGGAGGGCCTCGCACCTCGCCCCGAGCAGGTGGCGCGGGTGCTGAGCGCGCTGGCGGAGGCCCCCGGTCACGGGCAGGCCCCCAGGCGCTCCTTTGGCCCCCTGGTTGCCGTGGCTGCGGCCGGGGCGGCCGTCGTCGGGGCTGCCGCGTTGGTAGCCTGGGGTGCACGGCGCCCGCGTGGCCTGGCCCTGAGCGGTTAGGAGCCGTGGGGGTGCTATCCTCTTGCGGTCGGGCCTCTTGCGGTCGGGCTCGCAAGGCCCACCCAGAGGGTCAGCCACGCTTAGGGCAGTAGCTCAATGTGGCAGAGCACCGGTCTCCAAAACCGGCGGTTGGGGGTTCAAGTCCCTCCTGCCCTGCTCCCAGAGGTCGTACGAAGAAGGTCGATGACGTGAGCATGAACGAACTCAACCGGGCCCAAAAGCGGCTGTTGCAGCGTCAGGGCACCCTGGACGAGGAGGGGGCGCCTGTCCTGCGCCGCGAGGCCCGGCGGCCTACGCCGGCGCCGTCCCAGGCCAGAGGCTTCCACCCCCGGCAGTTCCTCGACGAGGTGGTCTTGGAGCTGCGCAAGGTGATGCGGCCCAAGCGCCCGGAACTGGTCAACTACGCCACCGTCGTGTTCTTCACCCTTGCCTTCCTCATGGCCTTGGTGTTCGGGCTGGACTGGGTCTTCTCCCTCGGGTCCGGCCACCTGTTCAGGTAGCCTGAGGCATCCGGTTGGCGCGAGGTCCACGATGTCAGAAGACGAGCAACTGAGCAGCTCAGGCGCGCCCGGCCCAGAGGCCAACCAGGAGCGGGGGGAAGAGGCAGCTACCCCCGGGCCGCTGCCTGAGAGCCCCTACGACCGGCCCGGCCAGTGGTTCGTGGTCCACACCTACGCGGGCTACGAGAACAAGGTGAAGTCGAACCTGGAGAGCCGCATCTCGTCGATGAACATGGAGGAGCGGATCTTCGAGGTCGTCATCCCGCTCGAAGACGTCGTCGAGCTGAAGAACGGCAAGCGCCAAGTCGTTTCCCACAAGGTTTTCCCTGGTTACCTGATGGTACGTATGGAGCTCGATGACGACTCGTGGTACGTCGTGCGCAACACGCCGGGCGTCACGGGGTTCGTCGGCCTGGGCACCAAGCCGGTGCCGCTTTCCCGCCGCGAGGTCGAGAGCATCCTGGCCCCCAAGCCCGAGGGGGCAGGTGCCCCGAAGAAGACCCGCCCCCGCCTGGAGTACGAGGTGGGGGAGGCGGTACGGGTGCGGGAGGGGCCGTTCGCCGACTTCAGCGGCACCATCGCCGAGATCAACGAGGACCAGCTCAAGCTCAAGGTGCTGGTCAACATATTCGGCCGAGAGACACCGGTCGAGTTCGAGTTCGCTCAGGTGGCAAAGCTCTGAGCTGCCACCACACCACGCGGAGCCCACACCAACAAGCCCACACGAGGAGTAGCCCATGGCCAAGCGCCAGGTCACCGCGATAGTCCGGATCCAGCTCCCGGCCGGCAAGGCCACGCCGGCCCCGCCGGTCGGCACCGCACTGGGGCCGCATGGCATCCAGACCATGGAGTTCGTCCGCCAGTACAACGCCGCGACCGAGGACAAAGCCGGCCAGGTCATACCGGTGGAGGTGACGATCTTCTCCGACCGGTCCTTCAGCTTCGTCCTGAAGACCCCGCCTACCGCTGTGCTCATCCGCCAGGAACTGGGCCTCGCCAAGGGCTCCAAGACGGCAGGCCGGGAGGTGGTCGGTACCCTGAGCGACGAGCAGCTGACCAGGGTTGCCCAGGTGAAGATGCCCGACCTCAATGCCTACGACCTCGAGTCGGCCAAGCGCCAGGTGGCGGGCACCGCTCGCTCCATGGGGGTGAAGGCCCCCTAGAGCAGGCCGGGTGCCACCAGTAGGACCGAGGCACTACGGAGGTACTGCTGGGAGGCACCACTAGGAGTAGCCTCGTTCAGCCGCTACTGGCTGTCGAGGGCCGTACCAACCGGCGCCGGCGGTGGGACCTCGCCCGCCCGGCGACCGCCCACCGGGGCCACGCCCCGGTGGCCACCTAGAGAGGGAGGCTGTGATGCCGTCAAGAGGCAAGAAGTACATCGAGGCCGCCAAGCAGGTCGAAAGGCAGCGGCTTTACAGCCCAGCCGAGGCTATTGACCTGGTGAAGTCTTTGGCCAAGGCCCGCTTCGACGAGACGGTCGAGCTTGCCGTGCGGCTGGGCATCGACCCCCGCAAGGCCGACCAGGTCCTCAGGGGCACGGTGCCCTTGCCCGCGGGTACGGGCAAGTCGGTCCGGGTGGCGGTGTTCGCCGCCGGAGAGGCCGCCGATGAGGCCCGGGCGGCAGGCGCCGACATCGTCGGCTCCGACGACCTGGTTGCCCGGGTCGACGGGGGCTTCATGGACTTCGACGTCGCCATCGCCACTCCCGACCTGATGGGGCAAGTTGGCCGCCTGGGCCGCAAGCTGGGCCCCCGGGGGCTCATGCCCAACCCGAAGACCGGGACGGTCACGGCTGACGTGGGCAAGGCCGTGGCCGAGTTCAAGGGTGGGCGCGTCGAGTACCGCGCCGATGCGCGCAGCCGCGGGGTCGTGCAGGTGCCGATCGGCAAGGTGAGCTTCTCGCGCGACCAGCTGCTGGCCAACTTCCGGGCCGTGATGGACGAGCTCCAGCGGGTGAAGCCGGCGGCGGCCAAGGGGCGTTACGTGCGGTCGGTGGCCATGTCTTCGACCATGGGGCCGGGGGTCGACATCGACCCGCTCAAGGTCCGGCTCTCTGACGAAGACCTGGCAGCCGCTGGCGCCTCGGCGGCCTGAGCTGCGCCGGGCCTGGCCGGCTGGTAAGATAGCAACAAAGCTGTACATAGCGCCGAAGACATCCGGCGCGCCCAAGTGCACGCGCGCTTGGGCGCCGAAGTGGGCGAACAGCCCAGCCTGACGAGGCGAGCGGCTCCTTGGGGCCAAGGCTCGCGCGCCGGGTGGCGGAGGCGTACCGGCAGCACCACCCCGGACGCCAAGGAGCAGTGATGGACAACCCCAGGCCTGAAAAGGTGGCACTGGTCGAGCAGGTGCGGTCCCGCATCGACGAGGCCAGCGCAGTGATAGTGACCGAGTACCGGGGCCTCAAGGTGAAGGACCTCGAAGCCCTGAGGCGCAGCCTGGCCCCGCTGGGCGGGGAGTACCGTGTGTACAAGAACACCTTGGCACGCTTGGCCGCTGGCCGTTCGGCGGCGCCCGAGTTGGCCGGGCTGCTGGACGGGCCCACCGCACTGGCGTTCGTCCGGGGCGACGCCGCCGCGGTCACCAAGGCCCTGCGGGAGTTCTCCCGGGCCAACCCACTGCTGGTCATCAAAGGGGGCGTGCTGGGCTCGAGCGTCCTCGGGGCAGCGGACATTTCTGCCCTGGCCGACCTGCCCCCCCGCGAGGTCCTGCTGGCCCGGCTGGCCGGTAGCTTGCTGGCGCCGGTGCAAAGCCTGGCCGGCCTGCTCGCTGCCCTGCCTCGCAACTTCGCCTATGGCCTGGCCGCGCTGGTGGACCAGCGCCGAGCCTCAGGCGAGGCCTGAGCCCGTGCCAGCCGGGGCCCCGGCCGTGGTGGCAGCCTCCCGGTGCTGCCGGGGGGCAAGCGCCAGCGCCACGGCCAGGCGGCAAGCACCAGGGGCACCAACCACCACGAACACCGACTACTGACCGACCACTAACCGACCACTAGGAGCACCACCCATGCCAACCACCCTGACCAAAGACGACATCCTCGAAGCCATCGCCAACATGACCGTGATCGAACTGGCTGACCTGCTCAAAGCCTTCGAGGAGCGCTTCGGCGTCACCGCTGCCGCCCCGGTGGCGGCGGTCGCGGCCGCGGCCGCTCCGGGTGCCGCCGCGCCGGAAGCAGCGGCCGAGGAGGAGCAGGACGAGTTCGACGTCGTGCTCACGTCCGCGGGCGACAAGAAGATCCAGGTGATCAAGGAGGTCCGCGCCCTCACCAACCTCGGCCTGAAGGAGGCCAAGGACCTGGTGGACGGTGCCCCCAAGACCGTCCTCGAAAAGGTGAGCAAGGAGGACGCCAACAAGGCCAAGGCCCAGCTCGAGGCGGCGGGTGCCTCGGTCGAGCTGAAGTAGCCCAGCTCGAGGCGCGCCAGGGCGGCAGCTGGCCAAGGGGCGGCAGCTGGGCGCCTCGGCCAGCTGCCAGCTGCCCCTTGACCAGGCGCTCGGCTCGGCGTACCCTCTTGGCATAGGCACTCGGGCAGGGTGCAGGGACCGGGGTGGCACGTCTTGTCGCGTGCCCCGTCTGTGGGCTATAATGATCAGTTGCCGTGCCTTGCCCTTCCGCGTCCTTAGTTGCTGGGGCGTTGGCTAGGCGCGCGCCCTCAGCCCGCTGTCGTTTGCTCAGCGACCCGCAACCTGGCTCGACCGGCCGCCGCGCCAGTCGAACCTGCGCCGGCCCCGGCGCCCTGGCCCTGTCCGCCACCGCACTTCTCGAGGAGTAGTCCTTGTCGTCTCGTCCCGTCACCCGGGAGCGCTTCTCCTTCGCCAACCTCGACGAGGTCTTGCCGCTCCCCGACCTCATCTCGGTACAACGCGACTCTTTCCAGTGGTTCCTTGACAAGGGCCTGTCCGAGGCTTTCCGCGACATCAGCCCCATCGAGGACTTCTCCGGTTCGCTCAAGCTCGTACTGGAGTTCGACCCAACGGACCAGGACCTGCGCCCTCCCCCCAAGTTCTCGGTGGAGGAGTGCAAGGAAAAGGACATGACCTATGCCGCCCCCATATTCGTGCGGGCGCAGTTCCAAAACGCCAACACCGGCGAGATCAAGGAACAGACTGTCTTCATGGGCGATTTCCCCGTGATGACCGAACGAGGCACCTTCATCATCAACGGCACCGAACGGGTCGTGGTCTCACAACTGGTGCGCTCCCCTGGCGTCATCTTCCAGCCCGGCCGTGACTCCAAGACAATAGTCACCGGCACCATCCACCCCTACCGAGGCGAGTGGATCGAGTTCGACGTCGAGGCGAAGCCGGGCAAGGACATAACCGCCGGGTCGCGCGTGGCCCGCAAGAGGCGGTTGTCGTTGTTCTCCCTCCTGCGAGCCTTGGGTTACGACGACGAAGCTCTCTTGGAACGCTTCGTGCGCCATTTCGACTTCCTTGAGCCGCAATGGGACAAGGAAAGGGACCTCGTCCCCACCCAGGACGACGCCTTGCTGGAGATATACAAGCGGGCCCGTCCCGGGGAGCCCCCGTCGCTGGACTCCGCCCGGGCCTACTTCGACAACGCCTTCTTCAACCCCAAGCGCTATGACCTGACCCGGGTCGGGCGCTACAAGCTGGACCGCAAGCTGGGCCCCGAGATCGCCAAGGTGGAGTCGTTGTTCGGCTTGGAACTGGAACGGCCGGCCCCCGGCCAGACGGTGCTGTCCCGGAGCGAGGTCCTGGCTGCCTGCACCTACCTCCTCCACTTGGCCCAGGGCGAACCGGGCTACCGGCTGGACGACCAGGACCACTTCGCCAACCGGCGGGTGCGCTCGGTCGGCGAGCTCATCCAGAACCAGGTGCGGGTCGGGCTGTCGCGCATGGAACGGGTGGTGCGCGAACGCATGACCACCCAGGACGTGGAGGCGATCACCCCTCAGACCCTCATCAACATCCGCCCGGTGGTGGCGGCGATCAAGGAGTTCTTTGGGACGAGCCAGCTGTCCCAGTTCATGGACCAGACCAACCCGCTGTCGGGCCTCACCCACAAGCGGCGGCTGTCGGCCATGGGGCCGGGCGGGCTGTCCCGGGAGCGCGCCGGGTTCGAAGTGCGGGACGTCCACAGCTCCCACTACGGGCGGATGTGCCCCATCGAGACCCCTGAGGGACCGAACATCGGCCTCATCGGGCACCTGGCCACCTACGGGCGGATCAACGAGTACGGGTTCATAGAGACCCCCTACCGCAAGGTGGTCAACGGCAAGGTCACCGACGAGATCGTCTACCTGGCCGCCGACGAGGAAGAGGAGTACGTGATCGCCCAGGCCAACGCCAAGCTGGCCCCGGACGGGACCCTGGTGGACCAGCGGGTCCTGGTACGGCGCGCCCCGCAGGGCCCGGGGGTGAGGGTCGGTGCCGGCGGCACCACCTACGGGACGACGAGCGAGGTCGACTTCGTCCCGCCCTCAGAGGTGGACCTGATGGACGTGTCGCCCAAGCAGATCGTCTCCATCTCGACGGCGTTGATCCCCTTCATCGAGCACGACGACGCCAACCGGGCGCTCATGGGGGCCAACATGCAAAAGCAGGCCGTGCCCCTGGTGATGCCCGAGGCCCCCTTCGTCGGCACCGGTGTCGAAGCCCGGGCGGCCCGGGACACCGGGGACGTGCTCCTGGCCGAGGGCACCGGGACGGTAGTCGAGGTCTCCGGCGAGCACGTCACCGTGGAGTACCGCGAAGGCGAGGTGGACCGCTCCGGCCGGCCTCTGGGCCGCAAGATCTACCCTGTTTACAAGTTCCGCCGCTCCAACCAGAACACCTGCTTCAACCAGCGCATCGTGGTGGACGAGGGCCAGGCGGTGGGCCCGGGGGACGTCCTGGCCGACGGCCCCTCCACTGAAGGCGGGGAGCTCGGGCTGGGCAAGAACCTCCTGGTCGCGTTCATGCCCTGGGAGGGCTACAACTACGAGGACGCCATAATCCTGTCCGAGCGGCTGGTGCGCGACGACGTGCTCAGCTCCATCCACATCGAAGAGCACGAGGTCGATGCCCGGGACACCAAGCTCGGGGCCGAGGAGATCACCCGGGACATACCTAACCTGTCCGAGGAGATCCTGAAGGACCTGGACGAGCGGGGCATCGTCCGTATCGGTGCCGAGGTAGGCGCCGGCGACGTGCTGGTGGGCAAGGTGACCCCCAAGGGCGAGACCGAGCTCACGCCTGAAGAGCGCCTCCTGCGGGCGATATTCGGCGAAAAGGCCCGCGAGGTGAGGGACACCTCGCTGAAGGTCCCTCACGGGGAGTCGGGCAAGGTGATCGACGTGCGCGTGTTCTCCCGAGAGGACGCCCATGAGCTGCCGCCCGGGGTGAACCAGCTGGTGCGGGTGTACGTGGCCCAAAAGCGCAAGATCACCGAGGGCGACAAGCTGGCCGGCCGCCACGGCAACAAGGGCGTCATATCCAAGATCCTCCCGGTCGAGGACATGCCCTACCTGGCTGACGGTACGCCGGTGGACATCATCTTGAACCCCCTGGGCGTGCCCTCCCGGATGAACGTCGGCCAGGTGCTGGAAAGCCACCTGGGCTGGGCTGCTCGCTGGGGATGGGCCGGCGACGGCGCCAACGGGACGAGCCCCAACGGGGCCAGCCCCAACGGGGGCACGGCCAGTGCAGGCAACGGGGCAGTGGCCAGCTCCGGGACGGGCGGCGGCACCGGTGCGGGGACCGCGGCCCGGGTGGGCGCTCGCTCCAACGGCGAGGTCATCCGCAAGACCCGCCCGGTCTCCATGCCCGAGGTCTTCGTGTCCACGCCAACTTTCGACGGTGCCCACTGGGACGAGCAGGACCAAGCCGGCAAGCACCCGACCATCAAGGCCATCTTCGAGCGCCTGAACCCCGAGGCGCCGGGCACCGCCTACGGGGACCACGGCCGGCTGATCGGCTCGGACGGCAAAGCCGTGCTCTACAACGGCCGCACCGGTGAGCCCTACGACAACCCGGTCTCAGTCGGCTACATCTACATAATGAAGCTGGCTCACCTGGTCGACGACAAGATCCACGCTCGTTCGACCGGGCCGTACTCGATGATCACCCAGCAGCCCCTGGGGGGCAAGGCCCAGTTCGGCGGCCAGCGCTTCGGGGAGATGGAGGTCTGGGCACTGGAGGCCTACGGGGCGGCCTACGCCCTCCAGGAGCTGCTGACCATCAAGTCCGACGACGTGCTGGGGCGGGTGAAGGTCTACGAGGCCATCGTCAAGGGCGAGAACATACCCGAGCCCGGCCTCCCGGAGAGCTTCAAGG
The DNA here is from genome assembly GCA_021323695.1 of Actinomycetota bacterium. GTDB lineage: Bacteria > Actinomycetota > Acidimicrobiia > Acidimicrobiales > Palsa-688 > JAKAWM01. The sequence goes on along the minus strand of JAJPKN010000074.1, from coordinate 5,124 downwards.
TCCTCATCAAAGAGATGCAGAGCCTTTGCCTCAACGTCGAGGTCCTGTCCACCACCGGCGAGCAGATCGAGATGCGGGAACTGGACGAAGACGTGTTCCGCACCGCCGAGGAGCTGGGCATCGACATAAGCCGGCCGGAGCGAGGCTCCGACGAAGAGGACGCACGGCGCGCAAGCGAGAGGAGCTTTTGAGACGCGATGTTGGACGTGAACAATTTCGAGCAGCTGCGCATCGGCCTGGCAACGGCCGACGACATCCGGACTTGGTCCAACGGAGAGGTGAAGAAGCCCGAGACCATCAATTACCGGACCCTGCGGCCGGAGAAGGACGGGCTGTTCTGCGAGAAGATATTTGGCCCGACCAAGGACTGGGAGTGCTACTGCGGCAAGTACAAGCGCGTCCGGTTCAAGGGCATCATCTGCGAGCGTTGCGGGGTCGAAGTCACCCGCTCGAAGGTGCGGCGCGAGCGCATGGGCCACATCGAGCTGGCTGCCCCCGTGGTCCATATCTGGTACTTGCGGGGGACTCGCTCGTGGCTGGCCTACCTCCTGATGGGGACCGAGGCCCGGGAGGAGCTGAAGGCCAAGCAGCTGGAAAAGGTCATCTATTTTGCCGCCAACCTGGTCACCTGGGTGGACGAGGAACGACGTCATGCCGACTTGCCCAACTTGGAGACCGAGATGAACGAGGAGCTGGCGGACATCGTGCGGACCCGCGACCTCGACATCGACCGCCGTTACAAGGAGCTCGAGGAGGAGCTGGCCAAGCTCGAAGCCGAGGGGGCCAAGGACTCCGAGGTCAAGGCGCGCCAGCGCCAGGCCGAAAAAGAAGTGGCGCAGATCCGCGAGCGGGCCGATGACGAGTCCGAACTGGTGCGGCGGGCGTTCGAGGAGTTCCGGGACCTCCACAGCCGCAAGATCATCGAGGACGAGCTTTTGTGGAGGGAGCTCAAGGACCGTTACGGCGACTACTTCCGGGGCGGCATGGGGGCCGAGGCGATCGCCCAGCTGATCGACGAGATCGACCTCGACGAAGAGGAACAGAAGCTGCGTGAGGTCATCGAGCCAGACGAGGCTCGTCGCCACCTGTCCACCCAGCGCAAGCAAAAGGCGATCAAGCGCTTGAAGATCGTTTCTGCGTTCAACCGCCGGGACGAGTCTGGCCGGCGGGTCAACGACCCGAGGGCCATGATCCTCGACGTCATACCGGTCATCCCGCCTGAGCTGCGGCCCATGGTCCAGCTCGACGGCGGCCGCTTTGCCACCAGCGACCTCAACGACCTCTACCGGCGGGTGATAAACCGCAACAACCGCTTGAAGCGGCTCTTGGACCTGGGTGCGCCGGAGATCATCGTCAACAACGAAAAGCGCATGTTGCAAGAGGCGGTCGACGCCCTGTTCGACAACGGCCGCCGGGGCCGGCCGGTGACCGGCCCGGGCAACCGTCCCCTGAAGAGCCTCTCGGACATGCTGAAGGGCAAACAGGGGCGTTTCCGCCAGAACCTGTTGGGCAAGAGGGTGGACTACTCGGGCCGTTCGGTCATAGTCGTAGGGCCCACCCTCAAGCTGCACCAGTGCGGCCTGCCCAAGCAGATGGCCCTCGAGCTGTTCAAGCCGTTCGTGATGAAGCGCCTGGTCGACCTGGAGCTGGCCCAGAACATCAAGTCGGCCAAGCGTATGGTGGAGCGACGCCGCCCCCAGGTATGGGACGTGTTGGACGAGGTCATAAAGGAGCACCCCGTCCTGCTCAACCGGGCGCCCACCCTGCACCGCCTCGGGATCCAGGCCTTCGAGCCCGTGCTGGTCGAGGGCAAGGCCATCCAGATCCACCCCCTGGTGTGCACGGCCTTCAACGCCGACTTCGACGGCGACCAGATGGCCGTGCACCTGCCACTGTCGGCGGAGGCCCAGGCCGAGGCCCGGATCTTGATGCTGTCGGCCAACAACATCCTTTCCCCGGCTACCGGCCGGCCCATCGTCACGCCGACCCAGGACATGGTGTTCGGCGCGTACTACCTGACCCTGGTGAAAGAGGGGGCCAAGGGCGAGGGCCGGGTCTTCCGCCACCTGCACGAGGTCCGCCACGCCCTGGACGCAGGTGCTGTCGACCTGCATGCCAAGGTGACCTGGCGGCGCCCGGTCAAGGCGACGAGCGGGCCCAACGCCGAGGTCAACGGCTCGGGTTGGGGCCCGGGTGGGAGCTCGTCGGAGGAGCCGGCCGCCTATGAGGTCATCGAGACCACCCCGGGGCGGATCATCTTCAACACCGCCCTGCCTGAGGGCTTCCCCTTCGTGAACGACGTGGTGGGCAAGCGCGCCCACAGCCTGGGAGCCATCGTCGAGGTGCTGGCGGGCAACTACCCGCGGGTGACGGTGGCTGAGAGCCTGGACAAGATAAAGGAGCTCTGCTACCACTACGCCACCAAGTCCGGCCTCACTATCTCGCTCGAAGACGTGAAAGTGCCGCCCAACAAGGCCGAGATCGTGGCCCGCTACGAGGCCGACGCCCAGAAGGCCGAGAGCCAGTTCAAGCGAGGGATCATCACCGACGACGAGCGCCGGCAGAAGGAGATCGAGATCTGGACCTCGGCCAACTCCGAGGTCGGCAAAGCCATGGAGGAGACCCTGCGCAAGATCTCCTTCAACCCGCTGGACATGATGGTGGACTCCGGTGCCCGGGGCAACCCCCAGCAGGTGCGCCAGATCGCCGGCATGAAGGGCCTCGTGTCCAACCCCCGGGGCGAGATGATCCCCCGGCCCATCGTGTCGTCGTTCCGTGAGGGCCTTTCGGTGCTCGAGTACTTCATCTCCACTCACGGTGCCCGCAAGGGCTTGGCCGACACCGCCTTGCGTACAGCCGACTCGGGGTACTTGACACGCCGGCTGGTGGACGTGGCCCAAGAGCTCATCGTGAGGGAACAGGACTGCGGCACCTCCCGTGGCATCTGGGTGCGCGACGTCCGCCCCGACGACGAGAAGTCCCGCCACTACCTGGAGACCCGCCTGGACGGCCGGGTACTGGCGAGGGACGTCACGCTGTCGGACGGCTCGGTCGTGCCGGCCGGCACGGCCGTGGGCCCCGACCTGCTGAAGGTGCTGCGGGACGACCCCGCCGTCCAAGAGGTGATGGTCCGCTCCGTGCTCACCTGCGAGTCGAGCCACGGCGTGTGCGCGGCCTGCTACGGGCGGTCCCTGGCAACCGACCAGCCCATTGAGCTGGGCGAGGCGGTCGGGGTGATCGCCGCCCAGTCCATCGGCGAGCCGGGGACCCAGCTGACGATGCGGACGTTCCATACCGGCGGCATAGCCGGTGAGGACATCACCCACGGCCTGCCCCGGGTGGTGGAGCTCTTTGAGGCACGCACTCCCAAGGGGGCCGCGGTGCTGGCCCGGACCTCGGGAGTGGTCCGCCTGACCGAGGAAGACAACAGCCGCCGGATAGCCATCGTCGGCGACGACGGTTCGGAGGACGTCTACACCGTCGGCTTGAGGGCCAAGCTGGCCGAGGGGATAAGGGACGGGGCCGAGGTGGCAGCGGGCGACGCCATCGTCGAAGGCCCTCGCGACCCCAAGGCCCTCCTGGAGATCAGGGGCATCCGCGAGACCCAGCAGTACCTGGTCGAAGAGGTGCAGCAGGTCTACCGTGACCAGGGCGTCTCAATCCACGACAAGCACATCGAGCTGATCGTCCGCCAGATGCTGCGCCGGGTACTGGTAGCCGAGCAGGGTGAGTCCCCCTTCTTGCCCGGTGAGCGGGTGGACGCCCGCTACTTCGCCGAGGTCAACCGCCAACTGGTCCAGCAGGGCCACCAACCGGCGGAGGGCCGCCCGGAACTGATGGGCATCACCAAGGCGTCCTTGGCCACCGACAGCTGGCTGTCGGCTGCCTCGTTCCAGGAGACCACCCGGGTGCTGACCGAAGCGGCCATAGAGGGCCGTTCCGACCAGCTGTACGGCCTCAAGGAGAACATCATCATCGGCAAGCTGATCCCGGCAGGTACGGGCATGCCTCGCTACCGAGAGGTCGTGGTGGACGCGCCCGAGGTGCAGCGGATGACGTTTTGGACCTCCGACGAGGAACCGGGGACCGAAGACCTGGCTGCCTGGCTGGCCAGCATCGGCAGCGGCACAGGCACCGAGGGCGGGGCCACGTTCGACCCCTCTGGTGGCTACCAGGACAGCTATGGCTACGACGCCGGCTACGGCCAGGGCTACGAGGGCGCCGAGGGCTCCAACAACTGACCTCCAGCTCGGGTAGGGCTGCTATGGGCTGCTATTTTCAGCTTCCTCTCAGGCGGCCCTAATGGCTGGTTAAAGCTACCAGTCTTGACTTCTGTCCATCGCCCGAGACAGAGCCCCAGACCAGCCGACAAGTACGACCGAGCCCGGTCTGCTCGCCGGGACCGTGGCTCCTGTGGCCGCCCCGGCGCACCCAGATGGCGAAGAAGCCGGCTTGGGCGGCCCTGGCCTCCTTGACCAGGGGGCGGCCCAGCCAATGCCGGCGGGCAGGGTGCGGCGGCGTCGTCGATGGCGGCAGCTGGCGGCAGGCGGGCTGGTCGTGGCCTTGTTGGCTGGTGGGGGTGCCGCCTACCTGCTCACTCGGTCCTCGGCGGTCTCGTACCGGACGGTGGCAGCGAGCATCGGCGACGTCCGGGAGACGACTTCTTTGACCGGGACCATCGCGCCGGCCACCCAGGCCGATGTCAACTTCGCAGTGGGCGGCACGGTTGGTTCGGTCAAGGTGGCGGCGGGCGAGCAGGTGAAGGCGGGGGCTGTCCTGGCCACCCTCCAGGCAGCGACCTTGGTGAGCGATGTCCAGCAGGCCCAGGCCAACCTCCAACAGGCCGAGGCCAAGCTGGCCACCGACCAGCTGGGCCAGAGCCTGGCCCAGGCCAAGCAGGGCGTGACCAGCGCCGACGAAGCACTCGCCCAGGACAACGCCAATGTTTCCTATACCAAGGGCTCGAACTCAGCCGCGCTGGCCCAAGCTCGACAGGCGCTGGCCCAAGCCGAACAGAAGCTGGCCAACGACACCGCGAGCGGCGAGCAGGCGGTGGCATCGGCCAAGCAGCAGCTGGCCAACGACACCGCGAGCGGCCGACAGGCGCTGGCGCAAGCCCAACAG
>JAJPKN010000003.1 GCA_021323695.1 Actinomycetota bacterium | reverse complement strand
TGGGAGCAGCTCAGCGACGCCTACGGCAACCCCAGCACAGGCTGGGGGCGACGCAACGTCGTGCAAGGCTGGAATCCCGGCCCTTCAGGGCCGGGAGGATGTCAAGGCGTTTCATGTCTGGAACACCTCAGCTCCCGCGTATACCCCGGAACAGTGGACTGTTTACGGGTGGCAGGGCAGTACGTGGAAAGTGATAGGCAGTAGCACCCTAGAATTCTCGAGTTCGACCGCGCCATCAGAAGGATCTATATCCATAACACCTGGCTTGTACACAGGTATAGAAGTGGCAGTTAACGCAGGTTCCAGTTGGGTGGCTGCGAACGAGGTAACGTTCAACTGAGCCTTTGGTGCCTTGTCGCCTTTGGTGCCTTGTCCCGCCAGTGGGTGGTGGACGCCAAGGCGATGCGTGGCCCCATGGCCCACTCGGCCCAGAGCACCTGGCTGCCGTCCGGCCCGAAGCCGGCCGAGGTCACCAGCATGATGCCTTCACCTGCCTCGAGCGACAGCACTTGGCGTTCCGACGGGCGGGCCGGCAAGGTGCGGACCGTCTCGTCCAGCCGGGCGAGACGGTCGCGTGACGCCAAGAACAGGTCGAACGGCGAGGCCGCTCGCTGGGCCTGGTGGGCGAGCTCCTTGGTGGCCCAGGCGTCCACCACAGCACAAGGTTCAAGCTCGGGGCCCATGAGCCGCCACTGCCAGTGCCAGCACTGCTGACCTGCCAGTCCGACGGCCCTGGCCGGTGCTTCCGAGGGGCCGGCGTCGGCCAGCAAGGAGCGCACCGGGGAGGCGGCCAGCGCGTCCAGGTCGTCCCTCCAGAGCACCACGGTGGGCCGTTCTCCGCGTTCGGCTGGCGTGGCACGCACGAACGTGCCCACCGACGGGACCGTGACCATGTAGCCCTCGGCCCTCAGGACGTCAATGGCCCGCCGTACCGTCGCCAGGCTGACCCCCATCTGGGCGGCCAGCTCGTGCTGGTTCGGTAGCTCCGGTCCGATCTGTCCAGACGTAATGGCTGACAGCAAGGCACGGGTCACCTGGCTGGCACGCGAGGCAGAGCTGGTCGGCTCGATGCGAGCCAGCTTGGCCTTGTCTGGTGGTTCGCGTCGGGAAGGTCTTGGCATATCGTTTCGTACCGTACTCAACGATACTGCCAGCCGCCACCTCCCCACATCCTGGCATGCCTGTTCTTCGTCGGCGTCGTCGGGCCCACCATTCCGGGCCCCAGTTCGTCCTGCCGCCTCCTGGGTCAAACAACCTCACTGTTAGCCGGGTCGTCACCTCTAGTCCCGGTGCCGCCCCCAAGGACATGGTTGAGGAGGCCGCCGCGTTCGGGGCAGTGCCGGAGGCGTGGTGGGTGGCCCGAAGAGCTGGGGCCAGCATTGAGCTGGCTGGTGCCCTTTCCCACCACGGTGCGGGCGCTTTGCTGGCTGGTGCCATGGCTCTGAGGCTTAGGCGTGCCACTGCGGAGGAACTGGTCGCCGCGGTTGAGGTGTGCGCCCCCCTGGCCTACCTGGTAGGCCGGGACGACGGCCTCAGTCACGAGGCAGCCATGGCCGCGGCCAGTAGTGACCTCGGGGCCTTTGTGGCTGCTGCGAGCCGCTGGGGCCAAGCGGAGGCGTTGGCTGCCTTGGGCGCGGGGGTGGCACCGGCCGACTATGGCACCTACCGCCGCTTCGCGGCCCACGAGCAGGCTCTGGCGGCCCATCGTGCGGGTGCCAGCCCGGCCGATTACGCCTTGGCTGCCAGCTCGGGAGCGAGCCATGATGAGGTCATGGAGGCGCTCATAGCAGGAGCCGACTTGTGGGTGTACGCCAAGCGACGCAACCTCGGTGCCCCCCATGCCGAGGCGGTCGTCGCTGCTCGTCGGACGCGTTGATGGGACGGGCAGCGAGGCGCAAGGCGGCCAAGAGGGCCGAGCGCGCTCGGCCAGATGTGGCCGAGGCCGTGGCCCGCCTCAAGGCCTACGAGCAGGTGCTGGACTGGGCGTACCCAGGCTGGGCTGGTCACATGGACCGCTTCCGGACTGGCTTGCGGGACGAGGTTGGCTGGCCTGAGTGGTGCCTAGTGCCCATGGCGGCGGCCTACGCCGTGGTGTCTGGTGGTGGCGACAACACGGTGCCGTTCAGGGAGCTGGGCATGGTAGCCATGATGTCGGCGCTGTACGCCTGGCGTATGGGCCGGGATATCTGGCGGGCCAGCCCAGAGCTGGCCGAGGCGGTCTTAGCTACCGACATGGACGCCCCCATACCAGTTGAGGTGCTCTACCACCTGCCAGGCTGGTGCGTGTACCTGCTGGATCCAGGTTGCCCTGGTTGGCCGGAGGGTGTGGTCGGGGCGTGGTGCCACCTTGAGTGGGACGCGAACTCGGGTCGAGCAGAGCTGCGGGTGGTGCTCGACTTAGGCGGGGATCCCAAGCAGGTCCCATCCTCAACGATCTGCGTGCCACTGCACCTGGAAGCAGGTCGGACGGTGCAGGACATGCTGGCCTCGGCCGACCGAGTGGCCGAGGAGGGGGCGCGTCGAGGCGGCAGGTGGTTGCCCAAAGGCAGTTTGACCGGCGCCGCTTCGATCATCCAGCCCGTGGTAGCGCTGTTGCTGTACATCTGCTCCCGGGGAGCCGACATCCGGGATCCGGACCACCCGGGGGCGCAGTTGCCATCGCGCTCAGTGACTCCGCGTCCTGCTGGGCCGCCCCGGGTATGGGAGATGGGCTATCGGATTGCGACTGCCTTGCGGGCCAGTCGGCTGGCCCCCCACGGGGGAAGTGGGGCCCCCACGGGCCGGTCTGTGGCCGCTCATTTGCGTCGGGCGCACTGGCACCTGTACTGGACCGGCCCTGGCTCGCGCTCGGATCCCGCCAAGCGTGTAGCCGTGGTGCGTTGGGTGCATCCCGTGCTAGTGGGGGCGGGCGAGGTCATGCCCGCCGTACGCGAGGTCCGGAAGCCCTAGCGGGCCGGGCCTTGTCCGTTCTCGCGTTGGTGCTGGTAGACGGTTTTTTTGCTCAGAAGTGAGCGCGCGCCGCTTCGCGTGGACTTCACATCTATGTGAGGACTTCTACGCGCACCCAGCCCCGCCAGCCCCGAGGCGTGCCCACTGGTGGCCAGTTTGCTCCCGAGAGGCGGCCAGTCAGTCCAGTCAATCTCTGTGAGGACGAAGCGGCTAAAGCTGTCCGGCATGCCCAACGCGCTGGTTGCTACTGGGCAGCGCGGCTGGGCATCGCCGACCAAGACGAGGTGGTCGGTCGCACCCTGGAGGCGTACTTGCGCCAAGGTCGTCCCAACGGTACCCGCGACCTGGGGGCTTACGTCTTCTGCTTGGCCAAGGGAGTGGCTCTGCAGTACGCGTCGCGTGGCAATCGGGCGGTACAGCGGGCTTGGGTAGCTCTGGCACAGCGCCTGGAAGCGGAAGCGCAGGCGACTGGGCACTGGCCGAGTGCCACTGACCAGGAGCGCCTAGCGGACGAGGTCCGTCTAAGTTTTCCTCCCAGCCGGCGCCCACCTCGGGACTTTGCTCGCCGAGGTGCCGATGTCGGCTTGGAAGCTCAACATGACGCGAATGGCGTGCTGTGGGCGTCGTCGAGCCCGGAGCCTGGTAAAAGCCTCTCCATTGAGCCGACCGCCCCAGTGGACGAAGCGCTGGCAGAAGTCGATGGCGCGGTCGAGACAGCGGCTCGCGCGGCCGTGAGGGGCCGGTTGCGCTCGCGGATCTGGGGCGTGTTAGCTCCGGGTGGCCCCGAGGTCCGGCCCCTGTCGGCATCTCAGGCTGCCAAAGCTCGTCGCCAGGTGGCAACCGCTGGTGGCGTACTGGCTGTCCTCGGTGCCTGGGCGAAGGGCGAGGCCGGTGAGAACGAGGCAGAGGCGCTGTTCGCTCCCTGGATGGCGCGAGACGATGCTGAGCGCCAGGAGATCGCTGCCGTTCTGGGTCGCTACAGGCCGTACGCGGGGGACCTGTGGGGCGCGGCACTGCGGGCAGCAGTGGCAGCAGGTGCAACTCATGCCTGAGCGTCGCCGCCACCCCAAGGGCGCCCCAGCGTCCCAAGGGGGGCGCTTTGCGCCTATGGGACGACCTGAAGGCACTCCTTTAGGCCCAGCACCGCTCAGCGGGAGGCAGTTGCACATCCTCGGTCGTGCTTTGCTACCGGCTGATCCCCGCCTGGTACGCCACGCCTTCACCTCGGTCGGCCCAGAGGAGGCAACTCGGGCCGTGTCGGCTGCTTTAGCCGAGTCGCCCGGTCCGGCCGAGGACGCCAGCTTGGCCGAGTTGAGGGTCCTGGCGCATCCGGGCCAGGACCCAGTCGTGCTTTACGAGGTGCTGGATCACGACGCATGCACGATCGATTTGGCCCTAGAGATGCTTGACCCTGGCTATCCGGCCAGCGTGCGAGCCGAGGTCGTGCGCCAGGGCTGGCAAGGGGCGGCTCGCCGGGCAGCGACGGATCCTCATCCCCTGGTCCGGGCCCTGGCCATGGGGGCCTGGGACCTCGACGACGCCAGTGCCCAGGCCCTCCGGGCTGACGTCGTTGCCAACCACGCCCGGGCAGCACTGTTCGGGCCCGACACGGAAAGGCAGCAATGCTACTGACAGACATAAATTTGGAAAGCAGCTGGAACACCCTATGGGGGAACATCCAGCAGTCAGTGGGAAGTCTGCTCACGATCCTTGGTTATGTGGGCATGCTTTTGGTAGTGGGTTCAGTGCTGAAGTGGCTTTGGGACCGTCGCCGTGGGCAAGGAGGCCAGGGCTTCCAGGCTCATAGCCACGTGGTGTACACCTTGGTGTTGGGTGCTGTCCTGGCTGCCCCGGATGTAATGATCCCTTGGATGCTGGGAGCGCTCGACGCCGTGGCCAATGGCATATCCAGCGTGGGCAAGGGCCTCTAGTGTGCGCATTTACGCCCTCACGCCACTGACTCGTCGGGCATTGGACCAGCGCCGAGCCGTGCTGTCTGGTATCGACGTGCCTTGGCGCGTGGTCAAGGTGCTCGGCATAGGGGCGCTACCATCGCTCCTGGTCGCGTTCATGGCCTGGTCGTTCGTTGGGACCTGGGCGTTAGTCGCCTTCGTCCTAGGTGAAGCCTGCACTTGGTGGCTGGTTGAGAGCCGGGATACTACGGGCCTGCGTGTACGTCGCTGGAGAGGCTTATTGGACCGCCGTCAGGCGCACCTTGGCGTGCTGGTTGTCTGCGGTGAACCCGTCATTGGTCGCCAGGGCCGGAAAGCACAGGTGGTGTCGTCGTCGGTCCGGGTGCTCAAGTCGGAGGTTACCATGGAGGACCTCTTCAGGTCTGGTCGGTAGCTCAGTGCGCAAGGCTGCTGCAGCCGTCTTCGTGTTGGCCGTGGCCTTGGGGGCTGTGGGCCTGGCCTCCGGGCGCGCCTGGGCAGCGAACGGGACAGGGCCAGTCGCAAACAAATCTGGTCCAGGCCTGATTTGCTCAACGACGACAGCCAGCCAGCCAGCGTCACCAAGTCAGCCAGGTGGCCCATGGTTGCCGATCGACCGCTGGGCTGGTGTGGCCGGCTCACAGATGCACACCAGGCTGTCCGGGGGCTTCTTCGGCGTCAGCGACATAAGCCAGGAGGCCAACCGGGAGCTGCAGTCGCTGGCACTATCGGTGGGCAATACGCTGTGGCAGGCGGGTACTGACCTCGTGGCCCTGTCGGGCCAGTTTTGTTTTGCCGGCCAGGTCGGAGTGGCTATCGACCAAGGGGCGGCAGCTATAGGCCACGCTGTCAGTTCCTCAGGCATTTTGGTCGCGGTCGTTGTGGCCGTGATCATCCTGGTCCTGTGGCGCCGGTCCCGCCACGGCACCAGCCCGTGGGGTGCCCTGGTACGTGCCGGGGTGATGGTAGGTGTCCTCGCGGCCATGATGGCCGGGGCCTCGGCCACGCACCTGGTCGGTGGTGCTGCCGATTTCGGTACTTTTTCGCCCGGCTGGCTGGTGAACGAGGTCTATAGCACGGTGGACACCTTGGCTAGCGCCCCGACTGAGGCCATAGCCGCCCAACCGACCGGCCTGGTCGGCTTGGCCACTCAGGGCCCTGCGTCCTGTGGTGCTTACGCGTCGACGCTGGTTGACGCCTACAAGGCATCCTACGGGGGGACGGTTTCACAGGTCGGGGCCAGTTTGCCCATAGCGCTCAACGATATGTGGGAGCAGGCGGGCCTGCGTACCTACATTGAGGTGCAGTTCGGCGCGGCCAATCCTTACGGTGATTGGGCTTGGTGCCACCAGCTCGATTTCAACTCCGGGTACACGCCCGCCGAGCAGGTGGCTGTGGCTCGCCAGGCGTTGCCGACTGGTACGGCCATATTCCCCCAGGCCCTGGCTTGGCCAGCGCCAGGGGCAAACAACGCCGATGTAGACGCAGGGATCATCGGTTGGGCGGCATGCGAGGGCTGGCCCGGCCACTGGGCTATCCCCGCGTCGTGGGCAGCAGCGGGTGTGACCCAGGATGATTGCGAGACGTGGTGGTCCCAGTCGGGAGTGCCGTCCTCGCTCAATTGGGGGCCGAGCACGTCGGCTGTTACCCAAGCGGCAGCGACAGCGAGCAGCCAGGGGGCTGATGGGGCCGCTCTTGCCGATTTCCTGCTCAACTACCACGGGGATGCCAATGGCACTGCCGATGCGGCTGCCATTACCTACGCCGTGAGCTCGCTAGTGGTGTTCGTGATCTTCGCCGTCTTGGCTGGTGCTGTCCTGGTGGCAAAGACCGCGTTGTTGGTGGTAATGCTGCTGCTGGCGGCGGTGGTTGTGCTGTCGCTGTGGCCAGGGCAAAGCCAGGGCCGGCTCGGACAGGTGGCTCGCTACACCTTCGGTCTAGTGGTGTTTGCTACCGGCGCTCAGGCCATTGTGGCCCTGGTGGCACTGGTGACCGGGGTCGTGAGCGAGATGGTTGGCTCCCTGGCTGGCGGAGGCAGTTTCCTGGATGTCCTGGCGATGGGATTTGCTCCTGTGGGTGCTGTGTACATCCTGCATTTCGTGTTCACCAAGGTGCTCCGGGCGCCCTCGCCGTTCAAGATCTCGGGTGCTTTGGCCTGGGCCAGTGCCGCCGGTGCTGTCGGCGCCGGCGTGGCCAGCGTCGTGGACCGCCACGTGGACCAGCGGGGCCGAGCCTTGGCCCGCCAGGCTGGCCGAGCCGTGCTGTCTCGTTATGGGGCGGCACGTCCGGATCGCATGAGCACCATTGGGGCAATGCGCCCAGCCGATCAACTCGGGCAGCTCGGTGCCCCGAAGGCCACAGGGGCAGGTGCGCTTGTCACGGCAGCTATGGCTGGTGGCCCGGCAGGAGCTATAGCTGCTCTGGCCAGCGGAGGGGCTGGGTTGCAGCGAGGCGGCCGAGACGGTCGTGTTCCTGCACAGGGGGGGGCTGGGTGGCCGGTGAGCGGTCCGGGCCAGGGTACCCAGGGAGGCTCCTGGCAGGCTGATGGCAACCAGGTTGAAGGGGGGGCGGCTGGGGACGGGCAGGCCGAGGGCAGCGGAAAGAACCCTCATGCGGCAGCGTTGGGACGTCTAGGGGCGCAAGCCCGTTGGGGTGCACGCCAGCCTGGTCCCCAGGCGACCGGTAGGTCGGAGACCGGAGGGCCTTTGGGGGGCACCCAGTCAGCTGGTGGCACGTGGTCCTCTTGGAGCGGCGGCAGGCAAGCTGGCCCGGGCCAGCCCGCTGCGGGCGCGGCCGGTGGGCGTCCCAGTGGTGGCCCCAGGCCCGGTCCGGGGCAGTGGCGCGGGCCGCAAGACGAGGCTCGGCCTCAGGG
>JAJPKN010000004.1 GCA_021323695.1 Actinomycetota bacterium | reverse complement strand
TGGGAGCAGCTCAGCGACGCCTACGGCAACCCCAGCACAGGCTGGGGGCGACGCAACGTCGTGCAAGGCTGGAATCCCGGCCCTTCAGGGCCGGGAGGATGTCAAGGTGACGGCCCAGAGCGCCGCTTTTCGGGTCGGCTTGGGCACGTTATGGCTAGCGGCATGGGCCCTGTCGGCAAGCGCGACGTAAGCGGCCTTCAAGTCATCCAGGTAGGAGCGCAACTCCGTGCAACTCGTCACAGGTTCTAGAAGGTAACCCATAGTAGGAACCTTACTGTGAGTCGCCGCTGGCCGGTCCTGGAAGCAGCGACAGCCCATGTTCCGCAGCCTCCTTGGCGGCTGTGGACGGACCTGGCACTGACCGGGACGTGGCCTCAGTTCGGGTCGCCGTGCCAGGTGGCCTCGCCGTAGTCGTACACCCGCCCTTGGGTGGTCACCAGCCGGTAGCCGAGGCCGTCTGGCAGGGCAGCGATGCCCGCTACGGTGCCGGCCACGGCCTTGTAGGCGAAGGTCGGGGCATGGCAGGCCAGCACCCGGCCGTCAGTGGCAGCCACCCAGTAGCCGCCAGTGCGGTAGTCGGGCGCCACACCGGCCACCGACATCCCGGGGCTCAGGTTGCCGCAACTGTCGGTGCGGCCCCGGCTGATGACCCGGCCATTGCCGGTCACGAGCACGTAGCCGGCCCCGCCCATGGTCGGGGCGATGCCGACCACGGCCGTCGGCGTGGCCAGGTACTCACCCCCAATAGGACTTTGCCTAGCCGTGACCCCGCCCACATTCGTGCCCCCGTAGTAAGGCGCGTCGTAGGCGTACACATGGCCGTTGGCCGTCACCGTCCAATAGCCGTGGCCGTTGGGGGTGGAAGCGATGGCCGTGAAGAACGGGGCAGCGGCTGCCTCCTCGGTTGCGGTTGTAGTGGGCGCACCTTGGAAGCCGATATCGCCCTGCTCAGGTGTCGGCGTGTACTGGCCGTGCCAGCGGGCTTGGCCATAGGCGACGACTTCGCCGGACTGGCCCAGTACCCAGTAGCCGTTGCCCTGAGGGGGCGAGGCGATGGCCTGCAGTGCTCCGTTCGGCAAGTTGTACCACGTACTGACCAGCCCGTCGTAGCCCTGGTAGCTGGGCGCACCACAGGCGGCGACGAGGCCCCAGTTACCCGCCGCCCAGTAACCTCCGCCCTGGGCAGTTGCCAGCCCGACGACCTCGTTGCTGTAGCCAACAACGGCCGACGACGTGTCGAACAGGCCCTCGTCGCAGGGGCCCCGGGGGGCCGGGGCCGGGCCGATGAAGGTGTCGCCAATGTAATACGGCTGCAGCCACTCGGTGTAATTGGGGTCCGCGTAGCCTGCGTAGTAGTCCTGCTTGCCGAACACTGGGCCCCAGGTGGGCCGGACCAGGATGAGCTGGGGCCACTGGTAGGTCGTGGCGTCGGGGTTGCCGGGTACCGACAACCCGGTCAGCATACCCACCCCCCATCTGGGCCACTTTGGGAACCGGCGGGGAGCAGGGGGTATGTACGGCGTGCCGGCGATGGTGAACGTGCGGCTTTGGCCGGCTGGGATCTCGGTCCACGTGGCCTTGGCCCACTCTTTGTACTGGTTCTGATAGTTGCCGGGCACGCCGAAGTACACCGGCTGGGGCGAGACGTTGGTGGCCACCAGCCGGTAGGCCACATGCTGGCCCACCCGGGCGATGGCCGGGCCGTCGACGGTGCATACCAGGTAGGCCGGCCATGTGTTCACGAACGGTGCCCAGCCGGGCACCGTGTTGGTGGGCGTGTTGAACGGGCCGCTGTAAATGTGGAACCCGCTTGTGGTGTCCCCGCTTGCGGTGTCGCTGAAGTCCATGATGCCCTGGTCGCAGACATCCCAGTCCTGGCGCGGCACCGACTGGTTGATGCCCGCCGGCACTAGGCGTGCCGGTACGGCGAAGCTGGTCTGGAGGCCGGCTGGCGGGGGCACCGTGAACCCAGGCGGAGGCTTGGCAGGCGCGGCCGGCAGAGCCAGGGCCGCGGCCAGCACGCTGGCAGTGGTCAGGGACCTCATCATGAGAGCATCCTCCTTTGGTGCCATCGTATGTGCTCACATTGGTTGTGGGGCGGTTGTGGAGCACCTAGCCGTACTGGCCGGTACTACTGTCGCGATATGCGCAGCTTTCGTCATTGCCTGGCAGTGGCCCTGTCGGCCCTGCTGCCGCTGGCAGGTGCCGGGCTGGCCGGCGGAGCCGGGGCCCTTGCCACTGCCGTCTTGTCGGCCCGGCCCGCTGCCGCCGCGGGAGCGGGCAGCTCAACGGTCGGCTGGGACATCCGCACCTCCGAGACGCTGGCCGGCACGTCCACCAGCTTCACCATCGAAGCCGGCCAAGCAGCCGACTTCAGCACCTCGGTCTACCTAAACGGCAGCGCAAAGACGTTTGGGCAAGTCGAACACGACCTCGTCAAGCCCCTGACCCGTGCCGATGAGTGGCACTTCGTGCTGTGGTACGGCTGGGGCGTCCAGGGCCAGCCCAGGGACGACTGCCAACAGATCGGGCAAGGCTCAACGGCCTACTGCGAGCAGGTATCGTCGGACTACTACACAACCACATCTGGCACCACCAGCTGGCCCGCCACGACCCCCGACGTCGCCCCGCCCGGCGTCACCACCCTGAACTGGGCGGTGTACATCTACTCGGGTCCAGGCCCCGGCCCAACCGGCCAGCCGCTGCTCGAGTCCAACGCCGGCGTGATCGTGGCCAACGCGAGCGGCTACGCCATCGACATAGAGGCCCACGACCCCTCCGGCGCCCTGCTCACGCCGCCCGGCCCCTACACCGAGAGCAGCGGGGCCCAGGTGTCCCTGGAGGCATGCATCGCCAACAGCGACACCTACGACTGCGCCAACGCCGAGCGCATCGGCAACTTCCTGGGCGACTACCTCTACGTGTGCTCGGCCCCGCCAGCAGGCTCCGGTGTGCAGTCGGGCTGGTGGGACATCGAGGCGGGGGGGGCGCTAGGCGGCATCCAACAGGCTTACAGCCCGCCAGCCGGCCAGGACTGGACCTTCAGCTACTACGCCGTCGTGAGCACGAACTCTGACCTGAGCCGAAAACCCGACTGCTCGCTGTCCGGCCTGGCTCCCTACTCCGTGCCGAACCTGTCCGTGGCCGGCCCGTTCCAGGTCACCTGGCAGGGCCCCAGCCTCAGCCCGCCTTTGGTGGCACTGGTGGCCACACCAAGCGCCCCGGCTGCCAACCAGCGAGTCGTCTTCACGGCCACCGCCCAGAACGTCGACGGCAACTCGGCCCTGTTCATCTGCGCCCGGTCCGGCACGAACTGGCTGACCATCGACTCGGGCAATGGCCCCTACCTGGCCTCGACACAGATCCCGGCCGGCCAACAGACGGCCCAGGTGAGCGGTAGCGCCTACGGCCAGGACGGCACGGCCCAGTTCGTCGCCTACCTGTCCACCGCGACCTCCGAGCCGGCCACCTGCCCAACTGGCACCTCCGGTTACGGTACCGGCCCGCCGGCGAGCTGGCCGTCGGGCACGGCGTGGCAGAGCAGCTGGGACTTTTCCAACATCGTGAACGTGACTTGGCCCAAGGTGCCTGTCCCACCTTGGGTCACCTTGAGCGTCTCGCCGCCCAATCCCAGGGCGGGTGAGCAAGTAGCATTGACTGCCGACTACGGCGGGGACCCTGGCCCGGCGGCGTTCATCTACATCTGCACGCAGAGCTCGACCACCGGCCTGTCCACGCCAACGCCTCAGACGCTGCCCTACCTGCTCGAACTGGCCCTACCGGTGACCCAGGCCGTCACCTACGCATCCTCACCCGGAGGCCACACCTACGACTTCGTCGCGTTCTTGTCCACCAAAGGTAGCGGCGTGCAAGGCGGGCCTTGCCCCACGGCAGTGGGCGAGGAAGGTGCCACCGTGCTGTCCAACGTCGTCACGGTGACCTGGCCAGCAAAGGCCCCCCCATCGCTGACCCCTCCCTCAGTGAGCCTCAGTGCCTCCAGTACCGACCTGGCCTATGGCAGGAAGGTGGTCCTCACCGCCACCTACTCGAACACCGATGGCAACGACGTCCTGTACATCTGCGCTCGCTCGGGCACCGGCTGGCTTCAGGTCTCAGGCGGCCTACGCCCTTACCTGGTCGAGGCACCGGTAACAGGCGTGAACGCTGTCGCTCAGCCGCAAGGCTGGGCCATCGGCCTCAACCGGGCTGGGGGCACGGCCCAGTTCGTCGCCTTCTTGTCGCATGTGGCCAGTGGCCTCAACGGCACCACCTGTCCCGCTTCCGACGCAGCCGACCCTGCCTACGGGACCGACGCCCCCCCGGGCTGGCCGGCGTCGCAGACGTGGGACGGGTCCTGGGACTTCTCGAACACAGTGAGCGTGACCTGGGAGCCGGCCCAGCCGCTGGCCACCGTCACCTTGAGCGCCCAGACGCTGTCGCCTTCAGCCGGTAGCCCGGACAAGCTAACCGCCACCTACTCCGGCGGCGACCTGCAGGGTGCCATCGCGCTGTACATCTGCATGTACAGCTCGTCGGGCAAGGTGACCGTGCCGGGCCCCGGCCCCTACCTGAGCGCGGTGCCGGTGCCCACCTACAGCAGCGCGAGCGGCACGGCTTCCGGCACCGGGAGCACGGGCGAGTTCATCGCCTTCCTGTCCACCGAGGACAACCAGCAGTTCAGCGGCACCTGCCCGACTTCCGGCAGCACCGACGGGGCAGTGGCCTTCTCCAATACGGTCACCATCAGTTGGGGCACACAGACCATCGGCTACCAGCCGATGGTCTACCTGGCCGCCAACACCACCAGCCCGTCGGCCGGCGACCCCGTCACCCTCACGGCCAGCTACAGCAACTACGGCACCAACAAAGCCCTCTACATCTGCGCCATGAGCAATGCCGGGGCCCTCCAAGGCGTCCAGAACCCGCCCTACCTGATCGCGGTGCCTGTGCCCACCTACCCGGATGCCGCCGCCCAGGTGACGGCACCGGCAGGCTCCAATGTTACGTTCGTGGCCTACCTGTCCACCGAGGACAACCAGCAATTCACCGGTACTTGCGAGGACCTCGCTGGCACCAACGGCACCACCAGCCAGTCCGACTGGTCGAACGTGGTGACCGTAACCTGGGGGACCGACGCGCCACCACCAACATTCGGGAACCTCATTGATGTCTCCGTCTCCCCATCGCCACCGATCAGCACCGGCAGCGCGTACTCGGTGAACATCTCTGCCCTGGTCCCGGACCCGAACAACTGGGCTATCGGCGTCTACATGACCAACGACCCCCAAGTGGCCGCGCTGGCTCAAGGACAGGTGAACCTAACCGCGCCCGGGACGGCCTACGACCTCACACAGTTGGCAGAGGACTGTGGTACTGCCAATGGCTACATAGGTGCGCCGGGGGCAAATTGTGACCTACTGGGAACGTTCGGCCCGGGCAATTTGTCCGACTGGGTGAGCTCGACCACCCGAACCGGGAGCGCGCCACTGTCCTACCCGGCCAGCTATTTCCAAGGGAGCAGCGGTGCCAGCCTGAACATGTTCGAGATCGTGGACCCCAGTACCAACCAGATCACCCAGGCGATAGTGGGCGCGAGCATCCAAGTGGAGTCAAGTCAGCCAGGCACATGGTACGTAGGTGCCTACCTGATCAACGGTGGGGCGGTCTTTTCGCAAGACGGCTGGCAGGCGATGGCCTGGGGCTCCCCTCAGGTGAGCTTGTCGGTTGGCTTCGATGGAGGCACCTGGACCGCCAATCCTCCATCCGCGGCAGCCGGCCAGACGGTGTTCTTCACTGCCAATGCCACCAATGTCCCTCCGGTGGTAGGTCCTCCTGCCAATAGCGACCTCACTAGTTACAACCTGTACATCTGCATGCTGCAGCCCGGCCCCCAGTCGGTGTCCACGAGCTGGGGCTGGCCGTACCTGGCCGCGGGCGTACCGGTGCCGGTCCCGGCAGGTTCCGCCCAAGGTACCGCTACGGGCATGGGGGGAGAAACGGCCACCTTCATCGCCTTCTTGTCGACCGACCCAGACTACGAAGGCACCACCAGTCTTGGCTACCCGCCGGCCGGCGGCTACAGCTGCCCAAGCGCGCCCAACGGCATACCTCAGCAGTACCAGAACAACGTGCTCTACGTGTCCAACCCGATCACGGTGACCTGGGCTGAACCGACCGCGCCTCCTCCGCCGCAACAGAGCACCCAGTGGGCGCCGACCTAGGCCACACGCTCGCGGTGCCTTACGGCACAGCAGCCAACTGCTGTTGCGGCACCATAACGGCATCGAACAGGGCCTTTGCCCACATGGCATCGCCTAGAGCCGTGTGGCGGTCGTATGCGTCCGGGTCCACACCCGCCATGATGCTGAGCTCGCGGCTGTTCCACGGCGGCACCACCTCGTAGCGGCCGGCAACCAAGGCTTCCACGTCGACGAGGTGGAAGTCCCAACTGGGCATGACCTGTTGGTGGCGCAACATGCGCCCCAGGCGCTCGGCGTCGAAGCTCACGACTGCACCGGCCAAGTAGTGGCCATGTGTTAGCCGAGCAAACTGTTCAGCGAAGGCGTGAAGGTTTGAGACGGCCTCCCCATTGGTGGGTGCGTAAGCATTGCCCTGCGGGTGCCGCTCATGGAACCGACCGACCCTCAACGCCGTGTCGTCCGCGTGGGCCAGCGTCACCGGCAGCCACCAGTGGTGCGGCTCACCATCGGGTGTGACGACGGCCACCTCGTACACCTCGCCGTGCTCCGGGTGAAGACTCGTGGTCTCGGTGTCCACAAAGCACACACCCATTCGGGGATCGCCCTCCTTCTGTGCGCAACCGCTTGTCGTGCTGCACGGTACCAACAGGGTGGGACGCGCACCTGGTGCGCGATCTGCCGCACCCGCCGCGGCTGAGCGCTTCGGCGCGCGCGTGGACTTAACCCGAGTAGAGGGCCCGTACCGAACCAGCCCCAGAGCCTAGGAGGACCACGTGAGCACCAACCAGCCCCGCCAACCCCGAGGCGTGCCCACCGGTGGCCAGTGGCGAGCCACCGCCCGGCCAGAGGGGCCGAGCCTGGTTGCCCCGGATGCCGCCCTGGCTGCTGTCCCGGATGCTGCCACGCAGCCCCTGCCTCGATGGTCTGCCTCTTCCGATCTCGGACCGATCCAGGCGAAGAGGGTGAAGCAGGCGTTGGCGAACATAGTCACCGAGGGCAAGACGGTGGTCGAGCTGACCGGGGTCGTCGGGGGCGAGACGCGCGAGTGGGTCATGGTGGGTGTCTTCTCTTCGCCTCGGCCCGAAGCGGTCGAGGCGCAACGACGTCTTGGCGAACGCTTCAACTGGACAGTCACACCAGCCAACTACCGCGACGTGGAGGCTGCTGCTGCCGAGGCAGTAGCACAGCTCAAGGCGACTCGTCGGGTGATCGACAAGCGCATCACCCCAGAACAGGACAGGGAGCGCCGGGCGGCTCAGGAACAGCGCGAACGTGAACAGCGGGAACGTGCCGAACGTGCCGCAGCCCTCATGGCCGAGGTCCGGGCCAAGGCACCTGCAGGTGCCGAGGCAGTCGTCGTGGCTGAGCTGCAAGAAGACACCAGTGACCCGATGACCGACTACTTCGCCAACAAGACGCTAAGACGTGTGGCCATCGGCTACCGTTTCGGCAAGCGGGAGGACTTTGCCCAATTGCGCCAGGTGGCGGCCTCGTTCCCCGAGACTGCCCATCTGGCAGCCAAGGCGACCGAGCGTCGCGACAACTGGTCGATGGGCGCCGGCAACTACCTCTCGGACCACGGCAACGCCAATGCCGGATCAGGCTGGATCGTGCGCAGCTATCCCCTCCAAGGAGCCGGGGCCCCAGGGCTCACGGAGGTGGCTATAGCCGATGAGCGGGCAGCACCCTCGCGGCTGGGTGTGAGCGGCCCAGTCACGGTACGGCCGTCGAGTACTGGTCGGGAGGGCTACGTTGAGGTGGTCTTTTCCGACCGACCAGAGCCGGAGACGCTCAACGCGCTGAAGGCGCATGGCTTCCGCTGGGCCCGTACCAACAAGTGCTGGTACGGGCGCGATGTCGCGTTCGCCAACGCTCTGGCCACGAAGGCTGGCTAAGCGTGTTGGCTCGGGCGTGCTGGCCGACCAGTGCGGGCGCACCGCCCCACATAATGGTGTGGAAGATGCCAGCAGTCGACCTACTGCCGGTCACGCTTCGGTCCACCATCCTGGCCAAGCAGACCCGCGGGCAGGGACGGTCGTGCTTGTCGGCAACAAGGTCCACCTCGTCCTACGGTCGTCCTATGTGCTTCAGGGGTGGGTGCGCACGTGCTGTGGCCGGGATGTCCCATGGCGTGAGGTTGGCCTTGGCCAGCACCTCCGTTGCCGGGTGTGCCAACGGGCCAGTACGAACGGCAAGCCCATACGACAGTGAACTTCGGCTCGCTGTTCACTGGGATCGGGGGCTTGGACCTGGCCGTAGCGGAAGTCTTTGAAGCGCACCCAGCCTGGCACAGTGAGATCGACAGGGATGCCTGCCGGGTCCTGGCTCGCCACTGGCCCGATGTACCCAACCTGGGCGATATTCGTTCCGTAGACTGGTCCAGGGCAGAGCCGGTCGATATCATTTGTGGAGGGGTCCCCTGCCAGCCTGTGAGCCACGCTGGCAAAAGGTTGGGAGAGAGCGATGACCGAAAGGCGACAGCGGATCGCGCAAACAGCGATCCGGACCGCCTAGCAAGTGGCGCAAGCTCGGCCCTTCAGGGCCGAGTAAGCCACGCCGAGACGTCTCACG
>JAJPKN010000031.1 GCA_021323695.1 Actinomycetota bacterium | reverse complement strand
ACCGTGGCCGGCTGCGTGACCAGGCCACTGTTGTCCCCTGCCGGGACGACCACACCGGCTGTGGCGTTGGGGAAGTCGCTCCCGGGCGAGCCGTAGGTGGGCAGGCCACGGGTGTGGTCCCTATAACGGCGAGGCCGATGGCCTCTCAACCCGTCGTACCTGAAGGGGCTTCGTAGGTAACCAGCCCGGCCACAGACACGCAGAGCGGGGGGAGCAGCGCCTACATGCCGCACCCCCAACGTGCTAACCACCGAGGCTTTGCCGCCAATAGCTGCACCCGTCTGGCGGCAGCCAGCCACATACAGGCCTACCAGCGCAACGGCCGCCACTGACGCTAGGCCGAGTGCACAAGCCCTACCCCGCCACCGCCCCTTCTCACTCTGGGGGTGCCAGCTCACCCTGCGGGCCACCGCATTGCAGCATCCTACACTGCCGCGCCCAAGTCGCCAACCCGCGGCCGTAAGCTTTGCACAGCACCGGGGACCAACAACGATGCTGCGACGGTCAGGTCCATCGCGTACTGCGACGCTATACCGGCCCCGTCCTCTGTGAACGACGCAATGAGGCAATAGACGACCAGGAAGAGGGCTACTGCCGTCGCCGGGCCGCGAGGGCGGTACGCTGCACAAACCAGTAGCGCTACGAACATGCAAGCCGTGAGGACATCACCGGCGATACCTTGGTCCTGGTAGTCCTCCACCCAGCTACTGTCGATTGGGTAGCCGTAGCCGTCGACCTGCCCGTTGGCGAGGCCGTTCCCGAGGACCTCGTTCGTCATTGGGCGTTGTTCCGCGAACACGAGATCCCAGAACTTTGTCCTACCCGACAAGTCCATGATCTGCGTTGTGCTTTCCCCTCGTGCCAACCAGCTCACCACGAGCGGTGACAACGGAACGAGCACTAGTGCCCCTACAGCAATAGACACCACGAACACCCGCCTTGCACGCCTCCGTACAACGAGCAAGCTCAGCACTGCCACCACGAGGCCGGCAACCGCACCACCCAACGCGGTGCGAGTGTGCGTCAGGACAAGCACTACGCTGGCAGGCACGGCAATGAGCAGTGCCTGCCGGCCACGGATCACCTTGCCAATCCACAACACGCCAGCCAACCCAGCGGCTTCCGCAGAATAATGAGCGACCTGTGTACCAGGTATTGGCCAAATAACACCGTGCAGCCTGCCCCCGCTAAACGCCAATCCCGGGGATACGAGCGCTCCTACCACAACTATGCCAATGACCCCACATAGAAAGCCGAGCTGAGCTCGCAGCAACGGCGCGCCTCGCCTGCCCCACCATGGCGTGAGCAGCCACAGCACTAATATGAAGGCCAACAAGCGGAACCCGCGGTAAGCCGTCCCTACGCTCACCAGGCGCACGCTGCTCATGAGCGAAGTCAGTCCTAGCAACGTAAATATGCCAAGGTACAATGACGGCCGTAGCCGTACGCGCGGGTTCGCAATCAACGCTAGCAGGACCGCCGACACCAGTGAACCTTGAGTTATTACCTCGGCGGCAAACTTCGGCAGGTGGAACAAACCCGCCTCCGGAGGGCCAAGCACGTTCACGAACAGCAGCCACCAGGTAACCCGGGCCTTCCGCTCCCGTCCCGCCTCCGCGGCCCTCGTCCGGCTCCGTGCCCAGGTGCTGCGCAGGGCCGGGGCCCGCCATTGGCTATGGGGCCTAACCACCCGAGCGCTACCGACGGCTGGTACCAACGTACGCCTTCTCGGTCGCCGGCCCGTACCATCTCCGAACCATATCCGTCATGCCATTCAAATGCATATCGTCAGGGACGCCCCTACCGCAGATAGCTTCCAACTGACGGGCGAGGCGAACCGGTAAGCTCCTGGCCGGTCGGGCCGGCACTACGTGAGCGTTCCGGCCAGCTCTTAGCCGTGGGCCCCCAATATCTAGGCACACGACCGGGCAGCCAAGGGCGCTGGCCTCAGCAGCTACCCAGCCGCCAGAGTCGTGCAAGCTCGGGAAAAGCAAGGCGTCTGAACGTGCGTACAACGCCAGCAACTCTTGGCGCGCCAGCCTGCCCAAGAACTCGACCCGGTGGGACAGGCCCCGCCTTCGAGCCCGGCGCACGGCTGCGTTCCTGGCTGGCCCGTCACCAATGACCACAAGCCTCCACCCGCAGGCAAACCTCATGGTCTCAACAGCCAGCAACACGCCCTTCCAGTCCAGCAGCCGACCGGCAAAGATCGCTGTACGCAACGAGCTCGGGACGAGCCGGTCTTCGCCCGCAGCGGCGCGAGCCGCTTCGAGCTCGGACGGGTCCAGTGCTATGTGCGGGCATATCTCGATTGCAGGTGCGTTGGGAGCTAGGGCGCGGTGCACGTCGCCGTTCAGGGCCAGCACCAATGTGGCTCTGCGGGCGACCCATGCCCCAAAACTGTGGCGCATGGCACCCAGGCAGACGCTACGTACCACTTCTCGCGCCGCTCCACGAGCTGTGAGGTACCTCCATGTGCCTGGCACCAGAGGCGAGGCACCTCCGACCGGTCCCCAGATACGGACTGGAGCTCGGGACACCAGAAGGGCAGTGGGCAGCGAATCCGAGGAGAAGCCCACGTGGTGCACAACGTCGATAACGCGTGACCGTTCCAGCCTCCGAAGCTGCATGGCTACCTTGAGATGCCAGGTAAGGTACCCGAGCATGGCCAGCAGTGGTCCTGCCAGCGGTACGCTCCCAAGCCAGCGGAACGGCGGCGGGACCGCTACGTAGCGCGCCTCGATTGGCAACCCCTCCTCAGCGACCTTGGCGTCGACATCCTCCTTCACGTCAGGGACAGTGAAAAGGACGACACGAGCCACCTTCGACGCCGCCCTGGTAAAGGCCCAGCTGGTACCGGCTTCTGAGCCCTCACCCGGGCGGCATACGTAGCCAATGACTACGGCCGTGGTCGGCTTGACACTCTCAGCAGTCAAGGGGCCCTCCGTCATGGGCTGGTTGGTCACGGTACAGCTCGCCCAGCCCAAGTGGCACTGGCGGCACTGGCTGCTCCCGATGTCTCATCGCCACGCTCTGCCCCAAGCAGGACGGCAGATACGGGCGGTACACCGGCTTGACGCAACATGTCCCCCGTGGCCTGGATAAGCACGTCCGTCGCCTTGCCCGACCGTAGCACCACCACAGAGCCCGGTGCCCACGACCTAAGGTGTTCGGCTCCAAGGGCCGGGTCGGCATCAGCTAGGAGAAGGACGGTGTCCGCGTCCTTCGTCACTGTGGTGGGGTCCAGAGCCATCGGGTCGTCCGGCGCCACAGCTAGGCTCAACCGCCACCTTCCGAAGGACACTGGTTGCAGCGCAGCCCTGTCCTTGGGATGCACGCGGGCGCGGAACAGCCGCGCCAGGGGACGACCGCGCGCCATGTCCACGAGCGCTACCCGTTTGCCATCGCCGGCCATGGACAAGGCAGCGCTTGCAAGCAGTACGGCACTGGTGCGGACGCACCTCTCTCCCGTTGCAACCAACGCTATTGCGGGCCGGTCAAAGACGGTGAGCTTGGCAACCAGCCGCTGGCGAGCCCGCTCAAGCCCACTACCTGGCCTCTTCAGGCTCCCTCGCATGGTGGTAAGGCTCAGGATGCCCGGCTCAGGAGCATCGTCCAAGCTCAGCTCTACTGGCACCCCGAGCAGCGCAGCCACTTCCCCTCTCCGGCGGGGCCGGTCAGAAATGACCGCACCTACTGTCACGGCTCCGAGGCCAATGGCGAGACCGGCAACTAACCCGGAGAGGCCATCTTCAGCCATGAGCCGCTTGGTGTGCACTAGTACGGCCCGTGCCGGGTCAAGGACATAACTACCTTCGTCCACAGCCCGCTCCTCCAGGAGATCCTGCTGGACCTCGTTCTGCAGAGCGGTCAGCTGGGACACATCTGTTCCTCGGGCATCCACAAGGTCAGCAACCTCGTTCGCGCTACCAGGACCGGCCGGCGCGGCAGACAAGGCGGTGATAGCAGTATTGATCCGTTGCAATTCTGCCTGCAGTTGCGCTACCTGAGCTTGGAGCGAAGCGACCACCAACCTGGTTTGGCCCCCTAGGGTCTGGCCCCGGACGGACAGGAAAGCTTCCGCGAGGGCCTTGGCCCACCTGACCGCCGCTGCAGGTGTGCTACCGCTCGCCTTGATCTCAAGCAACGCGTCCCCCAGGGCCAAGCCCTGGTAGCCCGGAGGCGAGACGTTGCCTCGGACATGCAAGGCCTTGAGCGCGCGGTACGCAACAGTATTTGTCTCTAGCAAACTTACGTCGTCAGCCACCGTATATGTCGCGCTGTTGGTTGGCTCGGTTAGGTACAACCGTGTGATAGCAACATAACTTGCCGGGACGACCAGGTGGAACGCAGATCCTAGGAGCAGGCCCAGTACCGCACAGGACACCCAGAACAGCCGGTGCCTGCCAAGCGCCTCCTTGATGACGCGGAGGTCCACCATCGGCCCGGGGTACGTATCACCATCCCCAATGGGCACCTGGTCCGTGTCAGGCACGTAGCGGCTGACTGCGGTGGTCACTGCAGCTCCCTCCGGGCTAGCTCCGGGGCAAACGGGCTGTCAGGCACGTTCCTGGCCTGGAGGACCGGCCGGCCAGAGGCGGGCGCCAAGCCTGCGCTGTGGTCCCCGGGTTCTGGGTTGGTGACCACTACCCCGGCCAACGGGCTACCGGCGTCGCTCGCGGCTAGTGCCACCTTCGCTAGGTCGCTAGCGGTAGCGAACCCGCTTGACACGACCAGGATGGTAGTGGCAAAGGACGGGCTGACTTGGGGCTTTGCTAAGTCTGCCGTCTCGAGCCGCACGGTGGCACTAAGCCCTGAGAACTCCCTGGCAGCGTTGCTTCCCGCCTCCAGGTCCAATGTCGCTGTGCCCGGAGCGGGGCCCCGGGGAACGAGAGCGGGACCCTGGCTAACCACACATGCCGCCCGCAGCTCAGTCAAAGCCGGATGAACCCCCACCTCAAGGCGCACGTCCATCCCGAGAGCAACCGCGGCACCCGCGATGCTCGCCGCGGCTGCTGCACTTGCGCCGTCATCGCCGAGGCTGAGAAGGCGCAGCTCCACCTTTGGGGAGTCTGCCGCGGCGACCGGCAGCTGTAGCACCCGTCGGGCGTTCCAGGCCTCCAGCGGCGAGGGGTCCTTGCAGCGCTCTAGCAACCGCCTCCAGTCACCTACCTTCTTGCAGCGCTTTGCCCACATCGACGCTACGACAGGCACCCCTATGGCCCCAGCGATAGCGTCCCGGCTCCGCAGGCGGTGGTCCCTCCGGGCCAGGCTGACCGCTAGTACGCAGCCAGCTGCCAAGCCAGCCAGCGCCCCCAGGAGCGTCACCAGCGGCACGCGCGCCTTGTTGGAGACCAAAGGCTCGGCGCTCTGCAGTAACTGGGTAGCCGAGGTGGCCTGGGCCGTAGTCACCTGAGCGTTGACGATCTGAGTATTGACGTTGTTCAGTTCTATCGACAGCTGCTCCTGCTCAGTTCGGAGCGCCCCCAGAAGGGCCGAGTCCCTCTCGCCAGCCGGTGAGGTTGCCCTTTCAGTCGCGAGACGTGACTGAGTTGCGTCGATCTGGTGCTGCAAGCCCAGGATCTGGCCCGTGAGCCGGGCAGCCTCGTGCTGGAGCCGCGCCAGTAGTTGCTCGGAACCGTTGGCCGACTTACCTACGAACGCGATGTAGTTGGTAGCAATAGAGTCGGCCAGCCGCTCAGCTGTGGCCAGGGCAGGGGCACGGACAGCTATCTGGAGGACGTCCTGGCTCGGTGCGGTCACGGTGACGTACTTCTCCAGGTCAGCCGGGTCAAGGGGAGGAGAAACAGAGGACCCGGCAGCCGCCAGCACCGGAGTGCTCGTAGCTATTATCTCCTGGGTCTGCGTGTAGGGCGAAGCCCCAGGGTTGCCGGTGATGGCGCTTGGGGGCAGGAGCACCAGGCTACGCGCCTCCGGCATCGGCGGAGTCCTCACCCCGTAGGCAGCTCCGGCTCCCAGGCCGAAGACGACGAGGACGGCCACCAACAAGCGGTACCGGCCGATGGCCTTGTAGGTAGTTTTCAAATCAAGAGGTTGTTCGTCCATCGCGCTCCTGCGGGCACGGGGCAGTCCCAGCTGAGGGCAGCCGGCTTGGTGCCACAGAGAGGATGGCCCACCGTTGTCCAGGATACGTCCCGCGCCCGCGCTTTCCTGTTCGCGAAGGTCCTGCGCTGGGCAGTGGCTACCATAGGGCCTGCCCTGAGCTAGTGTAGTGTCCGAATGATGAGCGCGCGGTTGTGATAGCCTTTGGCAATGGCTCATGGACCTGCCCCTGCTCTCCAGTTGACACCGGAGGACAGGGAAGCACTT
>JAJPKN010000060.1 GCA_021323695.1 Actinomycetota bacterium | reverse complement strand
ACCGTGGCCGGCTGCGTGACCAGGCCACTGTTGTCCCCTGCCGGGACGACCACACCGGCTGTGGCGTTGGGGAAGTCGCTCCCGGGCGAGCCGTAGGTGGGCAGGCCGTACTGGCCACTTGTGAACGAGGTCGCTGTGCCGTCATATGTGTAAGGACTTTGGAGGTATGTGGGGTTGTCGCAAACCTGCGCATAGCCGGTGCCAGCCTGGGATGTGGTAGTCGTCGTTGCACTGGGTGTGCTGGTGGTAGAACTGAGCACCGCCGTCGTGGTAGGCGAAGCTGTGGTGCTTGAGCTCGTCAAACTGCTGGTGACTGGCCCTGAAGTCGACACCGTTACAGACGAGCCATCACCCGCAGCTGGGGTACCTCCGCCAAACAGCGCTCCCCCAGCTATAGCTGCAGGTAGCGTGGTCGTAGCACCAGCGGCCGTAGTACCAGCGCCTGTGGGAGTTACACTAGGTGCTGTAGTTGTCGTCAGTTCTGTTCGGGACCTGCCGACGGCCTTGCCCGCCGAGTAGCCTAGCCGGTAGGAAGCGGATATGCCGTCCACCCGCGCCAGGTGGGCGACCTGGCCACTGCGGGCGGTGCCCGCAGCAGCCCCGAACCCCACCACTGACCCGTTGACCTCTGCCAGCCAGTACCCCTCCCCACTGGGGACAGCGGCTATCCCCACAACTCTGGCCACAGCCGGCGTAGCCCCAAAGTCGCGGGCATCCCCGAAGGCCAGGACGCCTCCGTACGCCCTTGCGAGCCAGTACCCCCTGCCGTCGGGTGCCGCTGCCATCCCGACTACTTCGCCGCCTCCTTGTGCGTGCTCAGCCCGGCCGTACACATGGGCACCACCGAAGCCGAGCACTTCGCCGCCCGCCGTGGCAAGCCAGTACCCACCACCTCCGGGCCTGGCCACAATAGCCACGATTGGCGACCGCAGGTGCAGCGCCTTCCTGGGCCCAAAGAAATGTGCCTTGCCAAAGCTGAAGACTTCGCCCTTCGCATCGACAAGCCAATAACCTGCACCGCCCGCACTAGACGCCATACCCACGATGGCAGCCGTCTGTGCCGGCTCTGCACCCCGCCCTACGAGGCCACCATAGTACCTTGCACCCCCGACGGCAAAGACCCTCCCATCTTGCGTAGTCACCCAGTAGCCCTGGGCGGAGGGGTCTGCAACTATAGCAACCGCATGCTCGCCCTTATGCAGCCCCCGTAGCTGCCCCCCACCCTCGGCCGCACCGAAGGGGATGACTTCTCCGCCCGGTGCCAGCAACCAGTACCCGAGCGCTGGCCCGCCGACGTCTCCGGCCCTCACACCGTCAGCCCCGCCATACGAGCTAACCACCCCAGTGAGCACCGCCCCTACGCTAAGCGCCGCCAGCATCACCGCGAGCCTGGCCCGCAAGCAGGGCATGCGACAGGAAAAACGACGTGCCATTGGCCTACCCCTCCGGGCGCGGGCAAGATCCACAACAGTGCGTGCGGGACCCTATGCCCCTCCAAGGAGGTCGTCAGCCAGCAGCCCCTACTTGAACCCGTCTTCGTCCCTTTCCGTCATTTCCCCATCTTCGCCAAAGTCGCTCTCGCCAACCCGCGCCTTCCCCGGTGACCGGATCGCCGTCAGCTGATCCACCCGTTGTGCGAGTCGAGTCCGAGCCCCACGACATGGGGAGGGAGGGAAGGCCGGCTCTGCTACTCGTGAGCAACGGTACCGAGCCCTACGGCACGACATGGGGAGGGAGGACAGCACGACCATGAAGAGACGGCGCCACACGCCCGGCCAGGTGACCCGGAAGCTGGCCCACGGCGAGAAGCTCCTCGGCGAAGGGAAGTCGATCGAAGAGATGGTCCGTCACCTCGAGATCACTCGAGATCACCGAGCCGAACTTGGCACCGCTGGCGCAACCAGTACGGCGGCATGAAGGCCGACGACGCCAAGGAGCTGCGCGCGCTCCGCAAGGAGAACCAGCGCCTGGAGAAGATCGTGGCCTACCAGGCCCTCGACAACGAGATGCTCGACGAGGTGAACCGGGGGAACTCCTGACCCCGGAGCGCCGCCGGGAGGCTGTCGGGGCCCTCTCGACGCAGTTCGGGGCCTCCCAGCGCCGGGCCTGTCGTGCCGTCGGCCAGCCCCGCTCCACCCAGCGCCTCGCGGCACCGGTGCCTTCCGCCGACGAGCTCGCCCTTCGGGCCTTTCTACGCGACCTCGCCCGGCGGCGTCCCCGCTGGGGCTGGCGGAGGGCGGCGCTGGCCGCCAAGGCAGCTGGGTGGAGGGCGAACCCCAAGCGGACCCACCGCCTCCGCACAGCAGAAGGCCTGCGTGCCCCCTATCGCAAGCGCAAGGAGCCGCTGCGGGGCATCGGCAAGGCCATGGGCCCGTTCTGCGCCATCAGGCCCAATGTCGTGTGGGCCTGTGACTTCCAGTTCGACCAGACCAACGACGGGAGCATGTTCAAGTTTCTTGAACGTCTTCGACGAGTTCACGAGGGAGGCCCTGGCCACCTACGTCGAGCGTGCCATTGATGCCGACGGTGTCGTCGCCTGCCTCGAGCGTCTGGCGGCACAGCGCGGCGCGCCCGTCTTCGTCCGCTTCGACCACGGGCCCGAGTTCATCGCCTACGCGGTCTCCGACTGGTCCCGTTTCAACGAGACCGGCACGATCTTCATCGACCAGGCTCACCATGGCAGAACGCCTGGACCGAGCCGTTCAACGGCAGGCTGCGCGACGAGCACCTCAACGGCCGGCAGTTCGACAGCCTCCCCGAGGCTCAGGTCCTGACCGATGACTGGCGGACCGACTACAACATGAACACGCCCCACTCGGCGCACGGCTGGCTCACCCCGGTCGAGTTCGTCGACCAGTGGCTCAACCGATAACAGCTACAGCTCGCATAGCGAGTTGCTCAACAATCGGGGCCGGGTCACCAGCACAGGTCCCGTTTTACACGTCACATCCTGCCATGACCCATCCACCGAACAGCGAATGCCCCGTCGGCAAGGGGCTTCAGGGGCCGGCACATGCTAAATGACGGTCTACCATCAGCAGGCACGTCCCTCGCCTGGCACAGCGCCGTTCTCGGCATCCAACACTTCTCCACAGGGTAGCGCCGAGCAAACCAGTCAACTACACAATAGCTTCCACAGACCTGGCTAAAGGCCGGTGCTGCCCAGGTCCTGGCCCCAGACCCTGGCCCACACCACCTCTGTACGCCTCCCAACCGTCCGCTGGCCCACGCTCCGCTGGCTCCCTGCAATGAAGACCCAGCCGCCGTACCCTCCGTTACCGGTGAAGCTGTAGGTGTTAGCCGTCCAGACGTTGCCCATGCCTCCTGACGCCTTGGCTATGT
>JAJPKN010000063.1 GCA_021323695.1 Actinomycetota bacterium | reverse complement strand
CCCTGGCGTACACAACCGTCCGGCAGGCACGGTGCCTTGGGCTGTCGACGTCTACCAGGATCAACCGGCCGGCTCTGGTCGCCGG
Source organism: Actinomycetota bacterium (assembly GCA_021323695.1). Taxonomy (GTDB): domain Bacteria; phylum Actinomycetota; class Acidimicrobiia; order Acidimicrobiales; family Palsa-688; genus JAKAWM01. Next base: position 93,258 of record JAJPKN010000063.1, on the reverse strand, counting down.
CACGGGCAAAGTGCCTTCCCGGGACCAACGGTATGCCGTGAACTTGGAAACGCCCACTTGCTCGGCCCACTCAGACAGGTTCACCCGGCTCATACTAGATCGTACGTACGACAACTAACACCAACTCGTCCGCTAGCAGTCACCAACCCCTACCGCCCTGCCCCTTCTCCGGCTCGTGGATGGGCTAGCCGTCTACTGGCCTGCTCGCCCGCCGTGCGAAGCCAGCAGCTCGCGGTAGATATCGAAGCTGGCCTGGTCGAAGGCGACGAGCCTCACCAGCTCGACCTTGGTCTCCGTGCCAAGCAGGGTAGTGACTGCCACCTCGGCCGCTTGTCTTGGCGGGTAGCCGTAAACGCCCGTCGAGATGGCCGGGAAGGCAACGCTACGAGCGCCCAGTTCGTCGGCAACTTCCAGGCACCGGCGGTAGCAACTGCGAAGCGCCTGCTCTTCTCCAGCGTTGCCACCCCTCCAACGCGGCCCGACGGTATGGACTACCCAGCGGGCCTTCAGGGCAAACCCGGGCGTGGCCTTGGCGTCGCCGGTCGCGCAGCCACCCAGGCGGGCACACGCCTCGTGCATCTGGCGGGCCCCGGCAGCCCGGTGCACGGCCCCGTCCACGCCACCCCCACCGGCCAGAGCTTCGTTGGCGGCGTTGACGATGGCATCGACATCTTGCCGGGTGATGTCACCCAGCACTGCTTCGACCCGCACAGCTCGAACCTACGCCGTCCTCAACCTAGGGGACAGCCGGACGGCAAGGCCGAGCGCGCAGGCCAGTCGTCGCCTGGGCCAAGCAGAGCCGGGGCCGAGGTCACGAGCCCCGCCGCACTCGGCCCTCAGCCACGGATTTGGCTGGCGCCCTGGCTGGTGCCTCGGCTTTGGCCGGTGCCTTGGCGGCCCCCAGGGACGGCTCCTTTGCTGCCTTGGCCTCCTTGGCCGCCTTGACCGCCGAAGCCCTAGCTGGCCTGGCTGCCGGCGCTCTGGCCCCCTCTTCGGCCGGCGCTTTGGCTGCGTTGGCAGCCGGCGCCTTGGCCCCTTTGGCCCGGGGCTTGGCAGTTGCCTCGTCGGCAGCAGCGGTCTGGGCGGGCGTCTCGGCCGGCGCCTTGGCCTTGGCCGGAGTTGGCTCCTTGGCCGCTCCTGTCGACTTGGCGGCGGCTGTGGACTTGGCCGCTCCTGTGGACTTGGCCGCTCCTGTGGACTTGGCGGCGGCTGTGGACTTGGCGGCAGCCTTGGCCGGTGGCCTAACTGCCGCGGCAGCCACCTTGGCTGGTGACTGGGCGGAGGCCTTGCCCGCTGCCTCCGCCGGCGCCTTGGATGACGCCTTCCCCGCTGGCTCGGCCGGAGCAGCCGCCTTAGAGGCGGTCCTGGCCGATGCCTTAGCGGCAGTCTTACCCGGTGCCTCAGAACCGGTCTTAGCGGCTGTCTTAGCCGGCACCTTGCCCGCCGTCTTTGCCGGCACCTTGCCCGCCGTCTTTGCCTGCGCCTTGGCCGCCGTCCCGGCCTGCGCCTTGGCCGCCGCCTTTGCCGGCGCCTTGGACGAGGCCTTGGACGCGGTCTTGGACGCGGTCTTGGACGACGCCTTGGACGACGGCTCTGGCTCCGCCACAGCTGCTACGGGGGCTGCACCCGCTCCCGTACGCTTTGCCCTGCGAGCTGAGCGGGTGCCCGCCGCGGCGCTCGGGGGCGCTGCTTCGGCCGAGCGGGCCCGCCTGCTGCCGCCCGCACGCCGGGTGACCCTTGGCTTAGGCTCGGCGCCCTCGCCCGCGCCATCACCAGCCGGCAGCTCGGCCAGCCGGCGGATCTCCGCTTCCACCGTCTCTTCGGTGGGCCCACCGGAAACCCGGGCGAAACCCGGCAAAGCCAGTTCGACACCCCTTCGCATCGCGTCGAAGGCCTGCACGACAAACCGCCTCACCTCGCCCTTGCGGAGCACCTCACGGGCCGAGCGCGGCGCCGGGTCGCCCATGGCCGACAGAGGGACGTAGCAGCGGGCACCGTCAACGGAGACAAAGGCCCCATGCGACGAGAACTCCTCCACCTTTCCCTCCACCTCCTGGCCCAGCCGGTTGGAAGCGATGAACGAGATGAAGCTGTAGGGGTCGTTCAGAGGCTCGGCCGGCGGCTCCGAGCGCCGCCGGCGGCGGTGCTTGCGGCCGTGCTCAGCTGGTTCAACTGCTTCTTCCACCGCCGCGGCGATGGCCCGCTGCAGCTTGCGCTCGCCGCCCCGGCCCCGCAAACGTTCTGCCGCCATGTCCAAGCCGCTCTCGCCCACCTCCTCGGCGGCCAGCGACCGCTTCTTGCGCTTGGCCTCCTTTATGGCGACACGGCTCTTGGCCCCTCGTACCGGGGTGCGGGGAGTGAAAATCCAACCCACACCGGGCACGGGCTTCCCGCCGATCAGGCGGCCCTTGTCGAACAGCCACTCGTACTCCCCGTGGAACTCCTGGAAGGAGTCATTGGAGAGCACGACGGCACCGACCTTGTCCGCGATCCGGAGCAGGAAGGCGTCGCCCCTCCCAATGGCGCCGGCAGGGGGCAGCACTATCTCCCCGGCGGCTTCGGCTTGCTCGAAACGCTCACGCTCCGAGGGGTCGATCCGGTGGCCGAACGACGCGTCCACGACCACCGTGACAATGTCGCCGGGGTTCTCGATCAGGTACTCCCGTACTGCTTCGTCGAGCTGCTTAAGGCTGGGGACGCTGCCGCCTTCTGTTGCAATGTTGGAGCCGTCCACTACCACGTGGCGAGCTGGCATGTCTCTCCTAGTTCGTCGTCCAAGGCCCCGCGGCCTACCAGGTACTGGCCGTACGGGCCGGTACCGGCTTAGCCTTTCCAGGCCCTGGGGCCACGACGCAACGCCAGCCGCTCAGCACCCACCAGGGCAACCAGAGCAGGCTCAGCCGCTGACGGCGTAACCCACCTGCTCAGTCTGCCACGTCGAGCAGCCGCAGTGGTGGACCGCCTCGCTGCAACTTCTGCCCCACCCCAGGGCACGGGCGAGCGTACCCATCAGTGGCGCGCCCACCGTGGGCGCCTCGCAGCACCTTGCGCCCTACCCCAGGGCACGGGCGAGGACGTCCGCCTGCTCCAGCTCGTGCAAGGCATAACTGCCGGTCGCAGGCGAAGGCGAAGGCGGGCGGGCCACGTACGACAGCCGGTAGCCGTCCGCCAAGAGCCCGGCCAACCTTTCCTGGACGAAACTGCGGGGCCCCATGTTGGCTGGCTCTTCCTGGGCCCAGGCCACTTCGCTGGCCCCTGGGTAACGGGCGACCGCCGCGGCCAAAGCCTCTTCCGGCCAGGGGTACAGCTGCTCGACCCGTACCACGGCCACATCGTGGCGTCCCCGCTCGGAGCGAGCCGCCATCAGGTCCAGGGCGAACTTGCCGCTGGCCAGCACCACCCGCCGCACTCGGCCGGGGTCGGCGCCTTGGTCGTCGAGGACCTCTCTGAAGGCTCCCGCGGTCAAGTCCCCCACCGGGCTGTGGGCCTCCCTGGCCCGCAGGTAGCGCTTGGGGGTGAACAGGACGAGCGGGACCTTGGCCGGGCTGAGCACCTGGCGGCGGAGCAGGTGGAACAGCTGCGCCGCGGTGGTCACGTTGGCGACGCACATGTTGGGGCCGGCGCACAGGGTCAAAAAGCGTTCCACCCGGGCCGAGGAGTGTTCCGGCCCTTGGCCCTCGTAGCCATGCGGCAGGAACAGCACCAGGCCCGATGACTGCTCCCATTTCGCTTGGGCGGCAGCGATGAACTGGTCGATGACAACCTGGGCGCCGTTGGCAAAGTCCCCGAACTGGGCTTCCCACACCACGAGGGCGCCCGGCGACAGCAGCGAGTACCCGTAGTCAAAACCCAAAGCCGCGTACTCGGACAGCACCGAATCGTAAACGAAGAACCGGCCTGGCAGCTCAGGCTCACCAGGGTGGCCGGTGGCCGCTTGGCCTGGCATTGCGGGCTCACCAGGGTGGCCGGTGGCCCGGCGGCGCGCCTCGGCCGCGCTCATCTCGGCCAGGGGCACGTGCTCCTCGCCGGTGTGGTAGTCCACGTAAACCGCGTGGCGGTGGCTGAAGGTGCCCCGCCGGGTGTCCTGCCCGCACAGGCGGACATCGTGGCCCTCCAGCAGCAACGTCCCGTAGGCCAGCTGCTCGCCCAGGGCCCAGTCCACCTGGCCGCTTTCCCACAGCTGGGTGCGCGCCTCGAGCAAGCGGGCCACCTTGGGGTGCAGCGTGCAGCCCTCGGGGCACCGGCAGAGCGCACCCATGACCACCTCCAGGCGGGCCGCACTGACCGCGGTTGGCACCGCAGGCATCGTCGAGGGCGGGGGTGGCGGCGGAGGGAGGCTGGTGGGGTGGGGCGGGGCCGAAGCCCGGGTCTGGTCGAGCGCCTCTTGGAGCCGGCGGGAGAAGTCGGCCAGTGCCTCTTCGGCCTCGGCCAGGGTGATGTCCCCCCGGCGCACCAGCGCCTCGGTGTAGAGCTTCCTCACGCTGCGGTGCTCGTTGATCAGGTGGTAGAGCAACGGCTGGGTGAGCGAGGGGTCATCTTGTTCGTTGTGGCCGTAGCGCCGGTAGCAGATCATGTCGATGACGACGTCTTTGTGGAACTCCTGGCGGAACGCCAGCGCCAAGCGAGCCGCCCGCACGCAGGCCTCGGGGTCGTCACCATTGACATGGAAAATGGGGGCTTGCACCATCTTGGCGACGTCGGTCGCGTAAATGGACGACCGGGCCGAGTCCGGGTTGGTGGTAAAGCCCAGCTGGTTGTTGATGACCAAGTGGACCGTGCCGCCGGTGTCGTAGGCGGCCACGGCAGACATGTTGAGGGTCTCGGCCACCACCCCCTGGCCGGCAAAGGCGGCGTCCCCGTGCACCAGCACCGGCAGCACCAGGTCGCGGGCCAAGGCCGGGCCGCCGTCCCGGGACAGCTGGTCCTGCAGGGCGCGGGCCATGCCTTCCACCACCGGGCAGACCGCCTCCAGGTGGGAAGGGTTCGAAGCCAGCGCCACGTCGAGCGGGCGGCCCGAGCGGGACAGGTAGGTGCCCCGCAGGCCCTTGTGGTACTTGACGTCCCCGCTGCCCTGCACGGTGGTTGGGTCGAGGTTGCCCTCGAACTCGTCGAAGAGCTCCTTGTAGCTCTTGCCCACGATGTTTATGAGCACGTTCAGGCGGCCGCGGTGGGCCATGCCCATGACAACGTGCCGGTGGCCCTGGTCGGCGGCATCGTCCAGCAGGGCCGCCAAAAGGGGGATGGCCGACTCGGCCCCTTCGAGCCCGAAGCGTTTCTGGCCCACGTACTTGGTATTGAGGAACCTCTCCAACGCCTCGGCTGCGTTCAGCTGGGAAAGGATGCGCCGGTGCTCATCGGGGCTGAGAGCGGTGCTCACGCCCTCGACGTGCTGCTGGATCCAGCGTTTTTCGGCTGGTTCCATGATGTGCATGTACTCGACGCCCAGCGTCCGGCAGTAGGCATCGCGCAATATGGAGAGGATCTCGCCCAGGCGCAGCCGCTCCTGGCCAGCCAGGCCCTGGGCCAGGAACTCCCTTTCCAGGTCCCAGACGGTGAGGCCGTAGGTGGCCATGTCCAGCTCGGCGTGCATCGGGGGCTCTTTCCAATCGAGCGGGTCCAGGTGGGCTATCAGGTGCCCCCGCACCCGGTACGCATTTATGAGCCTCTCGACTTTCTGCTGCTTGTCGATATAACCGGCCTCGCGGGCGAAGGGGTCGTTTATGTCCCGTTGGTACTTGACCGGCCGGTAAGGCACCCCCATGCTCTTGAACACGCCCTCGTAAAAGCCGTCCTCGCCCATCAGCAGCCGGTGGACCTGCTGGAGGAAAGCGCCCGACTCGGCGCCCTGCACCACCCGGTGGTCGTAGGTGCAGCTGATGGTCACCACCTTGGACACGCCGAGGTCGGCCAACTGGCGGGGGTCGGCCCCCTGCCACTCCGCGGGGTAGCCCAGGCTGCCCATGGCGACGATGGCGCCCTGGCCTGGCATCAGCCGGGGGACGGACTGGGCGGTGCCGAAAGTGCCCGGGTTGGTGATGGTGATGGTCGCACCGGCGAAGTCGTCGACCCCGGCCTTGCCGGAACGGACTTTGCGCACCAGCTCCTCGTAGGAACGCCAGAACTCACGGAACTCCAGCGTGTCGGCGTGCTTGACGACGGGGACCATCAACGCCCGGCTGCCGTCCGGCCGGCTCAGGTCCACGGCGACCCCGAGGTTGACGTGGGCCGGGTGGGCGACCGCGGGCTGGGGCGGCTGGCCGTTGCGCTCGCCGGCCGGGGCGGCCTCGACGAAAGCGCGGTTCAGCGCCGGGACCGTCCCCAGGGCTTTCACCACCGCCCAACCGATCAGGTGGGTGAAGCTGACCTTGCCGGCCACCCCGGTGCGGGCCAAGTGGTTGTTGAGTACCAGGCGGTTGACATCCAGCATCTTGGCCGGCACGGACCGCACGCTGGTCGCTGTGGGCAGGCTCAGGCTGGAGGCCATGTTGGCCGCCAGGCGGGCCGGGGCACCCCGCAGCACCACGACTTCGGTGGCGCCGTCTTCGGGCGGGGTTGGCGGAGGCACCACTGCCTCAGGCGCCGTGGCCGGCGAGGCACTGCGAGCTGAAGGGCCAGCAGGAGACGGTGGCGGCGCCACGGCCGTCACGGTGGTGGGAGCACCGGTGGCGCCAGAGGTGCCAGCCGTGGCGAGGGTGCCAGCGGTGACGGGGGCACCAGGGGCGGCCTGGGGCCCCCCCGCCCCTGGCCCCGCCCTCAGGTCAGGCACCCCTTCAGAGGTGGCAGCCGGCTTGGCCAGGTTGGCCCCCCCGGGCCGGTAGCCCTCGAAGAACTCGCGCCAGCTCTCGCTCACCGAGCTCGGGTCGCGGCAGAACTGGTCGAACATCTCGTCCACGAGCCACGCGTTGGGGCCGAAGCTGTCCGGACGAAGAGGTTGGTGCTCAGGCACGGCAGTACCACATTACGGTGCTGCCAGCTCACTGCGCTCAAGCCCGCCGGGGCAGCTCAGGTTGGGGGCGCAAGGGCCGATAACGACTAGGTGACCCCCAGCACGCAGCTCGCTCACGTGAGCCGGGCGGTGCTCCGCGGGGTCGAGCCGGGCAACGACGCCGTGTGCCGCCAGTGCCAGGCCCCGATCAAGTTCACAGCCCGGCTGCAGCAACGCCAAGTGATCGCCAACGTCTACGTCGACGGCCACTGGGACCGGGTGGAGCACTACCACGAGCACTGCTACAAGGAGGCGGGCGAACCCTACGGCCAAGGCCGGCCCTGAGCCAGGCGGGCGTAGGCCGGGCGGCTGGGGCGGTCAAGCCCGCAGCCGGGCCCGGTGGCGCACCGACCAGCGGCGGCCGTCCCCGCACATGACGTCCACCTCGGACGCCCGGCAGGCCACCGGGAGCCTCGAGGCCAGCTGCTGTTCCACTTCGGCCAGGACGCCCTCCTCACCGGGGCGGGCATGCCCCACGGTGACATGGGGCACGACTTCGGCGAACTCGCCCTGCCACGGTGGGGTTTCGAAATGCCCGGCCAGGACGTCGGTCAGGTGGACGAACGGCTCGGCCGGCGTCGGGGCCAGCCACAGCACCCTCTGGCCGAACCAGCAGACGCGGTCCAACTGGTAGTCAAAGGCAGGCTCGTCCGCCAACAGGGCGTCCAGTTCGTCCAAGTGGTCCTGCTTCACCTGCTCGGGCGGCACCCAGGGGACGACCAAGGTGACGTGGGCCGGGACGCCCGAGCGGGCCAACGGGTCGTGGGCCATCCGCCAGGGCCCCACCACGTCTTCGACCTCGGGCACAGGCACCAGCAGGGCGCTTTGTTCCGCGTTGGCGGTGGCGCTGATCCCCACCACCGGCAACCCGCCAACGGCATCTCGCGGTGACCCTTGGCCCACTCTGCCAGACGCTACTGCGCTCGGCGGCCGCCGGGCGCGCGGAGGGGCCCAACGCCCGGCCCAAGGAGCCGGACGGGCCAGCCGAAAACTGCCGGGCTGCCGGGCCAGCCGAACCAGCCGGGCCGTCGGCCCGACCGGGTGCTCCCCCTTCCCCCAGCTCAGGGGTGGCCGGACCGCTGCCCCGCCCGGGCCACCTGGCCTGCCCGGGCCACCTGGCCCGCCCCGAAGACCTCGGCCAGCTCGACGGGCACGACCGCCTCCAGCTGCTCATAGGTGCAACTGAGAGGGTCACGGTCGGGCCTCCAGCGCCGGAACTGGGCCAGGTGCCGGAGGCGGTTGCCCTGGAGGTGCTCGTAGGCGGCTTCCGCCACCAGGACCGGGCGCAGGAGCTCGAACGACATGTCCTTGGTGGCGTTCCATCGGTTCCGGGCACCGGGTAGCCGCGTCCCCGCCCCGGCCACGGCCTCAGCCCAAGTGGACCAGGGGTGCTCAGGCCCCGGGCTCATGTACGGCGCCAGCACCTCGACCAGCCGCTGGCGTTCGGCAGCGGGAAAGGCCCCGATCACCCCCACGTGGCAGAGCTGGCCCTGCCTGTCGTAAAGGCCCAGCAGCAACGACCCGACCGCGGCCGGGGCAGCCGCGGCCCCCTCGCCTGCTGCCGGGCCTGGGCCGCGTCCCCCGGCGGGCCCCGGCCGGTACCAGCGGAACCCGCCCACTACGAACTCGGCTGTGCGTTCGTGCTTCACCTTGGTCATGGCCCGCTTGTCGGGCATGTAGGCCAAGCTGGCCGGCTTGGCCACCACCCCGTCCAGCCCGGCCCCCTCGAAGCGCTCGAACCAGTCCTGGGCCACCGCCGGGTCCCGGGTGCAGGGCGTGAGCCGGACGCTGCCGGCCGGGTGGGCCAGGATGCCCTCGAGGCGCTGGCGGCGTTGGGCGAACGGCTCGCCCCGCAGGTCGTGGTCCCCCAGCGCCAGCAGGTCGAAGGCCACGAACCAGGCCGGCCACCGCTGGGCCAGCAGGCGTACCCGGCTGGGGGCGGGGTGGACCCGCTGCGACAGCGCCTCGAAGTCCAAGCCGGCCTCCCCGACCACCACCACCTCACCGTCGACCACGACCCTGGGTGGAAGGGCAGCCTGCAAGGCGGCCACCAGCTCGGGGAAATAACGGGTGAGCGACAGCTCGTTGCGGCTGCCCATTTCCACGTCGCCGCCGTCCCGGAAGACTATGGCCCGGAACCCGTCCCACTTCGGCTCGTACAGGTAGTCACCCACCGGCAGCTGGCGGGACAGCTTGGCCAGCATCGGCGCCACCGGGGGCGCCACCGGGAGGTCGGCAACGCTCACCTTGCCCCCAGGTGGCGGGCGATGGACGCGGCCAGAGGCAGGCGTTCCACCTCTTCGAGGGGGCTCGGCAAGGCCAGGCGCCAGTTGGGCCACTGGTCGACCGTCCCGGGCATGTTCGGCCTTTCCTCCACGCACAAGGCGTCGTCGAGGGTGGCCGTCACCAGGGCGCAGGGAGCCTGGGCCAACGCCGCATAGGCAGCTTCGACCACCTCGGCCACCGGCCGTCCCGGCCCCGAGCCGGTCCAGCCCTCCAGGCGCGCCCGCAGGGCAGCAAAGCCCTCTTCGTTGGGCTGGAGCCCACAACGGCGCTGGGCGGCCAAGTCCGACCCCGTCCACACCCCAGCCACGGTAGGCAGGTCATGGGTGGTCACCGCGGCCAGTGCCTGGTGGCCCCAAGCCGGCGGCCGCTCGGGCTCGAACCACAACAGCTTGTACGAGAGGACGCCGCGGGCGGCCAGTTCCTGGCGGACTTGGTCTTCCACGGTGCCCAAGTCCTCCCCCACGACGTAACTGCCGGCCCGGTGCGCTTCCAGGCACAGCAGCCCCAGCAGGTCCCGCCAGGGGTAGCGGACATAAGTGCCGCGGGAGGGCTCGGAGCCGACCGGCACCCAGAACAGCCGGAACAGGCCCATCACGTGGTCCACCCGCAACCCCCCGGCATGGGCCATGGCTGCCCGCAGGGTAGCTATGTACGGTTCGTAGCCGGCCGCCCGCAGCTCCCAGGGGCCCCAGGGAGGGAGCCCCCAGTCCTGGCCCTGCGGGTTGAAGTCGTCCGGGGGCGCTCCCACCCTCATGTCCAGGGCGAAGGTGCCCTGCCAGATCCAGGCGTCCGCCCCCCCGCCGTCAACGCCCACCGCCAGGTCCTGGACGAGCTCGCAAGCCCCGCTCGCGGCCCGGGCCAGCTGAGCGTCGCACAGCCACTGCAGCCAAGCGTGGTAGCGCTTGCGCCTGGCCGCCTGGGGGCGGGCGGCAAAGCGGGCCACGGCCGGGGCCCAGGGGTGGCGCAGCTCCTGCGGCCAGGCCTGCCAGGGAAGGCCGTTGAGCTCAGCCAGGGCGCAGAACGTCGTGTAGTGGTCGAGCACCTCCCCCCGGCCGGAGACGAACGACGTGAAACCCTCGTCGCCCCCGGACGCCTCGAACCGGGTGAACAACTGTTCCAAGGCAGCCGATTTGAGGGACCAGGCGGCGGCCCGGTCGATCAGCCGGTCAGCATTGAGCGCCCGGCCCTTGCTCGCCAGCTCCGCCAGGTCGGGCAGCTGGCTGGCGCCCGGGACTTCTTCTATGCGCAGGTACAGCGGGTTGAGGAAGCACCTGGAACTGGGGAAATAGGGGCTCGGTGCCGGGTTGGGGCCCGGCGCCGGGGCATGCAGCGGGTTCACCAGCACATAGCCCGCTCCATTGGTCTCAGACCAGGCGGCCAGCCGGCGCAGGTCGGCCAGGTCACCGGCCCCCCAGCTGCGGCGCGACCGGGCCGCGTAGAGCTGGACGGACCAGCCCCAGGCCCGTTCCCTGGGCGGTGGCGGGCAGCGGGGGGGGCAGAGCGCGATGGTGAGCGGCCCCGGCCCCCCGCTTGCTTGGCCCGGCTCGAAGCGGTGGTAGCCCACCGGGAGGTCCGCCAGGGCCACCTGGTCGCCCTTGCTCAGCCGGCGGGCGCCCCCCAGCCGGCCGGTGCCCTCCAAGCCGCCCCCGTCCTCCCCGCCCTTGTCCGGCCGGCCCCCGTCCCCTCGGCCCCCGCCGAGCCGGTGGCCCCCAACTTCCAGGCGGTCCCCGTCCACCAGGCCCACAAGGCGGCCTCCAGGGCCCAGGTCCATGTACCCCCCGGCCTCCAAGCTCAACCGGCCGGCGGGGAGCGACGGCCAGGGGTCGTCCTGGAAGACGACCCTCACTGGCCCTTGCTCAGGTGCCGGAGGGCGGTCGCGGCCGAGCGCCCCCATGGAACGGAGCACGGCCTCTACCGTCTCGGGTGGGGGTTCCCTCCATCTACCGGCCACGTCCCAGTAACCGGTGGCCACCCCCCAGGCCTCAGCCAGCGACCGGTCTACCAACAGTTCCCGGCCCAGACGGCATGGAGGGGCCATGCTCGGTTGTGCCCACGGTTGTGCGCGCCGTTGCGCCCACCGTTGTACGCGCCATTGCGCCCACGGTTGTGCCCACCCCGGCATCTTGTCACGCCTGGCCCACCGAGGGGCCGGCGGAGCCCACCAACCACCGAGGGGCCGGCGGAGTCCACCAAGCGGTCGGCGGAGGTAGTTAGCTTTGTCTTCATGGCCCTGCCGCTACCGGGATCGCTCACCCCTTCCAAGGTGGCGACCTTCAAGGAATGCGCCCTGGCCTTCAGGCTCTCCGCCATAGACAGGCTCCCAGAAGCTCCGTCCGAGGCCGCGTTCAAGGGCACGGTCGTGCACCGGGCGCTCGAGCTTTTGATGTGGGAGGAGGGGCCGGGCCGGCGTGACCAGGAGGCAGCCTTCTCCATGCTGGGACGCGCCCTCGACGAGCTCCTGGCCAGCCGGGAGGCGCTCCAGTTGGGCCTGAGCACCTCCCAACTGGAAGACTTTGCCGCCGATGCCCGCACCCTGCTCACCAACTACCTAGCGCTGGAGGACCCTAACGCCGTCCGGGTGATCGGCACCGAGCTGCGCCTCGAGGCCCAGGTGGACGGGCTACGCCTGCGAGGCATCATCGACCGCCTGGAACTGGACCGCCACGGCCAGCTCGTGGTCACCGACTACAAGACTGGCCGGGCACCCAGCGCCGGCCAGGAACAGGCTCGCCTGGGCGGTGTCAATTTCTACGCCTTGCTCTGCCAGGAGGTCCTCGGCCGGAGGCCGGCCAGGGTCCAGTTGTTCCACCTGCGCGAGCCTTTGGCTATATCGAGCGAGCCCTCCGACCAGTCGATCACGAGCCTGCGGCTCCAAGCCAGCGCCATCTGGGCCGCCGTCAAGCGAGCCTGCCTACGGGAGGACTTCCGGCCCCGGCCTGGCCCCCTGTGCGATTGGTGCGGCTACCACGCCTACTGCCCGGCCCAGGGGGGGGACCTCTCCCTCCTGGCACCGGCCGACGGTGCTGCTGTGCTCCAGCCCGACGGTGCCGCACTGCTCCAGCTCGACGGTGCTGCCCCGCCGGAGGCCAACGGGGCTGCCGGGCCTGGAGCCAACGGGGCTGCCGGGCCTGGAGTGCCCGAGCCGACCGGTGCTGACGCATTGGAGGCCAACGGGGCCGCCGGGCTGGCGGCCGGCAGCGCCAGAGTGCCTGGGCCGGCGCTGAGCCTCGTGGAAGAGCCGTCCGGGAGATGAACCTCCCGGGGCACCTGGCGCGCTTCGACGCGGCAGTGGACCGGTACTTTGACGCTCACCTACGGGGCCACCGCTCCGTCGACTGGTTGATGTACGCCGCCAGTGCGGCCGGCGAGCACAGCGCTTGCTGGCTCCTCCTGGCCGGGGCCCGCGGGCTGCGCTCAGGCGGTAGCCTCCGAGCGGCAGCCAGGACGGTCCTCCGAGCGGGCGCGGTGATGGGGGTGGAGTCCCTCATCGTGAACGGCGCCGTCAAGACGGTGTTCGGCCGGCGGAGGCCCACCCGCACACAACCGGCCCCGCTCCCCTTGCGCCAGCCGCGGACCAGCAGCTTCCCGAGCGGGCACGCCAGCGCCGCGTTCGCGGCTGCAGCCTTGCTCCGGGACGGCCCGCTGTGGCCCCTGGTGTACGCGTTGGCCGTCACCGTCTCGGCCAGCCGCGTCCACGTGAAGCTGCACCATGCCTCCGACGTCATCGCCGGGGCGGCCATTGGGGCCGCCTTGGGCGAGCTGGCCCGCCACCTGCTGCCTCTTGACACTCCCCCAGCACGACCATGAGCCTCGCCGCACCGGAAACAATGCCTCCGCCTTATGTGTTCTCACAGACATGACAGCTCGCTTCTCGCTTACTTGGGACTACTTGTGCCCGTTCGCCCGCAACGCCCATGAGCATGTCGTCACCGCCCTGCAGGCAGGTGCCGACTGGGACGTACGCTTCCGGTTCTTCTCGCTCTCCCAGGCTCACGTGGCCGACGGCGAGGAGCCTGTCTGGGCAAACCCCGGTCAGCACCCGGGGCTGTTAGCAGGCCTGGCGGGGGTGGTGGTCCGAGAGCGCCAACCAGAGCGGTTCCTCGACGCCCACCTGGCGCTCTTCCGTGCCCGTCACGACCAGGGCCTCGACCTGCGAGACAGGAAGGTGGTGGAAAGAGTGCTCGACGGTGCCGGCCTCGACGGTGGGGCGGTACTCCAGGAGGTGGACAAGGGTTGGCCGGCTGAGCAGGCTCGCGCTGAGCATGAAGAGGCGGTCGAGAACTGGGGCGTGTTCGGGGTGCCCACTTTCGTCATAGACGGGCAGGCCGTCTTCGTGAGGTTCATGCACCGGCCGGCCGGGGACGCAAAGGTGGCCGAGACGGCCATCGAGCGAGTGCTTGACCTCGCCCAAGAGTTCCCGGAACTGAACGAGTACAAGTTCACCCGGATCCCCCGCTAGAAGGGCCCGGCAGTGGCAGGGAAGATGCCCTCCGCCCCTACAGGCACCCCCGCCCGCAGCCCTGCCAGCCAGCCCGGTGCCGCAGGTGCTGCCTCGGCACGGGTAACGGTCACACCCGGGGAGGACAATAGGAGCATGCCAGAGAGGCACCCAACAACGAGGCAACCGGCTCGGGAGGTCGCGCCAAGCCAGCCCGAGCTTTTCGGCTCGCCAAGGCCCAGGAGCGGCGCTCGGCGCCAGCCAAAGCACCCGGCCATCGCCCAGTCGTCGAGGCGGTTGGGGCTGGCGGCTATAGCCGAGGCAAGGCTCGCCTTAGCTCAAGCAGTCAAACGAGCAGAAGCCCGGTCCGGCTCCAAGGCAGCCTGAGGCCGAGCCGCCTCCGCCCACGTTGGCGGGCGGCTGGAGGCCTCAGAGCACGCTTGGGCCGACCGGCCCAGCCGCGCTGGCTCGCCCAGCCGCGCTGGGTCGCCCAACCCACCGACCGGTGCAGCCCACCGACCGGCGCAGCTCCGATGACCAGGCCGTAGTACCGTTCCGTGCGTGACCTCTCTGGCTGAAGCCCTGGGCCATGCTCCCGATGCCAGGTTGCTGCTCGTGACCTGCGACGACCTGGGCGTCAGCTATGCCACCAATGCGGGGGTCTATGACGCGTTGCGTACCGGTGTCGCGACTTCCGCGGGGCTCGTGGTGCCTGGGCCTTGGGCAAGGGAGGCGGCCGCCAGCTACCGGGGCGAGGACGTGGGCGCCCACTTGACCCTCAACGCCGAGTACGACCTTTACCGTTGGGGGCCGGTCACCCACGCCCCTTCGCTGCTGGACGGCGACGGGGGGTTCCCCAGGACGGTCGTGGACCTCTGGGAGCACGCTGACATCGACGAGGTCCGCAAGGAATGCCGGGCGCAGGTCGAAAGGGCGGTCTACTGGGGGTTCGACGTGAGCCACCTGTCTGCCCACCTGGGGGCGCTCGAACTGCGCCCCGAGTTCTTCGACGTGGCCCTGCAGCTGGCCGTGGAGTTCCGCCTGCCCCTGCGCCTGCCTGGCCCCGACCACCAGCGCAACGCCGGCTTCCCGTTCCGCGAACTGGCAGCTCAAGACCGAGTCTTGTCGCCCGACCGCCTGGTCCGGGTCCCTCGGGGCCAAAGCGCCCGGGTAGCGCTGGACCGGCTGCTCCAGGGGCTGCCCCCGGGCGTCACCGAGGTCGTCCTCCGGCCGGCTCGGGACAGCGCCGAGCTGCGGGCTGTGATGCCCGACTGGCCGGCCCGGGTGGAGGACCTGGACATCGCCACTGCATCCCGCTATGTCCACGCCCTGGCCGAACGTGCCGGCGTCGCGCTCACCTCATACCGGGCACTGCGAGAGCTCCAGCGCTCCTGACCCCGGCACCTGCGGGTGGCCGGCCCTCCTGCCGGGCCCAACCTGGGGGTGGCAGGCCCGGTTGCCGAAGTCCCTGGCCAGCTGATAGTTGCTCAAGCCCGTGGCCACCTGACAGCTCGGCCAGTGGGCCAACCTGCTCGGCCGGTGGGCCAATAGTCCGCCAGCCGGTGGTCAGCTCAGCCGGTGGGCACGCCAGGCCTCAGGGTCCGCGGTCAGGTTGGTCACCGCCGGGGGCAGCGGGCCCTCGACTATGTCCTTCAGGGTCACCTGTTCCAGCACTGAGCGCAGGCTGGCCCGAAGGGCCACCCAGACTTCACGCAAGTGCTCGGCCGGCCCGTTGTAGGCCGTCTCCTCGGGCCGCAGCCCTCGCACCTCGGCCAAAGGGCCCTCCAGTGAACGGATGACGTCGGCCAAGGTCACCTCCGACGCAGGGCGGGCCAGGCGGTAACCGGCCGTCGCCCCTTTCTGGCTCACCACGATCCCCGCCCGGCGCAGGTCGTTCATGATCACGCCAAGGAACTTCACCGGTAGCCCCTGCTGGGTGGCCAGGGCCTCACCCGTCATCGGCCCTCCGCTGCTCGCCAGCTCCAACAAGGCCCGCACCCCGTAGTCCACCTTGGCCGAAATGTGCATTACCGCAGTTTACGGCCCTGGCCATGACCGCTACCCGCTCAGCCGGCATGGCCGCTCAGGTACTGGCGCGCCCGGGGGTCTCGGGGCGAAGTGAGCACCTGGCGGGCCGGCCCCGCCTCGACCAGCTCCCCCACCCGGTCCGGCGCCATCAGGACCACCGCAACGTGGTCTGACACCCGGGCCGCTTGGAACATGTTGTGCGTCACCAGGACCACCGTCACCCGGCGGGCCAAAGAGACGATCAGCTGTTCCACCTTAGCTGTGGCTATAGGGTCGAGAGCCGAACAGGGCTCGTCCATGAGGAGGACCTCCGGTCCCACCGCCAGCGCCCGGGCTATGCACAGGCGCTGCTGCTGCCCACCCGACAACCGGGTTGCCGGTTGGCCGAGCCGGTCTTTCACCAAGTCCCAAAGAGCGGCCTGGCGTAAGGCGACCTCTGCTGCTTGGTGCAGGACGGGCTTTTTGCGGACGCCGGCAAAGCGCAGCCCCGAGACCACGTTGTCGAAAATGCTCATGGTAGGGAAGGGGTTCGGCTTTTGGAACACCATGCCCACCCGGCTGCGGACGGCCTCGGCTCGGGTACCGGCTCCATAGACGTCAAGGTCGCCCAGCAGCACCCGTCCCTGCACCGTGGCACCGTCGCGGTCGTGCAGGCGGTTGACTGCTCGCAGGAGCGTGGTCTTGCCACAGCCCGAGGGCCCCACCAGGGTGGTGACCTGGTGCCGGGGCACGGTGAGGGTCACGTCCCGCACCGCCACGTGCGCCCCGAAGCTCACCGTCACGCCTTCCAGGCAAAGGGCGGCGCCGGAGGTGGCCGAGGTGGCTGCACCCGGGGCGGGGCCACAGCGCCCTAGCTGGCCGTAGCCGGGGCGGGGCCAAGCGAGGGGGGTCACTGGGCCCTCCGGGTGGGGTACCAGGCGGCTGCCCGGGCCAGGGCCGAAAGCAAAAGCACAACGACCAGCAACACCAGGGCCGTTGCCCACGCCTGGTGCTGGGCAGCTGGGAAGGGTTGCGTCCCGAGCGTGTAGATGAGCATCGTCATCGCGTAGCTGGGTGCCGCCAAGGTGAAGAGCAAGGGCGCAGTCTCGCCGGCAGCCCGGGCCAAGGCGAGCAGGTTGCCGGCCACCAAGCCCGGCAACGACCCAGGCAGTACCACCCGCCTGACCACCTGCCACCGGGAAGCGCCCAAAGCCGCGGCTGCTTCTTGCAGTTCCACCGGGACCGACCGGACAGCCTCCTCGTTGGCCCGCACCATGACCGGCACCATCAGCACAGCCAATGCCGCACTGGCCGCCAGGTCGGAGGGCCTGTGGAGCGGTCGCACAACGGCCTCGAACGCGAAGATGCCAACCACGATCGAGGGCACCCCAGCCAGCACGTCAGCACTGCAACGCAGCACGGCCGCCAGCCTCCCCGGGTGCTCGTACAAAAAGAGGCTGGCGAGCAGCCCGACTGGCACCGCGAGCAACAACGCCAGGCCAAGCAGGCGAGCACTGCCCACCACGGCCGTGGAAATGCCGCCTCCGGGCACCCCAAATGGCGCCACCGGGTGCACCAACAGCCCAAGCGACAAGGCGGGTGCAGCGCGGCCCACTGTGTAGGCCACCAGCGCGACCAGCGGCGCGCCGCAGGCGACCAGCGCCAGGGTGCAACCGCCCTGGGCCAGCTGGCCCCTTGGCCGTCGGCGGGTGCCCAAGCCCGGCGGAGCCACCAGGGCCAGGTCGGCACCCCCCTCGCCGGCCCCGGCCGACGGCAGCGACGGCGAACAAGCCCCCCGCTGGTAGGCCCCCGGGCGGCCGGCCCTCGGCCGGCTGGCCCTCGGCCGGCTGGCCCTCGGCCGGCTGGCCCTCGGCCGGCTGGCCCTCGGCCGGCTGGCCCACAGCCGGCGGCCGCCGCGCAGGGACTGCCCGGCGACGTTGACGGCCACCGTGAGCAGGAAAAGGACAGCGGCCAGGCCGATGACGGCGCTCCTTTGCAACCCGGGCTGGGCTTCAGCGAACTGGTTGACAATGGCGGAACCGAGCGTTGCCCCCGGCCCGGACAGCGACCGAGGCCAGACGGGGCTGTTGCCGATTACCATGGCGACGGCTATGGCTTCCCCCAGGACCCGGCCGAGCGCCAGCGTGACGGCGGCCTTGACCCCGGGACGTGCCGCGGGCAGGACCACCCGCCTGACCACCTGCCAGCGGGTGGCACCCAGGGCCATGGCCCCCTCCCTGTCCTCGCGAGGCACTGCTGCCAGCGCGCTCCGGGCCAGCGCCACAAGGGTGGGTAGGGTCATGACCGCCAGCACAACAGCCGCCAGGAGGATGCTGGGCCCATAGGCAGGGCCACCGAAGGCCCGCCCGACGAGCGGCAGCGAGCCCAAGAAGGGCTCGACGTCACGAGCGAACAACGGCGAGAGCACCAGCAAAGCCCACAGCCCGACCACGATGCTCGGCACGGCCGCCAGCAGCTCGATGATGGCCGAAGCGGCCGCCGCCAGCTTGCCCGGGACCAGCTCGGACAGGGCGATGGACGCGCCCAGCCCCACCGGCGCGGCCAGGAGCAATGCCAACGCGGTCGTGACGACCGTGCCCACCACCAAGATGCCCGTTGCGTAGTGGGCAGTTCCCGGTGAGTAGCTGCTGGACCAGGCGAAGCTGGGGCTGTAGCGGGCAAAGGCCTCGGCCGAGCCCGTAGCTATGCTCACGGCCACCCCGGCTACGGCGCTCGCGAAAGCAGCCGCACCCAACCAGGTGGCAGGCCCGTACACCCGCGTCCTGCGCCCGGCCGGCCGGGGGGCCGGGGCCACCAAGACTTGGAGGTGGTCTCCCCAGGTGCCCAAGGACAAGGCTGCCTTGGCCGGGCGGGCCAGCGCCCCTTCGGCTTGGGGCACGGCCACCACTTTTCCCTCGCTCAATGGACCTGGCCCAACACGGACTTGGCCAGCGCCACCGCATTGGCCGGCAAGGGCGCGTACCCGAGAGGCACCGCTTCTTTCTGGCCAGTAGTGACCACGTAGCTGAACAGCGCCCTCAAGGCCGCCGCTTTGGCCGGGTTGTGCTGGTCCTGGTACATCATGGCCCAGCTGAAGTTGGCCAACGGGTACGTGGCCTCGCCAGGTTGGAAGACGATGTCGAAGTGGTCCCAGCTCAGCCGGGCGGCATGAGCACCGGCGGCCGCGATCGAGCCGACTGAGGGGGCCACGAAACGGCCGGCCGCGTTCTTCAGGGCCGCGTTGGCAAGACCGGCTTTCAGCGCGTAGCCGTACTCGACATAGCCGATGGCCCCTGGAGCCTGGGCGATATAACTGGCCACACCGCTATTGAGCTGTGCCCCGACCCCGACCTGGGGCAGCGGCCAGGCCTTGGAGGGGACCTTTGTGCCGACCCGGGCCGACCACGTCGGCGAGGTCTTGATGAGGTACTCGTCCAGGTCCCAGCCCGGCCCGGAGGCATCGGCGCGGTGTACTGGGACCACTCGGAGGTGGGGGAGCCCCTTGACGCCAGAGACCTTGGCTATGGCCGGGCTGTCCCAGTTGGTTATCGTCCCGTCAAAGATCCCCGCCAAGACAGCACCGTCGAGCTTCAAGCCCGCCGGCGCGCCAGGCACGTTGTAGCTCACGGCGATGCCACCCAAGTCCACCGGGAACTGGGCCACCACCCCGTGGGCCTGGGCCAGCTCCTGGCGGGACATGGGGATCTCGGAGTCCCCGAAGTCCACTGTCCCCTGCTGGACATCGCTCACACCCACGCTGCTGCCCGCCGGCGAGTAGTTGACCGTCACCTGGGGGTGAGAAAGGTGGTAGTCGTAAAGGACCTTCTCGTAGAAGGGCTCGATCGAGTTGGCACCGGCCCCGTTGAGCGTGACCCGAGCTGCCGGGGCCAGCTGGGTGCGAAGCGCGGTGGGCCAGGCCGCTGCCGGCCAGACGGCCACAGGCAGGCCAAAGAGCGTGGCGACGAGGGCCGCGACGGGCTTACGCATAGGGGTGACCTCCTGTAGTACCCACTAGTGCTAGTATTCCAGTAATCTACTAGATCACTAGCTCCAATGCAAGAGGTCGGAACGGCCAGGCTACGGGGCCGACCTGGGGCTACAGCGGCCCACCCGAGGACCGCCCCCCGGCGGGCCCACATGCCGGCCCCAACGCCGAAGGTCTCTTGGGTCTTGCCGGCCTCCCCGAGGACTGCCCCAAGGGCTCAGACCCAGAACCCCTGGAGGCCTTCGGGAGGTTCCTGTTGCACGTCGACCCCCACCACCCTGGCCAGCGGCGGCCCCTGCCGGCACCATTCCACCAGTTCAGCGACTGCCTCGGGGTCACCCTCGGCCACCACCTCCACGCGGCCGTCAGGGAGGTTGCGGGCCCAGCCAGCGACGCCCAAAGCCTGGGCTCTCTCCGCGCAACTGCCCCGGAACCAGACCCCTTGGACCTTCCCTCTGACCCAGAGGTGACTGCGGACCATGGTGGCAAGGTACATCACGCCGATCCCAGCCCGGGCAGGTGCTCCGGTGATGGTGCTGAGTGATGGTGCTGGGTGATGGTGCTGGGTGATGTGCCATGGGCGGCATCACGGCCCCACGCGGGGCGGCGGGGGGTGGATCCGCCGTTGGCCCGGCACCCGGCGCCATACGATACCTCCTGCACCTTTTGCCGACCGGCCTGAAGGGCCTTCTGCCGGCCGGCCTGAGGGGCCCTCAGCCCCGGTGCGGTCCCCGGCGCCGGGTGCCGGTTGGCGGCCCATTGGGGGTGGCGGGCCAACTGGGACCGGTTGGGGCCAGCTGGCCGGTACCGGCTGGGGCACGGGGACGGGCCGGGCGCGCGCCGCCTCGCAGAACGGAGGGTGCTCCCACCACCGGGTCAGGCGCACCAACGCGGGCGGCCGGGCACCGGCAACCAGCAGGGCAGTGCCGACGGGCAGGCTGTGCGCCTGGTCGACGGGCAGCCGGGCTTGCCGGCGCGACGAATAGGTGGTGTTGGAAGAGGGGTGGCGCGACCACCAAGCGGTGCTGCTGAGCGAGCGTACGACCACGTCCATCTGGCCACCCAGGCGGGAGACGACCTCCAGGGTCTGGAGGTCTCCCACCCCCGGCAACAGCACCTTGGCACCGAAAAGGCTGAAGAAGCCCTCCGCGGCCCGCCCCCAGCGCATCCTCGCCTGGGAAAGGTCTTGCAGGCAGGCGAGGACCAACAACCCTTGACCGCCGGCCTCGCTCACCATGGCGGGCAAGTCGGGTAGGGGGGCGATGTTGGCTACTTCGTCGAGGACGAAGGTCACCGGCACGCGCAACCATGCTCCGGCGGCAGCCTTGTAGGTGGCTGCCCGGACCTGTTCCAAGAACGCCACCACGATGGGCGCCATGAGAGCCTGGTAACGGGCGGGAGCGCACACGTACACCGTGTCGGCGCTCGTCGGGAACGCGGCCGGGTCGAAGTTGGGCTGCGCAGCCAGCTCCAGCGCCCGCTCGGAACGGTACGCGGCCAGGGTGCCGGCTGCGGTCGAGAAGATACCGCTTCGCTCCCGTTCCTCAGTGGCGTCAATGCCGGCCAGCACGTCCATGGCCACGGCGGTGGCAACCCCGGCCTGCGCCGCCCGGGCGAGCAAGGCGGCAGGCTCGGCCAGCTCGTGGCGCAGCACCCAGGAGAGGACTTGGCGGACATCGCCACCCCCAAGGGCAGCGGCGTGCAAGAGCGGGGCAAGCAAGGCTTGGGCTCGTTCGCTCCAGTGGGCGCTCTCGCCGTAGGACGAGTGGGGCTTGGCGGCCAGGGTCATGACCCTGGCCGTGACGAGCGCTTCTTCCCAGCAGCCGGCCGAGGGCACTGGGGACCACCGCAGTTGCAGCGCGCCTGAGGGGGTGCCCAGCGCCCCGGTGGGGTCGAGCACCCAGCACCGGCCGATCTCGGAGCGACTGGCCAGCGTGGCTTGCAGCACGTCAGGCTTGGTCGAGGTCACGACCACCGGCCCCGGCGTGGCCAGCACGTTGGGGACGACGATGGCCGACGTCTTGCCCGACCGGGGAGGGCCCAGGACAAGCAGCGCCTGCTGGGGGCCGGCCCAGGCCAGGCCCCGCCTGTCGCTGCCCACGTAGAGCTCGGGCCCGTGGAAGGCGAGGTTGCGCCGCATCTGGGCGAGACTGATGCCCGGGAGGTAGCTCATCGCCCCAGCCTGCTCGAAACACGATGTACTTTCCAGTTGTCTGGTGTACTTATACTACGTTCTGTCTCACTACAACTTTTCCCTCCCAGCCTGCGGGGCGATCGGGGGTCTTCGTGCAGCCGCCGTGCCCCGCTGCCCCGCTGCCCCGCTGCCCTGCGGCCCTGCGGCCCTGCGGGGCACGATCGGGGCCCGTTCTTTGCCCTGTTAGGGGGTCCTATGTCGCGAAGAGGGCTAAGGACGGCACCAAACAGGTCAGAGAAGTACGAAGTAGGGCAAAGGACGCCAGGCCAGGGCAAAGGACGCCAGGCCCGCCGGGGCAAAGGACGCCAGGCCAGGGCAAAGAACGCCGCCTTGGGGTACGTGGCGGCTCGCGGCACGGGCCGGGACCTCGGCCGCCCGGCTGTCGACGTACATGGCGGGGAGGGTGACGCCTTCGGCCGCCCTGGTCGCCCGCATGCACAAGCGGGCCACCAGGGCGCGCTCGCCCCTGAGACCCCCTTGCCTTGTCGAACGTATGTTCGTACCCTGGAGGAGTGGGCGAGGCTCCTTACGCCGAACTGCACTGCCACTCCAACTTCAGCTTCCTGGACGGGGCTTCGCACCCTGAGGAGCTGGTCGAGGAGGCCACCCGCCTGGGCCTGGGGGCACTGGCGCTCACCGACCACGACGGCATGTACGGCGTGGCCCGCTTCGCCGAAGCAGCCAATGCCGCCGGCCTGCCCACCGTGTTCGGCGCCGAGCTCACCCTGGGCCCCTCCGGCCCCCGCAGCGGCGTGCCCGACCCCGAAGGCACCCACCTCGTGGTGCTGGCCCGTGACCCTACCGGCTACGCCCGCTTGTGCAAGGCGCTGTCCGTGGCCAACTTGTTGGGCCGAGAAAAGGGCCGGCCGCAGCACGACCTCTCCCTCCTGGCAGCCATTGGGGCCGGGGCCGAGCCAGACTGGGCTACTGTCTCCCAGCTGGCCACCAGCCCGCCCAGCCCGGGCCAACCGGGCCTGGGCTTGCCCAGCCCTTGCGCCTCCGGCCCCCTGGAGGCCGGCGCCGGGCACTGGCTCGTCCTCACCGGCTGCCGCAAGGGGGCGGTGCCGAGGGCGCTCCTGGGCCGCGGCCCCCTGGCCGCCCGGGCTGAGCTCGAGCGCCTGCAGCGGGCGTTCGGGCGGCCCAACGTGGCCGTAGAGGTATGGGACCACGGCGAACCCCTGGCCTCCGCCCGCAACGACGCCTTGGCCGAGCTGGCCTGCCGGGTAGGCGCCGACGTGGTGGCCACCAACAACGTCCACTACCACCGCCCGAGCCGCAGCCGCCTGGCCAGCGCCCTGGCCGCCGTCCGGGGCCGGCGCAGCCTGGACGACATGGACGGCTGGCTGCCGGCTGCTGCCACCGCCTGCCTGCGCAGCGGGGCCGAACAGGCCCGCCGCTTCGCCCGCTACCCGGGCGCAGTGGAGCGCGCCCAGGAGCTCGGCCAGGCCTGCAGCTTCGACCTCAAGCTGGTGGCGCCCAGGCTGCCTCCTTTCCCCGCCCCTGCCGGCCACACCGAGATGACCTGGCTCCGGCAGCTGACCGAGCAGGGGGCGCTCCGGCGCTACGGGCCGCGGGAGTCGCCCCGCCACCCCCGCGCCTATGCCCAGCTCGACTACGAACTGGAGGTCATCGACCAGCTAGGTTTCGCCGGCTATTTCCTGGTCGTGTGGGACATAGTGCGCTTTTGCAACGAAGCCGGCATCTACTGCCAAGGGCGCGGTTCGGCGGCCAATTCGGCCGTGTGCTACGCGCTCGGGATAACCAAAGCGGACGCCGTGGGGCTGGGCTTGCTGTTCGAGCGCTTCTTGTCCCCCGAGCGCGACGGGCCGCCCGACATAGACGTCGACATCGAAAGCGGCCGGCGCGAAGAGGTGGTCCAGTACGTCTACCGCCGTTACGGGCGGGCGCAAGCGGCCCAGGTGGCCAACGTCATCACCTACCGGCCTCGCTCGGCAGTACGGGACATGGGAAAGGCCCTGGGGGCGTCCGCCGGCCAGGTTGACGCCTGGTCGAAGCAGCTCGACCCCTGGGGCCAGCTGCCGGGCCACCTCCCCGGCATACCCGCCGCCGTGCTCGAGCTGGCCCGCGAGGTGCAGGACTTCCCCCGCCACCTGGGCACCCACCCGGGGGGGATGGTCATCTGCGACCGGCCGGTTGCCGAGGTCTGCCCAGTCGAATGGGCCCGCAAGGCCGGCCGCAGCGTCCTGCAGTGGGACAAACAGGGCTGTGCCTGGGCCGGCCTGGTGAAGTTCGACCTGTTGGGGCTGGGGATGCTGTCCGCCCTGCACGCCACGGTGGACCATGTACGGGCTTTTTACGGGACTGAGCTGGACCTGGCCGACCTGCCCCAGGACCCATCGGTCTACGACATGCTCTGCCAGGCTGATACGGTCGGCGTCTTCCAGGTGGAAAGCCGGGCACAGATGGCCACCTTGCCCAGGTTGCAGCCCCGCCGTTTCTACGACCTGGTCGTGGAAGTGGCCCTGGTCCGCCCCGGGCCCATCCAGGGCCGCTCGGTCCACCCCTACCTGCGGAGGCGCAACGGCACCGAAGCGGTGACCTACCTCCACCCACGGCTACGGCCAAGCTTGGAAAAGACCCTCGGGGTGCCGCTCTTCCAGGAACAACTGATGCAAATGGCCATAGACATCGCCGGTTTTTCACCCGCCGAAGCCGACCGCCTGCGCCAGGCCATTGGTTCCAAACGCAGTACCGCCCGCATGGAGCAGCTCCGGCAACGGTTTTACGCCGGGATGGCCGAACGAGGTGCCACCGGGGAGGTGGCTGACCGGATATGGGAGCAAATGGCCGCGTTCGCCCACTTTGGCTTCCCCGAGAGCCACTCCGTCAGCTTCGCCTACCTCGTCTATGCCTCCGCCTGGCTGAAACGGCACTACCCTGCGGCTTTCTTGGCGGGCCTGCTGGACAGCCAGCCGATGGGCTTTTGGTCCCCCCAGACGCTCGTCTCCGACGCCCGCCGCCACGGCGTCGAGGTCCGCCGGCCCGACGTCAACGCCAGCGGGGCGCGCTGTTCCCTGGAACCGGGGCCAGGGGGGGCACCCGCCGTGCGCCTGGGCATTTCCTATGTGCGCGGCATCGGCGCCAACCTAGCCGAACGCATCGCCGGTGGCCGTCCCTACGACGGGGTCGAGGACATGGTGCGCCGCAGTGGCACCAGCGTCGCCCAAGCCGAGGCCCTGGCAAGCGCGGGTGCTCTCGACGGCTTCGGCCTGAGCCGGCGAGAGGCCCTGTGGGCAGCCGGTGCCCTGGCCCAGGCGGGGCCGGGCCTCGAGGTGGGCAACGGTGCCGATGGCCCGGCAGTAGCCAGGTTGGCCGGCCTCGTGACAGGGGCACAGCCGCCTCCCCTGCCCGCCATGAGCACCCTCGAGCTCGACCAAGCCGACCTGTGGGCCACCGGCATCTGCCCCGGACGCTACCCCACAGAGCCTTTCCGCCCCCACCTGGACAGCCTGGGCGTCACCCCGGCGGCGGGCCTGGCCGGCTTGGCCCACGGGGCCTTGGTGCGGGTGGGCGGCATCGTGACCCATCGTCAACGCCCGGCGACTGCCAACGGCGTGGTTTTCGTCAACTTGGAAGACGAGACGGGGTTGGTGAACGTCATCTGCCCCGTGGCGGTGTGGGAACGCTACGGTGCCCTGGCCCGCTCAGCGCCCGCCCTGGTCGTGCACGGCAAGCTCGAAAGGGCGGAGAGGGCTATAAGCGTCGTCGCTCAACGCCTGGAGGCGCTCGGGCTGGCAGCGGGGCCGCTGCGTCCCCGTGACTTCCGCTGATGCCCGGAGCGGGCCAGCCCCGGGCCCGGCGGCGCGCCGATGCCGTCCAGCAAGGTGGCCACCACCCCCGCCACGAACTCCT
The DNA here is from genome assembly GCA_021323695.1 of Actinomycetota bacterium. Classification (GTDB taxonomy): domain Bacteria; phylum Actinomycetota; class Acidimicrobiia; order Acidimicrobiales; family Palsa-688; genus JAKAWM01. Next base: position 67,490 of record JAJPKN010000063.1, on the reverse strand, counting down.
CGTCGCCCTGCCACTGGCCCAGCACGTCCTCCCCCAGCCACACGTCCAGGTACGCCCGGGAGAACGCGGCTCCCAGTAGCGCGCAGGCCGCACCGGCGGCCGACCCCGAACGGCCCAGCCGGCCCCGCTCGCGCTCGGCCTCGATGTACCGCTCGACTTGGTGCAGGGCATGGGCCGGCCCCCGGTTATGGGCGTTGAACCGCTGCCGCTGGAGGGACCGCAGCTCGGGGTCCACGATCGAGCCTCCCACGAACGGCAGCACGGCACGGTAAAAACGCAACGCCGCCAGCCCCAGGCGGCTGAGCGTGCCTTGGACGCTGCCCGTGCCGGCCAGGTCGGGCAGCTCGGCGACCAGGGCCAAGAACTCAGGGGCGCTCCCGGCGAACAGCTCCAAGAACAGCTCGTGCTTGTCCTCGAAGTGCCGGTAGATCGTCCCCTCGGCACAGCCGGCCAGCCCGGCTATGTTCCTTATGGTCGCCGCCTGGAACCCCTTTTCGTCGATGACGCGCCGGGCCGCCTCCAAGATGGCGGCCCGGAAGCCCGGGCGCAGCTGTCGGGCCCCTGGTGGGCCGCCGCCGTCGGCCCGACCGGCCGGGTCAGCCGGCACGGCCCACCCTGCCCGCTGCTGCCCGCAGGCCCACCGCCGCACCGCCGCCGTCGAGGCGGGGGCTTGGGGCCGGGGAGCCAACGTGGCTGCGGACGAAGGTGGCCGCCAGCACCGAGGCCAGCACGGCAAAGCCAACTGACACATAGATGCCCGAGTGGAAAGCGCCCACGAACGAGCCACGCACAACAGCCGGCACGGCGTGGGCTACCCGGGCCGGCAAGCCGCCCAGGGTAGCCTGGGGGACGGTCCCGCTGGCGGCCGCGGTACCTGCCTTGGCCACCAACTTGCCGGCCACCTCAGCCGGCAACCCGGCGCGCAGGAGACCGGAACGGAAACGGCTCTTGAAAGCGGCCGTCACCACCGCTCCCAGCAACGCGATGCCGAACACCCCTCCGATCTGGCTGGCAGTCGTCTGGGTGGCCGAGGCGATGCCGACCCGGCGCTGGTCCACCGAGCCCATGACCGCGGACGACAGGGGGGACATGGTAAGGGCCATCCCGGCTCCCATCATGACCATCGCCGGCAGTATGACAGCTACATAGCTGGACCCCACCTGCATCCTCAGGCACATGGCGAGCCCACCGCCTAACAGCGCGGTGCCACCAGCCATGAACCACCGCGACCCGTAACGGTCTGACAGCCTCCCCGAGACCGGCGCTATCAGCAGGATCATGACCGTGAAGGGCACCAGCCGTACACCTGTGGCCACCGGGTCGTAGCCGACCACGTTCTGCAGGTAAAGCGACAGGAAAAAGGTCATCCCGAACAAGGCGAAGAACACGGCTACGGCGGTGGCTATGGCGGCCGTGAACGTCGGGTTGCGGAAGAAGGACAACGGCAGCATTGGGGACGGTCGCCCCTGTTCCACCTTGACGAACAAAGCCAGCGACACCACCGCCAAAGCGAACGAGCCCAATATGAGCCCGTCGGTCCACCCTCGGGTATTGCCCTCGATCGTGGCATAGGTGAGGAAGAACAGGCCTGCCGTCCCGCTGGCCGCTCCCAGAGGGTCCAGGCGCCGTACCCCGGGTGCTCCCCGGGACTCGGTCACTGCCCACCAGGTGAGCACGACGGCCAGCGCACCAACGGGGACGTTGACGAAGAAGATGCTCTGCCAGCTCACGTGCTGGACGAGGTAGCCCCCCACCAGCGGGCCCACGGCCACGGCGACGCCAGACATGGCCGACCAGGCACCGATAGCCGCTCCCCGCTCCTTGCCATGGAAGGTGGCCGAGATGATCGCCAGCGACCCCGGCAGCAACAGCGAGCCACCCAGGCCCTGCAGGGCGCGGAAGGCGACTAGCTCAGCGGTGCTGCTCGCCAACCCGCAGGCCAGCGAGCCGGCCGTGAACACGACCAGGCCCCCGATAAAGAACCTCTTCCGCCCGAAGCGGTCCGAGAGGGTCCCGCCCGTCAACATGAAGGTGGCGAAGGTGAGCGTGTAGGCGTCGATCATCCACTGCAGCTCGGACACGCCCGCGTTGAGGTCCCGCTGGATGGTGGGCAAGGCGACGTTCACCACCAGGCTGTCCAACATGGGCATGAACAGCCCGAACACCATGGCCACCAGCACCCACCACCGGCGCCGGCTGGCGGGTTGCCCCACTGCCGCCCCCGCCTGGCCGGGGAGCGTCGCAACTCCTGCCACCTCTACCTTCCTCCCGGCCCTGAGCTGGGGCCCGTTGCCTGTGCACGTCACACCTGCGGCCTAGGACGGACTGGAGGCTGCTGCCTTGTTGGCTTGCCTTCGTCCCTGGGGCTGGGGCCCCAGACCAAAACTGTGAGCGAGTGCTCACATACCAAGATAGGAGTGAACGCTCGCTCATGTCAAGGCCTCACTGGCCCGCCGGTGCCGACCAGGGGGAAGGCAGCAACGGGTGCAGCCAGCACCGAACGGGCCCCGGTCCCGGCGGAGCAGACGCTGCCACCTCGATGGGGCCAGGCCTCGACGGGCCCGCCATTGCCCCTCGAACGGCTTACGCACTGGTGCACCGACCCGGCGGGGGCCTCGGCGACCAGTTCAGTGCTGTCGGGGAGCGCCTCAGCGAGGGCCCGGTTCGGGGTGGCCAACCGGCTGCCCCGGCTTTTAGCGAGTGGCGCAAGGTAGGCGTCGGTCACTTGTCGGTGGCCCACGGCTCCAGCGTTGGGACCGCGACAGCGTGCTGTTCGTACAAAACAGCGCCCAAGTTGTACAACACGTTCATGGCTACGGTCAGTGTGAGCGAGGCCCGTGAGAAGCTCTCAGCGGTCATCGGCACCGCGAGATCGGAGGCCGTCGTCCTCGAGCGCTACGGTCGGCCCGCGGCCGTCGTGGTCAGTCCCGAACGCTACGAACAGTTCCTCGAGGCCATCGAGAACGCAGAAGACATCGCCGCGTTCGATGCCGCCATGGCCGAAGAGGGCGACAACATCCCTTGGGACCAGGTCAAGGCTGACCTCGGCTGGTGAGCCGCTACCGTGTCGAGGTCCGCCCTGCTGCTCTCCGAGCGCTCGGCAAGCTCGGCCCCAAGGTCAGGCCCCGCATCGAGGGTGCCATCGCCCTGCTTGCTGAGGATCCCCGGCCACCGGCATTACGCCCGCTCATCGGGCGCCCTGCCTACCGTGCCCGCGTTGGTGACTACCGCATCATCTACATGGTCCAAGACGACCTGCTCGTGATCGTCGTCGTGAGCCTGGGGCATCGCCGAGATGTCTACCGATAGATCCCGGGGGCAGTAGTGCTCAGGACTGCCCTGGGCTTCGTGGAGGCCCCCGCGCTTGGGAACTGACCTAGCTGCTCCTTTATGGCAAGAGCGCGTGGGCGTCCGCGACGAGTCATGACCAGATGTTGTGGGTGCTCGGCCCGCTGGGGGGCGCGACGTACCCTCCAAGTTGGCCGATCAACAAGCCCGCCGGTTGCTGCCGGCGAGAGGAGCACGCCGGTATTGAAGCTAGCCCATGACGCCACCGTGGAGGTGGCTGAGGGCCCACAGACCCTCGCTTTGGGCCTCGACGAGCGGTGCCGGCTGGCCGCTCGGGACAGGCCGAGGGTGGCGCTGCGGGCGGGACGCCAGGCCTACCTCGACGACCACGCCGACTGCGTGCACGCCACCGGCAAGCGCCCGGTGGTGGGCAACGGGCCCGCTCGGGCCTGCACCCTGGCAACGGGGGCCGGCGCCATCGAGGTAGCCGCCCCCAGGGCCGACGACCCCCGAGAGGGGCACCGCTACGGCCCGGTGGTCCTGCCTGCGTACAGCCACCACCACCTCCGCTACCGGGCTCGCATGGGCCCAGACGACCTGGGCACAGTTGTCGAGGGGCCAACTGCGCGCCGAGACTACCGTGTCCGGTTTCCCGACCACATGTCCGGTTTCCCGGACACATGCGCTACGATAGGCATCTAGGCCAATGAGCCTGGAGGTGTACTTTGGACCTCTCCAACCCGGCCAACGCTGTCGTACCGACGCTTGATGCTGATGTGCTAGCGGTCTTGGTGGGCACCAACCGCCCTCTAACCGGACGTGAGGTACAGCGGCTTTGTCGGCGCGGCCACAGCCAAGTCCAATGCGTCCTCAACAGGATGGCCGACCACGGCCTGCTTGACACCGTGGAAGCCGGGACAGCGCGGCTCTACACGCTCAACCGAGAGCATGTGGCCGCAGATGCTGCCATCATCCTATCAGACCTCCGAGGACGGTTGTTCGAGCGAATCCGCGAGCACCTCGAACGGTGGCCCGTACGGCCGGTAGCGGCCGCTGTGTTCGGGTCAGCAGCCCGTGGCGACGGAGGACCTGGCTCAGACATAGATGTGTTCATCGTCCGACCAGCCAACATTGACCCAGATGACCCACGGTGGGCAACGGCAGTCGACGACCTCTCCCGCTCGATTGCTCGGTGGTCTGGGAACCGCGCCAGTATCATCCAAGCGACCCCCGCCCAGGTCGCCGCAATGGTCACCCGATCGGAGCCGATTATTGAGGCATTGCGGGACGAGTCCGTCCCGCTCACAGGAACCGCAGTACTTCCTCCTACGAGCGCGAAGCTGTGAGCCCGCGTAATACCGGACGCACCGCCTCCTGCACTAACGCCGAGGCGGCGCTCCGGCTCGAACAAGCGCGTAAGTTCTACGAGGTTGCCGAGCTCGTCCAGACTGAAGCCGACATTCTTGGTCCGGCAGCCAACGTTGCTGCTTCTCTGGCGGTCTTGGCCGGTATAGCTGCTTGCGATGCGGCATGTTGTGCGGCACTCGGGCGCCGGTCCCGGTCGCAAGACCACAAAGCCGCCGTGGACCTGCTCCGCCAAATAGAGCCAGAAGGAGCCACGGCCGCCGCAAAGCTCGACCGCCTCCTAGACCTGAAAGACGCCGTTCACTATGGGGTCGTATATATTTCGACCACCGATCTGAAGGCAGCCATGCGAAATGCGAACAGCGTCCTGATGTTTCTTCCGCAATCCTTCGTCGTAACCGGTGACGATCGTGTTGTGCCTGATCCTCGCGGCTGTCCTCGGCCTGGCGCTCGGCTCGTTCGCCAACGTGGCCATCTACAGCGGCCACGGTGACTGAACGGGCCAGGCGCTGTTACGTGAGCTCCACGTCTGAGGTCGAAAGACTTGAGCCCGAGGCTCCGACCGCCACTCCAGTAGGCGTAGACGTCGGCGTGAGGCACTTGGCAGTGCTCTCAACAGGCGAGGCAGTTGACAGCCCCAAGCACATGAGCCGCTACGCCCAGCGCATGGCCCGCCTACAACGGGAGTGCTCCCGCCGGCGAGGCCCGGCCAAGGGCCGGCCGGCACCCAAACACTGGCGGCGCTCCCAGGCCAAGCTGGCCAAGGCTCACGCCAAGGTGGCCAATGCTCGGGCGGACAAGCTCCACAAGTTGACCACCCGCCTGGCCAGGGGCCATGAGGCCTCAACCACTGGCTTCAATGGGGCCGGCCGTTTGTAGGCCGGATGACGACCCGCGTCAGCGTCTGGCCATAGTCCTTGCTCGCCCATGTTTGTCGCAGGTGGGCTCAATCCCGGCCCGCAAGGTGCTCGGCTGGGAGGCTCCGGCTGGGGCCCTCGACCTCAGCCCTCTCCCTTGGCCGTCCAGCGGAAGGTCCGGGCTGCGAACACCAAGGCCACGACGCACCAGACGCCCATGACCGCTGCCATCTGGACGTGGTCCCAGCGGTGCCCGATCTCTGCCTGCTGGATGAACGACGGCAGCAGGGCCGAGCGGTAGCCCTCGGCTATCCAGCGCAAGGGGAAGATGCCGGCAATGTCCAGCAAGGTGTGCGACAGCTGGGTGAAGGGCACGAAGACGCCGGAGATGAACTCGAGCACCAAAAAGGGCAGGTTGAGGACAGCGCCGGCCGACCGGGCGCTGCGCGGGATGCTGCTGGCTGCCACCCCGAGCAACGTCATGGCCGTGCCGCCGAGCAGGGTGACCCAGATGAACACCCACCAGCGGCCCAGTGAGGCAGGGAACTTGACGCCGTAGAGGAAGTGCCCCATCACCATCAGCACCGCCACTTCGAGCACCGAGGTGATGAGGACGACCACGACCTTGCCCAAGAAGTACGCCGCCCGGGGCATGGGCGTGCCCGCCAGGCGCTTCAGGCCGCCGTTCTCGCGCTCGGTGGCGATGAACACACCGAGGTTCAAGAAGCTGGTCGAAGCCAGCCCCCCGGCCAGCAACCCGGTCACGTAGACCTGGCTGTAGCTCACCGACGTGCCCTGGACATGGCCCGAGAGGATGCTGGCGAGCAGGGCCAGCAGCACCACCGGGAGGGCGAGGGTGAAAACGACGGCGTCCTTGCTGCGGAAGAACTGGAGCACCTCGACATGCCCCCGGGACAGGCTGGCCTTCACCAGGGCCTTGGCCGGCGAGACGGTGGGCCGAGCCGGTGCCCACCCAGCACCCCTCAGCCCGGCGCCGGCGCCCTCGCTCAGGGTGGCGCTCATGGCTCGCCCCCAGCCGGCGCCTCGGCTGGTGCCTCGGCCGGCGCCTTGGCCGCCGCCCCGACCCGGGCCCTGGCCGGCGGGCCGGCCGGGGCGGTGCGGCGCCGGGCGGGGCTGCCCTCGGCCGGCGCCCCTCCCCCCTCGGCACCAGCCGCACCAATGAGCTCGAGGTAGATGTCCTCCAGGCTGGGCCGCCTCACCGTCAGGCCCGGCACCTCGCCACCGAAGGCAGCCTGCAGCTGCACCACCAGCCGGGTCGGCTCGTGGGTGCTGGTGCGCTGCCAGCCGTCGGGCCCGAGCCAGGACACCTCCGCCGGGCGGTCGTGGCGCCCCCCGAGCTCACCGGGGGGGCCCATGTCCACCAGCCGGCCCCCGCTTATGACCGCCACCCGGCTGGCCAGCGCCTCGGCCTCCTCCAGGTAGTGGGTGGTCAGCAAGATGCTGGTGCCCTCACCGGCCAGGTCCCGGACGAGGTCCCAAAAGCCCCGGCGGGCCTCGGGGTCGAACCCGGTGGTGGGCTCGTCCAAGAACAGCAGCTCAGGTTGCCCGACGATCCCCAGGGCCACGTCCAGGCGGCGGCGCTGGCCGCCCGACAGCGAGCGGATCCGAGCGTCGCGCTTGGCCCCCAAGCCGACCCGCTCGATCACCTCGTCCGGTTGGGCCGGGGCTGGGTAGAAATGGGAAAAATGATGGACGCACTCCCTCACCGTCAGGTCCACCACGTCATCGCAGCTCTGCAGGACGACCCCCCGCCTGGCCCTCCAGGCCGCCCCGGCGTGCTGGGGGTCCTCGCCCAGTACCCGGGCGTGCCCCGAGTCCCGCCTGCGGTAGCCCTCCAGGATCTCAACGGTCGTGGTCTTGCCCGCGCCGTTGGGGCCGAGCAAGGCCAGCACCTCACCCCTGGTCATCTCCAGGTCCAAGCCGTCGACCGCGACCACCGGGCCATAGGCCTTGCGCAGGCCGCGAACTTCGATCACGAGGTCAGCCGGGCCCATCCCACAAGTATGGCCGCTGAGCGATGGCCTCGCTACTACCCGGAAGGGGCCGCCCGCCTACCCGGAAGAGGCTTGCCCGGCCCGCCTGAGCGAGGTGCACGAGGCGGGCTGGGCCGCTCAGCTCGGGCCCAGCGCGCCCGGCAGTGGGCGCGCCTCTATGCGCGTCTCGGTAGCTGTGCCCCCGGGGCCTCTTTCCACCCGGTACGCGGCCCGGCCCACGACCTCGGTGACCGCCTCCACCAGCTCGACCCCTCGGTAGTGCAGCCCGACGCCGTTGTCGGTGGCGTACCCGGCCGGCAGCACCCCCTGGCTCACCAGCTGGTGGTAAAGAGGCCGGCGCTGGGGCTCGGAGTCGTAATGGACGCCGTTGGACCACGGCAGCAGGCCCAGCCCGTCGGTTATGGCTTGCAGCTCCGGGCCGTAGGAGTCGGTGGTGCCGCCTACGTGCCAGCAGATCGAGCCGGCCGAGACGCCGGCCAAGACCACACCCTGTTCCCAGCAACGGCGCAGCACCTTGTCCAGGCCGTGCAGCCGCCACAGCGCCAGGAGGTTAGCGGTGCTGCCCCCTCCTACCCAGACCAGGTCCTGGGACAAGAGGTGGGCTTGCACGTCGGCGATGTTGGGCATAGGGAAAAGGTTGAGGCAGCTGACCAAGACGTCGCGCCCGTAGAAAGCGGCGTGGACGGCGGCGGCCCAGTGGGCCTGGTCGCCCTGGGCCGTCCCGATGAAGCAGACCCGGGGCAGCGAGCGGGGACGGGACAGCTCCAGGGCGTGCTCGATGAGAGGCCCGGGCCGCAACGACGTCCTTTTCCCAGGCAGGAACCCGCCGCTCGTAGCGAGGATGGTGGGGGCGTCCGAAGCCATGGCCCGCGATATTGCCTGCCGGGCGGGGCCTGCTCCAATCGCCCTGGTGGCAGCGGCAGCCCAACCGTGCCAGCTGGCAGCAGCCAAAGAACTGCCGGGGCCGGTGCCTGCCCAGCCACGCCCTAGGCTGGCAGGCCACAAGGTGCGGACCGCAGCCCGAGGAGGTAGGCGTGGCCGACGTGAAGGTTTACGGGGCACCTTGGTGCCCTGACTGCCGGCGTTCCAAGAAGTTCCTGGCCGAGCACCGTGTCCCTTACGACTGGGTGGACATCGACCAGGACCAGGGGGCCTTGGCCTACGTGCAGGAGCTGCAGCACGGCGGCCGCACCATCCCCACCATCGTCTTTCCCGACGGGTCCTTCCTGCTCGAGCCCACCGACGAGGCCTTGGCGGCCAAGCTCGGGCTTTCGCTCAGGGCCGAGCGCAACGCCTACGACCTGGTCATCGCCGGTGGGGGGCCAGCGGGGCTCACCGCCGCCATCTACGCCGCCCGCGAGGGTATCCAGGCCGTGGTGGTCGACCGGAGCGGCTTGGGCGGCCAAGCCGGGGTCACCGAACGGGTGGACAACTACCCCGGCTTCCCCGAGGGGATCCGGGGAGCGGACCTGGCCGACCGCCTGGTAGCCCACGCCCGGCGCTACGGGGTCGAGCTGCTGGCGGCCACCTCGGTGAGCTCCCTGGCGCCCGACTGCCCGGGTGAGGAGGCCACCGACCTACGGGTGGCCCTGAGCTCGGGCCAGGAGCTGTGCGCCCACTCGGTCCTCGTGGCCACCGGCACCTCCTACCGGCGCCTCGGGGTGCCCGGCGAAGACGGGCTGCTCGGGGTCAGCGCCCACTACTGCGCCACCTGTGACGGGCCTTTCTATGCGGGGGCCGAAGAGCTGCTGGTCATCGGGGGCGGCAACTCCGGGCTCGAGGAGGCCCTCTACCTCAGCCAGTTCGCCTCCCGGGTCCGCATCGTGGAGTCCTCGGACGAGCTGCGGGCTTCTTCGCTGCTCCAGGAAAAGGTACGTTCTGACCCCCGGTTCATCGTCCACACCGGCACCGAGGTGACCGAGCTGGTGGGTGACGGCAAGCTCGAAGGGGTCACTGCCCGCGACAAGGCGACCGGGCAAGTGCACCACTGGTCGCCCGCGGGCGTGTTCATCTTCATCGGGCTCGACCCCAACACCGGCTTCCTGCGAGGCACCCTGGAGCTCGACCGGTACGGCTTCGTGGTGACCGACGAGCGCTTCGCCACCTCGCTGGCCGGTACCTACGCCGCTGGCGACGTGCGCGCCGGGTCTACCAAGCAGCTTGGAGCGGCCGTCGGGGAGGGCGTGACCGGGCTGCTGATGGCCCGGGCCTACCTGCAGCGCCACGCCCACCTCCCTGTAGCCAAGGTCAACTCCTGAGCGCCAGGGCCTTGGCCGTCTCGTCTGGCCCAGCCAGCGGCGCCTGGTAGGCGGCCCAGCCAGCCGAGGGCCAGCCGGCGTCAGCCCGCGAACCGCCGGAGCCACTCGTTCTGGGCCAGGGGCCCGAGCACCGGGTTGGTGTGCTTGAGCTCCTCCAGGGGCGCTGAGCGGGCGTAGGAGTAGTGGTGGCCTGGCCAGACGACCAGCCTGGCCGGCAGAGCCGCCAGGCGGCGCAAGCTCAGGTACATGGCCTCGCCGTCAGCCCCGGGCAGGTCGGTCCGCCCACAGCCATCGAGGAACAAGGTGTCCCCCGTGACCAGGTTGTCGCCCACCCAGATGCACTGGCTGCCGGGGGTGTGGCCCGGGGTGTGAAGCAGCTGGAGCTCGACCGAGCCCACCTTGACCACGTCGGCGTCCTTGTGGGGGACCAGGGCCGAGGCGGGCGCCCCGCACATGTCGGCCACCCAGGGCACCTCTTCTTTTTGCACATGGACCGGGACGTCCACCAGGCCAAGCAGGTCCACCAGGCCTTGGACGTGCTCGCCGAAGACCTCACCGCCCACGTGGTCGGCGTGGTAGTGGGTGGCCACCACCGCGCTCAGGCGCAGCCCCTGGCCGTCGAGCCAACCCAACAGGCCGGCAATGTCGTAAGCCGGGTCCACCAGCACCACCTCCCGGCTGAGGGCGTCGCCGACCACGTAGACGTGGTTGCGCATGGTGGCGGCGAACTGGTTGCCAACCGCGAAGTCCTGCCCGGCCAACAGTTGGTGGAAGTACAAGCCCTCGGCCACGGGCCCATCGTAACCACCGCCCGGTTGGTGCCCACCAGGGGCACGAGCTGCCAGGTGGGCGGGCGGCTGCGGGCAGCCTCGCGGTGGGGCCCCGCCCCTGCCTGGCCAGCTGCCAGGTGGGCGGGCCCGCTGTGTACGTTGTTAGGCATGGCTAGCGGCCCCGTCCTGCTCTGCGTCCACGCTCACCCCGACGATGAGGCGTCCAAGGGTGCTCGCACCGTGGCCAAGTACCACGCCCAAGGGGCCCGTTGCGTGCTGGTGTGCTGCACCGGCGGCGAGGAGGGGGACATCTTGAACCCGGCCATGGACCTGCCCGAGATCCGGGGACGCCTGGCCCAGGTGCGGGCTGAGGAGCTCGCCCAGGCGGCCCGGGTGATCGGCTACGACGAGGTCTTCATGCTCGGCTACCGAGATTCGGGCATGCCCGGGGCACCGGCCAACCAGCACCCTCAGTGCTTCGCCCAGGCCCCCTTGGCCGAGGCGACCGGCCGGCTGGTGGCCATCGTGCGCTCCACCCGGCCCCAGGTGATGGTCGTCTACCCCGCCCTCCAGTCCTCTTACCCCCACCCTGACCACCTGCGTGCCCATGAGGTGGGGCTGGCCGCGTTCAAGGCCGCCGGTGACCCGGAGGCCTTCCCGGCGGCGGGCGAGCCCTGGCAACCGCTGAAGCTCTACTACACCTTGTGGCCCAAAAAGCGCATGGCGGCCATGAGGGAGAAGTTCTCCGAGCTGGGCCTCGAGTTCCCCTGGAGCCCTGAGCACTTCGCCCAGGTGCTACAAGCACCTCAGGAGGAGGTGACCACCCAAGTGGACGTGAGCGGCTGGGGCCACGTGCGCGACGAGGCCCTGCGGGCCCACGCCACCCAGGTGGACCCGGCATCGCCCTTTTGGTTCGGCCTCCCCCCTGAGGTGGCCGAGCCGCTCGACAGCGTCGACGAGTACCACCTGGCGGTCAACCTGACCGCGTCGCGCCCACCCGAAGACGACTTGTTCTCCGGCCTCAGGGAGCGGGTGACGACGTGACCGGGGCTCCTGGGGGGGCCAAGGGGGGCCTGGTGTCGGTGGTGATCGGGGAGACGGGCAGGCCGCGCCGGACGGGGACAGAGGCCGGGGGCACTGCGCAGTACAGCTTCCGCTGGCAGGACGGCGCTCCCGGCGAGCTGGCCGAGGGGTGCGAAGGCGAGCCCGACCTGGTGCTCCGGATCAGCCCTGAAGACGCCTGCTTGGTGGGCCAAGGGCGCCTCAGCCCCAGCGTCGCGTTCATGCAAGGGAGGCTGAAGACCGACGGGGACAACGGGTTACTGCTGCGCCTGCTGGCCTGGACGGCCACCGCCGAGTTCAGCCAGCGCCTGGCCGAGCTGGCCAGCCCACGCAGTGGCTCGCAGCCGGGCCCCAAGGCCGGCGACGGCAGCCCAGGCGGGCAGCAAGCCGGCTAACGGCCGGCCACAGCCCGCTCGCGCTCGGCCGGGAAGAGGTCTTCGATGCCGCCCAGGGCCCTGACCGGGGCCTCGTGCTGGCCGAAGAACGCGTAGGCGATCTCCCGCTCGGCGGCGATGCGGCGGGAACGGGCCACCACCGCCACATAGGCGCTGGCCAAGGGGAGCAGGGCCACGACGGCCCACCAGGCGGCCGCGGCCCCGGTGGCCAGGGCCGCGGCCAGGCAGACGGCTAAGGCGCCCACCAGCCCAGAGACGACCTGGCGCTGGCGAGCCAGGGTATGGCGCCTTGCAGCGGACTTGCTGCTACCCGCCCCCAACGGGTTGCCCGCTCCCGGCTGGCTGGCCCTTCCCCGGACCGCACCTCCGGTGGCCTCGCGCTGGCCGGTAGCCTCACCGTGGCCTGGGGCCAAGGGCGGGCTGCCCAGCACTGAGGCCAGCTCCATTTGGGGCCCTCCAGCCCAGTCTCGGGCACGCCGGGACCACCAGCGGTGCTCGTGCACAGCTAAAACCCCCTGTAGAGCGGCACCTGCGCACTCGGCACAACGCCGGTGCAAAGTGCGATTTACGGCAATACCTGAGTTGCCGGACCTGTTCCTCTGAAAACAGGAAGATACATATTGCCGGCCCAGCCCGTCAAGTTAACGACCGCGGCCCAGGCCAGGGTGCCTGTGCCCTGAGCACGGGGAGAAAACCGGTGCTCACTGGACGTACGAGCAGCAGCCCGCTGCGTGGCAGCCGTTGTCAAGTTTCCACCATCACCGTGACCGGGCCGTCATTTACCAGGCTGACCTGCATCTTGGCGCCGAACTGGCCTGTGTGCACCACTGCCCCCGCAGCCCTCAACTGGTCCACAAGCTGTCCTACCAGGGAACTGGCCACCGACGGTGGGGCCGCGTCGACGAACGACGGCCGCCGGCCCCGGCTGGTGTCGGCGTACAGGGTGAACTGGCTCACCACCAGCACCGGGAGCCCGAGCTCGGCCGCCGAGCGGTTCATGTTGCCGGCTTCGTCGGCGAAGATCCGAAGCTGCCAGATCTTCTTCGCCAGGCGGTGGGCGGCCTGTTGGCCGTCGTGGCGTGAGACCCCTACCAGGGCGCACAGCCCCGGGCCAATGCTGCCCACGACCTGGCCGTCCACGCTCACCGATGCCTGGGAGACCCGTTGCAGGAGGGCACGCACGCGGGGAGCATACCGGCCGGCACCGGCCGGCGGCGCCTACCTGGCTGCCCCCCGAGCCCACGGCCCGCCTGGCCCGCAGCAAAGGCCAAGAGCACCGGCCCGAGCCAACCGGGCGCGGCACCCACCCGCCAGGCGCGGGCCGCTAGGCTCCGGCCCAATGGCTGCGGAAGTGAGCGAACGCGCCGCGCCGTCGCTCCCGGCCCCGACGCCGGGCACGGGGCTGCGCTCGCGTAGCCCGTTGCTGGCCGAACTGGCCGTGGTCGCTTTCTTGGTGTGGATCTACGACTGGTTGCAGAACCTGGCGCCCCTGCGCAAGGGCCTCGCCCTCCGCCACGCCGTGGCCTTGCTTTCCTTCGAGCAACGCCACGGCCTGGCCGTGGAAAAACCGCTCGACCACTGGCTGGTGGGCCACCCCTTGCTGGCCGAGGTCGCCTCGAACTTCTACGACAACGCCATCTTCGTCGTGACCCTGGGCCTCGTCGCCTGGGCATGGTGGTCGCGCCCTGATCTCTACCGGCCGCTGCGCAACTACCTAGTGGTAGCCAACCTCGTCGGTTTTGCCGTGTTTTGGGCCTACCCCCTGGCGCCGCCCCGCATGCTCGCCGGTTTCGTCGACGTGGTGGGCAAGTACCCCGGCATCGGTGGGTGGCACAACGAGCTGGTCTCCCACGCCGACCAGTTGGCGGCCATGCCTTCGTTGCACATGGCCTGGGCGGTGTGGTCGGCCCTCGTGGTGTGGCGCCTATGGGGCCAGGGGCCGGCCCGCCGGGCCGTGGCCTGGCTGGCCGCCCTCTACCCGTTGGTGACCGCGTGGGACGTGCTGGCTACCGGGAACCATTTCCTGCTGGACGTGGCTGCGGGCCTGGGCACCACCGTGGTGTCCGTGGCAGCCGTGGAAGCTTTCGGGCGTGCCTACCACTTGTCGTGGACCAAGGGGCGTACCTCCTGGTCGTAGGCGGCCCGGATGGCTTCGGCCACCTCCGGGGGCAGGGGCGGGCGGCTGCCCACGGCCGCGTTGGCAACGGCCTGCTCGGGCCGCCTGGCCCCCGGGATGACCGTTGTCACCCCCGGTGCGTCTACGCACCAGCGCAGGGCGACCTCGGGCAGCGACCAACCCTCGGGCACTGCGGTCTTGGCCAACCGCCGGGCCACCGCCACGCCCAGGCCGTAAGGGACGCCTGAGAAGGTCTCGCCCACGTCGAAGGCCTCGCCGTGGCGGTTGTAGTTGCGGTGGTCGTTGGGGGCAAAGGTGGTCGTCTCGTCATAGCGCCCCGACAGCAGGCCCGACGCCAGCGGGACGCGTGCTATGACGCCCACCCCGCTAGCCGCGCAGGCCGGCAACAGCGCGTCCAGGGGCTTCAGGCGGAAGGCATTGAATATGACTTGCACCGTTGCCACCCCGGGCCGCCGGATGGCTCGCAAGCCCTGGGCAACCGTCTCGACCGAGACGCCGTAGGCCCCGATCAGCCCTTCGCTCACCATCTCGTCCAGGGCGTCGAAGACCCGGTCGTCTTCGTAGACCGGGTCAGGGGGGCAGTGCAGCTGGGTGAGGGGGATGGTGCTGAGGCCGAGGTTCTCCCGGCTCCTTTGCGCCCACGCCCGCAGCGCACCGGGCGTGTAGTTGGCCGGGTCCTGGGCCACTCGGCGGCCGCACTTGGTGGCCACGGTGACGCCTGCCTCCGGCCGCTCAGCCAGGAACCTCCCTACGAAGCGTTCGCTGCGGCCGTCACCGTAGACGTCAGCCGTGTCGAAGAACGTGACCCCGGCGTCGGCCGCCGCGTGGAGGGTGGCCATGGCCTGAGCCTCGCTCACGTCTCCCCAGTCCGCACCGAGCTGCCAGCAGCCCAGCCCGATGACGCTCACCCGGCGGCCGGTCTTGCCCAGCTGGCGTTGTTCCATGGTGGTCAGCCTCCTTCCCGGCGACAGGCGTTGCGGCACTCGCCCAGGCCTGCCACCCGCGAGACTACGACGTTGCCGTCCTCCAGGTACCTGGGCGGCTTGCGCCAGTGCCCGCAGCCCCCCGGGGTCCCGCTCGAGATCACGTCGCCGGGCAAAAGGGTGACCGCGCCCGATATGTACGACACGAGCTCGGCCGGGCCGAACACCATGTCGTCGGTGCGGCCCTCTTGCACGACCTCGCCGTCGACCTCGCAGGACAGCTCCATCCCCGCCTCGTCCACGGCCGGGTCGTCCCTGGTCACCAACCACGGCCCAAAGGGGCTCGAGCGGTCGAAGATCTTGCCCTGGAGGAACTGGCTCGTGCGGTACTGCCAGTCCCTCATGCTGATGTCGTTCATCACCGAATAACCGGCTATAGCCGACCAGGCCGCGTCGGCGTCGGCCCGCCTGACGGCGGTGCCCACTATTATGGCCAGCTCGACTTCCCAGTCCACCGCCCGGGAGGCTTCGGGGAGCACAATTGTGTCGTTGGCACCCGTCAAAGTCGACGAGTACTTGGCGAACAAGGTCGGGTAGGCAGGCGGGGCCATCCCCTGCTCGCGCAAATGAGAACGGTAATTGAGCCCCACGCAGACCACCTTGCCGGGGTTGGGGACTACGGGGGCATAGCTCACGGTGGCCAGGTGGTGGCTCGGGCCGCGAGCGGCGGCTGCCACCTCGGCCCAGCCCGGCTGGCGGAGAAGGGCGCCTACGTCGGGGGCGCCCACCTCTACTGCTTGGCCGGCCTCTTCGTCCACCCTGACCGCAGCCGTCGTGCCCCCAGCGGTACGGATAGTGGCCAGTTTCACCCTGGCAACGCTAGCAACCGCTGGCCGGGCTCAGTCGTAGGTGGCCTCCACCCACCAGCGCCCCTGTTCGCGCGCCAACAGGTAGGCACCTCCCCCAGCCGTGCAGACCTGCAGGCGTGCCCGACGGCGCCCGCCCCCGTCCCACCACCGCTCCTCAACCGGCCAGGGCCCACCCCAGGCCACGACCGCGGACCGGCGCGCTCCTCTGCCGTCCCCTACCACCAACCAAGCAGGTGGGGCGCTGAGAAGCCCGCGCCCGCTCACGCTCAGGGCCTGGCCGGCACGGTCTGTCACCTGGGCCACCAGAGGCGGGCGGTGGACCAGGGCGGGGGCCAGCCCTGGGAGGCGCCCGGGCCAGGGTGGGGCCAAGCTGGCCGCCGGGGCCGGGACGTGCCCGGGGGCAGGTCCCTCCCAGGGGGCAAGGCGCACCTGCCCGGCGTAATCGCGCCCACCTTGGAGCACCCCGTTCAGCACCGCCCCGGGGCCAAGCAGGCCTTGCACCCGGGCGAGGGCGCGGGCCACCCGGCCGGCCACGCCAACCTCCTGCCCCCAAAGCCCAAGCTGGAGGCCATCATCGGGGCACACCTCTTCGGGGACGAGGGACAACTTGGCGGTACCAGCCCGGGAGGGGGCCTCGGCCCCACCTGCCTCCCTGCGTGCCTGGGCCCAGGCCTCCAGCTGCCAGCGGGCCCGCTCCGCGACCGCGCCGGCCCCAATGGCCCCCTGCTGGCGCCAGCTCCGGCGCAAGCGTTCCCCCCGCTCGGTCTCCACCTCGATGGCCAAGCGGGTACATACCAGGCCCTCCCGGCCGAGGCGGGCCTGCAGCCGCTCAGCCAGGGCCCGGGCCACGAAGGCAACGGCTTGGGCTTGCTCGGCCGGGGGGTCAAACCGCTCTGACACGGCCCAGTCCGCTGGCAAGGGCCGAGGCTGGAGCGGCCTGGTTGGCCAACCGTTGGCAAACCGGTGTGCCCACAGGCCCTCAGCCCCGAACCGGCCCAGCACGGCTGGGGCCGGTAGGGCGGCAAGCTCCCCGAGGGACCTGACCCCGAGACGCACCAAAAGGTCAACCAGGGCTGCCGGCTCCGCTGCCCCCCGGGCCGGGCCCGGCTGGCGCAGGCCGGAGAGGGCAAGGACGCTGACCGGCAGTGGTGCCAAGAAGTCACGGTTCCTGCCCGGCGGCACCACTACGGGGCTGCCCGGCCCAGCCAGGTGGGCCGCAAGCACAGCCGCCGGCAGGCCGTCAGCCACCCCGACCCGGCAACAACCCTGCCAGCCAGAGGCCGCCTGCCCGTCTGGGCCTCGCCCGCTACTGGCGCCGGGCCGGTCAGCGGGTGCAGCGGGCCGGTGCCCCACCCGAGCGACCGCCCCTTCGACAGCCGCCGCCACTTTCAAAGCGAGGGCACGGTCTCCTCCGAAATAACGAGAAGGCCCAAGGCAAGCCAGGGCAACCTGTCCCGGCTCGAGCACCTCGACCCCGGGGGCGAAAGCCTCTACCGCGGCCACCACCGGCTCCCAACAACGAGCCTCGGCGCCGGGGTCGCTAGCCAAGATCTCCAGGTTGGGCCAGCGCGCCTGGGCCTCCCGCCGGCGCTGGCCAACTCGTGCCCCCTGGGCTCGGGCCGCCGGTGAAAGGCAGGTGACCCGGTTGGACGAGACGACGGCCACCGGGGCGGAAGGCGGGCGGCCAGCAACGATCACAGCCCAGTCAGGGCAGATAGCGACGAGGGTGCGCGCCGGGGCCTCGCTGCCGTTACCGGGCGGGCCCGCCCCCACCCCCGGCAGGCCCGCCTCGCCCGCCAGGGCCGTGCCTTCACCCGAGGCGGTACCCGCACCCGTCTGGACCGGCTGCACAGGCCTCAACAGCCCTTGCCTCTGGGACCGCCGTCGTCTCAGCTGGCGAGGCCAGTCGGGCCGCCGGCCGCCAGCGGCCGGGGCACGGGCGGCTGGGGAGGGGCGGCCATTGGGAGGAGGCCCCCGGTGCCCAGGCCCCCGGTGCCCAGGCCCCCGGTGCCCAAGTCGCCGGCGCCCAAGGACAGCTGCACCCGGCGCTCCCGGGAGGCCGCCCCTCTCCCACTGGCCACCACCTCCATCTCCCGGCCCCACAGGTACCCGTGGCCACATTGGAGGCCCCGCCAGCGGGTGGCCACCACCTGCAGGCGTACGTCTACGCCAGGCCAGGCCGCCCCCATCACAACCAGGACGGCCCCCTGCTCACGGGCGCGAGCCGCCAACCGGCGGGCAGCAGCCGGGCGAGGCTCGGCCGCCAGCCGGAGGACCACCAGGTCCAGCCCCTCCAAGAGCGCTCCCACCACCACCGGCCACTTCTGCCCGGCGGTAGGGACGAGGACCAGGTGCCCCAGGTCAGCCCCCAACTGGTCGGCAGCCACGAACCCCAGCTCGGGCACCCCTACGACGGCGCACCAAGAGCCGCCGGCGCTGGGGGCGCTCAAAAGGGCGAGGGCCAAAGAAGTAGCCCCGGGAGCGCCTCCCGGCCCGGCCCCGACTGACACCGTGGCCCCCCTCTGCAACCCCCCCGTGGGGAAAAGAGGGGCCAATGCGGCAGCCAGCGGCAGCGCCCGGTCCCGAGCGAGGACGGCGCCAGCTGCGCGCTCCACCACCGCTCCCGCCTCGTAGGCCATCCCCCCATCATAGCCGGGCTATCGAACTTACGTTCGAGCAACTCGGGCATGCCCAGGGCCGGGACGGTCACCGGCCGGGCCACCTCCCCCCCGGCACCTCCTGGGGCACAGCCCGGGGCACCTTTTGGGGCACTCCTTGGGGTACCGCCTGGGGACGCCCCCGGACCAGGCATCCCCAGGCGGCGGACCTGTCGGGCAGGCCGAGCAGGCGAGCCTCCAGTGGCCTGCAGTGGCCTCCAGTGGCTGCTCAGCCAGCTCAGCCAGTCCCAGCCGTGCTGGCGGGGCTGGCTGGCGGCCAGCCATCGCCACTGCCGGCTACCAGCGCGTGGCCGTCCCCGTCCCCACTGCCCGTGGCCACCGCGGCCAAGGCCAGCTCCGGGGCCCAGTCGGCCGGCTGGGGGAGCGGGACCGAGGCACGCGCCCGGCGGACGTGGGCCTCCAAAAGGTGCTCGTGGTACTGGCCGAAGACCTCCATGAACCGCTCCGACTTGTACACCCGGCCGTCTATGCCCCGGCTGAGCCTGCCCTCGATCACGGCCTCTACGTCCTCGCCGCTCAGGGTCTTGTGGGTCTCCAGCGCATGGGCGAGGGCGAACACCTGGGCCTTGTGCTCCTTCAGGAGATCCTCGGTGCGTTCCAGCAGCTCGTGGAGCCTCTCTTCGATCCTCCGGCCCATCTCCCCCCGGAGCAGGCCGTCGGTAGCGTCCTCCTGGCCTGGCCAGCCACCCCCGAAGCGGCGTTGGGCGGCGTGCGAAGCGATGGTCGAGCCCATGCCCCAACGGCTTTCCATGAGGCCGGCAATGGCCGTAGCTGCCTCCAGGTCACCAGAGACGCCCGAGGACGAGTCACCGGCGAAGAAGTAACGCTCGCCCGCCAGCGAGGCCAGGCTCACCATGACGTCCGCCTCGAACTCGCTGCGCCAAGAGGTGAAGCGGTCCTCAGGCTTGATCGACGACACCATGCCCAGGTAGGTGCCGCCTTTTTCGATCGTGGCCAGGTCTATCTCCAGGTGCTTGCGCACCAGGAACGCCACCACCGCATGGCAGGCCTCGTGCACGGCCACGGCGTGGCGCTCGCGCTCGACGTACTCCACGTCCTCGGGCGGCCCCAGTTCCTTCAGCCTCTTGGCCTCCAAGACGTCGGACCAGGTGATCTTGTCGTGGCCGTGGCGCAAGCTGACGATGAGCGACTCGTTGACCAGGTCCTTGATGGTGGCCCCGGTGCCGTAGGGAGTGATGGTGGCCAGCTTGTCTATGTCCTCGGGGGTCAGTTCGTGCTGGACCTTGGCAAAGTAGCCCTCATAGGTCCGCACCCGGCCCGCCTTGGACGGGTAGCCGACCTTGTATATCCGGTCGATACGGCCGGGCCGCAACATCGCCTCGTCCAGCGAGTCGGGCCGGTTGGTCGCCATCATTATGAGGATGCGGTACTTTGGAGGTGGCTTGGGCTTCATCCCGAGCAGGCGCCGGCCGTAGCGGTTGAAAAAGCCTCGCGGCTTGGACAAGCCGGACATCTCGGCCAGCAGGGCCTGCAACGTCCCCGGGGAAGAATTGCCGCCTCCCCCCATGAAGAACCAGTCCCTCAGCCGTCTGCGCTCTTCTGGGGCAGCGGAGCGGTCGTGCCATGTCGAACTGTCCAGCAGGGCGCTCAGGCTGTGGCCCGACAGGTAGGCACCCCCGTGGCAGTCCCCCACCGACCAGGGCCAAGCCCCCATCCCCTGCACGCCGCCCGGCCCGAAAATGCCCCCGGGCGAAAGCGACCCTCGGTTGCCGAGGGAGTCGGCCTCGTCGAAGAAAACGATCACCCCGCCGTAGCGCACAGCCAACTTCCTCAGCTTGCGGAACAGGCCCTTCACCTTGAGCGGCCCGATGCCTATGAACATGTTGATGAAGGCGCTGGGCTCTACGAAGACAAAAGGCTTGCCCGTCTCGCCAGCGACGGCCTCGGCCATGAGGGTCTTGCCCGTCCCCGGGGGGCCCCAGAGCAACATGCCCCCTGGCACATAACCACCCTTGGACTCGATGGACTCGGGATCCTCGAGGAACACCAGCGATTCCTTGACCCGTTCCAGGACTGCGTCCTGGCCCCAGACGTGGGAGAAACGGGTCTTTACGTCGTCGGGCATGTAGGTCTCGACGCCGCCGCGAGAAAGGTACCAAAAGATGCCAACGAACTGGGCGACGCCGAAGAGCATGTAGAAAATGACGACCAAGAACGTAGGCAAGGCCCCCAGGATCTGCCCTGGCAACGAGAAGAAGGCGGTGACCGGGTTTTCCTGCTCGACCGCCCCGGCGATGATGGCGATGGCGGCCAGTACCACCAGCACGACGAACACCCGCTTGGAGCGGTAACGGTTCCAGTCGTTGAGCTTGCCCGTGCGCTGGCTGACGGTGCCGAAGAACCGGTCCTGCCAGAAGTGGTTCCACCACCCCCAGTGCTCGCTCACCAGGTAGTGCACCTGGCGGGCCAGCTCGGCGGCGAACAGTACTGCCAACCACCATTTGGCGTTCCAGGTCTGGACCAGGCCGTCCCGTATGGAGAGCAGGGGGTCGGAAGATACGGCGTACCAGAAAAGCACTCCCCAGACACCGGCGATGAGGACCAACAGGCGCGAGCGCTCCCAGAACGGCCGGGGCTTCCTCTTTTCCCACCGGGGGACCACTTCGACGACCGGCTCGCTGCCTGGCCCCTCGCCGCCCGGCCCAGGGGCCTCAGCTCCCGGCGTACCGAAGCCGTTGCCGCCCCAGTCGCCCCCGTAGGCGCCCGGCGCCGGGAGGGGGGCCTCGGGCTGGCCCTGGGCCGAAGCCACCAAGACGGCGTCGACGGGCAGGGCGGGCTCCCAAGGGCCGCCCGAGGTGGCGGGGCTGGCGCCTGGAGAGCCGCCCCACGCCTGGTCAGCCGGCGCCTGCCACCCGGGGGGGTGCCAGTCCGTGGCGTAGGACATGGAGGCCACCGGCTGCTCGGAGGACTGCTCCAAGGACGGCGGGGGGGCGGGTGGCCCAGAGTACGACGGGCCAGAGTACGACGGCGCGGTGGGCTGGTCGCCCCAGGACGGAGGGGGGACGGCGGCCGGCTGGCCGGGGCCCCCGGGGGGCGGGCTGGCCGGGCCCGAACCGGCGGCTCCGTCGCCGCCGGACGAGGCCTGCGGCGGGCTGGCGGGAGGCGGGCCAGCGGGGGGCTGGCCGCCGGTCGCTTGGCCCTCAGGTGGTTGCTCTGCCATCAGGAAGTTCCTTTGTTCATGACCGTCCAGCTGTTCATGATGTTGTTGATCTCGGACTGGTTGGCATTGAAGCAGGCGGAGGAACAGCCGACCAGCAGCGCCCAGACCTCGGTGGTGGGGCTGTTGACGAGGGCCGACTGCACGAAGGACACGTCGCCGTTGGGGGTGGGCACCTGGAAGGCCACCCGGGTCCCGTGGAGGGCGCCGTGGACGAGCAGCTGGGGCTGGGCGATCTCCGTCACGCTCCCCTGCAGCTCCTGGTTCAGCTGGTCAACCGGGATGAGCAGGTCGTCCAGGGACTGCAGCGACAGCTGCTGCTGCTCGGTCGGGCTCAGCGTCCGGACCATCGCCACCGCCCAAGGCTTGCTCGAGGGCACCGGAAGGGTGGCGGGGTCGATCGTCGGGTCGGCAGTGTCGATGGACTCGAACAGAGGCCCCGGGCTCTTGATGTCACCCCGGCGTATGAGGGTGGCTTCGTTGTAGACCTTCCAGCCGTTCGGCAGTTTGTAGAACATCTCCTGGGAGGCGGACCCCACGTAGGTGGCCGAGGTCGAGCAGCCCGCCAGGAGCCCGGCCAGGGCGCCAAGCGCGACCATAAGCCCTGCACCCAGACGCCCCCGGCCCCGGGCTACCGCGGGCCAGTGGGCCGCACCGAAGGGCCACGTCCTCAAGCTGTTCAAGGCTACTGCTACTGGCGCCGGCAACGGTAGTTAAACGGCAGTTCTTTCCTGAGGGATTGCTAAGAACCGCCTAGCCGGGGCGGCGCCTGGGCCAGGTGCCCCGGTCCAGGTGAGCCTGGTCTGTGGGCACAGCCGGGGCTACTGAGCCCGCCGGGGCTGGGGCTGGGCCAGCTGGGGCTGGGCCAGCTGGAGCTGGGCCAGCTGGGGCTGGGGCAGCTGGGGCTCGGCCAGCTGGGGCTGGGCCAGCTGGGGCTGGGCCAGCTGGGGCTGGGCCAGCTGGGGCTGGGGCAGTACCAGCCGGGGCTACAGGGGCGGCTGGGGCCGGGGCCCCCCGCCGCCCCACGAGCCGCAACCGGCGGAGAGGGCCGGTGCCGTAGCGCTTGAGCAGAGCCACGCCCAGGGACACGGCGGCCACCACCGCTGCCCCACCGCCCAGGGCGAACCCCCAACGGGCACCTGCCTCCTGGTCGACCAGGCCGACCAGGCTGGCCCCGAGCGGGGTCGAGCCCATGAAGATCACGGCGTAGACGCCCATGACCCGGCCCCGCATGCCGGGCGCGCTGGCCAGCTGGCAAGTGGAGTTGGTCGTCGACAAATAAAGCAAGGACGAAAAACCCACCCCGACCAGCAGCGCCACCTCCAGGCCCAGGCTGCCGGCAGCCGCGGCCCCCAGCATGAAAAGGCCCATGGCCAGGGCCGCCCCGGCAACGGTGCCCAAGGCCGGCCGGCGCCGGGTGGCGGCGGCCAGGGCCCCGGCCACCGAACCTACGCCTATGGCCACCAGCATCAAGGCATAGGTGCTGGCATTGCCCCGGAAGTCCTGCTTGGCCAGCACGGGCAGCACGGTGTTGAAGTTGAACGCCAAGGTGCCGGTGACCGCCAGCACCAACAGCGCTTGGCGCAGGCGCGGCGTCGCCCGGATGTACTCGAGCCCCTCCCGCACCTGCCCACGGGCCGAGCGCACCGGGCGGGCCGGCAGCAGTTCCCCCTTCCTCATGGCCAGCAGGGCGCCGATCACCGCCAGGTAGGACAAGGCGTTGAGGGCGAAGCAGTCCCCTACTCCCCCCAGGTTGACCACGAGCGCCCCCAGGGCCGGGCCTCCCACCCGGGTGACGTTGAAGGTGGCGCTGTTCAGGCCGACCGCATTGGGAAGGTCAGCCAGGCCCACCATCTCTGGGACAAAGGCCTGCCTGACCGGCGTGTCCAGGGCCTGGAACATACCCGAGAGGAACGTCACCAGGTAGATGGCCCACAGGCGGGCGGCACCGCTGAAGTCGAGCACAGAGAGCACGGCAGCGGCGGCACCCATGCCGCTTTGGGTGAGCACCAACAGCCACCGCTTGGCAAAGCGGTCTGCCACCACTCCTCCGTAGGCCCCGAACAACAGCGAGGGGAGGAACTGCAAGGCGCTGACCAGCCCCACGTCCAAGGGGCTGTGCGAAACCTCCAGCACCAGCCAGGCCAGGGCGACGTTCTGCATCCATGTCCCCAGGTTGGACACGAGCTGGCCAGCCAGGAACAGCCTGAAGTTGCGGCGCCGTAACGACCGGAAAAAGCTGCGCGTGGTCATTGCCGCTGGCATCGTAACCTCTGGGGCCCGGCCCTCCGGCCGAGCCCGCCTGCCAAAGGGCACGCGTGCCAAACTGGGTGAGTGCCGATGCGGGAGGACTGCCGACACTTCCAAAGCCGCACCTACTCGACCGGCGAGGTGGCGCGCTTTTGCGTCCTCAACCTGGCCCCCGAGCAACCCTGGCGCTGCCCCGCCAACTGCCCCCGCTACGAAAAGGACATCATAGACGGCTCGTTCGTGGTCGGTTCGCTGGCCCGCCCGGCGGTCGAGCCCGAGCCGGACCTGCCCGAGGGCGAGGTGGGCCAGCTGCTGGACGCAGCCGACCTCATAGTGACCGCGGCGGGGCCGGAGATAACGGCCGAACTGGAACGACAACGAGCGCGCCGGCCCTGGTGGCGGGCCTGGAGGCGCAAAGACAGCAACGAGCCCCCGTTGAGCTCGCGCTAGGGCAGGGACGGTCAGCAGTGGCAACCCCCCGGGGCCGGATGGCCCGCCGGCCGGCCGCTGCCCCGGTCGCCGTGCTGTTCAGCGCGCTGGTGGCAGCCGCCCTGCCCGCCTGCGGCAAGGCCGCCGGACGGGCCCAGGGCCCCACATCGGCGCCGCCTACCAGCCGCCCGGTGCCGGCCAGCACACTGGCCAGCCCGCCGGCCACCACGGCCGCCAGCCCGGCGGTGCCGGCCCAGTACCACTGGCAAAGGGACCAGGGCATGGGCCTCCAGCTGGGCGGGGGGCCAACGAGCACCCTGGCCGCCGTGGTGGCACCGGGACCGGGCCAGGACTGGCTCGTGGCCGGGGCCCAGCTCACGCCGGCCGGCACCACCGAGGCCACGGTGTGGACGTCGCCCGGTGCCCTCAGCTGGTCCGAGACGGTCCTGCCCGCACCGGCCGGGCCGGCCACCTCCACTGCCGCCGACGCCGCCAGCTACTGGGGAGGGCGGGCCGTGGTGGTGGGCTCGGCGGGCACCGGGCCCACCATGAGGGCATCGGTGTGGCTGTCGGCAGGCACCGGGCGCCCCTTTTCCCCGGTGCCCGACCAGCCTGCGCTCGACCCTCCAGCCGGCAGCCTGAGCGGCGCCGAGATGAGCACGGTGGCGGCCGGCGCCCTGGGGATCTTCGCTGCCGGCACGGTGGCCGGGAGGGCCACGTTGTGGTACTCGACCGACGGCCTGCACTGGTCGGTGCTCAGCGGGGCAGACGCCGTGGTCAACCAGAGCCCCGGGGCCGTCGTGGACGACCTGCTCATGACCCCCATAGGGGTCTTCGCCGGCGGCTCATCAGTCGCTGCCAACCGTACCTCGGCGGCCCTTTGGTACTCCTCCGACGGCATCCACTGGTCGGCCGTCGGCAGTGCGGGGGCAACCTTCTCCGGCCCCGGCGACCGCGTCATCACGTCGCTGGTGGACATCGGCGAGTCGGGCAACCCCTCACCCGGCAGCCCCGGGCCCACCGGGTTGCTGGCGGTGGGCGGGGTGCGGGCCGGCGCCAGCTGGCAGCCCGCCTCTTGGATCTCGCCCAACGGCCTTTCGTGGAGCGAGGCGTCCAACAGCTTCCCCTTGGACGCCGAGCCCCCGGCCAGCACTGGTGCGGTCGTCTACGCCGCCACCGGCGCCGACGGGAGGCTGCTGGCGGTGGGGGGCAGCAACCTGCACCAGCGGCTGTGGCAGTCGCCCAACGGCCAGGCGTGGTCCGAGATCCCGCTGCCTCCCGCAGCAGCCACCGACCGCCACTGGCACCTGGGGTTGGTGGCCTCCAACGGGGGCACCACCGTGGTGGCCGACAACCTCCCGGGCCAGCCCTACCTGTTGGCCCTGAAGCGGGGCGTGTGGTACCAGCCCAGCGCCAGTGGCACCTTCGGCAGCCCTCTTGCCACTGCCCTGCCCACCAGCTTGGTGGCAGACAACGGCACCTTGGTCATGAGCGTGCTGATGACCGACCCGGGCCAGCGGCTCGGGACAGGGACCACCTCAGTGGCGGTGCTCACCTCCTCGGACGGCCGGACCTGGCAGACGGCCAACGTCGATGCCTTCGACCAGGCCCGGGTCAACCAGCTCCTGCTGGTACCGGGGGGCATCCTGGCCGTAGGGGCACGCACCGTACGGAGCCAAGCCCGCGGCGCACCCGACCGGGTGGCGGGCCACCGCCTGGAGGGCCCCGTGCCGACCGGGGCCCACCCGGCCACGGGGGCGTTCGCCAGCCTTTCCACCGACCTGGGCACCACCTGGCCCCGCACGCCCATAAGCCCCACCGGCCTGGGCGGGCAGGGCACCACGGCGGTCGCCGCCGGGCGGGTGGGCCAGGCCGTCTACGTGGCCGGGCAGGCCGGCGCCCAGGCCGTCTATTGGTACAGCCCCGACGGCACCGCCTGGCAACCGCCCCGTCCTTTGGACCAGCAGCCCCAGCTGGGCCTGGAACAACCGCTCGCCAGCTGCAGCGGGACAGGCACGGCCGTCGTCGTCGGCTCGGTGGCCGGGACGGCCCGGGGCTCCCTGCCGGCCGCGTGGTGGAGCAGTAACGGCGACAGCTGGGCCAGCGCCACCTTGGGCCCGGCCCCCCCAGCCGGTTCTTCGTCCAGCATGGACGGGTGCTTGTTCACCGGCAACAGCTTCTTGGCCTACGGTGGGTCGACCGGCAACGGGCCGGCCATGCGCCCGGCCCTGTGGACCTCGACGGACGGCTCGGCCTGGGAGCAGCAGACCTCGGCCACGTTCAGGCCCTTCAGCCCCCCGGGGGGTAGCACCGGTGCTGGGGGCCCCGCCAGCACCGCCGCCAGCACCACCCGCCAGTCAACGACCTCCACCCCGCCCACCACCACAGCCCGGGTGCCCGGGGTGTCCCCCGGCCCGGCGGCTCCCGCCCCCGGGGGCCTGGGGGGCTCGACGCCCGGCCCCTTCGGGCCGTTCGGCATCGAGGGTGCCCCCCTGGACGGCCTCGCCTACGGCGGGACGACCTGGCTGGCCGTGAGCGGCCGGGGCGACCTGCCCTGGCAACGCTGGCCTGCCCCGGTGGGCGGTGCTGCCGGGGCGCTGCCCGTCCCCGTCGGCCTGTGGGCTTCTGACGACGCGGGTGCCACCTGGCAGCAGCTCGACCCGCTCGACCCCGCCTTCACCGGCTTCTTGTACACGCAGGCCACCGTAGCCACCTTCGTGGGCCAAGAAGCCGTCGTGGCCGGCACCCTGGACGGCCAGCTGGCGGTCTGGGCCGGTACGCTGGCGCCCGCGTCCCCCACGTCTTAGTGGCACTTGCCCGGTCACCTCTTCGTGGCAGTTGCCCGGCCCGACGACAGCGCCCCGGAGGCGCCGCCCGCCCAGGCCGTCAGCAGCCCGCCGACTGCTCGTCGTGATGCAAATATGCAATATGGTGCATTAAGTGGGAGCCTCCCCGCCCTGAGGCCCGAGCCGGCCCGGCCATCTACACCCGGCGCCCGTCGGTCATCAAGGCAGCGCCCTCAAGAACGCCTCGACTTCGGCCCGGTCCCGGCTACGGCGCATCGGTGGCATGGCCCGCACCAGCTCCCAGCGGTAAGGGGCCTTGCCCAAGCGCCGGTCGAAGACGGCCACCACGCCCCGGTCCGACTTCGAGCGCACCAGCCGGCCGGCGCCCTGGGCGAGCAGGGTTGCCGCCCGGGGCAGGTCGATGAGCTCGAAGGCCCGGGGCCCCAGGCGGGCGCGCCGGGCCTGCAGGAGCGGGTCATCGGGACGAGGGAAGGGGATCCGGTCGATGGTCACCAACGACAACGACGGGCCGGGCACGTCGACGCCCTGCCAGAACCCCATGGTGGCAAAAAGGCAGGAGTGCTCCTCGGCGCTGAAGCGGGCCAACAGCTTGGGCTTGGGGAGCTCCCACTGGGCCAGGACGGGCCATCCCAGCCTCTGGCGGGCGGCGGCCACCGCCGCCTCCGTAGCACGCCAGCTGGTGAAAAGGGCCAGGGTGCGGCCCCCGGCGGCCTCGATCAGCGCCACCAGCTCGTCGTGCATGGCCAGCTCGAAGTGCTCCGAGCGAGGGTCGGGCAAGTGGAGGGGGCAGTACAAAAGGGCCTGGTCCCCATAAGCAAACGGGCTGCCCACGTCGCGCTCGTCGAAGGCCCCAGCCGCTAGGCCGAGCCGCTCCCCCAGGCGCGGCGGGACGGTGGCGCTGGTGAGCACGGCCGTGGGCCCCTCCTCCAGCCCCTCGGGCTCCCACAGCCGCGCCCGCAGCACCTGGCCGACGTCCACCGGAGCCGTCCGCAGGACCAGGGCATGAGGAGGCCCCTCGACCCAGGCCACCTGGTCGTCAGGTAGGTCGAGCACAGCGGCCAGCTCCTCGACGAGCCGCGCCGCTGACTGCTGGGCCCGGGCCAGCCGGGCAGTGGCAGCGGGCTTGGCGCCGCCCGCCTGTTTGCTTGCCGCCTGTTTGCTTGCCGCCCGCAGCTGGCTCAGCAACTGGTTCACCCTTTCCCGGGCCTGCAGCAGCGCACCGGCCAGCTGCTCGGTGCCAGGGCCGGCCAGCGGCCGGGGGAGCGCCCGGTCCTTGTGGGCAGCGAGGGCCACCCCCAAGTGCACGGCCGCTTGAGCCACCGCCTCGGCCGCCTCTTGGTCGACCAACCGACGGCAAGCGCGAGCCAGCCCGCCCAGGCGGGCCGCCCCCAGCTCGGTGCCCAGCGCAGCGGTCACAATGTCTTCGACCTCATGCGCCTCGTCGAACACCACCACGTCGTGGGGCGGCAGGAGCCCCGCCTCCCCGAGCGCCAGGTGAGAGGCGTAGAGGTGGGTGTTGACGATGACGACGTCGGCCTCGTTGGCCCGCCGGCGGGCCGCCTCGGCGAAGCAGGCCCGGCCCGAGGGGCATTCGGAGGCTCCCGGGCACTCCCTGGGGCTCACGCTGAGCTGTGCCCAGGCCAAGGGGCTCGGTTCCCAGGGAAGCTCAGCCCGGTCACCGTTGGCCGTCTTGGACGCCCACTCGACCAACCTCCGGACCTCACGGGCCAGCGCTGAGCGGGGACGGGGCGACCAGTCCTCCTCCCCCAGCTCGAGCTGCTCGAGCTGGGCGTCGCCTCCTTTGACCTCCGCCACCCGCTGGGCACAGACGTAGTTGGACCGGCCCTTCAGCACGGCAAAGCTCACCCGGCCGCCGAGCGACCGGGCCAGGTGAGGCAGGTCCCGGCGGGCCAGCTGGTCCTGCAGGGCCTTGGTGGCGGTCGAGACCACGACCCGGGCACCCAGGGCCAGGGCAGGGACGAGGTAGGCGAGGCTCTTGCCCGTGCCGGTACCGGCCTGGACGACCAGGTGGCGGCGGCGCTTGATGGCGCTGGCCACCGCCAGGGCCATAGCCCGCTGCTCGGGCCGGTCCTCATGGTGGGGCAGGCGGCCGGTGGCGCGGGCCAAGGCCCGCTCGACCAGGGCTTGGCCCGCCCGGTCGTCGGCCGGCCCCGGGCCCGGGCCTGGCACCCGGCCGTCCGGCAGCCTCGCACTGGGCTCTGGGCCAGGCCCGGCACCAGGGTGGCTGGCGGGCTGGGTACTGGGCCCCGCGTTGGGCTGGGCGCTGTGCCGGGCCGGGCTAGGCACGTTTGTAGGCGCGGGTGGCCAGAGGCGTGAACACCGCGAGGATGCCCGCTACCCAGGCCAGGCTCTGCCAGGTCGCCGACGCCAGGCTCTGGCCGACCGCGGCTTGCACCGGGTGGCCGAGGGCGAGGATGCGCAGGGCGTCTATTACCTCGCTGAAGGGCTGGCGGTTGGCGAACCCCTGCAGCCAGGAAGGCATCGCCCGCACCGGGACGAAGGCCGAAGAGACAAATGTCAAGGGGAAGACCCAGACCAGGCCGAACGCCTGGACCGACTCCTCGTCTTTCACGGCCAGCCCGATGAACGCCGACACCGAGCAAATGGCCAGGCCGAACAGGGCCGCCAGGCCGACCATGGCCACCGCGTAGCCGGCCCCACCGCTGAAGCGGAAACCCACGGCATAACCCACTCCCACCATTACCGCCACGGTGACCAAGAGCCGCAGCACGTCGGCGATCAGCCGCCCGGCCAGGAACGCCCACCGGGCAGTGGGCATGCTCCTTATGCGGTCGATGCCCCCGCGCTGCAGCTCGCGGGCAAAGCCGATGGCGGTGCTGAACGAGGCGAAGCCGGCCGTCTGGCCGATGACGCCGGGGATGAGGTAGTTGACGTAGCCCCCGGGGACCGGCACCCGTATAGCTCCCCCGAACACATAGCGGAACAGCAAGGTGAACATCACGGGCTGCACGACGGTGAAAAAGATGTAGGCGGGGACCCGCGCCCAGACGATCAAGTTGCGCTTGGTCAGCACGAGCGTGTCGCTGAGCGCCCAACCCAGCCGCTGGGCCAGCGGCGGGGTGCTGAGGCCGGGCAGGGATGCCCCACCCGGAGCCCGCACCGTCAGCTCCGGCGCCACCGAACGCCCGCTCACCGCCATGGTCAACCCTCCTCGGGCCCGGTCGTGCCCGAGGCGGCGGTCGTGCCCGAGGCGGCGGTCGTGCCCGAGGTGACCGTGGTGCCCGCCCCAGCAGGCCCGGAAGCCCTGGCGACGCCGGCAGGACCGGCGGGCTCGGCGGCCTCGGCAGGCCCTGCCCCCCGCCGGGCCGGGCGCGACCGGCGGCGGCCGGCGCCGTCGGAGGCCGCTTCTTCGGCGCCATGGCCCGTCAGAGACAAAAAGACGTCGTCCAGCGAGGGGCGCCTCAGGGCCAGGCCGGTCGTGGCCACCTGGGCGGCGTCGAGCGCCCGCACCACGTCCACCAGTACCGCCGAACCCCGGTCGGCCGCGTGCACCTGGACCCGCAGCCCCTCGCTGCCCACGCTCGGGGGGCCTTGGCTAAGGGGCGCCACCGCCGACACCGCCACCTCGAGCTGGCGGCGCTCGGTGACCGTGAACTCCACCACGTCACCGCCGACGCGGTCTTTCAGCGTGTCGGGGCTGCCAGCAGCTATGACCTGGCCCCGGTCTACCACCACGACCTCGTCGGCCAGCTCGTCGGCTTCGTCGAGGTACTGGGTGGTGAGCAGGAGGGTGGTGCCCTGGGCGACCAGGTCCTTGATTATGGCCCACATCCCGAGGCGGCTGCGGGGGTCCAGCCCGGTGGTGGGCTCGTCCAGGAACAACACCCGGGGCTGGCCGATCAGGCTGGCCGCCAGGTCGAGGCGCCGTAGCATCCCGCCGGAATAGGTCTTGGCCTGGCGGTCGGCGGCATCCACCAGGTCGAAGCGTCCAAGCAGTTCCGCGGCTCGCCGGCGGGCCACAGAGCGGCCCAGGTGGTAAAGGCGGCCCGAGATCTCGAGGTTCTCCCGCCCGGTCAGCTCGGGGGTGATGGCTGTGGCCTGCCCAGCCAGGCCGATCAAGCGGCGCACTGCCCCCGGGTGGCGAGCCACGTCGTAGCCGCACACCGTAGCCCGTCCCCCACTGGGCAACAGGAGCGTCGTGAGGACGCGCACGGCCGTGGTCTTGCCGGCGCCGTTGGGGCCGAGCAGGCCCAGGACCCGGCCCTCAGGCACGGAAAAGTCCACTCCCCGCAGCGCCTGGACGGGCCCGAAAGACTTCTTCAGCCCCCGGACCTCGATCACGTCGGCGTCAGTAGCCATGCCGGTCGGCCTCCCGGTGCACCCGCGGGCCCAAGCCCAGCCTTTCCATGAACACCCAGCTGCGCCGGTGTATGGCGCTCGGCCCGTAGGCCTGCAAGGCCAGCGTGTGCCGCCAGGCGGGGTAGCCCTTGTTGTGCTGGAACTCATAGGGAGGGTAACAACCGGCCACCTCCCGCATGTGGCGGTCCCGGGTGACTTTGGCCAGTACCGAAGCGGCGGCGATGGACAGGCAGGTGGCGTCGCCTCCCACGACCCGCACCGTGTTGCCAGTGCCCACAAAGTCCCATTTCCCGTCGAGCAAGACGACGTCGGGCCGCAGGCCGAGCGCCGACAGGGCCCGGGCCGCCGCCAGGCGCTGGGCCTCAGCCATGCCCAGCTCGTCGCATTCGGCGTGGCTGGCTGCGCCTACCGCCCAGGCTCGGCACCACCCCGCCACCCGCTCGAACAGCTCCTCACGACGCCGCTCGGTCAGCCTCTTCGAGTCCCGCACGCCATAAACCCGCCGCCCCCGGGGCAGGACAGCAGCGCCGACCATGACCGGGCCCGCCCACGCCCCCCGGCCTACCTCGTCCAGGCCCACGACCACGTCGTGGCCTGCCTCCCAGGCCTCCCGCTCCAGGGCCAGGGTCGGTGCCGGGCCGTAGGTCCCCTTCACGGCTGGGCTAAGCAAGCAGGGCGATCTGGCTGGCTTCGGACGCTTCGGGCGCAGTGCGGAGGAAGACGTCCAGCACCTCGCGGCCCAGCTCCGCCGTCGTCAGCCGGAGGCTCAGGGCCAGCACATTGGCATCGTTCCAGCGCCGGGCGCCCCGGGCCGTCTCGGCGTCCACGCACAGGGCGGCCCGCACGCCGGGGACTTTGTTGGCGGCCATCGACACCCCCGTCCCGGTGAAGCAGCACACCACGCCGACGTCGGCCTGGCCGGAAGCGACCGCTCCCCCGACCGCCTTGCCTGCCTCCGCCCAAGGCAGGGGGTCAGCAACGCTGATGACCTCGTGGCCCCAGCGAGCCAGGTCCTTTTTCAGCTCCTCGGTGACAGGCGTGGCCTCGTCAGTACCGAACGCGACCTTCATGGCTGAAGGCTAGCGGACGGGACGGGCCAGGGGGGGCTGCCGGCCAGCTCCTGAGTGGGCTGGCGGCCGAGAAGGGCCTCGACGGCGCCTCGTGCGCTCGTGCGGCCTTCGAGGACGGCAGCCACCTGCTCGCAGATGGGCAGCTCGACATGGTGGCGGCGGGCCAGGGCCACGGCGCCGGGGGCAGTGGTCACGCCCTCGGCCACCTGGTGCATCCCGGCCAGGATTTCCCGGAGGCCCTTGCCCCCGCCCAGCATCAGGCCCACGTAGCGGTTGCGGCTGCGCTCGCTGGTGCAGGTGAGCACCAGGTCGCCCAAGCCAGCCAGGCCGGTGAAGGTCAAGGGGTGGCCGCCCATGGCCACGCCCAGGCGGGAAAGCTCGGCCAACCCGCGGGTCACCAGCGCCGCCCGGGCGTTGTCGCCGGCTTGGAGGCCGTCGGCCATGCCCGCGGCCAGGGCGAGCACGTTTTTCAGGGCGCCGGCCAGCTCACAGCCCACCACGTCGTGGTGGGTGTAGACACGCAGGCGGGGGAAGGCGAACAGCCGCTGCAACCGGCCGGCCAAGGCCAGGTCCGAGCAGGCTACCACTGAGGCCGCGGGCAACCCCATGGCCACTTCTGCGGCAAAGTTGGGGCCAGTGAGCACCGCCTGGGCCCGGCCGGGCAGCACCTCGGCCACCACCTGGCTCACCCGGAGCCAGCTGCCGGGCTCTATGCCTTTGGCCAAGCTGACCACGACCGCGTCGGGGCCGACCCAACCCTGGGCGGCACGAAGCACCTGGCGGGCCCAGCGGGCCGGCACGGCCAGGACGACCAGGCCGGCTCCCTCCAGGGCCTCGTCCAGCGAAGCGGTGACCTTCAGACGGCCGGGCAGCTCGAAGTGGGGCAGGTACCGAGGGTTACGGCCCTCGGCTGCCATCCGCTCGGCCAGGGCAGGGTCGCGCGCCCAGAGCCGTACCCGGCTGGGCAGGTGGCCCGCCAGCAGGGCAGCAAACACGGTGCCCCACGAGCCGGCACCCAGCACCGCCAGGCGCGAGGTGTCCACGGGCGCCAGCTTATGATGGCCCGGTGGGCGCTGCTGCAGTCGTCCCCGTCAAGGCCTTCTCCCAGGCCAAGTTGCGCCTGGCCCCCACCCTTTCGCCCCAGGCACGCCGCCAGCTGGCCATGGCCATGGCTGCCGGGGTCGTGAAAGCGTGCTCGCCGCTACCGGTTTTCGTGGTCTGCGACGACCTGGAGGTGGCCGGGTGGGCGTCCCGTCTGGGGGCACGAGCCTTGCCCGAGCCCGGCCTGGGCCTCAACGGGGCCGTGAGCACAGCGGTGGCCCAGCTCGCTTCCGAGGGTTACCGCCGGCTGGTCGTCGCCCACGCCGACCTGCCGCTGGCCAAGGACCTGTCCTGGCTGGCGGGCAAAGAAGGTATCGTGCTCGTACCCGACCGCCGAGGTGACGGCACCAACGTCATCAGCCTCCCAGCCAACGCTGGGTTCCGGTTTTGCTACGGGCCGGGTTCCTTCGCCCGCCACTACC
Source organism: Actinomycetota bacterium (assembly GCA_021323695.1). Classification (GTDB taxonomy): domain Bacteria; phylum Actinomycetota; class Acidimicrobiia; order Acidimicrobiales; family Palsa-688; genus JAKAWM01. Next base: position 33,275 of record JAJPKN010000063.1, on the reverse strand, counting down.
AAGAGGCTGTGCGCCTGGGGCTGCCCGTCGAAGTTGCCCGTGACCCTGAGCTCGGCTGGGACATAGATCTGGCCGAAGACATGAGGATCCTGGCCTGAGGGCGCCCGGGGCCGCCCGCCCGAGGCCGGCCTCCCAGGGCTAGCCAGGGCTACCCGGAGGGAAAACCCCGCCATGACAGGAAGACCTTCGCCCGGCCTGCGCACCTGGCCCATTCTGGGCCAGCAACTTGCCGGCCGGCCCTGGGTGCCCGGTACCCCGGGCGAAGGTCCCTGCGAACAGCACTACCGCTCGAGCTACCGCTTGGAAGCCTTGGCTGACCGGGCCGTCGTGGCCCTGGCCGTCGTGGCCCGGGTGGCCACAGCCCTGGCGGTCGTAGCGGACTTCCGGGCCGGGGCGACCTTCTTGGCCGCCCCCGCGGTGGACTTGCGAGCAGTGGCCTTGGCCGGTGCCGACTTCAGCGCCTTGGCGGCCGTCGCCTTCTTGGCCGGGACGGCTGCCTTCTTGGTCGTTGCCTTGGCCGGGGCGGCTTTGGCCGACTTGGCGGCCTTGCTGGCCGCCTTGGTGGCCCCCCGGGCCGCGGCCTTGGCCGTCGCCTTGGCGGCGGCCTTCTTGGCTGCCGACTTCTTGGAGTTGAGCTCCGACTTCAGCCCGGCTGCCGGGCTGAAGCGGATCCCCTTGGACGCGGGGATCTTCACCGGTGCGCCGGTACGGGGGTTGCGGCCCGTGCGGGCCTTGTGGGAAGTCGGCACGAAGCTGCCGAAGCCGTAGATGGTCACCTTGTTGCCAGACTTGACCTGGGAACCGACTGTGCTGGCAAAGGCCTCCACGGCATCGGCAGCCTGCTTGCGGGCAAGGCCTGTGGTGTTGGCTATCTCGTCTATTAGCTGGGATCTGTTCACGCCACCTCCTAGGCGTTCGGGGAAGTTGGCCGGTATGCGCCGGCACGTCTAGCACTCATCAAAGACGTTCTGATGCCAAGAGTCAAGTACCGCTTGACGTTGCGCCTCGGATGTTTGCTCTACATGTGCCAAGATAGCCGCCTATGAGCACGTTTTCGAGCACCGGCGGCGGCTCGGGGGCAGGTGGCCCGCCCCGGGGCGCCGAGCGGCGGCGGCTCTGGGAGGCCGACGAGCACGGCACCCCTTGGCGCAAGTGGGGGCCCTATCTGGCCGAGCGAGCCTGGGGGACAGTGCGCGAAGACTACTCCGCCAACGGCGACGCCTGGTCCTATTTCCCTTTCGAGCAGGCTGCCTCTCGCGCCTACCGGTGGAACGAGGACGGCATGGCGGGCATGTGCGACGACGGCCAGCTGCTCTGCCTGGCCCTGGCTTTGTGGAACGGCCGTGACAGCTTGCTGAAAGAACGGCTCTTCGGGCTCACGAACACCCAGGGCAACCACGGCGAAGACGTAAAGGAGTGCTGGTGGTACACCGACGCCACGCCCAGCGCCAGCTGGCTGCAGTGGCGTTACCACTACCCCCACGAGGAGTTCCCCTACGAGCAGCTGAAGGCCGAGAACGCCAGGCGGGGCAGGGACAGCCCCGAGCTCGAGCTCACCGACACCGGCATCTTCGAGCGCGGTTACTTCGTGGTGAAGGTCACCTGGGCCAAGGACGGGCCCGAGTCGTTGCTGTGGCGCATAGAGGTTGACAACGCCGGGGACAGCCCGGCCACATTGGACGTGCTGCCCACCATCTGGGCCCGCAACACCTGGAGCTGGGGCCCTACGGGGGCAAAGCCGGTGCTCCGCCTGGCCGACCGCCTGCCCACCGCTCCGGCGCCCAGGCCGGCCAGCGGCCCGCCCGGGCCAGGCCAGGGGCAAGTGCCGGTGGTGGGCATCGACGCCTACTGCGAAGGCCTGGGGCACCGGCGCCTGCGTGCCGGCCCGGGGCCGGGTGGCGCCCCACCGGAGCCCCTGTTCTGCGACAACGAGACCAACACGGCCAAGCTTTGGGGGGTACCCGGGCCGGCCTACCCCAAAGACGGCATTGCCGACCACGTCCTGCACGGTGCCCCTACGGTGAACCCGGCGCAGGTAGGGACAAAGGCCGCCCTGCGCTACCGGCTGGCGCTCGAGCCCGGCGCCCACGCCGAGATCCGCTTGCGCTTCGGCCCCCCGGGGGCCGGCCCGGGGGACGACCTGGGGCCAGGGTTCGAGGCGGTGCTGGCCCAGCGCAAAGCCGAGGCAGACGAGTTCTTCGCCGACCTGGCCCCCGCCGGCACTACCCCCGAAGAGGCCAACGTCCTGCGCCAAGCCGCCGCCGGGATGATCTGGGGCAAGCAGTTCTACCACTACGACGTGGAGGACTGGCTACGAGGCGACCCGGGCCAACCTGCCCCCCCGCCCGAGAGGCTGAAGGGGCGCAACTCGGCCTGGCGCCACATAGCCAACCACGAGGTCATCTCGATGCCCGACACCTGGGAGTACCCGTGGTACGCATCGTGGGACCTCGCCTTTCACGCCGTGGCTTTCGCCCACCTGGACCCGGCTTTCGCCAAGTCCCAGCTCATCTTGCTCTGCCGGGAGTGGTACATGCACCCCAACGGCCAGTTGCCCGCCTACGAGTGGGACTTCGGGGCCGTGAACCCCCCGGTGCAGGCGTGGGCGGCCATGGCGGTGTGGCGCATAGACGCCCGCCGCCGGGCGGCCGAGGGCCTGCCCCCGGACAACGACTTCATCGAACGGGTCTTCCACAAGCTGCTCATCAACTTCACCTGGTGGGTCAACAAGAAAGACGCTGAGGGCAACAACGTGTTCGAAGGGGGCTTCTTGGGCCTCGACAACATCGGCCTTTTCGACCGTTCAGCCCCCCTCCCCGTGGAGGGGATCCTGGAACAGTCCGACGGGACCGCCTGGATGGCCATGTACTGCGTGTCCCTCCTCGAGATGGCACTGAGGTTGGCCGACACCGACCCCACCTACGAGGACGTGGCCATCAAGTTCTACGAGCACTTCACCTACATCGCCCGGGCCATGCGGGACCACGGGCTGTGGGACGCCGAAGACGGTTTCTACTACGACGTGGTCCACCTGGCCAACGGCGAGCGCTGGCCGGTACGGGCCCGCTCGATGGTGGGGGTGGTGCCCCTGTTGGCGGTGACCACCCTCCACCCCACGCTGGCGGCAAAACTGCCCGAGTTCATGTCCTGCATCTCGTGGTTCGACGAGCACAAGCCCGAACTGGCTTCTTGTGTCGCCCACACCCGCATCCCCGGCTGGGGGGAGCGCCGGCTGCTGTCGGTCGCCGACCGGGAAGGCCTCGTCCGGGCCCTGCAGCGGGTGCTGGGCCCCGACGAGATGCTGTCGCCTTACGGGGTACGCAGCCTTTCCCGCTACCACCTGGAGCACCCCTTCGTCATGTCCATCGGCGGCCAGGACCTGAGGGTCGACTACGAACCGGCCGAGTCGACCACCGACTTGTTCGGCGGCAACTCCAACTGGCGCGGCCCGGTGTGGTTCCCGCTCAACTACCTGCTGATCGAAGCCCTGCACCGCTACGACCGGTACTTCGGCAGCGAACTGCAAGTCGAGCACCCCACCGGCTCGGGCAACTACATGGGCCTGGCGGCGGTGGCCGAGGACCTGGCCCGGCGCTTGGTCTCCATTTTCCTGCCCGGCCCCGACGGGCGCCGGCCGGTGCACGGCGAGCGCGCCGTGCTACAGCAGTGGGGCGACCTCGTCTGGTTCCACGAGTACTTCCACGGCGACACCGGGGCCGGGCTGGGCGCTTCCCACCAGACCGGCTGGACCGGCCTGGTGGTCCACCTGATCGCCGGGCGGGGCACCCACGGCCACAGCTGAGGGCGCCAGGACGGCTGGCAGCAAGGCCACAGCAGGGGCACAGCAAATAGACCCGCTTGGCGGGCTCCGGTAACGTTCATGGCGTGCATGGGCACTGGCCTCTCCGGGTGCTCATCGTGTCCGCCACCGTGGGCGCCGGCGACCAAGGCAACGCGCGCGAACTGGCCCGGCGGCTGCGGGCGCAGGGCCACCGGGTGGAAGTCCGCGACTTCCTGGACGCCGCCCCGTTGGGTATTGGCCGGGCGATGAGCAAGGGCTACGAGGCGGAGCTGCGCCACGCCCCTTGGACCTACGAGCTCGTGTTCAGCCTGTGGTACAAGCTGCCGTTCCTGCTCCCCCCGCTGGCGGCCTTCCTCTGCTGGTTCACCGGCCGGCCGCTGCTGCGCTGGGCCCGCCAGGCCCGGGCCGACGTCGTGGTGTCGACGTACCCGGTCGCCACCCAGGTGCTGGGGCACCTGCGTTGCCGGGCCAAGCGGCGCTGGCGCTGGCGCAGGCGTGCAGCCCTGCACGTACCGGTGGCCAGCTTTATCACCGACTTCGGTTACCACCCCTTCTGGGCGCACCGGGGGGTGGACCTCAACCTGGCCGTCCACCCGGCCACGGTGGCCGCCGTCCGCCGCTCCACGGGCCAGCCCAGCATCGCCTGCGAGCCCCTGGTCCCCCCCTGGTTCGAGGCCGCCCGAGCCCGGCGAGCCTTGACCAGGGCCCGCCTGGGCCTGGCCCGAGGGGAGCTGGCCGTCCTCATCAGCTCCGGGTCCTGGGGAGTAGGCGACGTCCGAGACACCTTCGAGCTGGTGGCCAGCCGCCCCGGCCTGGTCCCGGTGGTCGCCTGCGGCCGCAACCAGGCCCTGCGCGACCACCTGGAGGAGCTGGCCCAGGCCAAGGGCTACCGGGCGGTGGTCCTGGGCTGGACCGACGACATGGCGGGGCTCATGGCCGCCTGCGACGTGCTGGTCGAGAACGCCGGCGGGCTCACGTCCTACGAGGCCATGCGAGCGGGCCTGCCCCTGGTCAGCTTCCGGCCGCTGCCGGGCCACGGCTGGCGCAGTGCGCAGGCCATGACCGCCGCCGGCGTATCCCGGCTGGTCAAAGACGGCAACGAACTGCTGGGCCGGGTCGAGGCCCTGGGCCGCCCCGGCCCGGCCCGACAGGCGCAGCTGGGGCGCGCCGCGGGCCTCTTTTGCCATGACGCGGCGCTGGAGGTGGCCCAGCTGGCGGTGTCCGGTACGCCCCCTGCCCCCCGCCTGCGGCCGGCGGTACGAGCTGCCCGCTCGGCCGCCGCGGCCGTCATGACCGGGGCGTTGGGGTGGGCCGGGCTGACCGCCGGGGTGGGGGTGGCAGCCGCGGCCGGCATCGGCGTGGCCCACCCACCCCCAGGCACGAGGAGCGTCGTCTACCTGGGTGTGCGGCTCAGCGCGGCGGAGATGGCCAACCCCCAGGTGCGCTCCCTGGTCACCCGCCTGGGCGCCAGTGCCGTGGTGTCGGCCAGCGTTGCCGCCCGGGACCCGGCCGACCTGCGCGCCTTGGTGGCCAGCGGTGCGGACGTGGAAAGTGGCGGCTGGGGTGGCTACGGCAAGGGGCGGGGGCCCATGGCGCCGTGGGCCCAGGCCCTGTGGGACAGCCGCTCGGCCACCGTCTTGGGTTCGGTGGCCCACCAGCCGGTAGAGGCCCTGTGCCCGGCTCGCAGCGTGACCGCCTTCGACCTCATCGACGCCAACACCAGGCACCTCATGATGGTCGTCCCCAATGCCGTGCTGCCGGCCAGCCCGGCTGGCCCCTTCCCCCAGGACGACCTCGCCCTGCCGCCCCGCCTGCAGCCCGACCACATATACGAGGTGGACGGGACCACCCGCTCAGCGTCGCAGCTGGCCCTCCTGCTCAGCAAGCTGCGCCAGCAGGTGGTGAGCGAGGACTTGGCCAGCCTGCCCCTGGGCGCGCTGCAGTGACCCCATGGCCTCGGGCGGCGACCGCTGCCGGCGCTCTTTGCGCCGCCGCCGCCGGGGCGGCCCTGGCCCAGCTCCTGCCGGCCACCTCCAGCCTGCGCCGGGCCCGCAACCGCTGGGTGCCCGGCCTGGCCGGGGTGGGGCACCCGGGGCACCTGGCCCTCACCTTCGACGACGGGCCCGACCCGGCCTCTACGCCCGCCTTCCTCGACGCCCTGGACGAGCTCGGCTGGCGTGCCACCTTCTTCATGCTGGGGGAAATGGCTGCCCGCTGCCCCGACCTGGCCGCCGAAGTGGCCCGCCGAGGCCACGAGGTGGCGGTGCACGGCTACCAGCACGCCAACCACCTGCGACGAGGGCCGGCCTGGGCCACTCGCGACCTCATCGCCGCCCGCCATCTGGTGGCCCAACTGACCGGAGCCGCACCTCGGTGGTTCCGGCCCCCTTATGGGGCCATCTCCGCCTCCACGCTGGTGGCGGCCCGCCGAGCCGGGCTGCGTAGCGTCCTGTGGACCACCTGGGGCCGGGACTGGCGCCGGGAAGCCACAGTCGAGTCCGTGGTCGCGGACGTCATGGCCACCTGGGTGGCTGGCGGCACCGTGCTGCTCCACGACTCCGACTGCACCTCCGCCCCCGGCAGCTGGAAGACGACGCTGGCGGCGCTGCCCCGCTTGGCCCAGCACTGGCAGGCGGCCGGCCTCAGCGTGGGCCCGCTGGCCGAGCACGGCTTGAGATAGGGCGGGCTACCGGCCCCCTTCTCGCCCCCCTGACCTGTCCCCGCCAGAAACCAACGCTTCACCTGGAGCGTTGTTGTGAGTGCGCACCGTGACTATTAGGGGCCGCGAAAGTTCGCCAACGGGACAGCCCGGCACCAACGGGGCTACTTATCCCTAACTGCAGCTCCCCGGCCGGTACCGACCAGTACCCTGCCAATAACCCTGAGAGGCGGAGGTTGGATGATCCTCGCTGGTACCCCGAGCACAAGGCGGACGGGCCAAACGCCACGGCAAAGGTCGGTCCAGCCATGACCATGACGTACCGAGTGGGGCCCGCGGGCACCAGGGTGCCCATGGGCGAGCCCGCCACCAGCGTCCCGCTCCTGGCCCGCCGGCCTGAGGGCCCCCGGTACCTTTCGGCCCGGCGCCCTCAGCGGGCGCTGCTGCTGGCCTGCGACGTGATCAGCCTGTTGGCCGCGTTCGCCGTGGGCAGCTTCGTGCGCGCCCGGCTCGTGCCGGGCGAGGGGGCCGACAGCCTGGCCGTCAACCTCGGCAACGAGCTCCCCTACATGCCGCTTTTCCTGTCCGCCATGGCCGGCTACGGCCTGTACCACCGCAACCAGCGGCGGGTGCGGTCCAGTTCGTTCCTGGACATGGGCGCGCTCATGCACGCCTTGTCCTTCGGCGGCATCCTGGCCCTGGCCACCTCGGCCGGCGCCCACCATTTCCACCTGGGGCCCAAGCTGGGCTGGGTCGAGGTCTTCTTCATGAGCGCGCCGGCCTTGGCCTTCACCCCGGCACTGAGAGGCACCCTCAGCCTGGTCCTGCGCCGCCACGGGGTGCTGCACTCCCGGGTGGTGGTGGTGGGCTCGGGCGCGGTCGCCAACGCCACCGTCCAGCGCCTGCGGCGTTGCCCCGACCTGGAGGTGGTCGGCTTCGTCGACGACGAGCCGTTCCTCGTGGCCGGGGACATGCCCTGCCCCCGCCTCGGGGAGATACGGGACCTACCCCGGCTGTGCGCGGCGAGCGGTGCCGACCGGGTACTGGTCGCTTTTTCCAGCAGCGCCCCGAGCCAGGTCATGGACGTGCTGCGCGAGCTGCCCCCGGACGTGCACGTGAGCGTGGTGCCCAGGTTGTTCGAGCTGGTCACCTGGCAGTCGCAGGTGGAAGAGCTCCACGGCCTCACCGTCATGGACATCGCCCCGCCCCGGCTGGGCCTGTTCAGCCGGGCCACCAAGCGGACGTTGGACGTCGTCGTGAGCGGAGGCCTGCTCCTGGTGCTCTCCCCCGTGCTCTTGGCGGTCGCCGTGGCCATAAAGCTGACATCGCCCGGCCCGGTGCTGTTCCGCCAGCCCCGAACCGGCCGCGGCGGCGTGCCGTTCGAGATCCTGAAGTTCCGCAGCATGGAAGTAGGGGCCGACCGCATGAAGATCGACCTGCGGGAGCACAACGAAGTCGACGGCCCCCTGTTCAAGTTGCGCGACGACCCGCGGGTTACCAAGGTGGGCCGGTTCCTGCGTTCCACCAGCCTGGACGAAGTCCCCCAGCTCATCAACGTCCTGCGGGGGCAGATGTCGCTGGTGGGGCCCCGGCCGTTCGTGCCGGACGAAGCCTCGGGGATAGACGGCTGGGCGGCCCGGCGCTTCGACGTCCGGCCGGGCATGACCGGCCTCTGGCAGGTATCGGGCCGCAACGACCTGCCCTTCGCCGAGCTGCGGCACCTCGATTACGCCTACGTGGCCTCGTGGTCGCTGTGGTGGGACCTCAAGATCTTGTGGCACACGCCCGGCACCGTGCTGCGCCGCCACGGCGCCTATTAGTGCCTGGGCGCGGTCCGTGCCTCCCAAGCATCCCGAAGCCTAGTCATCGCTACTGGTGTCAGTATCGCCACTGTGAGTACCCGAACCACGGTACGAAACTGCACAAAACGGGCATTGCCTTAGGGTTACCGCACATCGGAGGTCTGGCTGACAAACCCTGGGGGCGGCTACGCCAGTACCCTCCCGTTTGTGGCACAACGCTTGATGTCCCCGGAACTTGCCTGGCCAGTGCCAGCGGCGCTGGCAGCTGGCCAACTCCTCACGGCGGCGCCGAGCGGTCACCTGCTTGGTAGGACCAACGGCCCAGGCACCACCCGATGACACTCACCTACCGTTACGCCCCGGCGAGAACAGACCGGGCTCCCGGACCGCTCAAAGCACGTACCCCTCAGCTCGACGCCCCGTTGCCGGGCCGAGTGGCGCCGCCCACGAGCACCCAACGCTCCCGCAAGCTGCTGTTGTTGTCCTGCGACCTTTTGGCCCTGACCACATCGGTGGTGGCAGGGGCCTTCTTGAGGGTGCACCTGCTGCCGGAAGAGAGCCCCCGGTCATTGGCCACCAGCCTCGCCCGGGAGCTGCCCTATGTGCTCACCTACCTGTCAGCCATGGCGGGCTACGGCCTCTACCAGCGCGGCCAGCGCCGGGTACGGCCCAGCTTCTTCTTGGAGATGGGATTGCTCCTCCATGCCCTCGCCGTGGGCGCGATCCTTGCCCTGGTCGTGTCGGCCGGGCTGCACCGCTTCGGCCTGGCCCCCAAGCTCGGCTGGGTGGAGGTCATCTTCATGGGGACCCTGGCCACCCTCCTTTCCCCAGCCCTGCGGGCAGCGGCGAACATGGTTTTGCGCCGCCGCGGCGTGCTGTACTCCCGGGTGGTCATGGTCGGCTCTGGTGCAGTGGCCAACGCCGCGCTGCAGCGCTTGCAGCGTTACCCCGACATCGAGGTCACCGGGTTCGTCGACGACGAGCCCCACGGGATGGCCGACAAGCTGCCCTGCCCAAGGCTGGGAAAGATAGCCGACCTGCCCTACGCCTGTGCGGCCACCGGGGCGGACCGCGTGCTGGTCGCCTTTTCGAGCAGCCCACCCAGCCAGGTCATGGACGTGCTGCGCAAACTGCCGCCGAGCGTGCACGTATGCGTCGTCCCCCGGATGTTCGAGCTGGTCACCTGGCAGTCCCAGCTGGAGGAACTGCACGGCCTCACGGTCATGGACATCGCCCCTCCACAGCTCGGCACACTGAGCCGGGCCTTGAAGAGGGCAATGGACCTTTGCGTCAGCGCCTGCTTGCTGCTGGTGCTCGCACCGTTGATCGTGGGCATTGCCATAGCCATCAAGGCAACTTCTCCCGGCCCGGTGCTGTTCCGCCAGCCTCGGACCGGCCGGGGAGGCGTGCCGTTCGAGATCCTGAAGTTCCGCAGCATGGAAGTGGGGGCCGAACGCCTGAAGATCGACCTGCGGGAGCACAACGAGGTCGACGGCCCGCTGTTCAAGTTGCGCCACGACCCCAGGGTGACCAAGGTGGGGCGGTTCCTGCGGCGCACCAGCCTGGACGAGATCCCGCAGCTTTTCAACGTCCTGCTCGGGCAAATGTCTTTGGTCGGCCCACGCCCGTTCGTACCTGACGAGGCCAGAGGCTTCGCCGACTGGGCCACCCGGCGCTTTGACGTACGCCCGGGCATGACCGGCCTGTGGCAGGTGTCCGGCCGCAACGACCTGCCCTTCGCTGAGCTGCAGCAGCTCGACTACGCCTACGTCGCTTCATGGTCACTGTGGTGGGACCTCAAGATCCTTTGGCACACCCCCGGCACCGTGCTGCGACGCGACGGGGCATACTGACCGTGCACCCCGAAATCTCCTCGCCCCCCCAACGCTCTCAGCGTTACGGCAAGTACGCAGTGTCGGTGCCGAGCCCCTCTGCCCACCGGTCCTAAGGGTTACCTATTACTGTCAGTCCAGTGACCCCCCCTTCCCTAATGCTCGGTAGCCAAACGACTTCTAGGCCGGGCCCCACTGCCCCTGCCCGGCGGGGCGGCTCGGTTGCTATGGAGCTCAGCGGTGGCCCCTCCGGCCCATCTGGCGCAGAAGTCGCTCAGGCCCCTGCCGAGCTGGCACCGCCCCCCCAGACAGAGGCCCTGCAGTTCGCCTCCGTGGCCACCCTGGTCGAGAAGGCAGGCCAGGGCTGCCCCCGGGCCTGGAGGGAGCTGGTGTCCCGCTTTGACGGCATGATCGTCGCCACGGGCAGGCGTTACCGGCTCTCGTCAGCCGATATTGGCGAACTTCAACAGACCACATGGCTACGGCTGGTGGAGAACATCTACCGCATCGAGCACCCAGAACGGGTGGGCGGCTGGTTGGCCACCACGGCCCGGCGCGAGTGCCTCCAATTGCTGAAGCGCTCGGCCAGGTACCATTCCGGCGCCGAGAAGATACTGGCCAACTTGCCCGACAGCCACCTCCCCGAGCCCGACGCCCGGCCGATCGCGCAAGAACGGGAAGCTGTCCTGCGCGCCGCCTGGGCACGCCTCAAGCCTCGCTGCCAGGAACTGCTGTCCCTCCTCATGGTGGACGACCCCCTCGGCTACAAGGACCTCTCCAAGCTCCTCCAGGTGCCAGTCGGGAGCATCGGCCCTACCCGGGGGCGTTGCCTCGAGCACTTGCGGCGCCTGGTCGCAGAAGAAGGCATGACCAGCCTCTGAGCGGAGCCCAGAGCCGAGGGAGCACGGCCATGCCCCGCATGACTTCCCAACGACGTGGGAGCTGCTCCCGGCGGCAGGCGGCTTGGTTGGCCGGTATACGGGCCATCTTCGCCGCCACCGCCATTTCCCTGCCGGTCACAGCCTCTCCGCCGGCCATGGCCGCGGGCCAGCTGCCCCGGTCCGGCCAGCTGCCCCAGTTCGTAGCCGTGACGCCGGCAACGTCCAGCAACTGGTCGGGCTACGTCATGGGCGGAGGCCCCTACATGTCAGTCACGGGTACCTTCACCGTGCCCAGGGCACAAGGCTATGCCAAGGGTGCCACGGTTTCGGAATGGGTCGGCATAGACGGCTGGGCCAACGGCTCGCTCATCCAGGCCGGCGTGAACGAGATCCCCGATGGCCCCGGGATGGCGGCCATCGAGCCCTGGTGGCAGGTCATGCCCTTGCCGCAGCAGCTCGCTACGGGGGTGATGGCCCGGCCGGGTGACACGGTCACCGTGTCCATCCGCAAGTTGGCAACCGACCACTGGGTGCTACGGCTGGCCGACGACACCAACGGCGACGTTTTCGCCACCAGCTACCGCTACGGCGGCCCGGCAACCTCAGCGGAATGGGTAGTGGAGGCCAACTCCCAGCTGGACGGCTCGATAACCGCTCTGGCCCGCTACAGCCCGGCCGTCGACTTCACCGGGCTGGGAGCGGAGGGGCAGCCAGGTGCCCAGCCGGCCACGTTGCAGCGCGTCGTCATGGTGCAAGGGGGCAGCTACGTCTCCACGCCTTCACCGCTGTCTGCTGCCGGTTTCCGAGTTGCCTACGGGCCCGCCGCCCCATCGGCCTTGTAACCCAAGAACGGCGACAGACGCGTACAGGTATCTGTCGGCGTGTGGCCGTCTCGTCCACAACGTATGGCCCGCCTCCAAGTCGCGCCACCACTGGCAGCCAGCACCGGCACAACGCTTGCCCCCAGGCCCGCTGACGAGCCGCTAGGTGCCGCGGGGAACGGCCAGGGCACGCTCACGGGCACCGGCCGGGTGCTCATAATCGTGCAAAACCTGCCTGTCCCCTTCGACCGGCGGGTATGGCTGGAGTGCCAGACGCTCAGGGCAGCCGGGCACCAGGTGGCGGTCGTCTGCCCCAAGGGCCCGGGCGACCCAAGCTACCAGGAGCTCGATGGCGTCGAGCTCTACAAGTACCGCCCCTACAATGCCAAGGCGACGTCAGGGGCCAAGGCAACGTTCGTGGCCGAGTACCTGTACTCGTTCGCGGCAACGCTACTGCTGGCCCTGAAGGCCTCCCGCAGAGGCCGCTTCGACGTGGTCCAGGCGTGCAACCCACCGGACATCTTCTGGCCCATCGGGCTCATGTTCAAGCTCCTGCACCGCTCTCGTTTCGTGTTCGACCACCACGACCTGTGCCCGGAGCTGTACGAGTCACGCTTCCCCCGAGGCTCCCGGGCGCTACACAAAATGCTGCTCTTCTTGGAGCATTGCACGGTGAGGTTTGCTGACCACGTGATCGCCACCAATGGCTCCTACCGGTCTATCGACATCGAGCGCCACGGGGCGCACCCGGCATCGGTGACCGTAGTGCGCACCGGGCCGGACCCGGCCAAGCTCCGGCGGGCCCAGCCCGACCCGGCCCTGCGCCGAGGCCGGGACCATCTCGTCGTGTACATCGGCGTAATGGGGCCTCAAGACGGGGTTGACATAGTCCTGCGGGTGGCCGACCGGGTGGTGCACAAGCTGGGACGCCAGGACGTCAGCTTCACCCTCATCGGTTCGGGGGACTGCTTCGACGAGCTGGTGGCCATGCGCGACGAGCTCGGCCTCCAGGGCTATGTGGAGATGACCGGGCGGGTACCGGACGAGGCCGTCGCCGCCATCATGTCCAGCGCCGACGTGGGCATTTCCCCTGACCCGAAGAACCCCCTGAACGACGTGTCGACCATGAACAAGACGATGGAGTACATGGCCTTTGGCCTCCCCGTTGTAGCTTTCGACCTGCACGAGACGCGTGTCTCGGCCCAGGGCGCCGGGCTGTACGCAACGCCCAATGACGTCGACGAGATGGCCGAGCTGTTGGTGCAGTTGCTCGACGACAAGCCCCGCCGCGTGGCCATGGGCGCCGACGGCCGGGCGCGGGTGGAAAACGAGCTGGCCTGGCAGCACCAGGCCCCCATTTACGCCAAGGTTTACAGCCGCCTGGTAGCCAGCCGGAGTGCCGCGCGGGCAACCACGAGCAAGGCCTGAGCGTGGGTGGCATAGCCGGCACGTACCAACAGGCCGACGGGTACGGCGCGACCCAGCTCATGATCGAGCGCCTGGCTCACCGGGGGCCAGACGGCGGCGGCACGTACTCGTGGGTGACCGAGACCGTGAACGCCCATCTGGCCAACCGCCGGCTGGCCGTGAGCGGCCCGGCCTGCGGCCACCAGCCCATGGTCAAGCACGCCCTGGCCCTCAGCTATGACGGCGAGCTGTACAACCACCACGAGCTGCGGGCTGAACTGGCCTCGCGCGGGGCTCGCTTCGAGACCACGTGCGACACCGAGGTCGTGCTCGAAGCCTGGCGGCAGTGGGGGCCAGGTTGCCTGCGCAAGTTCCGAGGCATGTTCGCGTTGGCGCTGTTCGACGAGCCCAGGCAGTCCCTCTACTTGGCGCGTGACCACCTGGGGGTAAAGCCCCTCTACTACATGCGGCGCAAGGACGGCGTGGTGTTCGCGTCCGAGCTCAAAGCGCTCATGGCTGCCTTTGGCGCCGAACTGGAAGTTGAGCCATCAGCCCTCGTTGCCTCCGTCTTGTACTACTGGGTACCCGACCAGCGGTCCTCGCTCTACGGGGTGGAGAAGCTCCGGCCCGGGACCTGGGCGGAGTTCCGGGCCGACGGTTCTTGCCACCCCCGGCAGTACTTCGACATTTCCGAGTTTGCCGCTGCAGCCGCGGCCGGCCCTCCCGTGGACCTGCGCGCCGTGGTACAAGGCTCAGTGCAGGCCCAGGCGGCCACCGACGCCCCCGCGGCCAGTTTCCTGTCCGGCGGCCTCGACTCGGGCATAGTCACCGTGCTGGCCAAGCAGGCCAAGGCTGACTTGGAGGCTTTCACCGTCACCTTCCGCCCCGAGGACGAGCGCCTGGAGGCCATGCCCGACGACGCCGCTTACGCCCGCAAAGTCGCCCGCCGCTGGGGCATCCGTCTCCACGAGGTCCAGGCCGGCCAGGGCATCGCCGAGCTGCTGCCCAAGCTGGTGGCCGTGCTGGACGAGCCCATCGCCGACCCCGCAGCCGTCAACACCTTGCTCATGTCCCAAGCCGCCCGGGACGCAGGGCACAAGGTCGTCTTCTCAGGTATAGGGGCAGACGAGATCTTCGGCGGGTACCGCAAGCACCTGGGCTGCCTCATGGCCGAACGCTACCGCCGGCTGCCAGGGCCGGCCCGCATGGCCGTGCGCTCAGTCGTCCCCCACCTCCCGGTCACCCTAGCGGGCCGTGGGCTGCGCTACCCCCGCTGGGCCAAGCAGTTCCTCACCTTCGCGGAGCTACCCGAGGAGGCGGCTTTCCGCCGCAGCTACAGCCTTTTCGACCCGTCCGAGCTGGCCGGCATGCTCTCCCCTGAGCTGGTCCCCGATGTCGAGGAGCTGCTCGAGGAGCACTTCGAGGTCTACTCCGACAACTTCCTCACCGACCGGGTGAACCGAATGTGCCTGGCCGACGTGCGCATGCTCCTGCCGGGCCTGGTGCTCGCCTACACGGACCGGGCCAGCATGGCCGCTTCGGTTGAGGTGCGCCTGCCGTTCGTGGACCCGGTGGTCTTCCGAGCCGCCTTCTCCCTGGACGGCGGGCACAAGATCAACCGCACCCGAGGCAAGGTGGCCCTGAAGGAGGCGGCCCGGCTGTGGCTGCCCCATGACATAGTCGAGCGCCGCCAGTCGTCGTTCTCGGTACCGCTGAGGGCCTGGGTGCGCCGAGACCTACGCGAGCTGGTGGACGACCTCCTGCTGGGAGGTGAGCTGGCGTCCACCGGGTTCCTGCAGCAAGACGCCCTACGGAGGCTGGTGGCAGAAGACCGTGCCGGCCGCCAGGACCGTTCCAAGCAGATCTGGCACCTGCTTACCCTGGAGCTGTGGTACCGACAGGCCTGCCAGGCTGGAGTTGCCCTCTAGGCACCGGCAGGGCCGGCAGCCATTGCCGAGGACGCACGCCGCTCGCAAGACATTTCCGAGGACGCACGCCGCACAGCAGGCCGCACAGGAGAAGGAGCCATGAAGCAAGTCGCGCAGAACTACAAGTCCGGAGAGCTGACGGTGCTCGACGTGCCCCCACCCGCCTGCGCCCCGGGCGGGGCCTTGGTCCGCTCGTTGTTCTCGCTGATCTCGACCGGCACCGAGATGATGAAGGTCGACGAGTCCAAGATGTCGCTCCTGGGCAAGGCCCGGGCTCGTCCCGACCAGCTGAAGAAGGTCCTGGCCACCGCCCAGCAACAAGGGGCGCTCAACGCCTACCGCAAGGCCATGAGCCGCCTGGACTCGTACACGCCTCTTGGCTACTCGCTGGCCGGGGTCGTCACCGAGGTGGGCAAGGGGGCTGAGGAGCTCCACGTTGGCCAGATGGTGGCCTGCGCCGGCAACGAGTTCGCCCTCCACGCCGAGGTCAACTGGGTGCCGCTCAACTTGTGCGTGCCCGTGCCCCCCGGAGTTGCCCCCCACCTGGCCGCCTTCGCCACCGTGGGCTCTATAGCCCTCCAAGGGGTGCGCCAGGGCCGTCCGCAGCTGGGTGACACCGCGGTGGTGGTCGGCCTAGGACTGGTCGGCCAGCTGGTGGTGCAGCTGCTGTGCGCGTCAGGTGTCAACGTGGTGGGCACAGACCCGGTAGCCGAGCGCTGCCGCTTGGCCGAGAAGTCCGGCGCCGTCTGCATCCCGTCGGCCGAGGGCCAGGGGGGCACCGCCTTGGAGGAAGCCGTGGCCCGGGCATCGGGCGGCCTTGGCGCGGACCAGGTGTTCCTGGCTGCCGGCGGGGCCACCAACCAGCCGGTGGAACTGGCGGCCCGCCTGGCCCGGGACCGGGCGACCATCGTGGACATCGGCAAGTGCAAGCTCGACCTGCCCTGGAACGCCTACTACGAAAAGGAGCTGGAGGTGCGCTTTTCCCGCTCCTACGGCCCGGGGCGCTACGACCCGGTCTACGAGCTACAAGGTACTGACTACCCAGCCGGTTACGTACGCTGGACCGAGAGGCGCAACCTAGCCTGCTTCTTGGACCTGGTGGCCAAGGGCGACGTCGACCCCGAACCGCTGGTGGCGGGCACTTTCCCGTTGGAGGACGCCCCCAAGGCCTACGAGCAGCTCAGCTCGGGCGAGCTGAAGGGGGTGGCCTTCTTGTTCAGCTACCCCCCCGTCCCCCAAGGCCCGCCCCCGCCAACTGCCCAAGACGCCAATGCTGGCCTCAGCACCGCCCACCGGCCAGTTGGGGCCACGTCCCGGCCAGCCCGTCCCCATGGCCGCAGGCCGCTGGCACCGGGGGCACCCGTGCGGGCTGCCTTCATCGGTGCCGGCAACTACGCCTCGTCCATGCTGCTGCCCCACTTGGCCGGCAAGCCAGAGGTGGAGCTCGTGCGGGTCGTCACCCGGCGCTCGCTGTCCGGGCTCAACGCTCAGCGCAAGTTCGGCTTCGCCGAAGCCAGCACCGACCTGGCCTCGGTGCTGGACGACGGCTCGCTGGACGCCATCTTCATCGTGACCCGGCACAGCTCTCACGCCGAGCTGGCCTGCCGTGCCCTCGAAGCGGGCAAGGCCGTGTTCGTGGAAAAGCCGCTCGCCCTCAGCACTGAAGAGCTCGACCGGGTGGTCGCCACCGTGGAGAGCACGGGCAACGACCGGCTCATGGTCGGCTTCAACCGTCGGTTTGCGCCCATGTTCAACTTTGCCCGCAAGCACTTCGGGCCGCTGCGAGGCCCCTCGGTGGTGCGCTACCTGGTCAACGCCGGCAGCCTGCCCGCCGACAGCTGGTACCGCGACGAGGCGTCCGAAGGCTCCCGGTTCAGCGGCGAAGGGGGCCACTTCATCGACACCATCTCCTGGTGGTTGGGCCAAGACCCCCTTGCGGTGGCCACCCTGGGAGCCGGGCCGGGCAACCTACAAGTTTCCTTGAGCTACCCAGACGGCTCGCTCGGCACCGTCACCTACTTCACCAACGGCCACCCGCGCTTCCCCAAGGAGACCTTCGAGGCGGCTTCTGGCGGGCGGGCCGCAAGGCTCGAGAACTTCAAACGGGTCACGGTCTGGGCCAGCCGCAGGCGCTCGACATACGCGCTGGGCGGCGCCGACAAGGGCCAGCGCGCCCAGTTGGAGGCGTTCTTGGCCGCCGTCCGCCACGGCGACGACATGCCCGTCGCCTTCGGGGCGCTGGTGGCGACGACCCGGGCCACGCTCGCCGCCGAGCAGAGCCTGGCCACTGGGGCCCCCGTAAAGGTCTAGCCCCACAGTGGCCTTGACCCGTACCCCGGCCCCATGAGCCGCAAAGCCCAGTGGTACCTGGACCGCCTGGCGAAGATGGCGCCCAGCGAGCTGGGTTGGCGCCTGGTGGACCAGGCGAAGAAATGGGCCTGGGAGCGCGACCAGGTGGCACCCGGCGCCCTCACCACCCTGCTCGCTGGCCAGACGCGCTCCACGGCGCGCCTGCCTCGGCTTCGGCTCCAGGGACAACCGCGTTTTTCCGCCGTCCTGCCCCCAGGCGCCCTGGAGGTGGTGCCAGCCGAGGCCCGCGTGGGCGTGCTGCGAGCGGCAGACGAGCTCATGGGGGGCAGCTGGGAGCTGCTCGGGGCGCGTCGCGACGACATGGCGGCCCCAGACTGGTTCTTCGACCCGGTCACCGGCCGCAGGGCCCCCCAGGAGGCTTATTGCTTCCGGGTCGACCACCGAGACGAGGCCCAAACCGGCAACGTGAAGCAGATCTGGGAGCTCTCCCGCCTTCACCACGTGACCGTCCTGGCCGCCGCGTTCGCCCTTTCCGGCGAGCCCCGCTACGCCGAGCGGGCAGCCGCCCACCTGCGCTCGTGGTGGGAGCAGAACCCGTTCCTTTCGGGGGTCCACTGGACGAGCGGCATAGAGGCGGGCATCCGCCTCATCTCCTGGGCATGGGCCAGGCGGCTGCTCGACGGCTGGTACGGCGCCCAGGAGCTGTTCGAAGGCAACGACCTGGCGCTGGCCCAGATCTGGTGGCACCAAAGGTACCTGGCCGCTTTCCGCAGCCGGGGCTCATCGGCCAACAACCATGTAGTGGCCGAGGCGGCCGGGCTCCTCGTCGGGTCGCTTGCGTTCGGCTGGTACCCCGAGAGCGGGCGCTGGGCCAACCAAGCACGCCGGCTGTTGGAGGTGGAACTGGAGCACAACACGTTCCCTAGTGGCACCAACCGGGAGATGGCCTTCGAGTACCACGGCTTCGTCGCCGAGCTCGGCCTCCTGGCCGGCGCCGAGGCAGACCGGGCCGGCTTGCCTCTGGGGGAGGGCACCTGGCACCGGCTGTGCCAGATGGCCGATGTGGTCGCGGCCACCCTCGACGTGGCCATGCAGCCACCGCGCTACGGCGACGGCGACGACGGCAGGGGCCTGGTGGTCGACCCGGGTGCCAACCGCTGGGAGAGCCTGCTCAGCACCTGCCGGGAGCTGTTCGGTGCCCCGCAGTGGTGGCCAGCCTCACGGCCGGACGCCTGGAGCTGCCTGGTGGCGGCGCTGGCCGCCGAGCACCCTGGCCCAGAGCGCAGCCCCGGGCGGCCTTGCCATTTCCCTGACGCCGGGCTCACGGTCCTGCGGGCCCGGGCGGTAGGCGCGGAGCGCCCCGAGATCTGGTGCCGTTGCGACTCGGGGCCTCACGGCTTTTTGTCCATCGCCGCCCACGCCCACGCCGATGCCCTCTCGCTCGAAGTGCGCCACGGCGGGACCGAGATCCTGGCCGACCCCGGCACCTACTGCTACCACGGGGAGCCGGCCTGGAGGCGCTATTTCCGCTCGACGCTGGGCCACAACACCTTGGAGCTGGGCGGCCGGGACCAGTCGGCCCCCCACGGCCCGTTCATGTGGGCGGCCCACGCACGCTCCCGCCTGGTGCTGCTAGACGTCGGCGGCGGTCCCGAGGACGACATGTACTGGTCGGCCGAGCACGACGGGTACCAGTCGCTCCACCCCCCGGCCCTGCACCGCCGCACAGTCCGCCTGCGGCCCCGCCAACGGCTCCTAGAGGTGACGGACGAGGTGAGGTCGGCGGGCCGGCACCGCTTCCGGCTCGCCTGGCACCTGGGCCCGCAGGTGAACGCAACCCTCGACGGCCACGAGGCCCGGCTTAGCTGGCCCGGCCCCGCCGAAAGGGCCACCGCCACGCTACGGCTGCCCGACCAGGGGCGCTGGAGGCTGGCCACGGGGGAAGAGGATCCCCCGCTTGGCTGGTACTCCCCCGGCTTTGGCCGCAAGCAGCCGGCAACGACCGTGCTGGGTGAGGGCACAGTCGCGGAGGGTGAGCCCTTGCGGACTGCCCTGCAGTTCTGGTCGTGAGCACTTGTGGCGACCCTGGCGGCACCACTTGGGGCCTGGCGTGCCTCAGCGGAGGTACGTATTACCAGCTTGGTAACGGCGCTCAGGTAAGCGTATGCCAGCAACGCACCTGCCCTGGCCAGAGGACGGGCCAAGGCCATTGGCAGTGAGCACCGTCGGATGAACCTGGAGGACTCCTTTTACCCGTGGCTGGGCACCTACGAACGGCTCAGCCCAGGGCTGAAGCGGGTAGCTGGGGCATTGTTCCGTCGTGTACCCGAACGGTGGCGCCTTGGTGCGCGCTTCGAGGGGTTCAGGTGCCTGGCCAGGGAGTCGGAGCACTGGTCCGAAGAGCAGGCCACCAGCTACCAACTGGAGCAGCTGCGCGCGGTCCTCACCCACGCCGAGCGCTATTCGCCCTTTTACGCTGAGCGTTTCGCCGAAGCCGGCTTCCGGCCCTCGCAGCTGCAGAGCCTGGAGGAAATGGACAGCTGCCCCCTGCTCACCCGGCAGGACGTCGCCCGCAACCTTGACCGGCTGGCGACCACCAAGCCGGGCCGCTCGGCCCGGCTGTACCTGACCACCGGGGGGACCACCGGCGAACCAATGGCCTTCTACCTCCAAAAAGGGGTGAGCCGGCCCAAGGAACGCGCCTTCATCGAGGCATTGTGGGCCCGAGCCGGCTACAGCACCGAGTCCCGCGTGCTCATGGTGCGGTCGCGGGTGACCAGTTCCAGCCCAGACGGCGACATCGCCTATCACGACACCACTCGCAACTGGCTCATGCTGTCATCGTTCCACCTCTCGGCCCAGCGGCTCCCCGAGTACCTGGACCACGTGCGGAACTTCCGGCCCGACATCCTCCACATCTACCCAAGCGTCGCCCTGCACCTGGCCGAGCTGCTGGACGAGGCGGGCCAGGCCTGGCCGGCCCGGCTGCGCTGCATCCTGGCCGGCTCCGAGCGCCTCACAGCACCCCAGCGCCGCCTGCTCGAGGACAGCTTCGGTTGCCCCGTGTACCACTGGTACGGGCACCGGGAAAGGGCCGTGCTCGCCGGCCAGGGCCGCAAGAGCCAGCTCCTGTACTTCTGCCCGGCCTACGGCTTCGCCGAGCTCGGCCCCCCTGACCAAGACGGCCTCCGAGAAGTCATCGGCACCAGTTTCCACAACCTGGTCATGCCTCTCATCCGGTACCGTACCGGGGACTACGTGGTGCCTTATGACGAAGCTACCGACGGTGCCCGAGAGCTGCCCTGGCTGGCCGTCAGCGACGTGAGGGGCCGGGGCCACGAGTTCCTCATCGGCCCTGGGGGGCGCAAAGTGCCGCTAACCCCCTTCAACTTGAACGATGCCAGCTTCTACGGGCTTTACTCCGTCCAGTTCTTCCAGGAGGAGCCAGGGCGGGTGGAGCTGCGCTACGTCCCCAGCCCTCGCTACAGCCAAGAGAGCCTGGAGCGGGTACGGGCCCTCGTGCAGCGCAAACTGGGCGACGACTTCGGCCTTGTCCTCCGCCAGGTACGCGAGGTGGAGACCACGCAACGGGGCAAGAACCGGTGGCTGGTGAGCACCTTGTGCTCGCAAGGCCTATGCGCGTAGCCATCAACCTGCTCACCGAAGACCCCCGGCACCCCTCGGGTGCCCACTGGTTCTGGGCCCGTGTCCTACCTCAGATGGTCAAGCTCCTGGGGCCGGCTGAGACCATTTACCTCATGGTCAGCCCCACCGGCCGGCGCCTCTACCAGGGTTACGGGCCAAGGGCCAGGTACATTACCTTCCCTTGGTCCAACGAGCACCGCGTGCTGCGCACGCTGGGCGAGCAGGCCTACTCCCCCGTCCGGCTGCCGCTGAGCCGCATAGACGTGCTCAACACCCTGCTGGCCCCGAGCGTGAAAACATGTGGCTTGGTGCTCCACATCAAGACCATGCATGCCTTCATGCTCCCCAACTTCCCCAAGGTCACAGGAGCCTACCGCAGGCGGTCCTACAGGCGCTCTGCCGCCCTGGCTGATGCCATAATCGTCAACTCACAAAGCCTTCGCTCGCAGGTCGAGCAGTACCTGCCCGTGAGCCCGTCGGTGCTGCACTTGGTCCCCGAGGCCGTGGACCACGACCTGTTCAAACCAGCGGGGCGGGCAGCACCCATGCAGCGCTTGAGCCGCTACGGTGTCAACCGCCCGTTCGCCCTGTTCGTCTCCTCGCTGTGGCCGTACAAGAACTGCGCCGGCTTGCTAAGGGCCTGGGCGCATGCCCACCCGGCGCTCGGAGGCCGGCAGCTGGTGGTCGTGGGCGGGGGTACCTACACCCGGCACCAGGACCAGCTGAAGCGCTTGGCCCGAGAGCTGGGGATAGCCTCGGAGACCCTGTTCGTCGGCCAGGTGCCACTGGAGGAAACAGCCAGCTTCTACCAAGCCGCCGACGCCTTTGTCTACCCGTCGCTGAACGAGACCTTTGGCCTACCTATCCTGGAGGCCATGGCTTGTGGGTGCCCCGTCGTCACCTCCAACGTCACTGCCATGCCCGAGACGGCCGGGGGTGCGGCGGTGCTGTGCGACCCGACCGACCATCGCTCCATCGCTGCTGCCCTGCTGGAGGCCCTTGGGCCCAGGTCAGCCGAGCTGAGGCAGCTGGGCCTGCGCCGGGCGGCCGAGTTCAGCTGGGCCACCACCGCAACCAGGACCCTGGAGGTGTACCGGGAAGTACATGAACGTCGGCGCGCCACGAGAGGGGCTGCTATGAGCGGCTCGAGACGTACATGACCGGCACCTCGGAGCGTGTCCGCAGGCTGTGGGACGCGAAGGCCCAAAGTTACGACCGCTCTCCCCACCACAACCCCTCGTCCGACCTGGAGCTCGCGGCGTGGCGAGCAGCGGCGCTCGCCCTCCTCCCAGCCCCGCCCGCCCGCGTGCTGGACGTCGGGGCAGGTACTGGCTTCATCAGCCTGGTCCTGGCCCAGTTGAGCTACCGGGTCACCGCCCTGGACTCGTCTCCCCAGATGCTCGCCCGCCTGCGGGAAAAGGCAGCACAGGCTGGCCTGGACGTCGTGACCGTCGAGGCTGACGCCGCTGCACCCCCCGAGGACGACTTCGACGCGGTCGTCGAGCGCCACCTCCTCTGGACGCTCCCCGAACCGGTGGAGGCGCTTGCGGCCTGGCGGCGAGCGGCGCCGAGGGGACGGCTCGTCGTCTTCGCCAGCCAGTGGGGCACAGCCAACGGCCCCCTGGCAGCTGCCCGCTCCAAGGCCAGGGCAGTGCTGCGAGACCGCCGCCAGCAGGGGTGCCCTGCCGGCACTGGTTACGACAAGGCCCTGCAGTCCAGCCTGCCGTTGGCCCACGGCACACCACCACCAGTACTGCTCGCCATGGTCGAGGGCTCCGGCTGGGCCCCGGCGAGGCTCACACGCCTGCACGACATCGACTGGGCTGCTCGACAGGTTTGCAAGTCGGTCATCGACCGCCTGGTAGGTGTGCCAGCGTCCTTTGCCGTCGTCGGGGGAGCTTGATAGTGCCACAGGACGACCAAGTCATGGCCCTGGTGATCAACCTGGCTAAGTCGACAGACAGAAGGAGGTCTATCGAAGCGGAACTGTCGAGGGCGGGCGTGGCTTACAAGGTGATCACGGCCCTGGAGAGCCGGGACGTCGACTTGGGCGACCGCAACCTGGTCGTGCCCGAAGGCCTTATGGCAAGGCGCGGCCATTGGCCCAGCGTCGTTGCTTGCAGCCTGTCCCATCTAGCCACCTACCGCTACGTCTTGGAACAGGGTTGGGCTGGGGCCCTGGTCTTGGAGGACGACGTGAGCGTGGCACCTGACTTGGCGGAACTTACCCAACAGGTCGCGTCAGCCACTCGGGGTGCTGAAGCCGTCCTGTACGGCTACGGGCACAAGCTGCCAGGCCAGCCATTGCTGCTCAGCAGGGCGGGCGCAACGGCTGTCGGCAGCCGCTCCCTGGTGCTGCCCGTCGACATGGGTAACCTGAAGTCCACCCTTGGCTACTACATCACCGCTGAGGGGTGCCGTCGGTTGGCCGACCACCTGCTACCCATAAGGGTGCCAGCCGACGAATGGGATCTCTTCTACGAAATGGGCTGGCTGGACAACATCCGCTGCGTGTGGCCTCGGGCCATCTACGCAAAACCGTTCCCGTCCCACATTACGTACAGCAGCAGCCGCCTGAAGGCACGCTGCCGAGAGACGATGGAACGCCTCCCAGGGCTGCGGAGCTTAGTACGCTGGCGCAGGCGGCACCTTCAGGACTTATGGTCAGAAGCCCAGTTGGTCGGAACGGCCCTGCCTCCCCAACACCGCAATGACGGACAATGCCCAAGCGGCTAACCGCGCCCTGGCTGGCCGTGGCTAGCCCTGGCTAGCCCCTCTTTACCAGGAGGTGGAACACCTCTGGGGACTCCAAGGCCACTTCTGCCTCCAGGCCAAGGCATGGGAGCTGGGACCGGTAGCAGGCGAGCAGGGCAGCCTTTTGGGAAGTCGACCCCTCGTGAGCAAAGCGGGCTCCCTCCAGCCGGAAACCAGACCGGTACGCACGTCGTTTGGCCCTGACCAGGTCAGTGGGCCGCAGGGCACCATAGGGAAGATCCTCGTAAGCCACCCATTTTCTTCCTGCCACCTCGTGCGCCAGCCGGAGGCAAGCCCGGGCTGTAAGCCTATGGTCAATGTGCGCCAGCCCCAGCGGGACTAACCAAGTCCTAGCGTCCAGCGCCTCCACGGTAGCGCGCAGACGGGCGTACAGTTCGTCCGCCAAGCCCCGGTCGGCCAACCATAGCAACGCACCATTGAGCTTGGAGACCAGCGCGGATGTCACCGCACGGCTGGCCGGCGCTCGCCAGCCCCGGTACTGTGCGTCCCACAGCCCGAGCCGGTGCGATCCTGCACCGGCCAGGGCCAAAGCTTCTTCGTCCTCGAGCGCTCGTGCCTTCATGACGTCATCGCCCGGCTTGAAGTGGCCGGACTTGCGGTCCCAGGGTGGCAGCTTGGCCACCCTGGGCGGCCCACCGCTGAACACAGTCACAACCTGGGCTCCGGGGTGCGCGCTAAGCACTCTCCCGCAGCTCAGGACGGCGTCGTCCATGTGTGGGGACACAACGCCGAGCTGGCCTGCACCGTCCAGGACGACCTCGTCGGTGCTAGCGAGAGCTGCCTCCACGCTACGGCGACCTCGGCCCACTGTACATAGCCGGCCAGAGTAGCTGAACGCGTACCGTTTTTCAGCCGATGGCCAGGCCCTGGCCGGGCCAGCAGGTATCTCGCCAGCCACCACAAGCTCGTCAAGGGAAGGGACCGCCTGCCCTCGTCCCTGCCAGCGCTTCGCAAAGTCACGGCGGTCCACCAGGAAGGAGGTACGTGCCTGAACCGGGCACCCACCGTCAGCTCAGCCACCCAGGGACAGCTTCCCTGCCTCTCCTGCGGCCAGGGGTCCTGCTCGACCGTGACGGCACGATAATCGTCGACTATGGCTATGTAGGCTCAGTGGAGCGGGTAGAGCTGATCCCCGGTGCGGCCGAGGCCATCGCCTCGTTCAACGCCGCTGGCATCCCTGTGGCTGTGGTCACCAACCAGGCCGGGGTCGCCCGAGGGTACTACGGCGTTGCCGACGTCGAGGCAGTCCACGAGCACCTGAAGGGGTTGCTCGCGGCTTACGGGGCGTACGTAGACATGTTCTTGTACTGTCCCTACCACCCTGAGGGGGCCGTCCAGGCCTTTGCCCGCCACAGCGATGACCGCAAGCCGGCACCGGGCATGGCCAAGGCCGCGGCTCAGGCCCTTGGCCTGGACCTGAGCTCCAGTTGGGTCGTCGGAGACCGTCCCGAGGACATGGCCTTGGCCCAAGCCATTGGTGCTACAGCCGCCTGGGTGGGGCACGGCCCCTGCCCCTGGCCCGGCGCCTTGGCCTTCCCAAGCCTGGCTGCGGCTGCCCCGCATATCCTCAGGTCGCTCACGGCTGAGACCGACGTGGGGTGAAGCCGGCCACCACCACAAGTGGCCTTAGCAACCCGTACGGCGCTGAGCAGCTATGGCTACACGCCCCATTGGCCGCCAGCGAAGAAAACCGGACAGCACCGAGTATCCTCGCCGTGGCTCGCGGTCTCTTGCAGGAACAAGCAGCAGGCGAGCGTGCTGGGCCGCTGCACTTGTGCGAAAGGGGACGGCACTGAGGACAACCTACGACCTGACGAGCCCGTTGGCTACTGTGGCAGCTGCTCCGGCGGCTCGGTTCCCCACCTCGGCCTACGACGCCGCCTCGGGGTTCTACGATGACTACGTCTCTGAGCTCGGGCGGGCGGCCCGTTCGGTGGACCCTGCACAGCTGGAGCGGGCGGCGGCAATGCTGCTCCAGGCGTACACCACAGGGGGGGCAGTGTTCGCGTGCGGCAACGGAGGGTCAGCATCCATCGCCAACCACCTCCAGTGCGACCACACCAAGGGTATAGGTAACGGCACCGACCTGCTGGCACGAGTGGTCAGCCTGTCCAGTAACGTCGAAGTGCTCACTGCTGTAGCCAACGACCTCGGCTACGAGGAAGTCTTCACCCACCAGCTGCGCTCGCAGGCGAGGCCGGGCGACGTTCTGTTCGCCATCTCATCGTCAGGCAGCTCCCCTAACATCGTGAGCGCCCTGCGCTGGGCCAGGGGCCACGGCATGGGCACTATCTCGCTCACCGGCTTCGATGGCGGGCCGGCTCGCCAAGAGTCCCACGTGGCGCTGCACGTCGACTGCTACAACTATGGGGTGGTGGAGGACCTCCACCAAGCAGTCATGCACGCCCTGGCCCAGTACCTGCGCCAGTCTCGGCTCCCGGGCGACCAGGTCGCCTCTACCCAGTTCTGAGCCCATGGCGGTCACAGTTGGCGAGGCGGCCCCGGGCACCGGCGGTACCGGCAACCAGCGGGCCGGCAACCAGCGGGCCGGTAACCAGGCAGGCAACGGCTGTTCAAGTGCCCGCCCACGGCTACGGGTGGCGGTCAACCTGCTCACCGAGGACCCCGCCAACCCCTCGGGCGCCCATTGGTTCTGGACCAGGGTTGTACCCGAGATGGCAGCTCGGCTGGGCCCAGGAGAAGAGCTCCACTTGGTGGTCAGCCCCAAGTCCAAGCCCCTGTACCAGGGCTATGGGCCAGCCGTCCGCTACATAACCTTCCCCTGGTCAAATGAACGGCGCAACCTGCGGACATTGAGCGAACACCTCTACGCGCCGCTGCGCCTGCCGCTCAGCGGCATAGACGTGTTCAGTACTTTGATGGCGCCGCTGGTCAACCCCACTTGGTCCCTGGTAGCCCACATCAAGACCATGCACGCGTACACCACTCCCGAGGCGCTCACACCGGCCCTGCGCCTTTACCGCCGGCTCAGCTACCCTCGTACGGCACGGCTCGCGGACGCGATCATCATCAACTCTGAGAGCCTGCGGTCTGAGATCCAGCGCCACCTAGAAGTAGACGAGGCCAAGCTCCGGTTGGTCCACGAGGCAGTGGACCACCAGCTTTTCAAGCCGGGCGACAGCGCTCAGGCCAGGGCCTACCTGGCTCGTCGCTACGGCATAGCGAAGCCGTTCGTCCTCTTCGTGTCCACCCTGTGGCCCTATAAGAACTGTGCCGGCTTGTTGCGCGCCTGGTCAGTGCTGAGCCAAGAGCTTCCCGACCACCAGCTCGTTGTCGTCGGAGGCGGGCGCGAACATAGGCATATAGATGACCTTCATGCACTTGCGCGTGACATCGGCATCGCCAGCCGCGTCACGTTCGTCGGCGCAGTGCCCCTCGACGACACCGTGCCCTTCTACCAGGCGGCAAGCACGTTCGTGTACCCGTCGTTCAACGAGACCTTCGGCCTCCCCATCCTCGAAGCCATGGCTTGCGGGTGCCCCGTGGTCACCTCGAACGTAAGCGCCATGTCGGAGACTGCGGGAGGTGCGGCTGTGCTGTGCGACCCCCACGACCCTGGCTCGATCGCCCGAGGCATCCTGGAGGCGGTCGGCGAGCGCCGGGAGTGGCTACGCGAGCAAGGCCTACACAGAGCGAGCCAGTTCACCTGGGCGGCTACTGCAGCCCAAACGCTGGAGGTCTACCGCGAAGTGGCCGACAAAAGGCGAAGGAGGCACCCATGAGGGTCCTGGTGACCGGGGGGGCTGGCTTCATCGGCTCCCATACCGTGGACCGCCTGCTCGAAATTGGCCACGAAGCTGTCGTGCTGGACGCCCTGGTCACCCCCGTCCACCCAGAGGGCCGTCGTCCCGCCTACCTGAGCAAGGAAGTCGACTTCTACCAGGGTGACGTGCGCAACCGTGACCTGGTGGCCAACCTCCTCCGGCGAGTGGACGCTGTGTACCACTTCGCCGCCCACCAGGACTACCTGCCAGACTTCTCCCGCTTCAGCGACGTGAACGTCGTGTCTACTGCGCTTATCTACGAGGTCGCCGTGGCTGAGCGCCTCGACCTGGCCCGGGTAGTGGTTGCCTCCTCTCAGGCAGCGATGGGCGAGGGCCTCTACTGCTGCCCCACCGATGGGGAGCAGGTGCCGGGCATGCGGCCCGAGGCGGACCTGGCCGCCGGCCGGTGGGAGATCCCCTGTCCCACCTGCGGCGGGCCACTGCAGATGATGGCCACCCCTGAGCGGGTCTCCAACCCCCAGAACGCCTACGGCATGTCCAAGCTGGCCGAGGAGATGGTGGCCGTCAACCTGGGCAAGCGTTACGGCATACCGACAGTAGCCTTGCGTTACAGCATTGTCCAGGGGCCTCGCCAGTCCGTCTACAACGCCTATTCAGGGGCCTGCCGCATCTTTTGCCTGTCCTACATGCTCGGCCAAGCCCCCGTCCTCTACGAAGACGGCCAGAACGTCCGCGACTATGTCAACATCCAAGACGTAGTCGACGCCAACCTGCTCGTCTTGGAAGACGAAGCCGCCGTCGGCCATGTGCTCAACGTCGGCGGGGGCCAGGCCGTCACCACCGCTCAGTTCGCCGAGACCGTCAGGGCCCAGTACTGCTCCGACCTGCCACCGCAGGTCACCGGCGAGTACCGCTTCGGCGACACACGCCACATCCTCTCCGACGTGAGCGCGCTGGGCAGGCTGGGCTGGAAGCCCCAACGGACACCGGCTGAGTCGGTCAAGGCCTATGCCGAGTGGCTCCGGGACATGCCCGGCCTGGACGCCGTGCTGACCGAGGCCAACGCCCGCATGAGGACCCTCGGGGTCGTCCGCAAGGCGGGGTCGTGAAGGCGTTCCTCCTTGCCGCTGGCCTCGGCACCAGGCTGCGGCCCCTGACCCAGCAGACACCCAAGTGCATGCTGAGAGTCGGGGG
The DNA here is from genome assembly GCA_021323695.1 of Actinomycetota bacterium. Classification (GTDB taxonomy): domain Bacteria; phylum Actinomycetota; class Acidimicrobiia; order Acidimicrobiales; family Palsa-688; genus JAKAWM01. The sequence goes on along the minus strand of JAJPKN010000063.1, from coordinate 4,473 downwards.
CCAGCCTCTGTTGGAGCTGTGGCTGGGCAAACTGCACCGGGCGGGTGTCGACGAAGTCCTCGTGAACCTGCACCACCGGCCCGAGGTGGTGACCGCCTACCTAGCCCGCCGGGACGGCCCGCCCGCCGTGCGCACCAGCTTCGAGCCCCAACTGCTCGGCAGCGCCGGCACCCTCCTAGCACACCGGGACTGGGTCGAAGGCGATGAGCTGTTCCTCGCCTGCTACGCCGACAACCTCACGGATTTCCACCTGGCACGCTTGGTGGACGCCCACCTCGCCCACGGCGGGCCAGCCACCATCGCCGTCTTCCAGGCCCATGACCCTAAGGCCGCCGGCATCGTGGAGGTGGACAACGACGGCCGGGTGACGGCCTTCACCGAAAAGCCCCAGCACCCCACCAGCGACTTGGCCAACGCGGGCATGTACGTGTTCTCCCCCTCGGTCCTCGACTACCTCCAAGGGCCGCCTCCTATCGACATCGGCTACCACCTGCTGCCCAAACTGGTCGGCAAAGCACGGGCCGTCAAGCTCGACTGCTACTTACGCGACGTAGGCACCCTTGAGTCCTACCGGCTAGCCCAGCAAGAGTGGGCCCTGAGGCAGGGACGATGATCATCACCCAGACCCCCCTGCGCATAGGCCTCGTCGGTGGCGGGACCGACCTACCCGACTACTACCGGGAGCACGGCGGCAGGGTCCTCAACTGCGCCATCGACAAGTACGTGTACGTGATCGTCAAGCAGCGCTTCGACGACCAGATATACGTCAACTACTCCCGCAAGGAGATCGTCTCGCGCGTCGAACAGCTGGAGCACGAGCTGGTGCGCGAAGCCATGTACATGACCGGCGTACAAAGCGGGGTGGAGATCACCATGCTGGCCGATATCCCATCAGCGGGCTCGGGGCTAGGGTCGTCCTCATCGGTCACCGTCGGGCTCCTCCACGCCCTGTGGGCCTACCAGGGCCACCACGTCTCGGCTGAAGAACTCGCGGAGGGGGCCTGCACCATAGAGATCGACCGCTGCGGCAAGAGGATCGGCCGCCAGGACCAGTACATCGCCGCCCTGGGTGGCATTCGCGACATCCGCTTCGGCCCCGGGGAGCGCGTCGCGGCAGAAGAACTAGGCATAACCATGGCTCAACGCCGGGCCCTGCAGGACCAGCTCATGCTCTTTTTCACCGGGACAACCCGCAGCGCCACAGCCATCCTGGCTGAGCAGTCGGCCAACGTTGCGAGCAGCCTCGAGGAGCTCGATGGCCTACGCGATTTGGCCGCGACCGCCGCCGATGGCCTGCGCCGGGGCGACATCAACGCCGTGGGCGAGGCCATGCGCGACAGCTGGGCGCTCAAGCGCAAGCTCGCGTCCGGGGTCACCAACGACGCCATCGACCGTGCCATCGGCGAGGCGCTTGCCGCAGGAGCCACCGGCGCCAAGGTGACGGGCGCAGGCGGTGGCGGCTTCCTCGTAGTGGTCTGCCCTCCGGAGCACCAGGCGGCTGTGCGGGCCAGCCTGTCTACCATGGTCGAACTGCCGGTACGACTTGACCGGCTCGGGTCCCGGGTGGTGTTCAATATGCTGAGGGACATCTGGAGCTGAGCCTGCTCGACGCAGCTACGTCCCCATTGTGCACGCCCCACGCGCCAGCGCGCCCGCCAAGTACCCAAGCGTAGGAGCCTCAGGCTGGTCCCGAGGCCAGTGCTACCAGGCCCAAACTAGTTGTTGGCTCAACGCGGCGCCCAGGCCCTGTCACGAAACCAAAGACACCACTCTCCTAGGCCGTGCCCGAGACAGACCGAGCGATGATGTCCACGATCTCGACCGCAGCGCGGTCCCACGAAAAGTACTTAGCCATCGCGGGAGCGCGTTGCCTGCATGTTTCGTAGAGCCCATCGTCGCCAAGCACATTGACGATCACCTCTGCCAGCTCTTGTCCGTCGTAACTGCCCACCAGCGCCCCAGACAGACCAGGCGTGATCACCTCAGGCATGGCGTAGGCGTCCCGACCTATACAGGGCACCCCCCTGACGAGTGCCTCAATGAAAATATAGCCGAACGGCTCCATGCGTGACGGTACCACCAGCAAGTCGTGGCTATCCAGTAGCGCCGCCACCTGGGCCCGAGGCACCACCCCGACGAGGTCGACGCCATCTGGCGGATTGCCCTTGAGTGGCCAGCTCTCAACACCAGCTATAGTCAAAGTTACTAACGGGTCGTAGTCACGACGCAAGATCTCGAAAGCCCGCACCACAATGTCTCCACCTTTTCTGTAGAAGTCGAAGGGCCGGTACTGGCGACCCACGAACAACAAACGCCGGCGAGGAGCGTGCCGAGCAGCAGGCGGTTCAGCCCCGCTACCCCACCCAGGGCCGACAGACAGGCCTGGGTGCACCACGTACACCTTGTCCGCCGCCAACCCTGACTGCTCGATCAGGCAGCGGGCCAACCAGTGGCTCTCAGCTATTACCCCAGACGTGCTCTGGAACAACTGGACCTGACGGTCTCGGCGCCGGCGCATCGTCGCCACTGATAGCGACCGCAGTTGGGCGTACGCTGTCTCGCTTACCGACCCGGAGATCTGGGAATCCCAACTGCTGTCGGCAAGAAGGAACAGTGGCAGAGGTACCCGCCCCAAGTCCCCGATCATCAGCACTGCATCACACCCACCGGTGCGGGACACCTTGTGCAACTCCCGAGCCATAACCCATTCGCTGTAGGCGTCGCTCAGCCGCGAGTGCCGCCAGCTGCAAGACCAGCCTCTGTGGTACCTCATATTGACAGCCCTCAGGGCACTACGACAGAGCCCTCGGACGTCCACTCCAATGTCCTTGACCTGGGTCACAGCCTGCAGGGCCACTCTCAAGTTCCAGGGCATGCCTGACAGGGTGCTCTCGCGGGGTTGGTCCCACCAGCACGCAAAGCCAATGCGAGGCCTCTCGGCCGTACCCGGCGCGTCACCCACGTACCTTGCCACTAGCCCCCCAGGAGGCTCCAGTGGGTCCCGCGCCCTCACTGGAGGAACTGGATGCTCTCGGTAAACTTCAGCCCAGGACCACTCAACGGTCACCGTGGCCCTCCGTTGTCTGCGGTGGAGTCGGCTGCCCTTAAGCCCACAGCTACTTCCTCGCAGCTCAAGGCGCCCGCGAACCTCCATGTACCAACCCTCGCGCACAAAGCACGTGCCCGCTACCTCTAGATGACTGCTTGATCTCCAGCTTGATACGTCAAAGGCCTCGTCCCCGCTGCCCTTCGAGGTGCCGGCTCGGCCTCAGTCGGGCGTCGGCACAGGTATCTGCACCCCGTCCGAGCCCTCCTTACCGGTACAGATGACACGAGCACTACTTGGCTTCAGGCGAGCCCACATCCCTTGCTTACCCTGGCACCAGTGCCAGGGACCACAGGCCCGCTCGATGAGGCAGCCCTTGGTATGACATCTCCTAGGCGCCCACTTGGTACTGCGTACGCAAGGGCCGTACAGCCAGCCGGTACAACCGCGGCTCCTCACAGTGCAGTCCCCACCTATGTCATCAGCCTGGAGCGTTCTGCGGAACGACGCCGTCACATCGCCCAGCAGCTCCGCGAAGCTCAAGTCCCTTATGAGATCGTAGACGCGGTCGACGGCAGGGACATCGACCTTGCCGACAGCAAGCTGGTAGACCCTGCCATCCTCACCAAGTCCTGGTTCCACGCCGGGGTAGTGGGATGCGCTCTCAGCCACATCAAAGCCTACCGTAAGGCGCTGTCAGATGGCGTCCCCTATGCGTTGGTCCTGGAAGACGACGTCTTGGTCGACGCCAGCCTGATGCCCTTGGCCCAGGCTGTGGCAAGCAACCTCCGGGGATCCGAAGTCGTCCTCCTCAACTTCCACACTGTCGCGCCATGCAAGCTCTCAACTCGCGACACCGTAGCCCTACCCGGCTCGCGGATCATTGCCCACCCTTTGGATGTCCACCAGCTCACCAGCACTGGCGCGTACCTGATCAGCCGTGGGGCGTGCGACCGCATGAAGGACATGACCCCAGTACGGTGCCGCGCGGACGAGTGGGGCTACTTCCAAGACCACGGCGCCCTCGACCGCGTCCGGTGCGTGACCCCCCTAGCTGTCAGGAAGCACCCTCACCTTCGCTCCACGATCGACTACCATGACCTCCGCAGCCTGCACGCCAAACTGCAACACCTCGCCCACTCTCGTATCCCGCTCCTCTACCAGCTGCTGGCCCTTCGTCGCGTCATGATCCAGCGAAGGCAGAGCCGCCTCGTGTTCCTCGACCAAGATCCACCCCAGTAGATCCTCTCAGTCTTGCCCCCACACCATCTCCCAGGCTGTTTGCGTACTGGCAGCAGTTGTTGAGGGGTCCACGCTGCCCTGGCTCCCTGCAATGAAGACCCAGCCGCCGTACCCTCCGTTACCGGTGAAGCTGTAGGTGTTAGCCGTCCAGACGTTGCCCATGCCTCCTGACGCCTTGGCTATGT
>JAJPKN010000007.1 GCA_021323695.1 Actinomycetota bacterium | reverse complement strand
CTCGGCACTTGCACCATCGACCCGGCCAAGGGTTACCAAGCCCTAAGCAAGCCTGTAGTGTCCGGTATGTCTTGAGACAGCTGTCCGGGATGTCTCGCGACACAACAGTGGTGGAGACGAGGGGACTTGAACCCCCGACCCCCTGCGTGCAAAGCAGGTGCTCTAGCCACTGAGCTACGTCCCCGTGACGTTGCCCATGCTGCCACAACCACGCCCGGCTGCGGCAGCCCCGTCTCCCAAGGCCGCTGGGCCAGGCCGCGCCCGCGACGCCAGCGGCAGGGGCCTCACCGGGCCGGCGCACGGGCTGGCGCTAGGCCTAAGAGGGCGGCCTGGCCGGCCCAGGAGGGCCGGATGTGCTTGGGGCGTCGCGGTAGCGTTAAGGTAGGGCCGATGTCCCGCATAGCCAGGGCCGAGACCGCGGCACCGGCCGGTACCAGCCGGTCGGGCCTGAGGCCATGACGGCTCCAAGCGTACCCACCGCTGCCCCGGCGCCCCGGGCCCGGGCGGCCATTGCCGCCCGCACCCTGCGGACCGACAACTGGCGCAAAGAGCCCACCATCACCGCGGCAGTCCTCCTCTCCTTCGTGGCCTACGCCACGTGGGCGGCGTTCAAGAACGCCGACTACTACAAGCCACCGTACCTCTCCCCGTTCTACTCGCCCTGCATGGCCAGCATCTGTGGCCACGCCCGGGCCGGGGCGACGGTCGTACACCCCCCCATGGTCGGCCTCTTCGGGCCGTGGTGGGCTATCTCGCCGGCCATCATCGTCCTCATCATCCCGCTCGGGTTCCGCTTCACTTGCTACTACTACCGCAAGGCCTACTACCGCTCCATCTGGCGGTCGCCGGCCGCTTGTGCGGTGCAGGAGCCGCACGCCCGCTACCGGGGCGAGAGCAAGTTCCCCCTGATAATCCAGAACGCCCACCGCTGGTTCTTTTACCTGGGCCTCCTGCTCAACGGGATATTGACCTACGACGCGGTCGAGGCGTTCCACTTCCCGAGCGGTTGGGGCCACGCCGGCTTCGGGACCCTCATGCTGGTCGTCAACGCCGTGCTCCTGTGGGCCTACTCGTTGTCCTGCCACGCCTGCCGCCATATCATTGGCGGCCGGCTCAAGCACTTTTCCCGCCACCCGGTACGCTTCAGGCTCTGGGGGATCGTGTCGAAGTGGAACGCCCGGCACATGGAGATCGCATGGGTAAGCCTGGTCTTCGTTGCCCTCACCGACCTGTACGTGCGCCTGGTGGCCAGCGGGTGGGTGACCGACCCGAGGTTCTTCTGAGATGCCTGAAGACAGCGGTGGCTACGAGAGCCACCACTACGACGTGGTGGTCATAGGGGCGGGGGGCGCGGGGCTCCGGGCCGCCATCGCCGCCCACGACGCGGGCGCTCGCACGGCACTGGTCTGCAAGAGCCTCCTGGGCAAAGCGCACACGGTGATGGCCGAGGGAGGTATCGCTGCCGCCTTGGGCAACCTGTGGCCCGAGGACAACTGGCAGGTCCACTTCCGGGACACCATGCGTGGTGGCAAGCTGCTCAACAATTGGCGTATGGCTGAACTGCACGCCAAGGAAGCACCCCAACGGGTCTACGAGCTCGAGCAGTGGGGTGCCCTGTTCGACCGGACACCTGACGGCAAGATCAGCCAGCGCGACTTTGGCGGGCACCGTTACGCGCGGCTGGCACATGTCGGCGACCGCACCGGTCTGGAGATGATCCGGACGCTCCAGCAGCGGGCGGTTGCCCTGGGCATAGACGTGTTCATGGAACTGACCATCACCGACTTGCTGAAAGATGGTGCCAGGGTGGCGGGAGCGTTCGGTTACTGGCGGGAGTCTGGGCGTTTCGTCGTCTTCGAGGCACCTGCGGTCGTGCTGGCTACGGGCGGCATCGGCAAGTCGTGGAGGGTCACCTCCAACTCCTGGGAGTACACCGGGGATGGCCACGCCCTCGCCCTGCGTGCCGGGGCGACGCTCATAAACATGGAGTTCGTGCAGTTCCACCCCACCGGTATGGTCTGGCCGCCGGCGGTCAAGGGGCTCCTGGTCACCGAGTCGGTGCGCGGCGACGGCGGTGTGCTGCTCAACTCGCAGGGCAAGCGGTTCATGTTCGACTACATCCCGGAGTTCTTCAAAGCCGAGACGGCTGACACCGTTGAAGAGGCGGACGCCTGGTACACGGACAAGCGCAACAACCGCCGGCCTCCGGAGCTGCTGCCTCGCGACGAGGTCGCCAGGGCGATCAACAGCGAGGTCAAATCGGGCCGGGGCTCGCCGCACGGCGGTGTCTACCTGGACATTGCCAGCCGGCGCAGCCCCGAGTTCATCAAGAGGCGCCTGCCGTCCATGTACCACCAGTTCATGGAGCTGGCCGGCGTGGACATCACCAAGGAGCCCATGGAGATCGCGCCCACCTGCCACTATGTGATGGGCGGGGTGGAGGTGGACCCGGACACCCAGATGTCGGTGGTGCCCGGGCTCTTCGCCGCCGGCGAGGTGGCCGGGGGCATGCACGGGGCCAACCGGCTGGGGGGCAACTCCCTGTCCGACCTGCTCGTGTTCGGCAAGCGAGCCGGGGACCATGCCGCGTCGTACGTGCAGGCCTTGGGCCACCAGCGTCCCCAGGTCGACGCCCAGGCGCTGTCCGCGGCCAGCGAAGTGGCCCTGGCACCCTTCGCGGGTGGCCACGGCAGCGAGAACCCCTACGGCGTCCACCAGGACCTGCAGGTCGTCATGCAGGACCTGGTCGGCATCATACGGACCGAGCACGAGCTCAAAGAGGCCCTGGACAAGCTTTCGGGGCTCCGGGCGCGCTCCGGTGCCCTAGCTGTCGAAGGCAACCGCCAGTACAACCCGGGGTGGCACCTGGCGTTGGACTTGCGCAACATGCTGCTCGTGTCGGAGTCCGTGGCCCGTGCCGCGCTGGAGCGCCAGGAGAGCCGAGGAGGCCACACCCGTGACGACTACCCGATGAGCGACCCGTACTGGGGCACCCAGAACGTGGTGGTGAAGCTGGACGGCCACGACCTGCGGGTGGAGCGCCAGCCTCTGCCCAAGCCGCCGCCCGAGCTGGCCCAGCTGCTGGAGGAGGGGCATTGAGCCGCGAACTTCTACTGCGGATCTGGCGGGGGGACGCCAGTGGCGGGGACCTGGTCGACTTTGTCGTCCCCGTCGAAGAGGGCGAAGTGGTCCTCGACGCGGTGCACAAGACCCAGGCCCTTCATGCCGGTGACCTGGCTGTCCGCTGGAACTTCAAGGCGGGCAAGTGCGGCTCGTGCTCGGCGGAGATAAACGGCCACCCCCGGCTGATGTGCATGACGAGGCTGTCGTCGTTGCCCAGCGGGCCGGTCACCATCACGCCCCTGCGGACCTTCCCGGTGATCAGGGACCTGGTGACGGACGTGTCGTTCAACTACGAAAAGGCGCGCCAAGTGCCAGCGTTCTCCCCGCGACCGGAGCAACCCGTGGCCCCGTTCATCATGTACCAGCAGGACGTCGAGCGCTCCCAGGAGTTCCGCAAGTGCATCGAGTGCTGGTTGTGCCAGGACGTCTGCCACGTGATCCGCGACCACGAGGAGAACAAGCCCCACTATTCCGGGCCTCGCTTCTTCATACGCTGGGCCGAGCTGGACATGCACCCCAATGACGGCCTTGACCGCAAGGAGGCCCTGCAGGACACCCAGGGCCTTGGGTACTGCAACGTCACCAAGTGCTGCACGGAGGTCTGCCCGGAGGGCATAAAGATCACCGACAACGCCATAATCCCCATGAAGGAACGGGTGGTCGACGCCAAGTACGACCCGCTGGTCAGGTTTGCCCGCCGGCGCTTGCGCCGTGCCCGGGGCACGGCCTCCTCGGCCACCAGCCAGGGCCCTGGCCATGGTTGACTCGCAGGTCGACCAGCTGGTCGCGGCCGGCGACCGGGAGGGGCTTGAACGGTTGCGGGCCGAGCTGGTCCAGCGCCTGTACACCCGTTCTGACGACCACGAGGCCACCGCCGCCTTGAGGCTGGTGAACCGCGCACTTGCCCAGGTGGGCCGGCCGTACCCCTACGACTGGAGGAAGCGCCGCAAGCCCTGATCACCAGGCCGGGTTCACTGGCGCGCCCTCGAAGGCCGACAGCTGCACGCCCCGGTCGTGGAGCTCGGCCAGCACCGCAGCTGGGTCAGGGACGAGGGAGGCCAGGCCTCCTGCCCCGGGGCGTAGCTGCCCGGTTGCAGCCCGCAGGGCGGCCGTCGCGGCAACCGTCCCGGCCAATAGGGCGGGCCTCCCGGCCGCACCCAGGACCACGGACTGGGCCGCCCCCCTCCGGTAACCGCGGGCCTCGACCCGCAGGGCGCCCACGGTGCCTTCGGGGTGGGGAGGGCGCAGCATGGGCAGCCAGGACGTCAGGCGGTCGCGGCGGGACGCGGCGGCCCTGGTGGTCACGCAGGAGGTGCCCGGGAAGGCCCTCACCAGCAGGAAGGTGTCGGGCCGGTTGAGCCGGTAGCAGTCGGCGCCTCCAACCTGTCCTGGGAACCAGACCAGCTCCCGTCCCGAGCCAGGCGCCTTGCGGGCCCAGCGGCCGTCCCGCCATTCTTCGACCGGCTCGCGGAGGGAGGCATGCCGCCTCTTAGCGCACTGGGGCCCGCCGGTGCCGAGCGTGGCAATGTGCAGCTCTGACAGCTGGTCCAGCCGGCTGGACGCCCAGGCGGCCAGCAGGCAGGACAACCCGGGGGCCATCGCTGCGCCGGCCACGACCGCCAAGCCGCGGCCCTGCGCCTGGCGGTCCATTGCCACCAGGGCGCGCACCTCGTCGGGCCGGTCCGACGCCGACACCACGGGCACGCCCGCGTCGATGCTGAGCTGGGCCACCCACTGGCTGCCCGGGGCAGCCAGCACGGTCACGCTGGCACCCCTCAGGGCAGCAGGCAGCGTGGCCGGGCTGAGCTCCGCCACCTCGAACGAGCCGCTGAGCTCGCGGCTGCGCCCCCGGGAACGCACCGGCTTGCGGGCCAGGACGGCCAGGTGGTCGACCTGGGGGGAGGCGAGAAGCTGGCGGGCGGCCCGGGCGCCGACCGCTCCCAGCCCGACGAGGACGGCTCGCACCTACGGTTTGGCCGGAGGTGCCAGCTCGCTCGCCGCAAGCTCGCGCCAACCTCCCTGGTGGGGTGGCGTACCACCGCTGCCGCGCAGGCGGACCACCAGCGCGGCCAGGCCGGCGAGGGCGACCGCGAGCATGGCGCGGCTGAGAGGCTTGAACTTGGCGGGCCAGCCCCGGCCCCGGTTAGGCGATGTCACGCCCGCACCCTAGCTCGCGCCGCCCTCTGTACGATAATGAAGGTGCCGGAGGCCATGCACCTGGACGACCTGAGCGCTGCCACCCCCGGTGTGCTGCCGAGCCAGTTGCTGGCCGAGGCGGTGGACGCTGGGTGGGTCAGCGCCGGTGAGCTCGAGGTCCCGGCCACCAACATCCAGCCCGCCAGCGTGGACCTGCGCCTGGGGGACCACGCCTACGCCTTGCGCTGCAGCTTCTTGGCCCGGGACCAGCCCGTGCAACGCAAGCTGGACGATTTTGTGGTGGACAAACTGGACCTGAGCGGTGAGGGGGCCGTCCTGGCGACGAACCGTCCTTACCTGGTGCCGCTCCTGGAGCGGCTGGAGCTGCCTGGCTTCGTGCGGGCCAAGGCCAACCCCAAGAGCTCGACCGGCCGGGCCGATGTCTTCACCCGGGTCATAACTGACCACAGCCACCGCTTCGACGAGGTGGCTGCCGGGTACCGAGGCCCGTTGTACATAGAGGTGGTGCCCCTCTCCTTCACCGTGAGGGTGCGCGCCGGGCTGGCGCTCAACCAGTTGCGGCTGTTCGTGGGCCGCTCGCGGGTGAGCGACACCGAGCTGTGGGAGCTGCAGCAAACGGGCCCGATCTTGTTCGTGGACGGCCAGCCGGCCGGCCGGGACCAGTTCAGCACTTCCGACGGCCTGTTCTTGTCCCTCGACCTGCGGGGGGAGCAGGGGGGGTGGGTAGGGTACCGGGCCAAGCGGAACACGCCGCTGTTGGACCTGGGCGCTCCGGGCGCGCACCGGAGCGAGAACTTCTGGGAACGCGTCCGGACCGAACGAGGGGGCCGGCTGCTGCTGGAACCGGAGATGTTCTACCTTCTCTTGTCCGAAGAAGCTGTCCGGGTACCGCCTGGGCTTGCCTGTGAGATGACGGCTTACGACCCCACCAGCGGGGAACTGCGCACCCACTACGCGGGGTTCTTCGACCCGGGCTTCGGGTACGACAAAGAGGGGGCCATGCCCGGGTCGCGGGCGGCCCTGGAAGTAAGGGCCCACGACGTCCCGTTCATGATCGAGCACGGCCAGCGGCTGTGCAAGCTGACGTTCGAGCGCATGGTGTGCGAACCGGCCAAGCTCTACGGCGAGGCGATAGGTTCCAGCTACCAGGGCCAGGTGGACACCCTGGGCAAACATTTCCGCCGGTAGGTGGCGGCCCGCTCACCTTTGACGGCCAGGGCGGCCCCGGCGGGGCCGGCACCCAAGGCCTAGGCCCGGCTCGGGGCCAGGGCTCGGCCTTTCCCCGTGAGGCGCCCGCGATGGCGTCGCCGCCCGCGGGCTGGCCCGGGTCACCGTGCCCGTCGCCACCGTGGGGTAATGTCATGGCCAGCCGCGGTGTGGAGAGGGGAGGACTTTGGCCATGGCTGAGCCCAGCGGGGTTGTGACCGGTACTGAGCCCGCCAGCGGGCGTTCGCAGGTCCCCCTGGTGGTCGAGGCCAGCGCCCCCGAGGGCTACGAGGCGTTCCGCCTCGAGCAGCGCGGCATCGAGCTCATCCCCGAGCAGGAGCGGCCCATGCGCCCATCGGGGCTGTTCTGGATGTGGGCGGGTGCCATCTGGAACGTGGAGTTCCTCGTCTACGGTGCGCTGGTCGTGTCGTTCGGCTTGTCGTTCTGGCAGGCCGTGGCCGCCATCTTGGTCGGCAACACCGTGTACGGCTTCCTCGGGCTCGCCAGCCTGCCGGGCCCTGAGACGGGGACCACGGCCTTCATGGTGAGCCGGGCCGCTTTCGGCCGCAACGGCAACCGGGCCCCGTCGCTGTTCAACTGGCTCACCCAACTGGGCTTCGAGATCGAAGGCATCGTGCTGGTGGTGCTGGTCGTGAAGACGATGTTCAACCACGAGGGTGCGTCGCTCGGCACTGGGGGCAAAGCGGCCGTGATAGTTGCTGCGGTGCTGGTCCAGTTCATAATGCCCTTCCTGGGCCATGCCACCATTACCAAGGTGCTGCGCTACCTGTCGTTCGTCTTCATAGTCGTCTTCGCCGTGATGGCGGCCCTGGTGGTACCGCACGCCCACCCCACCCACCTGCACCAGCACACCTCTTGGCTGTACTGGACCACCGGGCTCGTGCTCATAGTCTCGGCCGGTGGCCTCGGCTGGACCGAGAACGCCGCCGATTATTCGCGTTACCTGCCCCGCAGCACCCCCAAAGCCCGGACCTTCTGGGCCGCGACACTGGGCGGGGCGGTCCCCTCGGTGCTCCTGGAGCTGTTGGGGGCCACTGCCTACCTGGTCAGCCCCAAGGTCACTTCCGCGACCGGGCTCCCGTCTGCCTTCGCCAGTTGGTTCTTCTGGCCGTTCCTGGTCCTGGCCCTGCCGCAGCTGTTCGCGATCAACACCCTCGACATGTACTCCTCGGGGGTGACCCTGCAAGCCATCGGGCTACGCCTGAAGCGCTGGGGCTGCATCGTCGTCGACACGGTTATCTGCGGGGCGGTAACGGCCCTGGTGATATTCAAAGGCAGTTTCTACACGGACCTGTCCGGGTTCTTGGACTACATCGTGGTCTGGCTAGGGCCTTGGTTCGGCATATTCCTAGTGGATTACCTCCTTCGCCGCGGCCGGTACGACGCCCGGTCCCTGGCTGCTCGCAGAGGCGGTGTGTACTGGCGTAACAATGGGTTCAACTGGAAGGCCCTGGTTGCCCTGGCGCTCGGTATGTTCGCGGCCATGATGTGGACCGATGCTGCCTATTACGTGCCTTCTTATACTTCCCCTCTTTCCAACCACACCCATGGTGCTGACCTGAGCTGGCTGCTTGGCCTGGTGGTGGCCGGCCTCACCTATTACCTGCTGTCCCGCTCCAGCGTGCCCCAGGAGCAGGGCACGAGCGTCGGGCCAGCCGGCAGCGGGCAGTTGCCAGCTCATTGAGCCGCGGCCGGCCGAGCGGCTCCTTCCGCGTGGCCCTGAGCGCGGGCCTGCGGGCCGGCTGAGCTCGTGGCCGGGGGTCGTGGCCGCCCCGGCTGGTGGCAGTACGGGCGCCGTGGGCCACCTGGAGCACCGCCAACTGCTGGCAGTGGAAGTCGAGGCCTTTGCCCGCTTGCTGGCTGGCGCCCCCTCAGCACGCCGGTGCCTTCTTGCCCGGGGTGGGCAGTAGAGGAGTTCGGGTAGGCCGGCCGCTAGCTAGGTTGCTTGCAACCTGCACCTTGTACTTGTACTATGCAATGATCGTACTATGCAAGGAGCACGGGTAGGCGCACCGCCGCCAGTACCTGTCCCGGGAGGGGTTGTCCCCGGAGTGGTCGACGCGGTGGTGGCGGCGAGCAGGGCTTTGGTCGGGGTGGCGGCCAGGTCTTTGGCCGGGCTGGAAGAAGAGGTGACGCTCAGCCAGTACCGGGCGCTGGTGCTGCTCTGCTCGCGCGGCCCCCAGGGGGTGGCGCAGCTCGCAGACCTGCTCGGCGTGAGCCCTTCGACCGCTACCCGCATGGTGGACCGGCTGGTAACCAAGGGCCTGGCGCGCCGCCACAGGGCTAGCAGGGACCGCCGGTGCGTGACGGTGCGGGTGAGCGGCGTAGGAGAGGCACTGGTGCGCGAGGTGACCGCCCGTCGGCGAGCGGAGATCGCCCGGATCGTCGGATCGATGGCCCCGGGGTCCCATGAGAGCCTGGTCCGTGCCCTGTCGGAGTTTGCCCGGGCGGCTGGTGAGGTGCCTGACCAGAGCTGGGCATGGGGCTGGCAGTGAGGGGCCGGTCGGCGAGCAGGCACGGCGCGCTGGGACCAGTGCTGGTTGATTGGGCTTCGCGCCTGGCCGGGGGGACCGCCCGGGCGGTGCGCGTGCGGCTTGCCCCACTGGCCGCTTGGGCCCGCAGCTCCCCGTACCTGCGCAAGTGGTTGCTGCTCGGCTCGGCGATCGGTGTGATCGCGGGGCTGGGCGCAGTGGTCTTCTACAGCGCCCTTGGAGCTGCCACCCACCTTCTCCTCGGCGACCTCGCTGGCTACCGCATCCCCACCCCGTTCGGGGAGGGCAACAGCCCTGGCAGCTCGTACTTCGCCCGCCCCTGGGCGCTGCCCCTGGTGCTGGGCCTGGGGGGCCTGCTTTCTGGTGTGCTGGTCTTCTCCCTGGCACCCGAGGCCGAGGGCCATGGGACAGACGCCGCCATCGAGGCTGTGCACCGCAACCCGCGCATGATCCGGGCACGGGTGGTGCTGGTCAAGATCGTCGCATCGGCACTTACGATCGGCTCGGGAGGGTCCGGGGGCCGGGAGGGGCCCACGGCCCAGATATCGGCTGGGTTCGGCTCGTTACTGGCCCGGGCCTTGGACCTGTCGCCCGAGGACGGCAGGGTCGCGGTGTCGGTCGGCATTGGGTCGGGGATAGGGGCCATCTTCGGGGCCCCGCTGGGCGGAGCCGTGCTTGCCGCGGACATCGTCTACCGTGACGACTTCGAGGTCCAGGCGCTGATCCCCGGGCTCATAGCTTCCATCATCTCCTACACCGTCTTTGGCCTCATCGAGACGTTCTCACCATTGTTCGGCTATGTCGCGGCCACCTACCAGTTCCACCAGCCGCTCCAGTTGGCCTGGTTCGCCCTGATCGGCTTGGTTGCCGGGCCGGTTGGCCTCATCTATGCCCGGGCTTTCTACGGCACGACGGCGATCTTCCGCCGGCTCCCGGCCAACCGCATGCTGAAGCCGGCGCTGGCCGGCCTCCTCGTGGGGCTGATGGCCTTAGGCTTGCCGCAGGTGCTGGGCACGGGCTACGGGTGGGTGCAGCGGGCGCTCGGCCCGGCCCTGGCCTCGATGCCGCTCTGGGTGGTGCTGGTGCTCCCTTTGGCCCGGATCGTCGCTACCTCGTTGTCCATCGGCTCAGGCGGGTCGGGAGGCATCTTTGGCCCCGGTATGGTCATAGGTGCGTTCACCGGTGCGGCGCTGTGGCGCCTGCTGGAGCCAGTCGCCCCCGGTGTCCCCGCCAGCCCGGCCCCCTTCGTCGTGGTGGGGATGATGGCCTGCTTCGGTGCCATCGCTCGGGCGCCCCTGGCAGTGATGCTCATGGTCGCTGAGATGACCGGCTCGCTCACCCTGCTTGCGCCGGCAATGGTGGCCGTGGGCCTGTCCTACCTGATCGTGTCGCGCACCGACGAGACCATCTACCGCAGCCAGCTCAAGAACCGGGTTGCCACGCCGGCGCAGCGCCTCCAGTTCGGCCTGCCCATGGTGGGTGGGCTGTCGGTGGCCGAAGCCCTGGTCGCCCCGCGGGTCGTGCTCGACGAAGGCGAGCCCATCGAAGAAGCCCTCGCCCGCCTCGCCCGGGCGCGGGTCCCCGGGTCACCGGTGACCGACCACGAGGGCCGCTTCATCGGCACCGTCAGCAAGGACCTGCTGGCCGCCGAAGTGGCCTCTCGCCCGGGCGCCAACGTGGGACGGCTGGCTGACCCCACCACCCCTACCGTGCAGCTCACCGACTCGCTGGAGATCGCCCTGGAAGCTCTCTCGGGGGAGGACGGCTGGGCCCCGGTCCTGGGCCCGGGCCGGCACCTCGAGGGCGTGCTCGCCACCAGCGACATCGTGCGTGCCTACGGCAAGGCCATAGGGGCCAGGATGGGGAAGCTGAAGGCTCTGCCCGCCTCGACGTCCGTCCTGAACGGCCGGGTGGCCCCCGGATCCCCGCTGGCGGGCCACGCGTTGCGCGAACCGCTGCTACCTGATGGCTGCATCGTGGTCTCGGTGCAGAGGGGCAGTGCCCTGCTGTTCCCCGACGGCAGCACTGTGCTCCAACCGGGCGACCTGGTCAGCGTGCTCGCCCGGCCGGGGGCAGTCGAGCCAGTCACCCGCCTGCTCGCCGGCCCGTCTCAGGTGCCCCTTGCCCCAGGTAGCGCGCCTGCTCGTGGTGCGAACCAACCGTTGGCGCCCAGGGCCGAGCCGCCGACGATGGACGGCCAGTAATGGTCGAAGAACACCCGGGCAACCAGCTCGCGGCGGGAGCTCACCCCGACCTTCTCGTAGACGGAGCGGAGGTGGTCTTGCAGCGTGTAGGTGCTGAGCTTCAGCTGGTGGGCTGCTTGCTTGGCGGACAAACCTTGCACCATCAGCCTGGTCACGTCTTGTTCCCTAGGTGTGAGCCCGTAGGCGTGGACCACCAGCGGTGCCATCTCAGCCGGCCGGGCCGGTTCGATGATCACCGCGGTGTGCCCCGTATAGGGACCGCTCAAGCGGGTGGCGTGGATGACCATCCACGTCCCGCTTTGGCAGCGGGCCCGCGCTCTGGCCGGCAGGTCGGGGCCCTCGGCACAGCGCGACAGCGCCCGGGCGCGAGCGGCCAGCGCCAGGACCACCGGTGGCAGAGGCCCCCCACCGGGGCCTTGTAGCCCGGCCAGCCAGGGGCCGGCTGGCTCACTGGCGGCTACGACCTGGTCGGCGTCATCAACGATCACTACGCCGGGCCCGCCCGGTATGTCGTAGAAGCTAGGGTCGCCTATCAGGACAGAGCGGCGCATGCCCTGGGCCAAGGTAGCGGACACGCTGGCGACGAACGCCGCTTCGGGGCCGGTGAAGTCAGGGGCTGCCGGGGACCGGTACAGGCCGAGCGCTGCCCAGCAGGCCCCACCAGTGACCAGGGAGGCACGCAGCTCCCGGCCGATGCCCCGCGGGGCGAGCAGCTCCCGGTAGCGGCGGCTGGTGTGCTCGTGGCCGTGGGTGGCTTGGGACAAGATGCCCACCGGCCAGGGGTTGGTGGCCAGGGACGACCAGGTGTTGACGTCTTCGGTCTCGTACTCGCAGCGAGCCAGGACCGGGAACCCGTCGGGGGGCAGGTTCTCTACGACACCGCCGGTCATCAACAACGTGGCCGGGTCGATAGGGTGCCAGCACATCCGCTCGTAGGCGACAACCCGCCGGATCACCTGGCTGGCGCGAGCGGCCAGCTCCGTCCAGGCAAGCCCCAGGTGCGACAACCGTGCCAGCTCCCGGCGGGCTGCAACTGCCTCCCCGGCGGTCACAACCGAAGGCTAGACGAACCTTGCCCGGGTTGCACCCCCCAATTCTCTGGGATGGCCTGGCGATCCGGGTGTGGCTATGGTCCAGACGTCATAGCTGCATAGCTGCTGCGGACCGGCTCGGCTAGGGAGGCAGGACCATGAGCATCGGCATCGGCACAAAGCTGGCCACAGTCACTATGTCTGTCACGGCCCTGAGCTCCCTGGGCCTCGGTGCCCCGGCCTTCGCTGACTATGGCCCAGCAAGCCAACATCAGGTCGAGATATCCGCCAACCTGCCGTCCAATCTGTTTGGCCCAGGCACCGGTGGCGGCATCTGGCTGTGGATCCAGCTGAGCGGCTCCCCAGCGGGGGGGACGGGCGACTACCAAGGTGCAGATTGCTTGCACCACACCCCCCTAGGGCCTACTGGAGCCGTGCCTGATAGTGGCAGCACCAGCTGGTCTTCGGATGGGGCCACCATAACCATCACTGGGGTGACAGTCGGCGGCACCGTCCCTGTCACGATCACCGTGCCCGCCACCGATGGCCACTACACCACCGATGTCGCCTCGGTGTTCCCCGGGCTGGTGCCCACAGGTACCGGCACCGCCCACGTCGAGGTCGCCCCCTGAGAGCAAAGGACATCGGACAGCATGGGGCACAGTGCGCCAAGCCCAGCACGTCCCTGGGCCAGGTGCCTGCAGCTGTGCTCAAACACCCCGCCATTGTCCGGAGGAAAAGATGGCTGAAGCCTACGAAGTAGCTCGTGACACCTGGGTGATCCCTCAGCTCGTACCTGCCCCACCGATCGGGTACGTCTACTTCAACAGCGCGTTGATCAAAGGAGCCGAGCCTGTCGTCGTCGACACCGGTGCTCCCGTGCACCGAGACGACTTTCTAGCCACCTTGGCCTCCCTGGTCGACCTCGATGACGTCCGTTGGATCTTCCTCAGCCACGACGACCGCGACCACGCTGGCAACCTTGTCCCTCTTCTGCAAGCGTGCCCGAAGGCCACGCTGGTCACCACCTGGTTTGCCGTGGCCAGGATGATCGAGGAATGGCCCATATCGTTGCGACGCTGCCGGTTTGTCGGGGAGGGCACGGCCTTCGAGGCGGGCGGCCGGGCCCTCGTCGCGGTCCGGCCACCGTTTTTCGACTCGCCCGTCACCCGAGGCCTGTTCGACCCATCGACCGGCTTTTTTTGGAGCGTCGACTGTTTTGCCACCTCCGTGCCCCATGCTGCCAACGACGTAGCGGAGGTCGACCGCACGTCATGGGAAGAGGGGGTGCGCATCCTCAACTGCGTCAACCACCCATGGCACCAGTGGCTCGACGAGGCGAAGTGGGCCCGCCACGTCGACGCGGTGGAGGCACTGGGCGTACAGGTGATAGGCGGTTGCCACACCCCGTCGGTCACTGGGCCGCTGGTCTCTAAAGCGTTCCAGCTGGTACGCAAGGTGCCCGCTGCGGCCTGCTGGGAAGTCCCCGACCAGGCTGTCCTCGAAGCCTGGTGGGAGGCGGGCGTCGATGTGGTGAGCGGCGCCTCCGTGAGCCCGGCGTCCACCTTACCCCCAGCCCCTGGGGCGCCCGGCGGGGCCGAGCCACTGCAACAGGCTCTGTAGGAGCCGGCACAGGCCCAACCGACCGACAGAGAAAAGAGGTCAAAGAAAGAGCGAGCGACGGGAATCGAACCCGCGTTCTCAGCTTGGGAAGCTGATGTACTGCCTCTGTACGACGCTCGCGACGTAGGTATGGTACCAAAGCGTGAGCCCCGCCCCGCAGCCACGGGCCACGGTCTGGAGCTAGCCGGGCACGGCCGAGCCAGGCGGTCCTGGTGGCTCGTGGGGCTCAGCCGTCACGGGGCGCGAGCAGCCCACCGGGGCCGACCTGGAGCGGTATGAGGTCGGTCAGCGTCCCGCCGAAGTGCTGGCCCTCACGCTCCCGGAAGGCAATGAAGCTGTACTGGCCTACTGCGGGCTGGACGATCTTGCCCGAGTAGAGCGGCCCCCGGGCGTCGGCAACGAGGGGCTGGTCGCTTGGCCGGTAGTCCCCCAGGAACTCGGGAGCCACGAAGCAGAAGGTGCCCGTCTGAGCGGCCCCGCCCAGGCGCCGGCGCCTCTCAGCCGACTGGTCCTCGGCCCGGCAGGAGAACACGACCACATGGTGGCCGTCCAGCGTGACCAACTGCGGCACCTCCACCTGGGCGAACTCGCCCGGCGCAGACAGCGGCGGGAGGACTTCCCAGTGGACCAGGTCGCGGGAGCGGGCATGGCCGAGCACGCCGGACCAGCGGAGGGGCCCGGTGGCGGCGCGGGCGGTGACCAGGGCGTGGAAGTGCTGGTCCTCCTCACGCCAGAAGACCCAGGGGTCGCGCCACGCCTGGTCCGGCGCACCCCGCCGGCCCAGCAGCTCGTACCACCGGCCGTCGGCCTCGAGGACCGGGTTGGCTGGGTGCTTCTCCCAGTGGCGGAGGTCCTGGGACACGGCCAGGCCGATACGCTGCACGAGCTCCCGCTCCCGGCGGTTCACGCCCGTGTACAGCATGTACCAGAGCCCGCCGTCCTCCACGACGCTCCCCGTCCAGATGGCCAGGTCGTCCCAGCTGCCTTCCGGGCCGGGCCACAGGGCGTCCGGGAGCACTTCCCAGGTCTCGTAGTCGGTGGAGACCGCGTGGCCCACGGTCGCGTGGTAGTGGCGCTGTTCGGGGTCGCCCAGGGCTTTGGGCGCCTGGAGGTAGAAGAGATGGTGCTCGTCAGCTCGGTCCGCGAACCAAAAGTCCCAGACCCACTTGTCGGTCAATGCGAACACAGCCTGAGAGCCCTCAGCCCTTCAGGGACCCTTGGAGGAGGGCGACGACGAAATGGCGCTGGAACAGGACGAACAAGAGCAGGGTGGGAGCCAGGATGAGCAACGACCCAGCCGACAGCAGCGGGATGTTCGTGCCCCATTGGCCCTGGAAGGCGCCCAGGGACCCGGCCATTGTCCGGTTGGTCGGGTCGTCCACGAGCACTATGGCGAGCAGGAACTGGTTCCAGGTCCAGACCGACAGCAATATGCCGAGCGAAGTGAGCGCAGGCCGGGCCAGGGGGACATGCACCCTCCAGAACAGTTGCCAGGTGGTGGCACCGTCCACTCGGGCAGCCTCTGACAGCTGTGCCGGGGCGTTGACGAAGTGCGCCCGCATCCAGTACACGCCGAACGGCATGAACAGGCCGATCAGAGGCAGGATTATGGCCCAACGGCTCCCCAGGAGGCCGAAGTCGCGCATCTCGTAGTAAATGGGCACTATCACTCCCTCGAGGGGGAGCGTGAGGCCGAGCACGAAGAGCAAGAACGCGACCTGGCCCCCGCGTACCTTGAGGTGGCCCAGCGCAAAGCCGGCGAGGGTGGCCATGACCAAGGAGATGGGCACGACGCCGGCCACGATCGAGGTGCTCGACACGAGCATCTGGCCCATGTTGGCGTCCTGGAAAGCGGCCACGAAGTTGCCCCAGTGGGGGTGGGACGGCCACGATAGCCCGAGGGGGTAGGTGCCCGAGGGGAACAACGCGCTCGTGAACATGCTGGCGAAGGGGAGCAGCGTCACCGCCATCAGCACCAAGAGCAGCAACCAGCCGGCGACTGCGTTGCGGCGGGCGACGATCACGGCCGTGCCCCCCGCTTGGTCAGCCACTGGACGGGCATGATGCAGGCCAGGACAAGCGCCATCAGGACGACCGCCAGCGCGGAGGCGAGGCCAACCTGGCGGTTGTAGAAGGCGAGCTCGTAGATCTCGAGGCCGGGGACCATGGTGGCGTTACCCGGGCCGCCCTGGGTGGATATGTACACGATGTCGAAGGCGGACAGCGCCGCGATCACCGTGACCGTGACGCAGACGCCTATTTCCTGGCGGAGCTCAGGCAGGGTTATCGAAATGAACTCCCGGAGGGGGCTGGCCCCGTCGAGCTGGGCGGCTTCGTACAGCATCGGGTCTATCTTGCTCATGCCCGTCAGCAGGAGGACGGTACAAAGCCCAAGGAGCACCCAGGCCCCGATGACCCCTACGGCGGGCAAGGCGGTGTTGAAGCCTCCGAGCCACGCTTGGGCCAGGCTGCCGAGCCCGATGTGGGTGAGCACCTCGTCCACGGCACCGGTGCTCGAGAGCATCCAGCTCCAGGCGATGCCGGCGGCGACCAGAGGCACCACCTGCGGCAGGAACAGCACGGTCCTGGCCACCGCGCTGACCCTCCCGGTCGCGAAACGGCGCATGACGGTGGCCACCGCCAGGCCCAGGATGATAGGGACGGCGCTGAAGAACAACATGAGCTCGAAGGAGTGGCCGATGACTGCCAGGAGCTGGCTATTGCTGAAGACTGTCTTGTAGTTCTGCCACCCGGCCCACGTCGCGGTGCTGACGCCGTCCCAGTTGTAGAACGAGTACTTGAAAGTCTGCACTATCGGCCAGAGCACGAACAGCGCGTAGGCACTTACCGCTGGCACCACGAACAGCCACGCGTGCCGTGCCGCACCGCGAGCCCGGCTGGGCCTCATGGCTCGCGGTGCGGCAGTGGCGCCTGGCCCGGCTCTGTCGCCGGCCGCACGAGCAGTCGTGATCACGACGGCGGGCGTCTCAGGGAGCGCTGAGCTCCTGCTCGTAGTCCGCTTGGACCGTGGTCAGTACAGCCTGTGGGGTGATCTGGCCCCCGAAGAGCTTCTGGACCGCAGGGGTCCACGCCTCGGCATCGATCGGGCCGGCGGCATTGGCGATGAAGCCCATGGCGCCGTCCTCTTTTGCGATCACCCTTCCCGCGGCAAGGGTCTGAGCCGTGACGGTGCCGGGCTTCACCGGCGGGATGGGAAGGCTGGCCGGGCCGCCTGGGTTTGACCCGTACACGGCGACGTTGAGCGCCCTGGCCGCGGGGTTGGTCTGGACCCAGTTGAGGAAGTAGGCGGCGCAGCTGGCATGCTTGGCCGTGGCCGGTATGCCGTAGGTGAGGGGGGCCGACATAGCGGCTTGCTTACCACCCGCCTTCAGAGGGGGGAAGAGGAAGAAGCCGTACTTACCAGGGAAGTTGTGGTCAAGGTTGCCGGACTCCCAGTCCCCGTCGAAGATGAAGAGCCCCTGGCCGTGCTCGAACCTCGCCATCATCGTGGAGTAGGGCACTGCATTGGCGTCGGCATTGAAGTAGCCGTCTTTTATCCACTGGTCCAGGTGCTCGACCGCGAGGAGGTTGGCATGGGTGACGATGGTGGCATGGGGCTGGTCGAGGACCCAGGCGTTGATCGGTTGGACTGACCCCGATGCCGCGATGGTGTAGTCCGCCATGAGGTACTGGAGCGGGAAGATCAAGCCGCCGTTGCCGGCACTGTCGAACTGCTCCACCGGCAGTACCCCCGCTGCCTTCGCCTTGGCCATGTCTTCATCGAGCTGGGCCAGGGTGGCAGGAGGCAGCTTGATGCCGACCTTGGCGGCCAAGGCCTTGTTGTAGAAGACGCCGGTCATGCTGTAGTTGATGCCCATGGCCCACACCGGGCCGACCCCCTGGGGGCGCCCGCTGGGGTCAACCCTCAGCTGCTCGAGGTCGGACGCGGGGAACTTGTCCCAACCGAAGATCTTGTAGAAGCGGTCCAAGTTGAGCAGGATGTGGTCCTTCACGAGGCCGGTGATCTGCGGCGTGCGCATGAGGTCGGGCGGGTTGGGGGACGACAGCACGAGCGGGGCGTCCTGGGTGATGACGGCAAATGGGTCCTCACGGATCTTCCACGTCACGTTCGGGTACTGCTTGGTGAACAGCTTGGTCAGCTCGACTGTGCCCGGGAAGCCTGTTTCGAAGTACCCCTGCAGGGTGACGGGCTTGGTCCCGCAGTTGGCGGCGAAACTGGCCGGGTTGGCGGCCGCCGCGGCGGGCGGGGCGGCCGGTGGGCTGGTGGCGAAGGCGGCGGCCAGCAGGGTTGCGATGGCTGGCCAGCGCAGGGCTGCTGGAGCGCCTCGCCGGCGCGAACGGTGTGCAGGTTTCAAGGCTCTGTCCTCCCTCGATCTGTCGCGCAACCGGGAGCCCGGGGCAGGTACCGGCCGGGCCGCCGGGTGGCGCCGGCAGCTCGGCCAAGCCCTGTCGCCCAGGTCGGTCCTCCCGAGCTAAATCGGATTAGCTTCCGGACATCATCATGCCCAGCGACGGGCGTGGTGTCAAGAGGGTATGCTCCCCGCTGTGGGCCGGGTGACGCTCGCTGAGGTGGCACGGCGGGCCGGCGTTTCGCAGACGACTGCTTCCTTTGTGCTCGCGGGCCGGCGCGAGGAGATGAGGATATCCGCCCAAGTCGAGGCACGGGTCCGCCAAGCGGCCCGTGAGACCGGGTACCGGCCGAACGTTGTTTCCCGCAGCTTGCGGACCGGCACGACTCAGACCATCGGCTTCCTCTCCGACACCGTGGCGACCACTCCGTTTGCCGGGCACCTCATATGGGGTGCCCTCGACGCGGCCAGGGAACATGAGCACCTCTTGCTGATAGGGGAGACCGAAGGGGACCCGGAGCTGGAGAAGGAGCTCGTTGAAGCCATGCGTGACCGCCAGGTCGAGGGCATCGTCTTTGCTTCCATGTACACGCGCTGGGTCAGCGTGCCCAAGGGCCTGCTCGACGGGCCGAGCGTGCTGCTGAACGCGCTGCCCACCAGGCCCTGCCCGATCGCTGCGGTGGTCCCCGACGAGCTGGAGGCGGGGCGGGCAGCAGCCCGCGTGCTCCTGCGGTCGGGCCACACCAGCGGTATCTATGTGGTGGGCGTCGGGGCCAGGCCGGGACAGGTGCCCAAAGGAGTGGTGGCGGCGGTCGAGCGCCTGGCGGGTATAAGGGAAGTCTTGTCTGGCGCTGGAGTTGAGCTGGCCGGCGGGGCTTTGTTGAGGGACTGGCAGCCCCAGGCCGGCTACGTGGCAGCCCTCGGGCTGCTCAAGCGCAAGCCCGAGCCGAGAGCTTTCATCTGCTTCAACGACCGGCTGTCCGTTGGCACCTACCAGGCGTTACAGGACACCGGGAGGAAGGTCGGCAAGGACGTCTCCGTGGTCTCCTTCGACGACGAACCGGTCGCGTCCTGGCTGCGCCCGCAGCTCACCAGCCTGGCCATCCCCCACTACGAGCTCGGCCGCAAGGCAGTGGAGGTGCTGCTCAGCAAGCCTGGCCCGGTCCCCGAGGGCACCGTGCACCGCATACCCATGCCTCTGCGGGAGCGTGAGTCCATTTGCCCAGTCGAAGCCACTCGAAAGCACCCCCTGGCCGGCTGGCGCGGGCCTCGGGGGCCTTTGCGTGGCTGAGCCCGCCACCTTGGAGGGCGCGATGACCACCAAGAGAGAGGAGCCCAGGCGAAATGCCCTGGCCCCCCTTGGCAGCTCAAGGATTGGACGTGTATCGTATCGTCGGAGCGGGAACCCGCCGCCTGCTCCATAGAGCGGATCTGAGATCCGCCGCTCGATCTGCTCCGCCAGTGGCGCCCTTTCGGGGCGCCGCTGGTGTCTCTGGTGCCCGCTGGTACCCCCGTGGGTAGGGGCTGCGGGCTAGTAGCCAGCTGCAGGACCACGAAAGCGCGGGGACCTGAGATGGGTGCAAGGGCTACGGTGGCGTTCGTGGCTGCGGGTGAGGGGGCTGGGCAGTCCCTGGACGAGGCCCAAGTTGGCCCCCTAGCACCGGGTGAGGACCTGCGGGCCCGGTTGGAGGCCGCCGAGGCCGCTGTCCGGCGTCTCGAAGGCGAACGCGACCGCTTGGAGTCGATGGTCGTCCGCCTGGGTGCCCTGGCCGCCCAGCTCGATGCCGACGAGCTGGTCCGGGGGGTGACCGAGGTAGCCCGCGACCTCACCGGCGCGACCGTGGCCATGTTCGTGCCGGCCGAGCGCCTGGCGCCCATGGGTACCACCATGGTGGTCTGCGGTGCCGAACAGGTGGGCCAGGTACCGGAGCCGGCCCGCACGGCCCTGCTTTCGGGCGCGCTGTGGCGGGTCACGCCGCTCCGGCTGGACGACACCTCGAGCGCGGAGGCAGGCGCCGGCCCCCAGGCAGGCTACGGGAGCCTGGCTGACGGCCGGCCCCTGCGGAGCTGGGTCGGGGTACCGGTGCGGGCCCGGCATGGTGAAGCCTTGGGCGCACTGTTCCTGGCTCAGCACCAACCGCACGGCTTTGGGCGCCGAGAGGAGGAACTGGCTCAAGGCCTGGCCGGCCACCTGGGGGCCAGCCTCGACAACGTCGTCCTCTTCCAGGAGCGTTCGCGGGTGGCCCGCGCCTTGCAAGAGACCCTCCTGCCACCCGTGCTGCCCAAGATCCCGTCTTTGGACGTGGCGGCCAGGTACCGGCCGGCCCGGGCGACGGCCTTCGTGGGAGGTGATTTCTACGACCTGTTCGAGGCTCGCCCCGGTGTGTGGAGCCTGGTCATCGGGGACGTCTCTGGCGTCGGCCCGGAGGCGGCCGCCCTTACCGGGGTGGCCCGCTACGCGGTGCGCGCCCTTGCTTCGGAGCTGCGGTCGCCAGCGCGGGTGCTCTCCCGTCTGAACGAGACCTTGTTGGGCTTCGACCTCCAAGAGAAGTTCTGCACGGTGCTCTACGGCGAGCTGCGCGGCAGCGCCGCCGGCCTGGAGCTCAAGTTGGCCAACGGCGGTCACCCCTTCCCGGTCGTGGTCCGTGCCGACGGCAGCGTCGCCGAGCTGGAGGTGCGGGGCACGATGCTGGGCGTGCTGCCTGGGGCAGCCCTGGACGAGCACGTCGTTACCCTTGCCCCGGGCGAGCTCCTGGTGACCTACACCGACGGGGTCCCCGAAGCCCGGGGGCCGGACGGGTCTTTCTTCGGCACCGAAGGGCTGTGCCGGGCCTTGCAGTCCGCCGCCGGCCACCCCGCCGCGTCGGTCGTGGCCACCATAGAGCTGGCCGTGGTGGAGCACTTGTCTGGCATGCCTTCAGACGACATGGCCATCGTGGTACTGGGTGTGGAGCCGGGCCGGGACGGTGCCGATGGGGGCAGGCCGGGCCGCCGGTGGCGAGGACTGCAGGCGCGAGCCTTCCGGCGGCGCCAACCCGCCTGAAGGGTGCCAGCCCGGTCGAGCGGCCCGGGCCCACGGCCAAACCGCGCCTGGCGGTCGGCGCTATCCTCCACCTGTGCCTGAACGCTGGCGCCAGCCCTTCGCCTCCAGCGAGGCTGTCCGGCGGCGGATGAGCGCCCAGCGGCGCCAGGGTACGGCGCCGGAGATGGCTTTGCGCCGGGCGTTGCACGCCCTGGGGCTCCGCTACCGGGCCCATGCCGCTCCCGTCCCAAACCTGCGGCGCAAGGCGGACCTGGTCTTCGGGCCTTCCCGGGTGGCCGTGTTCGTCGACGGCTGTTTCTGGCATGGCTGCCCGGAGCACGGCCGACGCCGGCACAGTGTCAACGGGTGGTACTGGCCGGACAAGATCGCCCGCAACCGCCAGCGCGACATGGACACGGACCGGGCGTTGGCGGAGGCCGGGTGGCTGGTCGTACGGATCTGGGAGCACGAGGTGGCCGCCGGCCAGCCCGCCCTGGCCAGCCTGGCCGAAAGGCTGTTGGCAGCCGTCGAGGAGCGCCGGCCCGCCCGGCCGCCCCGCTCAAGCCGGAGGGCCGCTGGCTAGCTGGACCGTGGCCTGGTGCGCCTGGCCAGAGGGGCCGACCCAGCCCAGCTGCACCCGGTCACCGGGGTGGTGGGGCACCATGAGGTGGGTCAGCTCCGGCCCGGAGGTCACCCGGTGGCCGTCGAAGGAGGTGATGACGTCACCACCGCTGACCCCAGCCGCCGCGGCCGGGCCGCCGCTGATCACGTTGGCGATATGGGCGCCGGCCACGTTCGGGTACTGGGGGCCCACCCCCTGGCCCGGCGACAACCCGGGGAAATTGGGGAAGCCGGGGAAGCCCGGGAGGCCGCCCGAGCTCTGCTGGCTGGGCGCCACGCCCACCCCGAGGAAGCCGGTCGGCCCCACGTGCACGTCCGCCGAACCCCGGCCCGCCCTGACCTGGCCCGCTATGCTGAGGGCCTCGTTTATGGGGATGGCGAAGCCCTGGTTGCCCTGGGTCTGGAACGCAAAGCTGGTCGATGCCGCCGTGTCCATGCCGATGACTTGGCCCGCGGCATTGAGCAGCGGGCCACCCGAGTCGCCTGACTGGACATTGGCGTTCGTCTCTATCAGGCCGGACAGTTGCTCAGAGAACCCGTCCAGCTGGTCGGAGGCGGTGATGGACTGGCCCAGGGCGAGCACGGAGCCACCGGCGCTGGTGGGCGTGCCCCCTACCCCGCCCGCGTTGCCTACGGCGACCACGGCTTGGCCCACAGAGACCTTGGACGAGTCGCCCAGCTTGGCCACCTTGAGGCCCGACGCCCCTTGGAGCTTGAGGACGGCTACGTCGTGGGTGTTGTCGTAACCCAGCACCGTGGCCGGGTAGGTCTTGCCGTTGCCCACGTCGGTGACGCTGATGCGGGTGGCACCATCGATCACGTGGTTGTTGGTCAGCACTAACCCGTCCGAGGTGAGCACGATACCGGTGCCTGCCCCTTCCGCCTGCTGGTAGTCGAAGACCACGTTGATGTCGACCACCGCCGGGACCACCTTGGCCGCTATGGCCTGCACGTCGGAGGGGCCGCCGCTGGCGTTGTCGGGCCCAGTGGGAGGGGAAAGGGGGTAGCCGGTGCCGCCGGAGCCGTCCCCCGGGGTGCTCGGGTAGGTGTTGGGGCTGCTCGCCCCTCCACTGCCGTTGGTGGGAACCGTGCTGCCGGCCGCCGTGCTGGCGGGCGAGGAAGGCCAGACCACCCGCCCGGCGCCCGCTCCGGCGACGGCGGCTGCCATGACGACCAGCACCGCCGCCGCGGCACGCAGCGCCTTGTGCGCGCCCGGCCCCTGGGGAGGCTGCCGCTGGGGGAGGCCGCTTGCCTGGTCGCCAGCGGCAGGCGGGGGAGGGCCGGCCGGCTGCCCAAGCGGGGCGACCAGGTCGTCAGGGCCCGGTGCTGGCCCCAGCGGCCCGTACGGCCAAGTCTGCTGATCGCTCATGCGTACCTCCCGTTATACTCACCACATCGTCGCTGCTAGTAACCCAGTAAAGGCAGGGTTCCTGTGAGCTGCCTGAACCGGGCCTGAAACCTCTCGTACTGGTTTGGCCCGCTTGGTCCCGACCCTCACCCCGGTTGCCCCCGCCACCCCACCCGCCCCGGGGCGAGGGTGGCGCCCGGTGGTGGCGGCCAAGCCGCAGCGGCGGTGGTGGGCGGGCTTGGTGGCGGTGTCCCTCCTGGCCGCCGGGTGCGGGGCCAGCCGGGCCGCGGCGGGCCACCTCGCCCCCAGCTCGCACCGGCCGCTGGCGTCGTTCAGCAGTTCGTGCACCTACTCACCCGGCTCGTCGGACGTCCAGGGGACGCCGGACGTGGCCACCCCGCCAGCGCTGGAGTCGGTCAGCCTCCAGCCACAGTCGGGTGGGCTCATGGTCACCTACAAGTTCCGCAAGCCCTTGGTGCTCGCCCCCGAGGGGGTGTACTTCGCCTGGGTCGTGGTCATCTACCGGCACCGCAGCGACGCCGCCCGCTACAACACGGCCATCACCCTCCAGGTCGAAGACAGGGGGGCGGGCTGGGAGCCGGTGGGCTGGACGGTGGCGGTCCAAGGCCCCAACGTCCAGAGCCTCCTCCAGGGCAGCATTGCCAGCGACGCCTCGCTCGACCAGTTCCAGGAGTTCTTCCCCGCCGGCCGCGTGGACCTGCGACCGCCTTTTTACTGGTACGCCAGCCAGGTGGTCTACCGGGCGTACATGCCCGAGAAGAGCTCGTCGAACCCCCAGGACTTCAACATCTACGGCACCATCACCACCGACTGCCCCGCCGGGATCCGTCGCAACCCCTACAGCCTCCCCGACGCCTCGCGGCTGGTGGTGGCCGGCCCCTAGGGTGCGCGCCTACTGGGACAGCGCCGCCCGGCAGTCGGCCGCCTGGTACGTGGCCACCGGGCACCTGGCCGAGACAGACGAGTTCTTCCGCCAGGGCGCGGCCGAGACAGACGCCTTCTTGTCCTTTTGCGGCGTCCAACCAGCCAAGGACGCGACTGTCCTCGAGGTGGGCTGCGGGGTGGGCCGGATGACCCGTCGCCTGGCCGAGCTCTTCGGCCAGGTGGTCGCCCTGGACGTGAGCGAGGAGATGCTGCAGCGCTGCCGGGAGAACCTGGCTGGCCTGCCCAACGTGGCTTACCGGCTGGTCGAAGGGGACGGCACCCTCGGCGGGGTGGGCGAAGGCGAAGTGGACGTGGTCTTCTCCTACGTCACCTTCCAGCACGTCCCCAGCGCGGCGGCCCAGCTGCGTTACTTCGCGAACTGTGCCCGGGCGTTGCGGGCCGGAGGCAGGCTGGCGGTCCAGATCCGCTCGTCAGCCCCCAGTGCCGTCGTGTTGAGCTTCATGGGCAACCTGGCCCACAGGCTGCAGGGCCGTCGCACCCTGGACCCCTCCTGGCGGGGCTCCCGGGTCAAGGGCCGAGCCGTCTTGGAGGTCCTGCGGGCCCAGGGCGTACAGGCCACCCTGCTGACCTGGCCTCACCGTCCCCGGTGGAGCCCCGCCCATTGCTGGGTGGCCGGGGCCAAGCTCGCCAGTCACCCCGCCGGAGGGCAACCGGCCGGTACGTAGCTCGCGTAAGCGGGTTCCCACATGGCGGCGTCGGTGCAGGCCTCGATCTCTTCGTCGCTCCTGATCCGCGCGACCCCCTGGTCGCGCGCCTGGCGAGCCACGGCGACGGCGATGCGGCGGGACGTGGCCCGCAGCTCGGCCAGGGGTGGGTACAGGGCCCCGGTCGCCAGCCTTTCGGGGGAGACCGACTCCGCCAGTGCGGACGCTGCCACCAAGAACATCTCGTCGGTGACCTGGCGGGCCCGGGCCACCACCGTGCCCAGGCCGATGCCCGGGAACACAAAGACGTTGTTGGCCTGGCCGATGACCCGTTGCCTACCGCCTGGCAGCGCCACCGGGGCAAAGGGGCTGCCTGTCGCCACCAGGGCACGCCCTTCGCTCCAGGCCAGGACGTCGGCGGGGACGGCTTCGGAGTTGGCCGTGGGGTTCGACAGGGGCATGACCACCGGGGCCTCGGTGCGAGCAGCCATCTCCCGCACTGCCTCCTCACTGAACGCGTTGGCCTGGGCGCAGGTCCCTACCAAGACGGTGGGAGAGACACGCCTGACCACCTCTTCCAAGCCGTAGTAGCCCTCGGCCCCGAAGCCGAACCGCTGCATCTCCTCGCCCGTCAAGGCGAAGGCGGCTTTCTCCGGGCTCAGTGGCCCCCGGCCTTGGTAGATGAGCCCCTGGGAATCGAGCAGCACCACAGCGCCCTGCGCTTGGCCGCTGGTGCCCACGTCGGCCTGGATGGCGGCGCGCACCAAGCGGGCAATGCCGATGCCCGCTGCCCCGGCACCGAGGACGACCACACGCTGGTCTGAGAACCTCCCCCCCGTGGCCCGGAGCGCGGACCGGATGCCGGCCACGACCACCGCCGCGGTGCCCTGGATGTCGTCGTTGAAGCTGGCCAGCCGGTAGCGGTACCGGTCAAGCAGGCGGATGGCATTGTGCTGCTTGAAGTCCTCCCACTGGAGCACCGCGTGGGGGTAGACCTCGGTCACCGCTTCGACGAAGGCCTCTATGTAGGCGTCGTAGTCGGCACCTCGCAGGCGGGGCTTGGGGTAGCCCAGGTACAGCGGGTCGTTCAACAGCTGTTCGTTGTCGGTCCCGCAGTCGAGGGAGACTGGCAGGCCCCAGTCCGGGTGGAGGCCAGCGCCGGCGGTGTAGAGCGCCAACTTGCCGATCGGTATGCCCATGCCTCCCGCCCCCTGGTCCCCCAGGCCGAGGATGCGCTCGTTGTCGGTGACGACTATCAGCCTCACGTCCGGCCGTTCACTGTTGCGCAGGAGCTCGGGGATCCGGCCGATGTCCTCGGGGGTGACCCAAAGGCCGTAAGGCCGGCGCACGACGTGGCTGAACTCCCCGCAGGCTCGCCCCACGGTCGGGGTGTAGACGATGGGAGCGAGCTCCTCCAGGTGGTCCACCAAGAGCCGGTAGAACAGCGCCTCGTTGCGGTCTCTCAGGGCTTCCAGGCCTATGTAGCGTTCGAGGTCGTCCGGCTTGCGCCGCAGGTGCTCAAGCTCCAGGTGGACCTGCTCGTCGATGCTGGCCACCCGCCAGGGCAGCAGGCCACGCAGGCCCAGGGCGCCGCGCTCTTGGTCCGTGAAGGCGACGTCCTTGTTGAGCTGGGACTGGGACAGCAGGTTCCTGCCCCGTGGCAGCCCTGCCTGTGGACTTTGCACCACTACCTCCTGAGGCTCCCTGCCCGACGAACACCTGGTCTCCAACGCACCGGCCTACCAGAACTCAGCCTGCCGCGCCAGGGCTGGTACGCCTTGACGGTTGGGCCGGGAGGCAACTTTCCCTGCCGTCGTCGATGAGGTGGCTCAGGACGGCGCCCGGGCCGCCGACCTGAGCTGCATGAGGCAAACGGGAGGGGCATGAGCACGGCCACGGGCACCGCCGGCTTGGTCCGCAGCATCATCGACCAGCGCGCCGTGCGCAGCGTCTTCCAGCCGCTCGTCCACCTGCCCAGTTTGGAAGTGGTCGGCTTCGAGGCGCTGAGCCGAGGGCCGATGGGCAGCGGCCTCGAGCTCCCGGCCCGGCTGATGGCCGCGGCCAGCGCCGCCGGGTGCCTGGAGGAGCTGGACTGGGTGTGCGCCGCCAGCGCCGTGCGGGCCGCGGTGGCTGCCCACCTCAGCCCCTTCATGACCCTGTTCTTGAACCTGGAGCCGTCCACCCTGGCGGCACCCTGCCCGGCTGACCTCCTGGCCGACATGGCCCGCGCCCGCCAGAACCTCCGGGTGGTCATCGAGATGGGCGAGCGCTCGCTGCTTGACCAGCCCTCGGACCTCCTGGACGCAGTGGCTGCCGTCCGGCGCGACGGCTGGGGCGTGGCGGTGGACCGGGTGGGCGGTGACGTGACGGCACTTGCCTTGCTGCCCTTCATAAGGCCCGACGTGGTCAAGGTCAGCCTGCCGCTGTTGAAGGCCCGGGACCAGGCGGACTGGGCGGAGACGGCGAACGTCGTCCGTGCTTATGCGGAACGCTCGGGGGCCGCCATCCTCGCCAGCGGGGCCCAGTCGCGCGAAGACGCGTGGCTGGCCCGGGCGCTGGGAGCCACCTACGGGCAAGGCTGGCACTACGGCCGCCCCGGCCCTCTGCCCAGCGAGGCCAAGGCCCCCTGGCAACCCTTCCCGCTCCTGGCCGGGGCGCAGGGCAATGGTGACCAGACGCCCTTCGAGCTGGTCGCCAGCCAGCGCGAAGCGGTCCTTGCCCACCGGCACCTGCTCCGCCATGTCAGCGCCTTCCTGGAGGACCAGGCCCTAAAAGAGCCCGAGGCGGTGGTGCTGAGCTGCTTCGGCCACGCCCGTCACCTGGCTGGGCCGACCTTCGAACGGTACCGGCGCATCGGGGGACGCGCCATCTTCGTCGCCGCCCTGGCCGAAGAGCTGGCCCCGGGCATGGCCCCGCCCGGGGCCCGAGGGGTAGCCCTGGCCCCCTGGGACCGGCTGTGCCACGAGTGGGACGTGGTGGTGGTCTCGCCGCACTTCACCGGTGCCTTGGTGGCGAGGGAGCACGAAGACGGCTCGGGCGACCCCCACCAGTACTTCGACTACGTGGTCACCTACGAGCGGTCCCTGGTCGAGACCGCGGCCACGGCGCTGCTCTACCGGGTCACCCGCCACTGAGCGCGGCGGAGGTGAAGGCCAGCTGTGCTTCGGCCAGCGGTTCGGGCACGGCGTAGGGCTGGCCCCTGGCCCAAGCGAGGGCCCAGCCGTGGGCCAGGGCCTCGGTGGCCCCCAGGTGCACCGGCTGCGCCCTGGACGGTGCCGATGGCGCGATGTCGACGGGCTGGCGGGCCGGGGCGGTGAACGCATGGGGCAGGCTTTCAGCAGACCTCCGGTAGGCCGCCATAGGGACGCCGCCCAGGTGGTCGCCAGGTTGCCGCTGACGTGGCGGTTGAGGACGTCCCTGACGCGCTATTTATGACCGGGCGCCCCGGTCGACCGCTGGCCGCCCCGGGCGGCGGCGACGAGCGGGCCACCGTCGCCTACAGGTGAGCGGTGCCTTGGGCATCGGAGGGCACTGGCAGCAGCGCTCGGAAGGCGGCCGTGTCGAACACGACGCGGCCAGAGGTGATCTGCCCGGCGTCGACCTTGTGCCACTCGCTCATGAGGACCGAGCCCTGACCCGCCTGGGTGGCCAGGTCGACCTCGTAGAGCGAGCTGACTTCGTTGCCGTCGGCCCATTGGCGGACCAGCCGGTGCCCGCGCACGACCTGCCGCAGGCCCTGCGCGCCGGCGAAGAAGGCGTCCTTGCCGGTTACCTGCAGGAACGGGCCCTCGAAGCAGAAGCCATCGGCGACGACCGCGGCCGCCCGGTCGAAGTCGCCGCGGTAGAACGCGGTTAGGTACTCGTTGACCGCCGCGGTGGTCTCGGCGCTCGCATCGGGGACGGGGCTGGTGCTGGCAGTCGTGGGCATGGTTGTGCTCTCTCTCCTCTCGGCGGCGTCCGCCGCTGCTTTGCCTGACGAGGCCCAACTCTAAGGCATCTACTATCGTGATGCAAGTGCGATCGGATAGGCTGGTAGCGTGCTGGGCCGGACCTACGAAAACCAGAACTGCTCAGCGGCCCGGGCGCTGGAGGTGGTGGGCGAGCGCTGGAGCCTGCTCATCCTGCGCGACGCCCTATTCCGGGGGATGGCCCGCTTCACTGAGTTCCAGCGAAGCCTGGGCATCGCCCCCAACGTGCTGTCGGCCCGTCTGCAGAGCTTCCTGAAGGCGGGCGTGATGGAGCTGGAGCCCACCAAGGAGGGCTCCGAGCAGCCCCGCTACCGGCTTACCGAGAAGGGCCGGGACCTGGCCCCGGTGGTAGTGGCGCTCACCGCCTGGGGGGACCGGTGGTCGGCACCAGGTGGGCCGCCGGTCCTGTTCGGTCACGCCGGTTGTGACGGGCAGGTGAGCCTCGCCCTCGTCTGCGATCGGTGCGGGTCGTACGCCGAGGCGACCGACCTCCAGGCCCGCCCGGGCCCTGGGGCACAGAGGAAGGCCTAGGCGTGCGCTCCATGGCCGTGGTAGCTCTGGTGGCTCCTGTCGAACCCGGCCCCGCCCCTGAAGCGGGCGCTCGCAGCCTATCGCCGCCCGCAAGACCACCGCCTGCCAGCGCCGGGCCATGCCCGCCGACCTGGTCGAAGAGCTCATCGAGGAGGGATGCCGCACCCTCGCGTTGTCCCCCGACCTGCGGGACAGCATCGAGGGACTCGTCCTGGAGGACTTTCGGCACCCTCCAGGAAGCCGCCAGCGCCGAGCGCCGTGACCTTGAAGCCCAGCCGCCGTCCTGACCGCCCAGCGGCAGAAGCTCCTGGACGCGCCCACTACGCCGGAGCCATCCCCCTCGACCTGCTCAGGACCGAGCAGGACCGCACCGCCACCCAGCTCGCACATATGGGCCAGCAGCCCACCGGCGCAGACGAGAACTACGGGCCGGCCTGCCAGGCCCTGGCCGACTGCCTGGACCTCACCCGCGGCTGCCACGCCGCCTACCTCCAGGCCACCGACCCCACCAGGCGCCTGTTCAACAGGCGTTCTTCACCAGGATCTACATCGACGAAGACGACGGCACCCGGCAGCGCACCGTCCGCGTGGGCTACAACCCGCCCTTCGGCGAGCTACTGGCACGGCTCGTGCCCGCCCGAGCCCACCACCAGCTGCACGAAGGACAGCACGGACAGCAAAAAGCCCGCCGGGACACCCCGGCGGGCTCAGCAACCCTGAACCTGGCACCCACAAGGCCCAGGGTTCTCGTACGAGTACTTTGGTGGAGGTGGCGGGAATCGAACCCGCGTCCTCCGATCTCCCACCGGGCCTTCTCCGAGCGCAGCCAGTGTTGTTTTCTCGGCCCCTGCCCAGTACTGGCCCCGGGCAAGTGGCTACAGCCGGTAAGGGTGTCCTAGGTGGCCGACCGGCGCGGCCAACAAGTAAGCCCTACAGTATGACGCCCACTATTGGCCCGTAGGGCCAGGGCCAAGTGGACGGGCTGTTTTTAAGCAGCCAGCGCTAGACGCGCAGTGCCAGTGTTGGCATTTGTTGGTTTTCCCAGTTGTTTTACGTGGCACCCGGGGACCACGGCTCGCTTCTCCCGGCTCGACAATCGGAGTCGAAGCCTGTCACCCCCGTACAGAGGCTCACCTATGTCAATGTTCGCCTGTGTTGTGCAGCCCAAGTCACCTACTTGGGCTTTGCCCCAGTGTACCATGCGGCTTCCGGTGGGCGGCGGGCCGGGCACGCTGCGGGCGGCGTTAGCGGTGCCGAGAGCGCGGTTCAAAGAGCGCGGCACCGAGGGCGCGGTGCCGGGGCCGCGGTGCCGGAAGGGCCCCAGCGACATGGCCTCCTGGCCGGTGCCTGCCCAGGCTTGGCCGGTTGCCGGCCAAGCCCTCAGCACCAGTACTGGCCTCTCAGCTCAAGTACTGGCTCGTTGGCCACCGGGCCACCGCGACTTCAAGGCCTGTTCGAACACCCGGTTCCTCCGTGCCGTCGGTAGCTGGCGAGCTACCCGCTCCCAAGCCTCCGCGCCGGTGGTTCCCAGGTGGTGGGCGAGGTAGGCGGCAGCCACGGCCGGGGTCCGCCGCTCAGCTTGGACGCAGTGGACGACGACCCGTTTGCCCTGGTCGCGCCAAGTGGCGATGGACCGGGCGAGGTCATCGAGCACAAAGGCGATGTTCGGGTTATCGTCTGGGTCTTCGCTGTCGAGCAAACGAACTTCGACCCGCACCTTTGCTCTTGGTACCCGTCGCCCGACCCGGCAGAGCGAGACCACCACGTCGGCTCCGGCGTCTTCGGCGCCGTACAGGTTGGCCAGGACGACGCCGGGGTCTTCCTCCAATGGGACCGCAAGCGGCTTGGCTGGCCAATGCTCTCGGTAGTAGCCGGTTAGGTCCTCAGCGACGGGCCACCCAGAGGAGTCCGGCACACCGCCTCGGCCGGCTAGCACGCCTAAGCCTCAATCCACCGCGTAACCCCATCTGATCGCCTGCCGATGACCAGTCGGTTGGGCAGGACTCGTTCTCGCTGCTGAAACGCCGGTGCATCCTGAGCATGGG
>JAJPKN010000044.1 GCA_021323695.1 Actinomycetota bacterium | reverse complement strand
CTTGCACAGCTCATCCTCCGGGCGGCCATGAGCCCGCCTCTTGCGACCCAGGAGGTGGTCCCTGCTATGGCGGCAGGCCTCGAAGGTTGGCTCGGTGCTCTAAGCTAAGCCTTGCGCCAAAGCCTTGAGGATGTCCCGGCTCCCGTAGGATTTCGCTGACGGCCCCACGGCTGTTCAGGCGACAGCCTGATCGTAGCCCTAGCCTAGCGTGTAGCAGTGCCTCCTGCTCCTTTTGCCGGGCGCTGTGCGACCCCGGCGGGCACGGCCTCGACGAGCGGGTTCGGGTCATCACCCACCAGTTGGTTACGTCAGCATCTGTACGAACGGAAGGCTCCTTGACCATGGCCCCCTGCCGACGGGTACGCGAGAGCGTCAGTCAGGCTGCAGCCAGAGGCGGTAGCTGCTACCCCAGGCGCGCGCCGGGTGCTGAGGGGTTGACATCCATGGTACGTGACACTACTTTATATAGCATATGAACGAGCGACCAGCCGAGGCCACCGCTGCACCGGGTAGCCCGACCTCGCAGGTCGAGCGGTCGGTGGAGAGGATCCTCCGCTTCCAGCACGACAGCGGTGCCTTCGTCGCCTCGCCCGACTTCGCGCAGTACAACTTCTGCTGGCTACGCGATGGCTCGTTCACCGCCTACGCGCTCGACCGGGCCGGCCATGCCGAAGCCGCTGGGCGCTTCCACAACTGGTGCGCCAGTTCTATCGACCGGGCCACGCCCCTTATCGCCGCGGCCCTGGACCGGCTCTCAGCCGGTTTGGACGTCGACCCAGGAGCAATGCCGCCAGCGAGGTTCAGCTTGGAGGGTGCCGTAGTGGACGACGACTGGCCGAACTTTCAGGTGGACGGTTATGGTACCTGGCTCTGGTCCCTGTACCAGCACCTGCAGGTCACCGGCACGCTGGCCTTATCCCCTGGCCTTGCCGCCGCGGTCAAAGCCACGGCCAGCTACCTCGCTGCCTTCGGCATGTCACCGTGCTTCGATGTCTGGGAAGAAGATGGCCGGTCCGTACATACGGCAACCCTCGGCTGCGTCTATGCCGGCCTACGCTCTGCCGCGGTCATGCTTGGCGACGACGCCCTGGCGGGACAGGCGGAGGTGGTACGAGCCTCTGTGCTAGGCCAAGGGCGGCGAGACGGGTACTTCCGCAAGTCAGACCACAACGAAGACGTCGACGGCGCGCTCCTTTGGCTGGGCGTGCCGTTCGGGGTCGTAGACGTCCACGAGCCGGCTTTCGCCGAGACCGTCACGCGCATCATGGCAGAGCTCGACCTGGCCGGCGGCCTTCGCCGGAACCCCGCTGACACGTACTACGGCGGCGGCGCCTGGCCCGTCCTTACGGCGTCGCTCGGTTGGTACTACGTCAGCATCGACGACATCGGTGCAGCCGATCGGTGCTTGTCGTGGATCGAAGCACGCTTCGACGAGGAGGGACGCCTTGGCGAGCAGTTCGGGGGAGAGGCACGGGACCCGCGCAGCTACGCAGCGTGGGCCCAGCGTTGGGGCCCGCCCGCGGCAGATCTCCTATGGTCGCATGCAATGTACATCGTCCTGGCAACTGAGCTATTCGCCCGCCGCCCGCCCCTTGTGGACGGCGCTCCAGGGCCCGTGCCGCCTGTCAGTAATGACCGCAGACAAACAATGGACAACAAATGAAAGGAACATACAAGAATGAGCAGGAGAACACCGTCGTCAATGACGACTAGCAGGAGCGCCAAGCGACGGCCGTTTGTCAGGGGCCTCGCGTGTGCCATCCTCGCTGCGGGTGCCACGCTCCTCGGCCTGACACCGACAGTGGCCTCCGCAGCGCCAACTGTGACGTTGGAGTTCTGGAACACCTATAACACTACCGACAAGGAAGCCTCCACGATGCAGAACGTGGTGCTGAAGCGGTTCGAGCAACTGAACCCGGGGGTACGTGTTACCTCTGTCGTCGTGCCCTACTCGCAGCTGCTGCAGAAGTACATAGCGGCTGTCGCGGCCGGAGACCCACCCGCTGTGCTGCGTTCGGACATCATCTGGGTACCTCAGTTGGCGCAGGAAGGTGCGCTCATGAACCTTACCCACCTCAAGTGGTTCCAGCCCATCAAGGCAGCTTCCCTCCCTGGCCCGCTATCGACGAACTACTACAAGGGTAGCTACTACGGAGTGCCCGACGACACCAACACACAAGTGCTCTTCTGGAACAAGTCCCTCTTTGCAGCGGCCGGGCTGGAACCGCCCAAGACGCTCTCGCAGCTGTGGGTCGATGCCCAGAAGCTCACCAACAAGTCCAAAGGGGTATATGGCCTTGGCATCGACGGGACGGACATCTGGAACGTGGGACCTTACGTCTGGAGTGGAGGCGGGTCGTTCACGAACAAGAGCTACACGAGCGCTGCCGGGTTCGTGAACGGAGTGGACACCGAAGACGTCCTGCTCCAGATGCTCAACCTGAACGCTGCGGGCGATATCGGTACTGACTTCCGTGGCGGCGCCGGGGCCGTAAGCGGGGAGACGGGCTTTGCCAAGGGCGAGTACGCGATGTACATAGACGGCCCCTGGGCGGTGCCCACCTATCGCGAAGAGCATTTCAGCGATTACGGCATGGAGGTCATGCCCAAAGGCCCAGGGGGTTCGATCTCGGTGGTCGGGGGAGAAGACCTCGTACTCGCAAACAACGTCCCCAACAAGGCAGACGCAATTAAATTGCTGCAGTTCCTGGCTAGCCCCTTCGCACAGCTGCAGATGGCAAACCAGGGAGACCTGGCAGGGTACGCTCCCGACATTGCCGCCGAGGTGAAGGCCCAGCCCTATCTCAAGGTCTTTACCCAGCAACTTCTCACGGCTGAGGCGAGGCCGGTTAGCCCGGGTTACACCAAGTTTGACACCATTTTCTCGAACGCCTTGCAGGAGGCGGTGGCAGGGAAAGTAAGCCTGGCCGCCGCCATGCAGACGGTGGCTGCCGAAGGTACTGCTGCGCTTCAGGGTAGTTGATGGCGACTGGTATGCTTGTGCAACACCCGGCGGAAGCCCCGCCGGGTGTTGCCGCGCGCCGATCCCGTCGTGGCCACAAAGCCGGCGTGGCGGCGACGCCGTACTTGTTGCTAATACCGGCCATCGTTATGTACGGGGTGTTCGTCGTTTACCCGGTGTACCGGCAGTTTGAGATCAGCTTTTTCAACTGGCACATTTTCCCTGGGGCCTCCAACCCCTTCGTCGGCTTCAGCAACTACAGCCAGATATTTCACGACCCGGTGGTACGCACAGCGGCGTTCAACTCCTTCCTCTACATTGTTGTCACGGTGCCTGCGCAGATGGCTCTCGGGTTGTTCGCCGCTGCCGTCCTCACTGACCGCCTGCCGGGTGGCATGCTGTGGCGCGCCGCGGTCTATATCCCAGTTGTCACCTCCTGGGTGGTCGTCAGCTTCATATTTGCCTATATTTTTAGTTCGCAAGGCGGCGTCGCCAACGCTGTCGTTGGGTTCTTCGTGGGCCACCGGGTGAGCATCCCGTGGACGGCAGAGAAGTGGACAGGGGACCTTGTGGTCTGGCTGATCGGGATCTGGAAAGGCATCGGCTGGTCGTTCATTATCTTCCTTGCCGCCCTCGACGGTGTACCCCGCCAGTTGCTGGAGTCGGCTCGGATCGATGGCGCGGGGGAGCCCAGGGTGTGGCGCCACGTGGTATTGCCGGCAATCCGGCCCGCGATTATGTTCGTTACCGTGCTCTTGGTGATCGGCGGTGCGCAGGTGTTCACCCAGATATACTTGGTCACGCGGGGCGGGCCCTACAACTCGACCCAAGCGCTGATGCCCTACATGTACCAGCAGGCTTTCGCCAATTTCGCCTTTGGCTACGCATCGGCGCTGGCGTCGCTGCTGGCGGTCGTGTTGTTCGGGCTGAGCTGGGCAGAGATCCGTTTGATGCGCCAGCAGGAGCTATAGGGAGGAGCTGAGATGGCTGTGGTTACGCAGAGGGCGGAGCGTGCTGGCGTGATCGTACAACCCGGGCTGCTGGGAGTACGCCGGCTGAACAAGACGCGGCTCGTGGTGGGTGTGCTGTTGGCGCTGGTGTCGTTGGCACCGCTCCTGTACATGCTGTCGCTGTCGTTCCAGCCCAATCAAGGTATCCTTGGCTCCACCGCTGTCATACCCACAAAACCAACGGCCTCGAACTATGTGCAGGCCTGGAGCGAGAACAGCTTCGGCCACTACTTCTTCAATAGCCTGTTTGTTGCCATAGCAACCGTTGTGATCACGGTGGCCCTCGCGTCCTTGGCAGCGTTTGCGTTTGCCCGGTACCGGTTCCCGCTAAAGGAGCCTATCTTCTACTTCTTCTTGGCTAGCTTGGCGGTACCCGGGTTGCTCCTGCTGATACCGCAGTACCTGCTCCTAGATAGGCTGCATCTGTTGAATTCACTAGTTGGGTTGACGCTCCTCTACGTAGGCTCGAACCTGCCGTTCACGATATTCTTCCTTCGGGGGTTCTTCCAAGGTATCCCGCGAGAGTACGAGGAAGCGTTCCGTCTAGAGGGGGCCGGTACGTTGCGCGTGTTGTCTCGCCTTATTCTACCATTGTCGGTGCCGGCACTTGCAGTGGTGTCCATCTTTACGTTCAACGCGTCTTGGGACGAGTTCCCTGCAGCGCTTACGATGCTGAACACGCCTTCACGCTTCACCCTGCCGATAGGCCTAGCGGACTTCATCGGTAACCACACAACGGCTTGGGGCCCGCTCTTCGCAGCGTCGGTGATCGCGACCGTGCCGACAGTCGTGGTGTTCGTCCTGTCTATGAGGTGGTTCAGGAGCGGGGTGTCCCTAGGCGGTATCCGTTAGCCGGCTTGGGCGAGGACGGGTTCCGGGGGGTGCTGCTGGGGATGGTGGGCGTGCGAGACGAGGGTACTTCGGCGGCCGGGTGGCTGGCGGCAGTGGCTCATGTGCCTGGGGGTGGTGCAGCTGCTGTACTTTGGGGCCGCCGGAAGGGGTTCCCGCGGCCCGTTAGAGGGTCTCGTCGGCGACGCCAGGGGGGGCTTCGGGGCCGGGGATGGGCTTTGCTTGCGGCGTCTGGCTTCTCCCGAGGTGCAGTCGTCGCAGCGGCTGTGGTGCTAGCGGCGCTTTCGGTTGTGGCTCCGATGTCGGCCTCGGTTGCGCGGGCCGCCTCTTGGGGTAGCGTTGGGGCCCTGAGAAGTGGGCTGGTGCTGGCAGGGATGTGGACCGACAAGTCGCGTTACGACCCCGGCGACACCGTCGTAGTGACGGTGGGCGTCACCAACCGCACAGGTAGGAGCATCATCGGTGGCGACGTGACGCTGTACGCTATGCGCTTACAGAGGGCAGTGGGCGCGGCCACCTCGGAGCCGCTCAGCGTCGGCAACAAGGGGTCTTTGGCGCTCACCTTCGACTGGACCGCCCCGCGGGCGGACTTCACCGGCTACATGCTGACGGCGGTGGCGACGAACGCTTCCGGCACGCCGCTCGACTCCATCAACGACGCCGTTGACGTCTCGTCGTCGTGGACGAAGTTCCCTCGCTACGGCTTCATGACCCACAACAGCTTCGGCAACCCGACCATGACGCCGTCGCAGGCGGCCCCGATCATGAGCGACATGGTCCGCTATCACATCGACGGCCTCCAGTACTACGACTGGCAGTACGAGCATGACGAGCCTCTGTGCGGGACCGTCGGTTCTCCTTGCGCGTCTTGGGCCGACGACGGCAACCAGGAACGGGTCTACGCCTCAGCAGTGAGGGACTTGGTCAAGGCTGGCCACGCCGACAACATCGTGGCCATGGCGTACAACTCCATCTACTCCGCCGACAACGGCAGTTGCTGTGAGGCGCCCAACTACTTGGGCCAGCACCTCGGCATCAGCCCTACCTGGGGCATCTACACGGGCACGGGCCACACAACACCCGCTGCCTTTTTCCAGTGGGACTACATGGACCCGAGCAACCCCGACTGGCAACGGTTCATCATTAGCCAGGAGCTGAAGGCCATCGATGCCTTCAGCTTCGACGGCTTCCATGCTGACAGTTTCGGGGACCTCGACACGGTCGACTACACCTATGACGGCAAAGCGGCGGGGGTCGAGCACGACCCTTGCACGACCGACACCGTCAACGCCAACAGTACAACCTCCGTCCACAACGTGGCCGGGTCGCCGACGTGGGTCAATGGCACCTTCCCATCGTTCTTGAAGTACGCCAAGAGTGTACTGCAGGACAAGTACCTGATATTCAACCCGGTGACCTATGAGCACGCCCACTGCGAGGTAAACAAGAGCCCGGTCAGTGTCCTGTACTCAGAGCTGTGGCCGAACGACCAAGACGAGTACTGGAGCTACAACAACATAAAGCAGGCTATCGACGAAGGCTTCGAGGAGAGCGCACCAGTGAGCCCGGGCCACCAAGGCAAGTCTCTCGTGGTCGCGGCCTACCAAGACTACTCCCCGAGCGGCAGGGGCACCTTCGGCACACCCGACGTGCTGCTGCTCGACGCTACCATCTTTGCGAGCGGTGGGAGCCACATGGAACTGGGCGACAACGGCCTAATGCTCGACAACCAGGACTTTACCAACGGGGCCGCACCCATGGGCGCTTCGCTCGCCTCGTCAGTGCAGGACTACTACAACTTCCTTACAGCCTACGAGGACCTCCTTCGCGACGGCCAGCACAGCACCTCCCAAACCGTCTCCATCCGGGGCCAAGCCGTGGGGAAGGGGGCTGCCCCCAACAGCATCTGGGCCTTCACCAAGGCTGACTCCCGGTACGAGGTCCTCCAGTTCATCAACTTCGACGGAGAGGACAGCGTCCTTTGGCAAACGGGCCCGTGCAGTGATTGCACCGAGATCACTTCGCGGCACCCGGTACCGAGGCAGCTGACGAACGCACAAGTGAAGTACTACTACATCCGCCAGCCCAAGGGCGTCTTTTTCGCCTCGCCCGATTACAACGATGGTACGACCTACCAGCTACCCTTCACGCTCGGTAGGGATGCCAAGGGTGCGTACGTGTCGTTCACCCTGCCGAGGCTCACCTACTGGGACATGGTGTACATGAGCAGGACTTCGCCAGGCAACGCTCCCATGCTCCCCGGGACAAGCTCCCTACAATGACCACCGTGCCTGCGGGGAGGGCCGCGGACGGGCCAGTCGTGTTTACCCGTCGCTTTGCGTGCCTTCGAGGCCCCTGTAGCGCGCCGAACAGGCAGAATATGCATGGCGTTGCAGCCCGCCAGGCGGGCCCGCTATGCGCAAGTCCTACATGCGCAGATGGCACCCTAACAGCTCACGGCTTCCCGTGTTGGTTCACAACAGCGTGCCCGTCAACTTCGAGGTCGTCGGCGGACCACCGGGACTGGCCGAGCTGGCCAGGCAGCACGAGGAGCCTCCTTTGGAGGCACCGGGTCTTCAGTTGCTGTGCCCGCTGGCGGCAGCCGAGGTTCGTTGCTGTCCCTCAGCAGGGCTCAGCTGGGGTGACGTAGTTGGAAGGAGCGGGCCCGTTCGGCCCGGGGCACCTAGAAAGGCGTGACGTGGCGCACGCCCATGCCGGGGCAGGCGTTAGGGACCTTGACCTTGTCCGTGGAGTGGGCAGCGACCTCGTGGGTGGCCACAACGTGGAGGTGGGTGGGCGACCAGGTAATAGTCGGCGTCGTGGAAGAAGGTGGGCGAGGGCGGGCGGCTCGCACCCGAGTCGGCAGGGCCCGGCTGGCGGTGGGCTGCAGGCTCGGTGCCAGCGCGGGACCGGCTTAGAGGGCTCGGAAGCTCCGATCCCTCCCTGCCCGATGAGGCTAGCATCCGGATATCAAGATGTCCTATCGGGAGGTGCTGTGGGGTACGACTTGACAGTCAACGGGTCGAGCCAGGCAAGCTTCGCCGTTGCTGTCGCCGGGCATGGGCTGGGCGCCGGCCCCCGTCCTTGGGGTGCCGTCGCCGGCTGCGCGCCATGAGCGCACCGCCTGCTGCCGTTGTCACCGCGGCCAAGACGCTGGTCCCGCCGGTGCCTGACGACCCTGCCGGACGCGACCTGCTCGCCCGCTTCTACCGTGCCCTGGGCGACCCGACCCGCCTGGCCCTCCTCGCCTTCTGCGCCGAGGAGGAGCGCACCGGCAACGAGTGCGTCGCCCACGCAGGCCTCTCCCAAGGGCGCGTCTCGGCCCACCTCAGCTGCCTCGTCAGCTGCGGGCTGCTCGAGGTGCGACGAGCCGGGCGCTTCGCCTACTACCGGGTGACCGACCGGAGGGTGGCCGAAGTGGTCAGGCTCGGGGCGTTGATGGTCGCCGACCACGCGGCCGGGATCGCGGCGTGCACCAGGGTCGCCCCCGCTCCGTGAGCGCCGGGCAGCTCCCTCCTCCCGGGCCTGCCC
This sequence comes from Actinomycetota bacterium, assembly GCA_021323695.1. Classification (GTDB taxonomy): domain Bacteria; phylum Actinomycetota; class Acidimicrobiia; order Acidimicrobiales; family Palsa-688; genus JAKAWM01. The sequence continues at coordinate 9,556 of JAJPKN010000044.1, read as the reverse complement.
GACCCGCACAAGCCCGGCCCGCCATCGGCCCCTGACGCGCCCTGGCCCGGAGGCCCTGGCCGGAGCTGGGCCGCCCCCCGGCAAGCCGCCGGGCGAGCTTCAGGGGCAGCACGCTTGCACGGTGGCCGTGGCCTGGGCGTGGGTGCCCAGGCGCTTGGCCGCGGCGAGCAGCTCCCCCATCGTCGAGACCGGCACGCGGTTGCGGTACCGGATGTGCCCTCTGGGCCCGATCAGCACGTAGAGGTCCGGGGTGCCGGTGGGGTCGTAGGCAAGGCTGAGCGACTTCGACGCCATCCCCCACTCCCAGCCTGGACGCGCGATGGGCTCGTTGGAGGCGGCTTCCCGCCCGAAGCTGAGGACCTGGGCGACCCCCGTCTTCCCCGAGGGGAAGTCGCCGTAGAGGCCCAAGGTGAGCACCCTGAGCCCAGCCGCGTGCAGCTGGCTGAAGTGCGCGGCCACCGCTGGGATGCTTGCTGCGCAGCTGGCACAGCCCCCCGCCACGAACCACACCATGGTCGGCCTGCCGCGCAGGGAAGCGATCGTGGCGGTCTTCCCTGATGACGCGGTGAACGTGCCGTTGGGCGCCAATGTCGCGGAAGAGGACGGGGGCCGGTGTTGTGACGTCGCAGGGCCCGCCGTGGGGCTTGCCGCCCCGCTCCCGGTGCCCGCCAGCGCGTACGCGCCGAGGCCAGCAGCCAGGACGAGGGTGCTGGCGGCCAAGGCCCAGGGCCGTCGCCCACGGGGTTCGTCGACGCGCTCACAGGCACCGTGGCCGCTCATGCGAGCGCCTTTGCGGCACCGAGCAGCTGAGGCATCGTGGACGCTGGCGAGCTGTTCACGTAGGTGATCTTCCCCTTGGCGTTGACCAGGTAGTAGATGTCGAGGTAGGCCTTCGGGTCGTACGTACGGGTGAGGGCCGGCGACACCTCGCCGAAGGTCCAGTCCGGGCTCGAAAACGCGCTGCCGGCGAGGGCCTTGGCGAAGGTGCTCATCGCAGGGCCCGACTGGCCGAGGTCGGCATAGTTCTCGACCTCGACGACCCGCACGCCGTCTGCGGCGAGCGTGGCGACGTCCTGGGCCATCGCCTGAGTACCCGCCTGGCACGACGAGCACCACGTCGTCACGAACCAGATCAGCGTGGGCTTCCCCCGCAAGCCAGCCACGGTCTCGGTCTTGCCGGCAAGGGTGGTGAAGGTGCCGTTGGGCGCGGTCGTCCCGACCGAGGGCGGCACGCCAGAGGCACCCGCCGAGCCGCTCGCCGGTGCAGGGCCCGAGCCGCTGTTGGCGACGTGCAGCGCGACGGCCAACCCGGCAAGTACGACGACAGCGGTGGCACTGCCGCCAAGGAGCAGCCGGTTGCGCTTGTGCCGCTGTGCCTCAGCCCGGCGCCGGGCGGCGCCGGTCGGACGCGGCGGTCGCTGGCGCGTCGGTGCCTTGTTCACCGAAGGGCTCCTTGTCGGTTCCCGGGCCCTCGGGCCGGGGCTGTGCCGCCGGTCGGCCGCGTCGTGCTGGCCCGGGCCGCTCGCGCCCGAGCGGGCTCGACGTCGCTGCAGCTGGCGGTGACCACGCCTGGCACTTCATCCGGCGTCGTCCCCACTGCGCAGCCGTCGTCGACGAGGCACTGCGAGCCTGCCACCTTGCGCAACCCCCACCAGCACATGAGGCGAGCAGCAACAGGCTGGCTGCGAGGAACTCGCTCTGGTGGACGGCGAAGAAGTGCTGCAGAGCGCCCGTCGTCGTGTACAGCCCCACCCCCGACACCCCGACGAAGGCGAGCAGCGAGGGGATGACCGGGGTGCAGCACAAAAAGCTCGGGAGCAGGCTCGCCACGAACGCCACGCCGCCCGCTGCGCCGCTCGCGGCCCGGGCTGCGGCGACCCGGCGCATGGCGTAGGCCTGGACGCTCAGGACGAGCCCCATGGCGAGGCCGAGCACGACCGCCCAGGCGAGCAGGTAGGCGTCCAGGTAGCCCCAGTTGGCGAGCTCGAAGCGCTGGGTGTAGCCGAAGGGCAGGAGCAGGGTGTAGAAGAACGCCACGACGCCGGAGGAGACGAGGAACCCGGCGGTACGCCCGGGCGTGCCCAGCACCTCGGCGAGCGCCCGTGGCGCCCGCAGGCGGGCAAGCGGGTTCGTGGCCGTGCTCACGGCCGCCACGCCTCCTGCGCCGGTGCGCAGCACGCGGCACGCCGTCGGTGCCGCAGGAAGAGCCCGAGCGCGACCGCCAGGAGGACGGCGCCGATGCTCCCGCCGACCACACCGAGGGTCGCCGCGCTCGTAGCCGCCAGGGCGGCAAAGACCACTGGGCCACCACAGCACAGCACGGGCAGGACGACCAACAAGAGGGCCGCGCCGAGACCCCTTTTCTCAGCGGGGGCCTGCGTGCGCGGGCTCAGCTCCCCACGGGCACGCTCGCCCGCACGGGGGCTGGCACCGGGGGGTGCCACGTGGGGAACAGCCATCACTGCCTCCTTCGCGTTGGCGGGCCCTGGCCCATGGGGCGGAGCACCAAGCGCGCTTGCGACTGGGGACACTCTACTACACATTCGTGAGAGCGAGTGAATGCCGTCAGGATGGGTAGGACCGTCGTCGAGACGGGCCGCGCCGAAAGCCCAAAAGGGCCCTTGCCGCGCCCGTTCAGCCTGGCGCGCCGTGGCGCCCCCACGCCCACGTCGGGCGCAGGCCCACCAGGGCGACGACGGCGAGGCAGGCAGACGCTCCCGCGGCGCTCGCCGGGACGCCGGCGAGCATGCAGCCGACGAGCGCCATGGCCGTGCCGGTGGCGATGGTGGCGGTGCTGACGACCGCCGTTGGCCACGGTGCCGGCGAAGCCGGGCGTTCGAGGCGCGCCACCCGCCAGCGCAGGTGCTCGGCCCAGCCGGGACCTGGTGCCACGGCGGGGGTCTCGCGCCCCATCAGCATGCCCACATGGATGAGCGCAGACAACAGCGCCTCGGTGCCGACAACCCTCGCCGCCTCGTCGTCGGCTGCGGCTTCGAGCTCTCGGCGGAGCCCGTCCCAGGCCTGGCGCACCGGGCGGAGGCGGCCGTAGGCGGCGGCGACCGCCCCGCACACCACGAGCAGGCGGGGGTGCCCGAGGCGCACGTGTGCTGCCTCGTGCTCGCACACCGCCTGGCGCTCTGCGCCTCCCAACGAGGCGAGCATGCCAGAGGTCACCACCGCCCGGCAGCGCCACAGGCCGGAGGCGACGGCAACCGGGTGGCCCGAGGGCACCACCCACACCTCGCCGGCGCTCGTCGGGCGCCGGACGGACTTCGAAAGGGCCGCCCCCCGCACCTCAGCCCGCCGGGCGGCAGCGGCATGGCGCAGTGTGTGCCAGACGAGCACGCCGAGCACCGCTGTGCCGGGCAGGTAGCCGAGAAGTTGCCACTGACCGTGGTCGAGCCCGAGCAGGCAGCCCCCGCCCGGCGTCCGGATCCCCCCGAGCCACGACCCGAGCGCGCTCCCGGAGCAGGCGAGCCACACCGCTGGGAGAAGGGCCCAGCCGATCAGGCTCACGAGGTGCGCACCCGCCGCGACCCGAGGCGGCACGCCATCGCGACGCCCCGCCAGCGCAGAGAGGCCGACGAGCACTGCGAAGAAGCCGAGCCCGGCAGCTGGCGCGCTCACCGCCGGCGTACCCGTTTGATGGCCGTGGCTAGCTCTGCCACCAGCTCGGGGTCGTCGAGGCTGTCGACGAAGTGCGCGAGCGCTACACGGGGGTGCGCCGTCGCCGCGAGCAGGGACCGGATCGCCTGGGCGGTCAGCTCGTCGGGGTCGCCGGCCGCACGGTAGACGTGACCTTTCCCCTCCTCGGCCCGCTCGACGAGGGACTTGTCGACAAGTCGGCCGAGGACAGTCATCACCGTCGTGTAGGCCCGAGAACTGTCCCCCAGCCGTTCCCAGACCTCGCGCCCCGATAGCCAGCTGCGGGCCGACCAGAGCACGTCGAGGATCTCGCTCTCGAGGTCGCCGACCCGACGCCCCGCCACCAACCGCCTCGGCACTGGCGACCACCTCCTACGTGCTCGTAGGTTAGGCCGAGGGCCGGGCGCGCCACCAGCTCACGGTTGGCCGGCTCCAAGGACCGGCCGGGGCCGCTCCGTCCCCGCCGTCTACGCCGTCTACGCCGCGCAGCACGAGAGCTTGTCCACGTCGCGGGTGAAGGTCTGGGAGGCGAGCTTCAGGGCCTCGGCCATTGTCAGGTAGGGGTGGAAGGTGGCGGCCAGCTCGGCGGTGGTGATCCCGTGGCGGATGGCGAGCACGGCCGACTGGACCACGTCGCCCGCACCCTCGGCGAGGAACGACGCGCCCAGCAGCCGTCCGGTGCCGGCCTCGGCGACGAGCTTCACGAGGCCGTGGGTGTCGTGGTTGACCAGTGCGCGGGGTACGGCGGCGAGGGGAAGGACGGAGGTCTCCACCTCGAAGCCGGACTCGGCGGCCTGGGCCTCGGTGAGCCCGGCGCTCGCCACCTGAGGGGAGGTGAAGGTGACCCGGGGAAGGCCCGTGAAGTCGACCTTGCGCCCCGCGCCGAGCAGCGCGTTGTCGACGGCGAGGGCGCCCTCGTAGGCCGAGACGTAGACGAACTGGGGCGCGCCGGTCACATCGCCGGCGCCGAATATACGAGGGTTCGCGGTGCGCAGCTCCTCGTCGACGACCACCGCCCCCCGCCTGTCCACCTTGACACCTGCCTGCTCGAGGCCGAGCCCTTCGGTGTTGGGGCGCCTACCGGTCGCGACGAGGATCTCGTCGGCGACGAGGCCCAAGTGCCGCTCTCCCACGCTCACGGTGACGTCCAGGTGGTCCTTGTCCCTCCGCACGCCGAGCACCTGGGCACCGACGTGGACGGTTGCCCCTTCGCCGGTGAGCACCGACGCCAACGCCGCAGAGACCTCAGGCTCTTCGAAGGGGGCGATGCGCTCGGCCACGTCGATGAAGGTCACCTGGCTGCCTATGTGCAAGAAGAACTGCCCGAGCTCCAAGCCGATGGCGTTCGCCCCGATCACGACGAGGCGCTTGGGGACCTCGGTGAGCTGGAGGGCGCTGGTGGAGGTGAGGTAGCCGGCCGCGGCGAGGCCGGGGACCGGCGGCACTGCCGGTGACGCGCCGGTCGCCACCAGGTACACCCGGCCCCGAAGGCTGCGGCCGTCGACCTCGAGCACGTCTGGGCCAATGAAGCGGCCGTGGCCCGGGACCACCGCAAAGCCGTAGGCTTCGACCAGCTCGGCGTACTTCATCTGGCGCAACTGGCCCACCAGCTCGTCCTTTTGTGCGACCAGCGCCCCCAGGTCGACCGGGCCCGAGCTCGTCGACAAGCCAGCGAAAGGATGGTGCCCGGCCGCCCAGGCGAGCTCACCGGCGCGAAGCAGCGCCTTGGACGGCACGCAGCCGACGTTCACGCAGGTACCCCCGAGCGTGCCGTGCTCGACCAGCGCGACCTTGTAGCCGGCCTCGGTCGCCTTGATCGCCGCGGCGAAGGCAGCCGAGCCCGCGCCCACGACGACCAGGTCGTAGTCGGCGCTGCCGGCCGCAGCGTCGCCCGGGGTGCCCGCGCCGAGGAGGCGCAGAGGCCCGGGCCGGTAGCCGGCACCTTCGACCGCGGCCCGCAGTGCGGCCTCGGCGAGCCCTTCGGGCACCGACAAGCGCGCCTCGCCGGCCCGCCAGGCCACTGACACGTCCTGGGCTCCCACGGCCTCCAAAGCGGTGGTCACGTGGCGGGCGCAGTCCTCGCAGGTCATGCCCCCGACCTCGAGGATGGCCGGGCGGGCGTTCTTGCTCATCGGTTGGCTCCTTGCTCTAGGTCCTATGCGGTCAGTGGTGCCCTGAGCCGTCGGCTGCCCGCACGAGTGCCGGCTGGCAAGAGGCGGCGGACGAAGCAACCAACATATCCTATCAACGGGATACTAATATCTACGGCTCGCCTCCCTGGCTGCTGTCCGGCCGGACAGGCCAGTGGGGCTCGGCCGGTGCCCGTCGTAGTCGGCGTGCCGAGCAGGCCTCCACTGCTCAGGGGCGGGCTACCTGGCGGACCGAGTCGGTGAGATCCGCCCCGGCCAGTGGATGACGGCGGCTCAGAAGGTAGATGTCGGCGAAGTCCCTCCAGCGGGTGTTGACTGTTCCGCGGGCCACGGCAGTGACGATCTTCTCGGCGTGCACCATCACGAGCCGGTACCCCCGTACGACGACCGCACCGCCGAGCAGACGCGGAAGGACTAGGTCCTCGGGTGCAGGAACGATGGGGTCACCTACGTTGACATCGACGTGGAAGTGCGGCCGGGCACGCAGAAGATTGCCGCCCAGGTGATGGCTGAGCAGCCTGCCTAAAGCCCTCGGAGCAGGTTGCCCAAGTCCTCCAGTTCGTTGTGCGGAGGCAGGGCCAGCATGGGTTCAGGGGCCCTCCGGGGCTTCGGTTGGACGCGCAGAGCTGCCACTCCGGGGTGCGGCAGCAGGGCCACCGCGCCGTCGTCCCGGTGGCTACGGCTAGCCGCAACTAGCAGCGGGTAAGGTCCGGACAAGGAGTTAGCGTAGTATAGGCGCCGTGCTGTGCACAGTCGTCATACGAAGGCATCGGTCCTAATTTGCGCTGCGCCACCTCGCCTAGCCCTCCTGACGACAGCCGCGCTCTCGGCGAGGGAAGCCGCGGTGGCATTTTGGACCGATCAGGGTGCTTGTTGGAACTTCAGGCTGCCAAAAGTAGCGCCGATTACAAAGAGGCCGCTCGGGTGCTCTCGCAGGGTTACAAGAGCGGTTGGTTCACAGCAGACGACCTCAAGGAGCACATAAACGAGATCTGGACACGACTCGACCCTCCTACGTCCCCACGTGGTCCCTTGACGGTTGATGACTGGGTCGAGCTGTTCCGAGGGATGGGTTTTTATATGCAGGCCCCGAGAGTGGACCTTGGCTCCGAGCCTTATGTCATCTATAGGGCCGCTCCGGCCGAGCGAGCCAAGGGGATGTCGTGGTGCAACTGCATAGGAATGGCTAAGAACTTCTTGCCCAAGCATAAACAATTCGGTGACTATAAGTTGTGGCAAGCATCTGTCGCGAGCGCAGCAGTGCTGGCTGTCCCGTACCGACAGACGGATAGCTACATCGGCCTCGGCAGTGCAGGCGCTCGGGAGGTTGTCGTGGACCCAGCCCAGTTAGGGGAGGTGAGAGAGGTCACGTTGGCAGCGCAGCGGGACGGGCACTGAGAGCGCCATGAGCGGCTGCTCCCGTGACATACTGGGCGTATGGCGAAACGGTCAGGTGACGTTGTCATCTTGGGCGCCGGGTTCTCGAAGGCCGTCAACAACGCGTTCCCCGTGCTCTCCCAACTTGCCGAGCAGGTGCTCCAGCTCGTTGAAAACGAACAGGCGTCGTCTACGCAACCATTGATAGAAGAGCTGCGGAGAGTCATCGACGGCCCCAAGGCCACCCACGTCGATGAGGAGCAGCGGGGTAGCGTGGACTTTGAGGGATGGCTTTCTCGTATCGCCGTAGACCAACCCCACTTGAGCCTGGCCGAGAACTACGAAAGGCGAGCACTGTTTGCGCGGGTGACGATTGCCATCCGCCAGGTCTTGCTCGAAGCAGAGAGGCAGGCCTTCTCGGGAACGAACGGAATTGACGGGTGGCCGTACCAGTTGCTGCGCCTGCTCGACGTAGGCAGGGCAACGGTTATCACCATGAACTACGACACCATAATCGAAAGGCTGGCACCGCTCGCGATCTGGCCGTGGTACCATCTGCCGTCGACATGGTCACCGGGTGGAGTTTACCGGCTCCACCCAGCTGACCTATTTGGCGGCCTGCCGCCGACGGTCCCGACGCCTCCAAGTGAGATCGTTGACCCCTCTGGCAAGGGAGGTACAGTCTTGCGCCGGGCACCAGAAACGCTGCGCCTCATCAAGCTCCACGGCTCGCTGGACTGGTTTGCCGCTCCCACCGACCCGACTGGGAGCACGCTTGTCAGGTGGACGCCCGGTCCAGCCCCCGCTGAAGACGACGAGACATTACTGGGCCATCCGCCAGGGCGGGAACCGTTCCTTGTGCCACCAGATGCCAACAAGTCTCCCTACTTCACTAACCCCGTGATGCGTGAGCTGTGGGCTCAAGCTCGTACGGCCCTAGAAAGGGCTACACGGGTTAGCTTGGTGGGCTATTCGCTCCCGGCAACCGACACGACGTTCGGTGGCCTACTGGCCGACACCATCGGGGGACGTGACGTCCCCGTCACCGTCGTGGACCTCCGCCCTGACTCAGTTGCTCAACACCTTCAGAGCTTCGGCATATTCCAGGTCAATGAGGGCAAGTGCAGCGGCGAGGGTGCGGTCGAAGCGTGGACGAACGAACTGGTCAAGGAGCACGCGCAGGCGACGGCCAAGCACTTGCGAGACCTGGCCACGCTGCCCCGGGCAGGCGAAGCAATCTGGTACGCGGAGCTGGGGGTAGGGCCTCCGTCTGGCAACGGTATGGTGCCCTCCAGGCACGTTACGGGGGGCAGGCTGGTCGACGGTACGTTCGTCCTTGACTTGTTGCCTTCAGGTGCGAAAGTCCCGGATGGGCGCCCAATGGCCCAGTTGCTCCCGCCAGCAGGTGCAACCACGGTAGCCGCTGACCTTGCCGATGGCCGGCGGCTTGTTATCTCCCATTACGTCAATGGGCCTCGAAGCCAGCACGACACAGGGTGGCTTTTCTTTTTGCCAACCACCGCAGCCGCCAAGGGCCCCTGGTAGGCGGACCCACTCTCACAGCCAGAGCTGGGGCCTCCTCCAAACCCAGGGCAGTCCATGGTCAAAGGCTTTGAGCTGGGTCGCGCAGTGGTCGTACACCACTAGCGCGGACACGACCGAACGGAGTACCCGGAGCTCGGGCTGCTGGTGCGCTTCGCGGCGTACACCGGCCTTCGCGCAAGCGAGCTGGCGGGCCTGCGCGTGCGGGATCTCAACCTGGAAGAGGGCTGGGTGGTGGTGGGTACGACCCTGGCCGAGGTGCGCGGACACGGCCTCCTGGAAGGGCCGACGAAGACGGCCCGGCAGCGCTCCGTGCCCCTGCCGAGGTTCCTCGTCGAAGCCCTGCGCGCGCACGCGGCGGGCAAGGAACCGACTGATTGGGTGTTCTTGGGTGTTCACCGCACCGGAGGGAGGGTCCCTCCGGCACCACAACTTCTAGGTCTAGGTCCGTCACTTCCTTCCGGCCACCAAGCAAGCGGGCCTGGAAGGGGTGCGTTTCCACGACCTGAGGCACACCTGCGCAGCCCTCCTGATGGCGGAAGGCGCCCACCCGAGAGCGGTCATGGAGCGGCTGGGGCACAGCTCGATCACGGTCACGCTCGACCGCTACGGGCACCTGTTCCCTCACCTCGAAGAGTCGCTGACGGCTGACCTGGAGCGCTCCCGGGCCCTGGCCCTCGGCCTCGGGGCCGCTGGCCTATCGCGCACGGATTGCGCACGGCGACCCGAACACTCATGTCAGCGATCACCGAAGTTCGCGAAAGATGATCATCGAAGTTCGCGACTGATCTGAGCCTCTGCGCTTCCTGGGAACTATCCACCACGGTCGGGGGGGGAACCCT
>JAJPKN010000047.1 GCA_021323695.1 Actinomycetota bacterium | reverse complement strand
GCTGCTGGGGCAAAGGCCTCAGTGCGCCAGTTACGTGCTCGGCGGCCGGGAGGCGCCCGGCAAACCACCGAGCGCGGGAGCAGCGCTTTTCGAACTACTGGGCGGGGCGGGGGCGTTCGACAGGGTGGTGGCAGTGGTCACCGAAGAGGTGCGCGACAGCTTCGCTCTGTTGGGTGACTTCTTCCGCCAGCGTGGGGTGGCTGCCTTCGAGGCCGTCGTCGGAGTGCAGACCGACGATTTCATCCGGGACTTCTTGGGGGCATTTGACAGCACGGCGGTCGGCGACATCGAGCTGACGGTGGACCTGACCCACGGTTACAGGCACTTCGCTGTGCTTGGGTACGTCTCGCTCATGTACCTGGCGGAGCTGCGCCCAGGCGTGTCGGTCCGGGGCTGCTATTACGGGAAAATGGGCAAGGACAAGGACGAGGACGGGCGCAACCGCGTTGAGTTCCTCGACCTCGCCCCGCTCGTGAGGGCCCCCGACTGGCTTTACGCGACCCGCTCTTTGCGCCAGCGGGCAGACGCCGGCCCGCTGGCGGCAATGCTCGAAGGCGCGGTGGCCCCCTCTGGCAGTAGCAAGGGGGCGCGGAGCGCCCGCGACGGGGCAAAGGCTTTCCGAGACTTCGCGGACGTGCTCAACTGGCGTTGCCCGGTAGACATGGCCGAGGCTGCGGCGGAGCTCACGCAGCAGGGCAAGAACCTGCGAGCGGCTTTCGGGTTGGCAGGTACCCCGCTGCCCGAGGAGCTGGGAGGCCAGGTTGCCCGGCTGGTCGAACGCTACAACGCCGGGAGCGGGGTGCTGGCCGGGCGGGTCAACAAGAGCAAGCCGGCGCTGTCCGGCCAACTGTTGCGCCAGCACGCCCAGGCGGTAAGCGACGCGTTCGAGCGGGGAGAGGTCCCAGTTGCCGCCGGTCTGCTGCGGGAGTGGATGGTGTCGTGGGCGTACCAGGAACTGGTGCGCACGGGCCGCTTGGCTGGGCCCGACCTAGCCAAGAGGTGGCTGGAGCGCGACCTGCGTCACCAGGCAGAGTCCCGCCTGGGGTCGTTGGCCGCCATGGCCGAGGACAAGGAACTTTCCGCTCTGCTGAGCGAGGGCCAAAAGCAAGCCGGCGCCTTCTGGCGGGAGGTTTGCCAGCTACGCAACAGCTTCATGCACTACGGTATGAGCAAGCAGTGGGCGCTGCAAGGGGCCTCGCGCGAAGCCGTCAGCGCTGTGAAGGAGCGGTGGGAAAAGACGTTCAAAAGCGCCCCGGAGGTTGACCTGCAGGTCGCCCAGCGCCACAAGTGCCTGCTCGTCTCGCCCCTGGGCAAGAGCCCCGGGGTCCTGGTGAGCGCGCTGGCGCGCTGCGATCCGCCCCCCGACGCGGTGATGTGCATCGTCAGCGAGGAAACCAAGGGCGACGCCGGACGCACCTGCCAGGAAGCGGGTTACGCCAGCGCTGACGTGAGCTTCCTCACCTTCAGGGACGCCCGCAGCGGTGCGCCTGAGCTCGAAGGGCTGGTGGGGCAGGCCCGCAAAGAGCTGGCAGTGGCCGGTTGCGTACGGGTCAACCTCACCGGAGGCACCACGCTCATGGGCCTCCTCGCCCAACGGGCCATCCAGGCAGCGAGGGACTTGTGGGTGCCGGTGCGTTCCTTCGTCCTGCTGGAGCCGCCCGTCGGCTCAGGGGAGCCCGCGGGCGAGATGGTGTGGGTCGAGCCGGTCAGCCAGGAGCGAGAGGAGGCGGGGGCCGATGAGCGATGAAGCCAGCGCGCAGAGGACCGAGCCCCGTAAAGTGGTCTTGGACGCCAAGCTGGCTCTAGTAACCCCGTTGTTCTGCGCGGGCGCTACCACCGACGACGTCGGTTTCCGGGCGAGCAGCGTGAGGGGCGTGCTCCGCTGGTGGTGGAGGGCACTGGAGTACCCACGCATCTTTGCCGGCACCCGTAACCAACAAAGGGCGTTGAGAGAACTAGCAGCAAAAGAAAGAGGCGTCTTTGGCGGAGTGGGCGACCGCGGCCAACTGGACCGGGGTGGCCAAGGCCAGCGTAGCCGCGTCACTTGTCGCGTGTACCCAGCAGTTGGCCACGGCGCAACGGCCAAACTGGACAAGGGCCAGCTGCTAACGGCGGGCGACAGGAGCGTGGTCGGCTCTGGGGCCCGGTACCTGGGCTACGGGCTGATGGCAGCGTTCGGTAAGGACGCTGGCAGGCTCAGCAGGTCCTGCCTGGTGGGTGCTGGCACGAGCGAAGTTGCCTTCCGCGTGCAGTTCGTATGCGAAGGTTTGGCCGACGACGACGTCGAGGCCCTCGAGCGTGCTTTGGTGGCTTGGGGGCACCTGGGGGGCCTGGGGGCGCGCAGCCGCCGGGGCTGGGGGAGCGTGGCCCTGGTGGGCCTCGAAAAGCAAACGGTTGGCCTCTCCCCGGAGAGCACGGTGGCCGTCCCTGTTGGCGGCTTGCCCACCTACGACCAGTTAGTCGAAGGCGTGAGCCAAGTGCTCCAGGGCGTGCCGCCGGCCGCCGAACAGTGGCCCCCCTTCAGCGCTTTTGGGCCCGGTGCCAGGGTCATGGTAGCCCAGCACCAAAGCAGCCCGCTGTCCGCTCTCGATGCGGTGGGGGCCGAGATGGTGCGCTACCGGAGCTGGGGGCACAACGGCAAGATCCTGGACGGCGAACCCGCGGAGCAGAACTTCCCCGACGACCATGACTTGATGAAGTTGCTCGGCCACCGCACTCGGCACCCGAGACGGCTTGTGTTCGGTTTGCCTCACAACTATGGCAAGGGCGACGACTACCAGGTTGCCCCAGTCATCGGCGCGGGGCCCAATACCTCCCAGCGGGACAAGGGCGACCGCCGGGCAAGCCCCCTGCTGGTCCACGTCCACCCCCTGGAGGACGGCTCTGCCGCGGCCGTGCTCACGTTGTTGCCGGCAAAGTTCTTACCGGGCAGCACACCCAAGGCCCAAGTGGGCCGAGACATTGTCGACCTGCAGCCATTGGAGGAGCTGTACAAACCCTTGGACGAGTTCCTCGACCGCATCGGTTCGCACGCCAAAGGCGGGTTCACCCGGGCCCAAGACATCCGGGCAACTACAGCAGCGGGACGAGGCCCTGGGCCAGGGGCCGACGGGCGGGGCAGGACGGCCGGGCAAGGCCGGAGGAGCCAATGACTGCCGGCACCGGCACTGACGAGCGTTGGCTCCTGGAGTGGTACTTGGGCCCAGTGCAAGGTTTCGTGACTGCGTCCCGGCGGACTAGGGACCTGTGGGGCGGGTCCTACCTGCTCTCGCTCTTGGTGGCCGAGGCCATAGCCGCCGCCAACAGGCCAGACAGCGATTTCGAGGTACCTGCCCCGGATGTCGTGGGGACTGACCCTCTGGTCGCGGCGCGCAGGGAGGCCAGGAGGGGGCAGGGCGTTAGCCAGGAGCTGCCGCCCACGGCATCGCTGCCCAACCACGTCCGCCTGCGTGCCCCGAGGAAGGAGGCTCGGGCCGTGGCCGAGGCGATGCGGGACGCGGTGCAGCAGCTATGGGAGGACCTGGCTGGGAAGGTGTGGCAGCGCTACGTGAGCCAGGCCGCACCTGCAGGCAACGGGACAAAGGCCATATGGGACCGCCAGGTGAGCGCGTTCTGGGAAGTCATGTGGGTGGCTGGCGAGGCGCCGGACCGGGGGCAGGTAGGCCTCCTGGAGCGGAGGAAGCTGTGGAGGTCGCACTTGTTGCCCGACGAGCCGGGGGACCGGTGCATGGTGATGCCGGAGTGGCAGGAGCTGTCCGGCTTCGTCCGCGCCAGGGGGAAGGGCGAGCACCAGCAGCAGGAGGCGTTCTGGGAGAATGTCCGGCAACAGACGGGGGACCTGGACGTGCGGCCGGACGAGCGGCTGTCCGCCCCGGCGATGGTGAAACGGCTGTGGCCAGCGGTAGCCGAAGACGTCGTCAAAACGGCCCCCGACGCGCAGCACTGGCCCAGCACCTGGCACTTTGCCGCGGCCCCTTTGCTGGCCAGCTTCGGCAAAGACGATCCGGCCCCTAAGGAGTACCACCAGACGGTAAAGCGCTTGCTGCCCGGCTACGGCAGGCGGCGCACGGTGCCACTGGCGGGCATGGAGCGCCACGCCCTCTGGGGGATCGAACCAGAGCTGCTCCACCGTTCCGGTGTACGGGCGACCAAAGGCCAGCTGCTCGATGAGGCCGGTTATGAACAGCTGGAGGAGGCCTACCAGGCGCTATGCCGGGCAGCCAGGGGGGCGCCGTCCCCTTACTTCGCCGTGGTGCTGGCCGACGGCGACCGGCTGGGCCAGCTGGTCAGTAACCGGGGCACGGCCAGGGTGGGCCCGGGGCTAGACCGGTTCGCCGAACAGGCCAGGGGCATAGCAGGGCACCACCGTGCCGTCGTGGTGTACGCGGGGGGAGACGACGTCTTGGCCTTTGCGCCGGTCAGCGCAGGCCTTGGTCTGGCCGACGCGCTGGCCAAGAGCTACGAGAAGGAGCTGGGCGCCGCAGGTGCCCCCGAAGCAACCATGTCGGCGGCGGTTGTCTTCGGCCACGCCCGTTCACCGCTGTCGGAGGCCCTTTCCCTGGCCAGGGGGCTCCTGGGCACCGAGGCGAAAGACGCCAACGGCCGGGCGTCGGTGGCGGTAGCGGTGGCCAGGGGCGCGGCCCATGAGGCCCAGTGGGCCTGCGCTTTCGACCCCGGGCCGAAAGGGAGCGCCAGGGCCGTAGAGCGCTTGTCGGGCTTGGTGGAGGCCTGGCGGCCGGGGTCGAGAAAGCTTTCCTCGTCGGCCCTGTACCGGGTTGCCGACATTACCAGACGGTTCCTGGGCACAGGGCAGGAAGGCTCGCCTGACTGGGCGGGCCGGCCCGAGGTCCGTTCGGCCACAGGGGCCGGCAGGGTGGCCGGCGAAGATGGCGCGGCCAAGGCACGAGGCGTGCTGCGGTCGCTGGTCGCCAACGAGCTGGCCAGGACGGAGCAGGTCACGGGCCAGGGGGTGGGCCCCGCGGAAGCCTGGCAGCTGGCTGATGAGCTTCTTTGGTGCATGGGGCGCCACTGGGGCCCAGACAGGGCCGAGCCCCCCGGGCCCAATGTAGGTGGGGCGCCGCCGGCCGACGGGGACAGGGGCGCCCCGGCCGGCTACCAGTTGGGAGTTCTCGACTTGGTGCACTTCCTTTCGACCGACGGAGGGGCCGAGGCATGAGGCGCGTGCACTTCAGCCCGGTGGACACCTGGCAGTTCGGCACTGGGACCCCCAGCCAAGCGGGCAGTGCCACCACCCTCGCCCGCTCCAGCCTTATGCCCCCTCTGCCTTCGGTGGTGGCCGGGGCCGTGCGGGCCAGCCTGGCCCGCGCCCGGGGGTGGGACGGCCAGGGGAGGTGGCCCCCGGAACTGGACGAGTTCCTGGGCGACGGCCCGAGCCAGCTGGGCGCACTGCATTTCGTCGGCCCCTTCCTGACCGTCGACCGGGGCCGGGGAGCCGAGCTGCTAGTGGCCCTGCCGTTAGCGGCCCGACAGGTGGCACGGTCTGGGGAGCAGGGCCCCGGAGCGGGGGGAGCGGAGCTGAAGCTCGCTGTGGTGCCAGCCGGGTGGGCCGTCGGTGGCTCAGGGACAAGCACCAGGAGCGTCGACTGTGACCTGGGGCTGGAGGTGAGGTTGCCGGTCGCACCGGCAGGCGCCGACGAGGTGGTTGCCGGGGCCGGTCCCTACCTGCCCTTGAGCAAGGCCCGGGCCCTGGTCGAAGGCCAGACGGTGCTACGGCGAGACCTCCTGGGCATGGACGAGCTGTGGCGGAGCGAGCCCAGGACCGGCATCGAGCGCGACCGGGACCGGCGCGTCGCTGACGACGGCCAGCTTTTCCGGGTGGAGCACCTCCGCCCGGTCGAGAGGCTTGGCGACGGGCGCAGGGACGTGGGCCTGGCAGTGCTGGTAGGGGGCGTCCCCGACGACTGGCCCCGGCTCGAGGGGCTGGTGCGCTTGGGGGCCGAGGGCAGGCTGGCCGAGGTGAGCGAGGCCCGGGTGGCAGAGGCGGCTGGGACAGGGCAGCGGGGCCTGGGCATGGCCCCGAGCGCCCAAGCTCTGGATTTGGTGGCCAAGAGCGGCAGGGCGGTGCTGGTGGCCCTGACCCCGTTGTGGCTGAGCAGGGAGGCTTGGACGGGCCAGGAGCCAGTGCCGGGCTTGGGCAGCGCTCGGGTGGTGTGCGGTGTCACCGACCGGCCCGAGCGGGCCGGGGGCTGGGACAGCCTCCGGCGGGAGCCGGTGGCGCAGCGCAGCGTCCTGGCGCCGGGGACGACGGTCTACGTCGAGCACGAACGGGGCGGAGACCTGAGCGCGGCTCTGGCCGAGCTCGCTGCCCGTACTGGCGTGGTGCAGGTGGGGGAGGGACGAGAGATGGGGTTTGGGGCGGTCCTGGTCGGCCCGTGGCCTGGCAGTGCCCCACAACCAGAGGGCAATGAGGAGGGAGCATCGTGAGGACTGTCGTGCTGGGATTGCTGGCCGAGACCCCCGTCCACCCCGGTTCGGGCCGCTCGGCCGGGGTTGTCGACCTCCCCGTCAGCCGGGAGGCGGCCACGGGGTACCCGTTCGTGCCTGGCTCGGGCGTGAAAGGGGCGCTCCGCCAGCGGTTCGCAGACTTGCACAAGGCCCGAGGTGATAGCGGCGGTGGCCACCCAGGCGGGGCCAAGCCGGAGGAGATCTTCGGCGCCCAAGACCGCGCTGGCGCCGTAGCCGTTTCTGACGCCAGGCTGGCCCTGCTCCCGGTACGTTCGCTCCAGGTGCCCTACGTGTGGGCTACTTGCCCGCTGGTGCTGGAGCGGCTTGGCCGTGACTTGGCCCGGGCCGGCCGAAGGGAGCTGCCTAGGCTGGACGTCGAGGCCGGCAAGGCACTGGGGGCGGCCGAGTTCGGCGGGGGCCACCCTGCCTCAGGCGAGAAGGTCTTCTTGGAAGAGCGGCTGTTCGAGCTGCGCAGAGCCGACGGGGAGCTGGGCCTGGCCCTGGAGGTGCTTGGGAGCCTGGTCGGCAACGACGCCGCCAGGCAGCGCCTGGCACGACAGGCCCTGGTGCTGGCCGATGATGACTTCGGCTGGTTCGCCCGGTCTGCCCTCCCCGTGACCGCCCGCAACGTGCTCGACGACGGGACCAAGACCAGCGGGAACCTGCTCGACGACGGGACCAAGACCAGCGGGAACCTCTGGTACGAAGAGGCCCTGCCGGCCGACTGCCTCATGTACAGCATGCTCAGCTCCCGGGACGGCTCTGCTGAGCTCCTGGCCGCTTCGCTCTTCGACGGCCACCCTTACTTGCAGCTCGGCGGCAACGAGACCGTGGGGCAGGGGTGGTTCCTGGTGAACGTGCTGGGACCGGTGGAGGCGGTGCCATGACCGGTGGGGAACTGTGGCAGCGGAGGGCCTTGCATGCCTTGGGCAAGGCCAGCGAGGTGGGCTCGGTCGACCTGGCGCTGTACAGCTCCTACGTGGAGCGCCTGGGCCCGGCGGTGCTGGCCAACGGGCTGGGCCAGGCCCTGGCGACCGAGCACAGCGCAGGAGGCGAGGGGGGCCGCAACGACAAGGGCCGCAAGCTGCACGACAGGCTGGTCCAGGCCCTGGAGAGCTGGCTGTGCCAGGAGGTGCTGGAGTGCGGGGCGGAGCCCAGCGAGCCGGCCTACGTCCTGGAACGGCTCTGCCAGGCGAGCCAGGCCACCTATGTGCGCGCCCAGCAAGAGGCCCTGGAGTGGCTCGAGTGGCACAAGCGGCTGGTCAAGGCCCGTGAGCTGGCGCTCGCTGCCTCGGCGCCGAGCGAGGAGGCCAGCCCGTGAAGGACGGCCGTGACGAGGCGAAGGGGGACAAGGAGCCATGGGCACCGCTGTACCAGGAGGCCGTGGCACTGTTGCCGGGACTGGAGGCCCCTACGGGCGAGGCCAACTTGGGGCTTTACTTCGACAAGTTCTTCGACCAGTGGGCCAAAGGGACATGGCAGGTGGACGGGGGCCGCAAGAGGCTGTGGCTCCAAGGGGTCGTCGGCAAGGCCGCACAAGCTGGGAAGGAAGGCTCGGGTGCCAACGAGCGGCTGAGCGAGGCCACCGAACGGCTCCGAGCGCTGGCCCACGCGCTGGGGGGCCGTGCGGGGGAGCTTTCGACCGTGTGGCGCTTCGTGTCTGGGACGGGGCGGCCCCACCCGGTGGAGGTCGGCTTTGCCTGGTACCACACCCTGGGCGTGCCCTACCTGCCCGGGACGAGCCTGAAGGGCCTGGTGCGGGCCTGGGCAGAAGCCACCGATTGGCCACCCAAGTCGCTAGAGGACGTGTTCGGCTCTCGGGAGAAGGTGGGGAGCGTGGTCTTCTTCGACGTCCTGCCGGTCGCGGTGCCCCAGCTGGTGGTGGAGGTCATGACCCCCCACTACGGTGGCTGGGGCCCTGAAGACCCTCCTGGGGACTGGCGGAGCCCGGTGCCGGTGTACTTCCTAGCCGTGGAGAGCGGCCAACGCTTCGTGGCGGCGGTGGCACCGCGTCCGGGAGCCGGCCCAGTGGACATGGAGGCAGTGTGGGGCTGCACGCTGCAGGCGCTGAGCGACCTGGGGGCGGGGGCGAAGACCACGGCTGGCTTTGGGCAGATGAGCCTCCAGGAAGAGCTGCGGGTGCCGAGAGCGGAGCCGCCTCCGCTTTCCCTGGTCGACGAGGTGCGGGCCCAAGGGGGCCAGACCGTGTACGAAAGGGCTCGCAAGTTCGTCCACCAAGGCGTGGCCGACCCTGCCCAGGCGTCACGCTTCGTGAAGGCACTGGAGGAAGCGGGCTACCTGGGCGCCTGGCGGGAGGGGCGCAAGCACAAGGACGAGGTGAGCGGGCCCAAGAAACTGCGCGAGCTGGCTCAGCAGTTGGCGGCCTTGGTGGGCGACGATGGCCGGGGCTGAGCCCCTCGGTGCCCCGGGCGCGCTTAGCTACGCCGAGGTGGTCCGCCGGGCGGCGGGCCTGGAGCCGTACCCCTACCAACAGCGCATAGCGGACCAAGGCCTGCCCGAGGTGCTGTGGGTACCCACCGGGGCAGGCAAGACGCTGGCCGTCGTGCTGGGGTGGCTGTACCGGCGCCGCTACCACCCGGACCCCGAGGTAAGGGCGTGCACGCCGCACTGGCTGGTCGTAGCCTTGCCAATGCGTGCCCTGGTGGCTCAAACGGCTGCTGAGGCGCGCAAGTGGCTGGCCAACCTTGGCCTGCGATCACAAGTGGGCCTGCACGAGGTGGTAGGGGGCCTGCCTCGCTCGGAGCGGGCTTGGAGGGATAACCCCGCCCAGGACGCCGTGCTGGTGGGCACGGTGGACATGCTGGTGTCTCGTGCGCTCAACCGCGGCTACGGCGACTCCCGCTGGCTGTGGCCGGTTGACTTCGGCCTGCTCAACAACGGCACCCACTGGGTGCTCGACGAGGTGCAGCTGATGGGCGAAGCGCTACCGACTACCAGGCAGCTGCAGGGCCTGCGCGAAGCACTGGGCACAGCCCTCCCGACGAGCTCGACTTGGATGTCGGCCACCCTCGACCCGAAGGAACTGGAGACCGTCGACAGGCGCTCGGTCCAGCCCATGGTGCGCCTTGGCGGCGCCGACGAGGCCGGGGGCCTAGGTAGGCGGCTCAGCGCGGCCAAGACGGTCCGGGAAGTGCTGCCCCAGCGACAGCCTGGACGGGACGATGCTGCCTATATCGCAGGGTTGGCCGACGCCGTCCGCAGCCGCCACCGGCCGGGGTCACGGACTGTCGTGGTCCTCAACAGCGTCGGGCGCGCCCAGGACCTCTTCTTCCGGCTGCAAAGGACATGGGCAGATGGGGAAGACAAGCCGGGCATGGTCCTGCTGCACTCAAGGTTCAGGCCGGCCGACAGGGACGCAGCCACCCAGAGGGCCTTGGCCCCCGTGGACCAAGCGGGCCCGGGGCTGGTCGTGGTAGCCACTCAAGTGATAGAGGCGGGCGTGGACATGAGCTGCCGTACCATGGTTGCCGAAGCCGCCCCGTGGCCGTCCATGGTGCAGCGGGCGGGCCGCTGCAACCGGGCAGCAGAGGCCCCTGGGGCTGAACTGTGGTGGGCGGAGCCGCCGAACCCCCGGCCCTACGACGACGAGCCGTTCCGCCAGTCGGTTGCTGCGTTGCGAGCCCTCGAGGGCCAGCAGGTGGCACCGTCGAGCATGCCAGCCCAGGGGCCCACCTGGCGGCCAGCGGCCCGCCACGTGCTGAGGCGCCGCGACCTACTGGAACTGTTCGACACCCTACCCGACCTGTCGGGAGCGGACACCGACGTGAGCCGTTTTATCCGCCAGGCCGACGACACCGACGTCGAGGTGGCCTGGCGGCCCCTGGGGACCGGTGGCCAGCCGACAAGGCCGAGGGAGGGCGAAGGGCTCCCTGAGCACGCCGAGCGCTGCCGCGTCCCGCTGGGGCGGGCGCGCCAATGGCTGGGGCAGCTGCAGAAGAGGCAGCAGGGCCAGCCGGTGGCGTGGCGGGTGGACCACCTGTCCAGCTCGCACGACTGGGTACCTTGTGGGCCCGACGACCTCAGGCCCGGGCTGGTGCTGATTGTGCCGGCGATCCTGGGCGGCTACGACCCCGGCGTGGGCTGGCTGCCGAGCTCGGGCCGGCCGGTAGAGCCGGTGGCTGCTGGCGACGCCGGGCCCGAGGCAGCCGACCTGTCGACGGGGGCCGACCCTGGCACCTACCTTGGCCGGTGGCAGTCGCTGTACGACCACCTGGCCGCCACCAAGCAGGCAGCCGAGGAGCTCCTGGCGGAGCTTTGTGGCCCTGGGGCCACGGCCAGCCTGAGCACAGGCCACAAGGAGGCGATAGTGGCGGCCGCCGCTCTCCACGACATCGGCAAGGCGCACCCCGTCTTCCAAGCCACTTTGGCGGGCTTGGCGCGCGGCCTGCCTGACGCCCAGGCGGTGCAGGCTGAGCCGCCCTGGGCCAAGTCCGGTGTGAAGGCCAGGGCCCGACATGAGCGGCCGTGGTTCCGCCATGAGCTGGCTTCCGCCCTTGGGTTGCTGCAGGCGGCCGAGACCGGCCTGGAGTGGCTGGCCCCCGGCACCAGGGACCTGGTGGCCTACCTGGTGGCCTCGCACCACGGCCGGGCCCGGCTCGGTTTCCGGTCCTTGCCTGGGGAGGGTGCTGCCGGCCAAGAGGGCGTCGAAGGTGGCCGCATGTGCGCTCTTGGTGTGTGCGATGGCGACGAGCTGCCCGAGGTGAGCACCCCGCTGGGCACGGTCGCGGCGGTGAAGCTGTCGCTCGCCCCCATGTTGTTGGGTGGTGGCCCAGACGGGGCCAGGTCCTGGTCCTCCCGGATGTTGGCCCTGCGGGACGACCCTGGCCTCGGGCCGTTCCGGTTGGGTTTTGCCGAGTCCGTGGTACGCCTGGCTGACTGGCGGGCCAGTGCTGAGGCCGAAGCCAGCCCCCCGCCCGCGGCGCCCGAGACGGAGAAGGCACCTTGACCACCACGTTGGCCCTGGGAGGCTGCCGGCCCGAGCCCATAGCGCAGTACTTGAAGGCGCTGGGGGTGCTCCGGCTGGTGAGCGAGCAGAAGGACCCCAGCGCGCTCGGCCGTTGGCACGGGGACCACTTCGAGCTGTGCTCCGTGCTCGAACGGGGCGACTTGGTCGGCTTCTTGCTGGACGAGTACCGGCCCAGCCCCGTGGTCAACCCCTGGAACAAAGACACCGGGCTCACAAAGGGCAAGCTGAACCAGGCGGTGCAGGCCCTAGTCGCCAGGGGCGGCGAGCGTTTTTCGGCCTACCGGCAAGCCTGGGAGGTGGCCCAGTCCATAATCGCCGACATGGTTGCCGGCAGCGGCCTGGGCCCAGACCAGGTGAGGACGAAGCTGAAGCGGGAGCTGGTGCTGCGCTGCCGGGCCGGGCTGCCCGACAGCGCGGTGGCCTGGCTGGACGCGGTGGCCGTCCTGGCCGGCGACGGCTTGCAGTACCCGGCGTTGCTCGGCACCGGTGGGGTGATGGGGCGCAACGAGTTCTCGGTCACCTTCGCCCGGGCCCTGCAGCTGGCCCTGCCGCCTGCCCGAGGGGCCCGTGCCTTGGTGGAGGCGGCCCTGTTCGGGGCCAAGGAGGCCCAGTTGGTGGAGCTGAAGATCGGCCAGTTCGACCCGGGCCAGGCCGGCGGGGCCAACTCGGGCCCCGAGGGCGACGCTGGCGCACTGTCCAACCCTTGGGACCTGGTGCTGGCCATGGAGGGGGCAGTGATGTTCGCCTCCGGGGCGGCCCGGCGCCTGGGGTGGGGTAGGGCCCGGGCAGCGGTGCCCTTCACGGTCGACGCCAGCGCCGTTGGCTACAGCTCGGAGGCCCGGGATGAGGGGGGCAAGGAGATCTGGGCCCCCCTGTGGGACAAGCCGGCCAGCTGCGCCGAGGTAGCCCGGCTGATAGGTGAGGGCCGGGCCGCGCCAGGGCGGTGGGAGGCCCGCACCGGCTTGGACTTCGTGAGGGCGGTGGCCTCCCTGGGCGTCGACCGAGGGGTCTCGCAGTTCGTACGCCACGCCGTGGTCGGCCGCCACGGCCAAGGCAACCTCATCGTAGCGGTGGGACGGTTCCCGGTCTCCCAGCGGCCGGGAGTGCCCTTGTTGGACAAAGTGGCCCAGTGGGCCGCCCCCTTGCACAGCCAAAGGCAGGCCTTGTCCGGGCCGGTAGCCACGGCTCTTAGTGCCCTGGACCACGCCGAGTTCCGTGCCGCCACCGAGGGCGGCCCAGAGCCGTTCCAGGCCGTGCTGTTCGCCCTTTGCCGCCTGGAGGCGGCGGTGTGGCGGTCGCAGGTACTGGCCCGCCAGGGTACGAGCAACCGCCCCCTGGTAGCCCGGGCACCGGTGAGCGGCCTGCCGGCCGCCGAGTGGCTGGGAGCGCTCTACGACGGGACGGCCGAGGCTCGCCTCGCTGTCGGCTTGGCTTCGCTCCGGGGTTCACCCGCCCCCAGGCATGGCCAGCCGCCGACCGTTGGCGAAGGCCCAAGGACCGACGACCTAGCGAGCCTGGCCCGCCCGCTGGCCCGGGGCCGGCGCGGGGCTCTGACGTGGTCGCTCGAGCCGCTCCGGGTAGCGGGCTTGGGGTGGGCACCCCTGCCCCGAGTGCTGGCCGAGGTCCTGGTCCACCGGAGCCTCGCCTGCCTGAGGGCGCGGGAGGGCCGGTCGCACGGGCCTGAGGGCGGCGAGGCTGCCCCCGGCGAGCTGGCCATGCCCGGGGTGGAGGTTGGCTTCCAATGGGGGGTGCCGGTCCCGGTGAGCGACGTGGACCTGCTGGCCCGGGGCGGCACCGACGACCGGCGGCTCGCCTATTTGCTCGAGGGCATGCTCATGCTCGACTGGGCCGGGTTCAAGGCGGCGAGCGTCCCCTGGGCCTCGGCCACGGTGGAGGACGTAGCGGTGCACCCGGCCCTGGCGCTGCTCGCCCCCTACTTCCATGGGCTGGGCGCGGGACCAGGCAGGCCTCGCCTGGTCCCGGCAGTCAACTGGCCGCACCAGCTCCTGGCCGGTAGGCACCGGGACGTCCTGGCCGACGCCCTGGGGCGCCTGCGCTGGGCTGGGCTGGCCCCCTTGCTGGCCCGGCCCGAACTGGTCGCTCAGGGCACCGACGGCCAGAGGCTGGCGGCCTGCATGTTGGTGAAAAGTGGCCGGCGCGACCTGCGCCGGTTGTTAGCGGCAGTGGCTGCGGCCGACGAGGAGCCACTGGCCGGGGCCACGTCCCTGTAACTGGAAAAGGAGGAGCAATGCCAATAAGTGTGGAGCACCGCCTGCTCTACGAGGTCCCCTTGGGCCCGGTGCAGGGTGGCCGCTTCCAGCCCACCGGGTTCCCTGATATCGGCCATGCGGTCTTCGAGCGCCCATTGCCAGATGGGGGCAGCGAAACCGTGCTGCTGGTGGAATCAGCACAGTCGATGGCCAACCGCCTGGAGGCGACCGGTTGGGATGAGCCGGCCCAAAGGCCGCTTGAGCCTTTTGGGGAGCTGCCCTGGGTGGAGGTGGTAAGCGCGGCCGACGGCTCTTTCCTCACCTCGAGCCGGACCGAGGCTCACCGGCTGGCCTCGGCCTTCATCAAGGACGCCTTGTTCGACGGGGACGAGGGTAAGCCCATAGAGGGCAAAAAGCTGGTCCGGCGTCGCCTGGGCCTCCAAGACGACAGGCCGATAGCCCCACGGGCGATCGCATCCGCGCTGTTGGAGCTGGACCCCCTCTGCCTGGTGCACGGGGTCTTCTTCGCCGAAGGGGCCAAGGTATGGCCCGGGCAACCCAAGGTCGCCCGGGCGCTCAGCGCCTTTGTGGAGGCGACGGGCGCTCGGCGGGCCGAAAGCGGGGGAGTTAAGAAGGACCATGTCCGCCACTCCTTGTCCGAGGGGGAGGGCGGGACCAGCGAGGGCTACGGCACTGTGCCCTTCCATCGCACGGAGTGGACGGCCCGCCAGGTGACGGCGTACTTCTGCCTCGACCGGGACCAGCTGCGCAGCTACGGCCTGGGCCCGGCGGCCACCGGCCTGCTCGAGGCGGTGGCGCTGCTCGAGGTGCGCCGGCTCCTGGACGGGGGCCTCAGGCTGCGCACGGCCTGTGACCTGGCCCCCTTGGACGGGGCAGTGCTGGACCAGTCTGGTGCTGCCCTGCCGGAGGCCGCAGAGCTCACCGAGCGAGTGCTGCAGGCAGCCCGGCAGTGCCGGGGCGAGCTGGGCGATGGGATGCCCCTGGTAGGCAAGTGGCAGCCGAAGAAGGCCACCAAGAGCTCCCGGAAGCCGGCCGATGAGGACGAGGGGGAGGAGCAGGGCGATTGAGCACGACCGTCGAGCTCACGTTCCCCTTTGGCCGTTACCACGGCACGCCTTGGGGCCGGAACGTCAACGAGGGGGCGGTGGACTGGCCCCCCGCCCCTTGGCGGCTGTTGCGCGCCCTGGTGGCCACCTGGAAGGCCAAGGCTAACGACCTCGACGACGCCACCGTTGGCAGCTTGTTAGAGAAGCTGGCCGACCCGCCACGCTACTGGGTACCGCCCTCCACCCTGGCTCACACCCGCCACTACATGCCGGACAAGGACTACCTCGCCGGCTCGGCCAAGGGCACCGACAAGGTCTTGGACACCTTCGCCGCCTTCAGCCGGCAGCACCGGCTGTACATAAGCTGGCCGGTAGAGCTCGAGCCGCCCGAGCGCCGGGCCTTGCAGGCCCTGGTGGAGCGGACCGGTTACCTGGGCCGGGCTGAGAGCACCTGCGTAGGCAGCGTTGTGGACGACCAAGCCGAGCTACCCGAGACAGGGTGGTACGAGCCGCTGGGTGCAGATCCGGTGGCCAGGGGCAGCGAAACTTACGAGCGGGTCCTGGCCGCCGCTCGGCCGCTCGACTTCGAGTCCCTGGTCGAGGGCACGACCGCCATGCGTAGCCAGGGCAGGCTGGTCCCACGGGGCACCCGGTGGGTCTGGTACAACCTGGGCGCTCGCCCCTCGCAAGCCGGCCCCTCGCAAGCCGGACGACGGTCAGCAACCACGAGGCGCCCGTCGTTGCCCACCGTGGTCCGGTGGGCCTTCAGCGCCCCGGCGATGCCGGCGCTGAGCGCGGCCGTCGCCATGGCCGACGTCTTGCACCAAGCGGCGGTGTCCCGCTTCTACCAGCTCCACCCGGGGGCTACTTCCTATCAGTTGACCGGGCTGGGCGATGACGGGGCACCCCTGAGCGGCCATGGCCACGTCCACTGGCTGGCGTTCGCGTCCGAGCCGGACGGCCGGTTCATCGACTCGCTTGCCGCCTACGCGCCGGGTGGGCTGTCGGCCGAGGAGGTGGCTGCTTTGTGCTCGCTCACGCGGCTTGGCGGGTACGGGTACGTGGAAGGCTTCCGTCCCGGTCGTATCTCGGTCGAGGTGGTCGGCAACAGCGGCCAAGCTCTACCCGAGCTCACCGGGCCAGCGAGGTCCTGGGTATCAGTCACCCCCTTCGCGCCTCCCAAGCACAAGCGCCCGAACCAGACCCTGCAACAGCACGTGGACCGTCATGCCCGCAGGGACCTGGCCGCTTTGGGCCTGCCAGGGCCGGCCGCGGTGGAGCTCCACGACCCACCAAGCGGGTCGTGGCTCGATTTCCGGCGCCACCGGGTACGAGAGCGCTTGGCAGCAGCCAGGCTGGCGACTGGGGTCAGGTTGGCCTTCAGCCAGCCAGTCGCCGGTCCATTGGTGCTGGGTGCTTTGCGTCACTTCGGGCTGGGCTTGTTACGTCCTGATGACTGAAGGACCAGCGCCTCCAGGTACGGCCGGTGGTGCCCGGCCAACGCCACAGTACCTCGACGTGCCCGACCTCGTCCCGGCCCGTATGGTCAATGCGTTCGTGTACTGCCCGAGGCTGTTCTACCTGGAGTGGATCTCCTCGCAGTTCGAGCCTTCCGTCGACACCGTCGAAGGCGACTGGGTGCACCGCGTTACCGACCAGCCCACGGGTGCCGCTCCTTTGCCAGACGCAGGAGAACTGGTTGCCGCCCGCTCGCTGTTGCTGTCGTCGGAGCGCCTGGGCCTGGTCGGGCGCCTGGACCTGGTGGAGGGCGCAGGCGGCGGCGTCGTGCCCGTGGACACCAAGAAAGGCACAGCACCCGACCTGCCCGAAGGAGCATGGGAGAGCGACCGAGTGCAGTTGTGCATCCAGGGGATGCTCCTGCAGGATGCCGGCTACGAGTGCGACCACGGCTTCGTTTACTACGCGGCTTCCCGCAAGCGAGTACGGGTGAGCTTCGACGACCAGCTGAGGGCCAAAGCCCTGAGCACGGTCGAACAGCTCCGACGAGTGGCGGCGGGAGGCGCCGTACCCGAGCCGTTGGTGGACAGCCCCAAGTGCCCGCGCTGCTCTCTCGTGGGCATTTGCCTCCCCGACGAGATAAATGCACTGGCGAAGCGTGCTCAGCGCAAGCCACGGCGGCTGGTGCCGAGCGACCCCGACCCCCAGCCCGCCTATGTGACCGAGCCCGGTGCCTGGGTGGGCAAGTCCGGGGGCCGTATCGAGGTGACCTCCTCCGGCCAAATGCTGGCCTCCTTCAGGGAGATAGACGTCTCTCAGCTGTGCCTGTACGGCAACGTGCAGGTCAGCAGCCAGGTGGTGAGAGACCTGCTTGCTGACGGGGCCGTCATTTGCTGGTTCAGCTATGGGGGTTGGTTTACCGGCATCGCCACAGGCCTACCCTCCAAGTACGCTGCCCTGCGCCTGGCTCAGTACGCAGCAAGCACGGGTGAGCGGTCGCTGGTCTTGAGCCAAGCCATAACGGCTGGGAAGATAAAGAACTCCCGTGTCCTGCTGCGGCGCAATGCTCGCGGGGACGTCACGGGCGAACTGGCCGCACTGCAGGAGACCGTGAGCTCCGTGGCCCAGGCGACCAGCCGTGAGTCCCTGTTGGGCATAGAGGGAGCAGCGGCCAGGACGTACTTCGGCGCGTTCCCAGCGATGCTCTCTCCCGGGGTGCTGGCGTTGCCCGGGTCGCCGTTCGACTTCGCCGGGCGCAACCGCCGGCCGCCACGGGACCCGGTGAACTGCCTTTTGTCCTACCTGTACGCGCTGCTGGTCAAAGACCTCACGGTGGCCTGCCTGGCCGTGGGCCTGGACCCCTATTACGGCTTCTACCACCGGCCCCGTTACGGTAGGCCCGCTCTGGCCCTTGACCTTGCCGAGGAGTTCCGGCCCTTGGTGGCTGAGTCCGTGGCCCTGCAAGTGGTCAACAACGGCGAGGTCAAGCCTTCGGACTTCATAGTAAGGGCTGGGGGAGTGGCACTGACCCCCAACGGCCGCAAGAAGCTGATCAGCGCCTACGAGCGTCGCCTGGCCCACGTGGCCACTCACCCTGAGTTCGGCTACAAGGTCAGCTACCGGCGGGCCCTCGAGGTCCAGGCCCGGCTACTGGGCGCCTACCTGCTTGGCGAGGTGCCGGCTTATGTCCCGTTCGTGACCCGGTGAGGCACCCATGCGTGCTCGCTACCTGCTGTGCTACGACGTGCGGGACGACCGCCGCCTACGGGCGGCCCACAAGCTTGCCGAAGCGTACGGCGAGGCCCTCCAGTACTCTGTGTTCGTGTGCGACCTGTCTCGCACCGAGGTAGTCACCCTGATGGCCCGGATGGCCCGAGTGGTCAACCAGAGCGTTGACAGCGTGGTACTGCTGAAGATGGCCCGGGACGCCCAGGAGAACCTACTTGGGCGCGCTCGCTGGCTGGGACCGCGGCCCAATGCCCTGGCACCGCTGCCGCGTACCCAAGTGGTGTAGTCAGCGAGCGCTCAAGTGCCGGCTCTTCCCCCGGGGACCGCTCGCAAGCTCCGTACCAGCCACTATGCACCTTGACAACCGAACAAAGCCCGTACGAGGATGCATCATCTCCACGGTCGCTGCCCACCGCTCGCCATCGGCTGCTACCGCCCTCGTCAGAGGTGGTAAACTAAGTGAGCGGTTTGCGGGGTCGTAAGGCCCCGCCTCCATTGCGGCGACGGGTATGGGACGGGACGGTGTGTCGGGGGGGCGGGTTTGCGGGGTCGTAAGGCCCCGCCTCCATTGCGGCAACGTTGACGAACGAACCGTTCAACGACTCGTTCAAGTTTGCGGGGTCGTAAGGCCCCGCCTCCATTGCGGCAAGACCGTCATGTGGCCAGCCAAGACGGCAGGTGACATGTTTGCGGGGTCGTAAGGCCCCGCCTCCATTGCGGCACGGTAGGAATTTCTTTAGCCTCAACCCACCCATGCGTGTTTGCGGGGTCGTAAGGCCCCGCCTCCATTGCGGCTCATTACTTAGCCAGTCTAGTTGGTCAGCTAACCAACGTTTGCGGGGTCGTAAGGCCCCGCCTCCATTGCGGCCTGACATTGTCTCTCCTTTAGTTTGGTGCGCCTATTCGCGTTTGCGGGGTCGTAAGGCCCCGCCTCCATTGCGGCTGTGCTGGCTGGGACCAACGTCGGGTTGGAGACGGATGTTTGCGGGGTCGTAAGGCCCCGCCTCCATTGCGGCTATAAATGCAGCGTGCCGTGAGGGCCGCCGTCCCCGTTTGCGGGGTCGTAAGGCCCCGCCTCCATTGCGGCTGCCAGCTCGAAATATCTATCCCTAGTACTGCCATTCATGTTTGCGGGGTCGTAAGGCCCCGCCTCCATTGCGGCAGTAGCCGTACCCCGGTCGCTGGCGACCGCCAGCTTGAGTTTGCGGGGTCGTAAGGCCCCGCCTCCATTGCGGCCCCACACCCGCCGTACCGTGGGGGCCGCGGGATGGTTTGCGGGGTCGTAAGGCCCCGCCTCCATTGCGGCTACCACGGCCACGGCGACGCACGCGCACCAGGCACAGTTTGCGGGGTCGTAAGGCCCCGCCTCCATTGCGGCTCACGTTGTATGTCATTTACTCCTCCTCGGCTAAGGTTTGCGGGGTCGTAAGGCCCCGCCTCCATTGCGGCCAGCCGTCGGCGGCCCCTAATATCCCGCCGGCGACAGTTTGCGGGGTCGTAAGGCCCCGCCTCCATTGCGGCCATAGCTCGCCAGGCCCTTTGATGGCAATACCGAGGGTTTGCGGGGTCGTAAGGCCCCGCCTCCATTGCGGCCTTGTCCACCTCAGCACCCTTGTGGCGCTGGGGGGCGTTTGCGGGGTCGTAAGGCCCCGCCTCCATTGCGGCGACAAGGCTTACTACGTGGACATAACGGAAGTACCCGTTTGCGGGGTCGTAAGGCCCCGCCTCCATTGCGGCCGAGCCGACCCAGCATGCGCCGGGCCGGTACCAGGTTTGCGGGGTCGTAAGGCCCCGCCTCCATTGCGGCCGGGTAACTATATTCCGCCACGTTCGGTGGACCTCGGTTTGCGGGGTCGTAAGGCCCCGCCTCCATTGCGGCACCTCAGTCAGTGCCGGGGCCTCGTCCTCGGGCCGTTTGCGGGGTCGTAAGGCCCCGCCTCCATTGCGGCAAGGAGACTGTCCAGCGCTGCCAGTAGCTCCGCTTGTTTGCGGGGTCGTAAGGCCCCGCCTCCATTGCGGCGTCACCATGGGGGACGCCCGGGAGCTTGGTGGCCGCGTTTGCGGGGTCGTAAGGCCCCGCCTCCATTGCGGCCTAAGGAAGGCTCGTGGGGATCATCCAGCAGATTTGGTTTGCGGGGTCGTAAGGCCCCGCCTCCATTGCGGCTCACTGCAACCCGACCACTCGGTGCCGCTACGGCCCGGTTTGCGGGGTCGTAAGGCCCCGCCTCCATTGCGGCCGGCCGGTACGGGGGCCTTGTCCGAGCTACTGTCGGGTTTGCGGGGTCGTAAGGCCCCGCCTCCATTGCGGCAATATCTCAGCGTTCATGTTCCCTCCAGTCAAACTAGTTTGCGGGGTCGTAAGGCCCCGCCTCCATTGCGGCGTCCATTAGCTGCCTTCAATGCCGTGATAATGTTGCGTTTGCGGGGTCGTAAGGCCCCGCCTCCATTGCGGCATGTTCCCTCCAGTCAAACTAAGGGCCCCCGGATTGTTTGCGGGGTCGTAAGGCCCCGCCTCCATTGCGGCTCTTCGGCTGTGATTTCTTTAGGACTCATTTTTAGAGTTTGCGGTTTGCGGGGTCGTAAGGCCCCGCCTCCATTGCGGCAAGGACGTACACAAGCTAACGTTCTCAGGCAAGGGACGTTTGCGGGGTCGTAAGGCCCCGCCTCCATTGCGGCTACCTACTACGGCCCTCCCCGCCACGACGGCGGCAGGTTTGCGGGGTCGTAAGGCCCCGCCTCCATTGCGGCCCCCGGCCAGGTGACGACGCCGGCACCCATCACACGTTTGCGGGGTCGTAAGGCCCCGCCTCCATTGCGGCTGTACGTCTTTCATGTGTGCTCGCACCTTATTCCCAAGTTTGCGGGGTCGTAAGGCCCCGCCTCCATTGCGGCCATGAGACAATGGGTCGAGCCGCCGGCCTGAGTAGGGTTTGCGGGGTCGTAAGGCCCCGCCTCCATTGCGGCAGTTGTACTGTCCACGTTCTTATATGCGTTGGGACCGTTTGCGGGGTCGTAAGGCCCCGCCTCCATTGCGGCAGCCATGGTGGTGATGGCCCTGGCGGCCGGCTTGTCCGGTTTGCGGGGTCGTAAGGCCCCGCCTCCATTGCGGCACTACCGGTGCACCGTTCAACCCGTCGTCACCCGTGTTTGCGGGGTCGTAAGGCCCCGCCTCCATTGCGGCTCGTTGAGGATGGCCCGGGTGAACATGCCATCGTGCAGTTTGCGGGGTCGTAAGGCCCCGCCTCCATTGCG
>JAJPKN010000069.1 GCA_021323695.1 Actinomycetota bacterium | reverse complement strand
TCGGCCGCCACCGCCTCGTCACCGGAGGCCAGCGCCCCGGTGACGCAGTGCTTCACATGGTCGTCCAATATCTTGAACGCCACCGCTTCGAGGGCGGTCGACACCGCTGAGATCTGGGTCAGGATGTCGATGCAGTAGCGGTCCTCGGCGATCATCTTCTCGATGCCGCGCACTTGGCCTTCGATGCGGTGCATGCGCTTGCCGAGCGCCTCTTTGTCGCCCGCGGCAATATAGCCGTAAGCGCCTGGCTGGTGCGCGTGCGCCCCAGTGGGCCCCGCAGACGTGGCCACCGCAGATGTCGTCACCTGGCCTCCTCTCGGTTGAGGACCGCTGGCGCTGGCCCCGGGGGCAGCACCTCGTGGCGGGGCGCGGCCGGGTTGCGCAGCGGCTGGAAGCGCCGCAGCCGCAGCGAGTTGGACACCACGAACACGCTCGAAAAAGCCATGGCGCCGGCCGCGATTATGGGGTTGACGGTGCCGGTGACGGCCAGGGGCACGGCCGCCACGTTGTACGCGAAGGCCCAGAACAGGTTGCCCTTTATGGTCCGCAGCGTCCAGCGGGCCAGGCGCACGGCGTCGGCTGCGGCCCGCAGGTCCCCCGAGACCAGGGTCACGTCGGAGGCTTCGATGGCCACGTCGGTGCCCGTGCCCAGGGCCAGGCCAAGGTCGGCCTGGGCCAACGCAGGGGCGTCGTTGACCCCGTCGCCCACCATGGCCACCACCTCACCTGCCTCCTGGAGGCGGCGCACCTCGGCCGCCTTGCCCCCCGGGAGCACGTTGGCCAGCACCCGCTCTATGCCCACCTCCGCCGCCACGGCCTTGGCCGTAGCCTCGTTGTCACCCGTGAGCAGCACAGGCGTAAGCCCAAGGGCGCGCAGCTGCGCCACGGCCTGCCGGCTGGTGGGCTTCGGCCGGTCGGCCAGGGCCACCAAGCCCCACGGGCTACCGTCGCAGGCCACGGCCACGACTGTGGTGCCCTTTTCCTCCAAGCGGGCAGCTGTGGCCACCAGCTCCTCGGGTAGCTCCACGGCCCAGTCGGCGAGCGAGGACAACCGGCCCACCACAACAGCATGGCCTTCCACCACTGCCTCGACACCAACGCCGGCCCGGCTCTGGAAGCTCTCGGCCGCCGGGAGGCACCCCAGCTGCCGGCGGCCGTGGCCGGCGATGGCCCGGGCCACCGGGTGCTCGCTGGGGCCCTCGGCGCCAGCAGCCAGGCGGAGCAGGTCCGCTTCGGCCACCCCCTCGGCCGGCACGAGGGCCACCACCTGCATCCTGCCCTCGGTGACGGTGCCAGTCTTGTCCAGCACCACCGTTGTCACCTTCCGGGTCTGTTCCAGCACCTCGGGGCCCTTGATCAGTATCCCGAGCTGTGCACCCCGGCCGGTGCCCACCATGAGGGCGGTGGGGGTGGCCAACCCGATGGCGCAGGGACAGGCGATCACCATCACCGCCACGGCCGCCGTAAAGGCGGCTGCGGCGCCCGAACGCGACAGCGTGAGCCAGCCAACCAGGGTCAACAACGACACCACGATGACAGCAGGGACGAACACGGCCGAGACGCGGTCAGCCAACCGCTGGACCTGGGCCTTGCCCGCTTGGGCTTGGGCGACCAGGCGGCGCACCTGGGCCAGCGCCGTCTCCGCCCCCACCTTGGTGGCGCGCACCACGAGCTGGCCGGAGCTGTTCAGGGTGCCGCCGGCGACCTCGCTGCCCGGCCCGACTTCGACCGGCACCGCCTCGCCGGTCAAGATGGACTGGTCCACGGCCGAAACGCCGGCCTCCACCACGCCGTCGGTCGCCACCTTCTCCCCGGGACGGACGACGAAGCGGTCGCCCACCCGCAGCTGCCCCACGGGGACCAGCACCTCCTCCTCGCCGCGCAGCACCCGGGCATCTTTGGCCTCGAGCTCCGACAGCGCCCTGATCGCCGCCCCCGAGCGGCGCTTGGCCCGGGCCTCCAAGAACCGGCCCAACAAGATGAGGGTGGTTATGAGAGTGGCGCTGTCAAAGTACACGCCCTGGTGGAGCCCGCTGGCCAGGACCACCACGGACCAAGCCCAGGCAGCCAGGGTACCCAGCGAGACCAAGGTGTCCATGGTCGCCACCCAGTGGCGGGCGTTGAGGACAGCGGCGCGGTGGAACGGCCAGCCGCTGTAGCCGACCACGGCCGTGGCCAGGACGAGCGCCACCCACTTCCAGCCGGAGAACTGGGCTGCCCCCACCCAGGTGAGCACGGCCACCGGCACCGACAAGCCGGCCGCCAGCACCAGCCGGAGCTGGTACTCGCGGGTGGGGTCTTGGTCCTGAGGGGCCTCTTGGGGCAGGGCGGCCCCGTAGCCCAAGCCCTCGACCGCGCTTATCAGGTCGTCTGGGGAAACAACCGCCGGGTCAAAGGACACCGCCGCCTGTTCGCTGGCAAAGTTGACGGTGGCTGACACCCCTTCCAGCTTGTTGAGGCGCTTTTCGATACGTGCTGCGCACGACGCGCACGTCATCCCCGAGATGGCCAGCTCGACGCGGCCGGCCTTGGCCCCCGCGTCCCGTGAAGGGGCAAGTGGTGGCATCAGGCAGCCTCGTAGCCGGCCTCTTCAATGGCGGCCCGCAAGGCCGCGTCGTCGAGGCCCTCGCCGCTCACCTTGACCAGCTTGCTCCCCAGGTCCACCTCGACGGCCGAGACCCCGGGCAGTGCGCTGAGCTCGGTGGTCACGGCGTGCTTGCAGTGCTCGCAAGTCATGCCCGGGACGCTGTAGGTGATGGTCTGGCTCATGGTCGCGCTCCTTCCTGCTCCTATACCCTCCATGGGTATATGGGTAGCATACCACACTTACCCCTGGGGGGTACAGATGCACCGGTCGGAGCCGGCCAGCCCGGCCTTCGCTGCAGCCAATGCCGAGCTCAAAGTTCAGGTACTCGCGGCACATCCGCGGCCGTTGGCAACCTGTTCGTGCCAGTGCCATCTCCGTCCACGTCGTTGGGCAGGCGTAGCTCGACCCAGCGGGCCCTGCCCTCCTCCACCGCCCGGCGCACCCGGCGCTCCCTCGTGCTGAGCTGGCTGCGCCCGGTCTTCACCTCGACGAAGACCACTTCGCACTCGCCGTCGTCGATGCCGTTGAAGACGACGTAGTCCACGGGCGTCCCGATGAAGCGCGCTTCCCGGGGGTCGAACTCGGCCAGGAACTGGGGGAACAACGGTGCCAGGTGCTCTTGCACCTTGCCCGAGACCACCGCGTGGCTCTGGGCTACTGCCTCCTGGCGGGCACGGGCAAGGTCCTCATCGGTCCAGCGGTAGGACTGCAGGTGCATGTCCCGGTCGTGGCGCGCGCCCCGGACCTGCACCCAGGCCCAAGCAACCACCGCGACAAGGACCACCAGAGCTACCAGGCCGGTCACTACGGCGCTCATCGCGCCCATCCGCGGCAGCCGAGCGCCGGGCCACGAGCTCGCAACTCGGTCAACTGACGCCTCCTTTTCATAGCCGGCGGTTGCTTGCTGGCTGCCGCCCTCGCCGGCAACGGGCGGCACTGCCAAAGCTAAGCCGCGGGTGTGACGGGGACGCGCGCCGGCTCGTAGCCGCAGCTGAGGTGCGCGCCTGTACAGTCCTGGCCGCGGGCCAGGGGTGCGGGGCAGCTCGGGCGCTGGTTGCCAGCTACGGCCTCAGCACCGAGGCGGCCACAGGCCAAGACGCCGAACGGGGCAGCCGCCCGCGGGCGAAGCCGCGGGCGAAAAAGGCGAAGGCCTGTCGCTCGCCGACAGGCTCGGCCTTGCCCTCGGCCCAAGGCTTAGTGCCGGCGTCCAGGCACCGCTCGTTGCTTGAGACAAAGGGGCCGACTGAGCCAGCTGACCTAGTGCCAACGGCACCCAAATGTCGGCCCTGAACGCCCTGAGCAGGGGCCTCCGTCGGTGACGTCGCTGGTCACCGAAAGCCCGACAACCAGGGCTGAGCAGGCCAGGCGCTCGCCATCGTGGCAGGCCCGCTGGATGCAGTCATGGCCCACGTGGGGTGGACCAAGCAAAGGTCTCGTCCAGCGCGGCCCCTGTTCCCGTCACAGCCCACGGCTACGCTCCGGCCGAACGGCCGATGGGACCCTAGCGCCCGTCTGGCCAACGCAACAAAGGACATTAGTATGAAAAGAGCTCTCGTCGTAGCCTTGGTGGTCCTGGCCGGCTTGCCTGGCCTCGCCGCGACCTCGGCTGACGCATCTACTACAAGTAGCCACGCTGTGCTCACGTTGCTGGTGAACGTTGCACCAAGTGAGCTGCCAGCGAGCGGGGGTACCGTGACGGTGGCCGGCCGGGTGCGTAACGCACAGTCCTGCCAGCTCCGCCTCCTGTCCCGGCAGGGGTTCCCTGTCGTCTACTCCCACAACCCGACGACAGCCTGCCG
>JAJPKN010000024.1 GCA_021323695.1 Actinomycetota bacterium | reverse complement strand
CCTCCTCGCCGGCGTTCCACCGCCGGCAGCTCGTTCGTGACTTCAACGAGGAGGGTACGCCGCGTCTCCGGGCGGGTGGCGGATCCACAAGTTCTGGTCATACCTCGCGGCGACCGGCGCAGTGCCGGACGCCGCGAGAGCCGCGCCCGGAGCCCGCCCGGAGGGCTTACTGGCTACCATCGGGGAACTGCACCAACCAGAGAGGCCGTCGAAGTGACTAACGGACCTGCCTATACCCGCCGGGTGGTCGAGATCCTCGACCACCTGTGCCAGACGCAGGGCGCCGTGCTGGACGAGGTCGCCCGGCGTTGCGCCGATGCCCTCAGTGCCGGGGGCCTGGTGCACCTGTTCGGTAGCGGGCACTCGGTCATACCGGCCCTGGACGCCTTCCCCCGCTTCGGGAGCTTCGTCGGGCTGCACCCCCTGACCGACCCCCGCCTCATGTGGTACAACGTCCTGGGGCCAGGTGGGGTGCGGGAGCTGCTGTGGTTGGAGCGGGCCGAGTCCTATGTGGACAACTTC
This sequence comes from Actinomycetota bacterium, assembly GCA_021323695.1. Lineage (GTDB taxonomy): Bacteria > Actinomycetota > Acidimicrobiia > Acidimicrobiales > Palsa-688 > JAKAWM01. The sequence goes on along the minus strand of JAJPKN010000024.1, from coordinate 33,361 downwards.
CTCGACCACGAGCCGCTGGGACCAGGGGACGTCATGATCGTTTACTCCCACGGTGGCCGCAATGCAGCCGGGATCGAGGCGGCTATGCACGCCGTCCGCCGGGGCCTCACCGCGGTGGCGGTGACCTCCTTGGCCAACCGCCAGCGGCCACCGGAGCACTCTTCGGGCAAGTACCTCTCGGACGTGTGCCAGCTGACGGTGGACACGGGCGTACCCGCTGAGGACGCCGTGGTGAGGGTGCCCGGTTGGGGCCGGCCGGTCGGAGGGGCTTCGACCGTGGTCGCCTGTGTCGTGACCCACGAGGTCATCACCCGCACGGCGGCGGCCTTGTGCTCCCGGGGCTGCGTCCTGCCGACGTTCGTCTCGCCCACTGCTGCTGGGGCTTCGCTGGAGTCCAACGAGGAGGTGTTCCGGGCTCACCGCCAGCGCGTCCACCAAGCCGAGGGCCGAGCTGCCCGGTGAAGGCCGGCCCCCCTGAAGCCCGGTCCCCGAGTGCCACCCGGCTATAGCCCGAGGAAGCCGTCTCGGGTGGCTGCCCCCCGGCCTGGGGCATGCCTACGGGCTCAGGCGGTCCACCTCGGCTGGCCTCCGCCCGCTCGTTGCTCGCAGGTCAGCTTGCCATAGGGGCCGACGGTCGTGTCACCCAGGTCTCGGAAGGGGCACCACTCCCCGGGCTTGTAGTAATGGCCGCTGGGTGACGTGGCCGGCACCGTGCGGCTGGGGGTGCTGGCCGTGGCGGGTGGCGGCTTGCGGGCGGTGGGCACGAGCCGGGCTAGGTCCCCGAGGCCCAGCTGCTCGCCCAAGGCCACCCAGTTGGTGGCTATTTCCTGTTGCGCGGTGACCAGTGCCAAGCGGTGGTCGCACACCGCAGCATGAGCTGCGTCCTCGACCCGGTCCTTGGGGTTGGGCGAAGCCCCCAGCTCCGGCCACAAGTTGCGAGGGTCGCTCGGGGCGCCACCCAGTTCGAGGCTCACCAGGTGGTCGAGCTCGTAGTCCCATATGGGCTGGTGGTCGTTGTAGGAGGCCATTTCCCGCCGCTTGAGCGTTTCCGTGTAGCTCTCGGGGGGCCGGACTGACTCCGAGTAGCCGGGCCGGCAGATGGTCGAAGCTATGTTGGCCTGGGTGACTGCCGGGTTGACAGCTCCCGGTGTGCACTTCGGGTCCGGCAGCACGCCGCGGGCGTGGCAGTGACCTGGTGGCGGGACCGGCGGTTGGCTGGTGTAGGCCTTGCCCACCGGCAGCTTGCCGGCCGCCCCGGCCGTGGCCTGCAGGCCGTTTGTCCCCATGGTGACGACGAGGGCCAACGCGGCGGCCGCTCGCCCTACCCCGATGGTCAGCGCGCCGTTAGCCTGGCTCATGCCCGGCCCTAGCCTACCAAGCCGTACGGTCCGGGCCCCGCCTTCGCCAAAGCGCCCCCGGTGGTGGTGCAGCGCGACAGGTGGTGGCTCAGGGTTTGCCCGCGCTGGCTGCTCCGGGCCGGTGGGCACAGGCCCAGGCGCGCGGCTGGCTCGTCACAGGCTCAAGGACGGTCAGGGGGGATGGCCGTGAATGGTTCGCCCAGAGGTACATGACGACTAGGCGGGTATCCGTGACGGGCACCGCGCGCCCGGGCCCCGGGGAACCTGGGGCCTGCCAGAACGCACCGCTGCCAACCGGGCCCTGCCTTGGACATGCGAGCAGCTTGGCACCTCAGCCTCCCTCGGGGTTGTGCTAGGTACATCCAAGCCCCTGGTGGTGCAAGCACCGTGAAGAGGAGGTGAAGCTGAGGTGCAGATCCGACGACCACACCCGTGGTTGCCACTCGGGCGACCGTCAGGTGGCGGGGCAGGCCATAGGCCTGGTCTCCGCTCAGGGGCGCGCGGCCCGAGCTCAGCCAGGCAGGTGGGGCGTCCACCCCAGCCGAGGGCGTGGCCCGGTGGTGCTTGGCTAGCTGGCTGGGCGGAGGCCAGCGGTAGCCTGCTAGCGGTAGCCTGCCAGGGCGGCCCTGTGGGCTAGTCCGTGACCACGGCCTTCAGCACGTCCAGCTTGGCTGCCCGGCGGCCGGGAAGGACGGCGGCCACCATGCCAGCCAGGGCGGCCAACGCCACGATGACGGCAAGGTCCGCCACCGGCAGGCTGAACTGCTCGATGCCTTGCTTGGCCGACGCCCGGACCAGCGCCCAGCCGAAGAAGGTGCCAACGGCCAGCCCGAGGACGGTCCCCTGGAGGGCGATCATGACTGACTCCCACCGGACGGAGGACCGCAGTTGGCCGCGTGTCATGCCCACAGCTCGCATCACACCTATCTCGCGGGTACGTTCGAAGATCGATAACGCCAGGGTGTTGGCGATGCCGAGGAGGGCGATGACGATGGTCAAGCCCAAGAGGGTGTAGACCAGGGAGAGCACCTGGTCGACCGGCTTGGCCTGCTCGGCCTTGTAACTGGCTCGGTCGAGCACCTTGGCCCCGGGATAGCCGGCAGCCACCTCGTTGACCGCGTCCAGTGCCCGGGTGTTGCTGACCGCAGGTGACTTCTTGACGAAGATCTCGTTGTCGTACCCGGCGGCAAAGTTCGCCCGGTACGCGGCCATGCCCAGGACGTAGTCGCCGGCAGGCTGGCTCTCGCCGTAGATCATTGCCACCCGAAGGGCCCGAGGGCCGGTGTCCTTGAACACGACGTGTACCTGGCTGCCCAGTCGCAGGTGGTCCTGCTCGGCGACGTCCTCCAAGACCGCGATGCTGTTGGCACCCAGGTCGGCGGGCCGGCCGGCCAGGGGCCTCAGGTCCAGCAGCCTGAAGGCGGCGGGCGCGTCCAGCCCGAGCACCCTTCGCACGGAACCTTGGACCTTGACCAGCCCGGCCCGGGTGCCCGTTGCCACCTCGACCTCGGGTAGGCGGTTGAGCCGTCCGGCCAGGCTCGGGCCGAGCCCGCCCATGAGGCCGGCCCCGGAGGCCACGATGTAATCGCCAGTGAAGGACTTGTCGATCGTCGTGTCTATGGACGCCTTTGTCGATGAGGCGAAGATGGTGATGAACGCCACCAGCCCAGTGCCGACCATAAGGGCCGAAGCGCTGGCCGCCGTGCGCTTGGGGTTGCGGGTGGCGTTCTGCCGGGCCAGTTGGCCGGTGGTGCCCCGCAGGCGGGGAAGCGGCCAGCCGATGAAGCGGCTGAGGGGGAGGGACACGCTACGGCCCAGTACAGACACCCCGAAAAAGACGAGCAGGGCTCCTGGGCCGACGACTGCCAGCTTGTCGGGGACGCCAGAGAACAGCCCGGTCAACAGAGCCGAGGTGCCAGCGCAGGTGATCACCGTACCCACCGCCACCCTCTCTTTGGAACCGTAGCCCGAACTACCCGTGACGATGTCGCGCATGGCGGCAACCGGTGGGACCTTGCTGGCTTTGCGAGCGGGTGAGCAGGCAGGCACAACCGTTATGCCTACGCCGGCCAGCAGGCTGACCGCGGCGGCCCGGGGGAGGAACGCCACTCCACCGGCCGGCACTGCCAGCCCCAGAGCAGCCAACAGCCCTTTCAGGCCGATGGCAACGCCAACTCCCAAACCCAGGCCGACGGCCGAGGCGACCAGCCCGACAGCCGCGGCCTCGAGCAGCACCGAGCCAAGGACCTGCCGATTGGATGCTCCCAGGGCATGCTCTCGGGCCCGCTGGGCCACCGTCATCGAGAAAGTGTTGAATATGATGAACCCGCCCACCACCAGGGCTATCACTGCAAATGCGACCATGAACGTCGTGAAGAAGGACATGGCCTTGCGGACGTCGCTTTGGGTTTCCTTTACGACCTGCGCACCCGTGGCTGCCTCGTAGCCAGCTGGGAGGACCTTGGCGATGTGCGACGCCAGCACGTCCTGGGGCACGCCTTTGTCGGCAACCACCGATATGGTGTCGAACATGCCCGGCTGAGCAACGAGCCGCTGAGCCACCGGCAACGTGAACAAGGCTACCGTCGCACCCCCTGGGCTATCAGTGCTGCCGAACCGCACGATCCCTGTGATCCTCATCTTCTGGGGTGGTGCCTCGGTGAGGACGGTTGTCACGTCACCGGTCTGCAGGTGGCCGTCCCGGGCGCTCTTGCGGTCGATCACCATCTCGTGAAGGCCCTGGGGAGGCCGTCCGGCTACGAGCGTGAAGGGGTTCAGCCTCGCCACTGTGCTCCAACTGCCACCCAGCGTGGGGGCACCGTAGGCAGGGTTGCCCAAAGGACGGCCGTCGCGGGCGACGATCCTGGCGTAGCCGAGCACGTCGCCTTCTGCCTCGGCGGCTCCTGGCACCCGTTCAACCTTCGCGAGCAACCAAGCGGGCACGCGGCCACGCTGGGCCCCCATCCCTTGTGGAGCATCGAACTGGCCAGTCGCGCGCACGACCGCGTCGGTGCCCTTGTACACCGTGGCGAACAGGTCGTCAAAGGTCCGGTTGATGGTGTCAGTGAGCACCAGGGTGCCGGTCATGAAGGCGACGCCTATCACCACGGCCAGGGCTGTAAAGGCAAGCCGTAGCTTCCTGGCCAAGATCCCTTTGATGGCGACTCTCAGCACTGGCTATTTCCCGAAGTCGTTCATGCGGTCGAGGACCAGCCTGGGTGTTGGTTGGGCGATCTCGTCCACCACTTGGCCGTCGTTCAAGAAGATGGCGCGGTCGGCATGGCTGGCTGCCACCGGGTCGTGGGTCACCATGATGATGGTCTGGCCCAGTTGGTCTACTGCGGTGCGCAAAAAGGACAATAACTGGGTGCCCGACCGGGAGTCGAGGTTGCCGGTCGGCTCGTCCGCAAATATCACCTCCGGCCGGCTTGCCAACGCCCGTGCCACTGCTACCCGCTGTTGCTGGCCCCCCGACAGCTCATCGGGGCGGTGCGAGAGCCTGTGAGCCAGCCCAACGGTCGAAACGATGTGGTCGATCCAGGCTGGGTCACCGGAGCGGCTGGCGAGCAGGAGCGGCAACAATATGTTCTCCTTGGCCGTCAGGGTGGGCACCAGGTTGAACGCCTGGAAGACGAACCCGATGCTGTCCCGCCGGAGCAGCGTCAACTGGCGGTCATCGAGGTTGCTCAAGTCGGTCCCCCCAATGTAGGCCTTGCCTGAGGTCAGGCGGTCGAGGCCGGCCAAGCAGTGCAGTAGGGTCGACTTACCCGACCCTGAGGGGCCCATGATGGCGCTGAACTGGCCCTTGGCGAACCCGATGGAGATCCCGTTGAGGGCGCAGGCTTCGGCTTGGCCCTTTCCGTAGACCTTGACAGCTTCCACTGTCTGGGCGGCCAGCACCGAGGTGGTTAGCGATTGGGGCGTAGCCAGGGCCATGCCATCTTCCTTTCGGCGAGTGTGGGCTTGGGGTTGGCCCAGAGTGGCCTAGGTGTTTGGAGGTCTTTTGGGCGAGCACCTGGCCTTGTAGCGTCCGGTCGGCCACTTGGACGTGCGCGCCCCGGTGAGGAGCACCTGGTGGCCATTCAACCGTGCTCAACCGTGCCCTTCGCGGAGCGGAGGTGCAGTTGCGGTGGAGACCGGGTGGAGACCTCGGCCCGGCCGTTGCCTAGGTGCAGGAAGAAAGCCAGGATGGGGGGCAGGTAGCTAGCGGCGCGGTCCCCCCAAAGGCTGTGCGCCCGGCGCTTGCCCATGACCAACCTTCACCAACCGGGTGCCCGCCTCGTGCTGGGGTCTGCCACACTTGCCCTCACCGCCATAGCTGCACGCCGAGGCCGCGTCAGCCGCCCAGAGGAGCGTGCCTTCCGGGCAGTCAACAACCTTCCCGACGGGCTATATGGGCCCCTGTGGCTGACGATGCAGTTCGGGACGGCCGGGACCGTGCCGGTGGCGGCCGCCATAGCCTGGGCCTGGGGGGACAGGGCGTTGGGTGCCCGCCTGGCTCTGAGCGGTTCGGCCACCTGGGTGCTCGCCAAGGCGGCCAAGCGCGCAGTGGGCCGGCCGCGGCCGGCTTGCCTGTTGGCCGCGACCAACCTCAGGGGGAGAGAGCCCTCCCGCCTCGGGTACCTGTCCGGCCACAGTGGTGTGGCCGTGGCCCTGGGTGCAGCTGCCTGGCCCGCCTTCTCCCGAGGCGCCCGTACCGGGGTGGCACTGGCCGTAGCTTTGGTGGGCCTGGGGCGTGCCTACGTCGGTGCCCATTTGCCGCTGGACATTATCGGCGGTGCCGCCCTGGGCCTGGGTGCCGAGGCACTTGTCCTGGTAGCCCAGCGATGGGCCCACGCGCAGGCGGGCTCAGCCGAGCCTGTCGCCCGGTAGGGCGCCGGGGGCAGGGTCGACCAACAAGACCGTGCTGCCTCGGTAAGTGCCTAGGGTGAGGACTTCGGAGACAAATGGGCCGACCTGGCGGGGAGGGAAATTGACCACGGCCAGCACGAGCCGGCCTTGGAGCTCTTCTCGCCGGTAGTTGGTGACCTGGGCCGAGGAGCGCCGGACCCCGATCTCAGGCCCGAAGTCGATCCAGAGCTTCCAGGCCGGTTTGCGCGCCTCAGGGAAATCGGCGACCTCTACCACCCGGCCCACCCGTACGTCTATACGGGCGAAGTCGTCCCAGGTGACCTGTGGCTGCACGCTATGCCAGGGGGATGCCGAGGCCCTTGGCCCCCGGTGCCGACTGGGTGAGCCCGTCAGAGAGCCGCGCCAGCCATTCGAGGGCGATGCCGGCCCTACGCACCCGTTCCCGGGCCATGGCGATGACGTCGTTGCGCAGGTGGCCCCCGCTCGGGTACAGGCCCCGTGCGTTGCGCAAGCCGAACTTGGCGTACAGGGGGGCGGCCACGCTGACGAGGTCAGCGAGCTCGTGGCCCCTCACCAGCCCACCCAGGCTGTCGGGTGACTCCACGTACAGGTCGATGGGCAGGTCGGAGACCGACCGCAGCTCGCTGAGCTGGCCCAAGGTCATGTCCGAAGGGACGTTGACAGTGGAAGCGCCCAGCCGTTGGAGCTGCGCGAAGCTGACCGGGTTGGCCGGGGCCATATAGACAGAGGCTTTCCATACGATCTCGGCGGGGAGCTCCCCCCGGCGCTGGGCGCCCACCAAGGTCTCCAAGAGCCCCGGGTCGGCCACCAGGAAACTGCGGATGCCTTGCTCGGCGGCTCGGGCGACGTCCTCGAAGGCGTAGCGCAGCTGGCGGGCACCGCGGACCAAGCCGGCCAGCGCCGGCCCGTCAGGCCCGCGCGAGGAAGCTCCCAGGTCCCATTCCTCTCGGGGCCCGACGAACAAGGAGACCTCCATGCCTTGGTCGGCGCCGATGCGGGCCATCTCGCGCAGCTCGGCCCGGGACAGCAGCATGGCGCCACTGCCCTGGGACACTCGGTTGACCACCACCTGGCGCCGGCCTGCCTCTTCCACTACCGCCGCCAGAGCCTCGGGCCCCTCAACGCTCGGGATCTCGGTACGGAAGTGGGCACCGTCAGGGAAACGGTGCGGGCTGGGCGGGGGTAGCGCTTCGGCCTCCACTCCGAGCGCCCGCACGACCTCGGCCCCAGTGGGGCTCGCCTTCCATGCCTGGTCTTCAGGTTGCTGTCCTGGCATCGGCACCTCGCTCTCCTCGGGCCTCCTCGGTCCCCATCGGGCTCCTGGCCCCCATCGGGCCTCCCCGGGCCTCCTCGGCCTCCTCGGGCTAACCCACACTATGACGGTCACCGGCTCGGTGTGGTGCCAGGAGCCCGTGGCAGGTCGGCCGGAGCCGATGGCTGGTCGGGCGGAGGTTGCCGGAGCTGGCCGGGCGGAGGTGCCGAAGTAGGATCGGTGGCGTGGCAGTCAAGGAGCACGGGGCCGACGTGGCGCTCGAGGTGCAGGCCGAACTGGGGGAGGGGCCGGTATGGGACGAGCGGCGCGGACGGCTGTTCTTCGTGGACATCGTGGGCAACCGGGTGCACTGCTTCGAGCCCAGCACGAAAGCTCACCGGAGCTTTGACGTGGGCCGCCCCGTCGGCTGCGTGGTGCTTCGCGACGACGATGGGCTCCTGCTGGCTGCCCACGACACCTTTTTCCTCGTAGACGAGGACGGCGCCGGGTTGGAGCTCTTTGCCGGGCCACCCGTGGACGGCCAGCTGGTCAGGTTCAACGACGGAAAAGTCTGCCCCCGGGGACGGTTGCTGGCCGGGACCATGGACTGGGCCAAGCAGGAGCCATTGGGCTCCCTGTACCTGCTGGGGCCAGACCGGCGGGTGAGCGTCCTGCTCGAAGGGGTGACCATCTCCAACGGGCTGGCTTGGAGCGCAGACGGCAAGACGCTCTATTACGTCGACACCCCGCTCCATCGGGTGGACGCCTTTGATTTCGACCTCGAAAGCGGGGCGATCGCCAACCGGCGCACCGTGGCGCAGGTCTCGGACGGGGCGCCCGACGGGATGGCCATTGACGCCGAGGGCTGCCTCTGGGTGGCGTGCTGGGGAGGGCACCGGGTGCTGCGGGTCGACCCGGCCACGGGCAGGGCCCTGGAGGCCGTCCGGGTGCCCGCATCCCAAGTGTCGAGCGTCGCCTTCGGTGGCCCCGACCTGGGCGACCTGTACATAACGACGGCATGGGAAGGCCTCAGCCCTGAGCAGCGGGCTTCGGAACCGCACGCCGGCGACCTCTTCGTCGCCCGCCCGGGCGTGGCCGGCTTGCCCTCCTACCGCTTCAAGGTGCCCTAGGGCCATGGCCCAAGCAGCGCCAGGGGAGGCCCTCACGGCAGGGCGGCGCAGCCAGGCGTGGTTCGGGGCCACGGGCCGCAGCGGGATGATCTACCGGTCCTGGCTGCGCAACCGGGGGTATGGGCCCAAAGTGTTCGATGGCCGCCCGGTTATCGGCATTGCCACCACTTGGTCGGAACTGGCTCCCTGCAACAGCCACCTCCACCGCCTGGCGGGAGCAGTGAAGCGGGGTGTGTGGCAGGCGGGAGGGTTCCCGCTCGAGTTCCCGGTGCTGGCAACCGGGGAGACCCTGATGCGCCCGACGGCCATGCTCTACCGCAACTTGCTGGCCATGGAGGCCGAAGAGCTCATGCGCTCCAACCCGCTCGACGGTGTCGTCTTGCTCTCTGGCTGCGACAAGACGACCCCGGGCTTGCTGATGGCCGCCGCCAGTGTTGGCCTGCCGGCCATCATGGTCACCGGCGGCCCGATGCTCAATGGCAAGTTCGAGGGGCGTGACATCGGCTCGGGCACCCATGTGTGGAAGTTCGAGGCCGAGCTCAAGGCGGGCCGGATGACCCAGGAGCAGCTCTACGTCGCTGAGGGCTGCATGTCCCGGTCGGAAGGCCATTGCATGACCATGGGCACCGCTTCCACCATGGCCTGCATGGCCGAGGCGCTGGGCATGCAGCTGCCGGGCTCTGCCACCTGGCCGGCCGTCGACGCCCGCCGCTACGAGGTGGCCCAGGACGCAGGCGCTCGGATAGTTGCCATGGTGGAGGAGGACCTGCGGCCAGCACAGGTCATGCAACGGCCTGCGTTCGAGAACGCCATCCGGGTCAACGCCGCCATAGGAGGTTCGACCAACGCCATCATCCATCTGATCGCGCTGGCAGGGCGTCTGGGGTGCCCGCTTGGCCTGGAGGACTTCGACCAGTTGGCCCGGGACGTGCCCACCCTGGTCGACTTGCTGCCTTCCGGCCAGCATTTGATGGAGGACTTTTGTTACGCAGGTGGGCTCCCGGTAGTGCTGCGGGAGCTCGATGAAGCGGGGCTGTTGAACGGTGACCAGTTGACCGTCACGGGCAAGACCCTGCGCGAGAACGTCAGGTCAGCCACGTGCTGGGACCGCCGAGTGGTACGGACGGTGACCGAGCCCTTCTTGCCGCCTGGCCAGGGTACAGCCGTCCTTCATGGCAACCTGTGCCCCAGTGGGGCTGTCATCAAGCAGTCGGCCGCCTCACCCCATTTGCTGAAGCACCGGGGCCGCGCCGTGGTCTTCGACTCGCCTGAGCAGTACTACGCCGTCAGCGACGATGAAGACCTGGACGTAGGGCCGACGGACGTCATCGTGGTCCGTTACGCGGGCCCGAAGGGCTACCCGGGCATGCCCGAGGTGTCCAACGTTGCCCTGCCGGCCAAGCTGCTGCGCCAAGGGGTGACGGACATGGTGCGAATCTGTGACGGGCGGATGAGCGGCACGGGCTTTGGGACGGTGGTGCTGCACGTGTCGCCCGAGGCCGCCGTCGGCGGCCCATTGGCGCTCGTGGAGACGGGTGACTGGGTCGAACTGGACGTGCCCGCCCGCTCGCTCCACCTGGACGTGAGCGACCAGGAGCTGGACCGGAGGCGCGCCAGGTGGTCCCCCCCTGCCCCCAAGGCATCTTCGGGGTATGCCTGGCTTTACCTCCAGCACGTGCTGCAAGCTGACCAGGGGGCCGATTTCGACTTCTTGCGGGGCGCCCGGGGCGACGCCGTGCCGCGCGACTCCCACTAGATCTCGCTGGAGCACGTAGAGGGAGCCTCCCCTGGAGCACGTAGAGGGAGCCTCCCCTGGAGCGGGTACCAGGGGCCCGGCTCGACGGGTAGCGAGGCCGAGGCAGGCCAGCGGCCAAGCCTAGCCGCTTAGGCCGACGGCAGCCCGGCGGCTGCTGCTGTACCTATAGAGGACCTGCAGGCACAGGCTTCGCCAATAGAGGACCTACAGTGGCTTGGCCAGGACCACGAACCTGAGATCGGGCCTCTTGGGGAGGCCGAAGCGTTCGTCGCCGTACGGGAAGGGCTCGGTCTCTCCCGTGCGCCGGTAGCCACGTCGCTCGTACCAGGCGATCAAGTCTTCGCGCTGGGCGATGACGTGCATGACCATCATCGTTGCCCCCCAACTTTGCCGGGCTGTTCGCTCGGCCTCGGCCAGCAGGGCCCCGCCTAGCCCCTGACCTTGCTGGTTGGGCCGGACCGAGAACATCCCGAAGTAGGCCTCATGGCCCTCTCGCGCCTCGAGGTGGCAGCAGCCGGCCAACTGGCCGTCGAGCTCAGCCAGCACCACTAGGCTGCCTGGCTTGCTCACCGCCTCCAGGACGGCCTGGGCATCTGTGCGCTGGCCGTCCAGCAGGTCGGCCTCCGTAGTCCACCCTTGGCGACTGGCCTCACCTCGGTAGGCGGACTGGACCAGTTCCACGACGGCCGGGACGTCGGAGGCCTCGGCGGGGCGGAAAAGCAGTCCCGCAAGGGCTGTCCTTTGGTCGTGGGGGCCAGGCGTCGTCAGCTCCGGGTCAGCTCCGGGTCAGCGCCGGGCCAAGACGTTGTCGCGGTCGCGCACGACCACTGTCCCCGCCACCATGTCGTGCAGGCACTTGTGGTCCCGGGTGGCAAGCATGAGCACGAAGGAAAGCACGAGCGTAACGAGGCTAAGCACGCCGTCGACAAGTCGCCCGATGACCTCGCGCAGGGCCATCCACCACCAACCGGCAACTCGGCCCGTCTCTGGTCGCCAGCAACGCATCCCCAGCACCTGGTACGTCGGCGTCTGGCCCCTGGCCCACACTATGGCCCCCCAGATGATGTAACCGATGCCCAGGGTGACGATGGACAACGGTATGGCCAGGAACCAGGCGGCGACCCGCCTGCCGACGCCGGCCAGCTCCACCCCCAGGGGGAGCAGGAGCCCGCTGGCGGGGTCGACGTGCATCCCGGGTGGTACAGACTGGCTGGGCTGGTACTGGGGCCAGGACGGGAGGGGGTTGCCCGGGGGTGGTTGGTAGCCCGGGGGTGGCGCCTGGGGGCGCGTGCCCTCAGGAGGCGGTGGGCCGGGTACACCCGGCCCACCTGGTGGGTTGCCCCAACTGCCGGCGTCAGCCATCTGGTGTGGACCTCCTTGGGGCCTGCTGCCCGTCACGCTGCCAGCCAACACTAGCCTGGCGGCGCCAAGCCAGCTCGGTGGGGCTGCTGGGCGCGGGCCAGCAGCCAGGAGTGTGAGTTGCCACCCCGGCGGCCGCCTGGCCCCAAGCTGTCCCCGCCTGCTAGAGCCTGTGCCCCCTGCCCCTGCCCTGGCCGCCTGGCCCCTGGCTGGGCCATGGGGCCCTGGGGGTTCTTTGTCCTGCTATGAGGTTCTCTATCCCGCTTTGGCGACTGATCGCCAGTTAGCAGGGCAAAGAACCGCGGACCAGGGCAAAGAACCGCTCAAGGCCAACCGTCGGGGCTGGGCGGAGGACCGCAGCGGGGCCGGAGGACTGCAGCGGTAGGTAGGGGGCGGGGGGCCACGGCGGGGGTCGAGCAGCCGGACGGCCGGGCCTGGAGCCGGGCACGCTCCGGGATATGCCTCGGGCCCAGGCCAAGAGAAGGCAGGCCAAGAGAAGGCAGGCCAAGAGAAGGCAGGCCAAGAGAAGGCAGAGCCGCGGACGGAGTGCTGTCAGCGGCTGGAGGTGCTACCCGCGGCTGTAGGTGAACGCTACCCGGTTGGACGCCCCTGACTGTGTCCTGAGGATGACCCAGACCGTCCGCGAGGCACCAGGGGGCCTGGCCGGCACGGTCGTGTGGCAAGCGGTCTGAGCCGGGCAGGCCACAGGGGCGGCCACCGAGCCAAACGTGACGGTGATGCGCCCATCGCGGCTGAAAAAGCCCTTGCCATGGATGGTGACGACCTGGCCCGCAGCGCCGGCTTGGGGTGAGATGGCCAGGACGACCGGTGCCCCTATGGGGAGAGGCTGTCGGGCGGTGGTTGAGGCGGCTGCCGCGGGCCTGGTCGTGGTCGAGGTAGGGGCAGCTGGCCGAGTAGCTGGGGTGACTGGCCGGCTCGTCGCTGGGGCGGGGATCCGGCGGGTCGTGAGGGCAGTGCGCGGGGCCGTGGGTGCCTGTGCCCGGGGCTCACCGTGGCCGCTGGGCAGCACCAGCATGACGCCGAGCGTGATGGCTGCGATGATGTCGATGACGGCTACAGCTATGACCGCTTGAGCCAAACGACCTGTCCCCGGGGCTTGTCTCGTCGCCATGGGCCGCTCCTTGCTCCTGCGACCAGTATCCCTCAAGTACCCTTCGGGCCTTCCGATCAGAACACGGCAGCATTGGGTGCAGACGGGATTGGGTATAGACAGGGTCGTGCCCCCAGGGGGCAGCCGGGCCAGGGATGCCGGACCAGGGATGGGGAAGGTCAGATGAGCCTGTTCATGGTTGGTCGCCAACCGATCTTCGACAGTGCGCTCAACGTGCAGGGTTACGAACTGCTGTACCGGGGCCCCGAGGGCGAGAGGCCAGACGGGACCGCGATGACCGCCGAGGTGCTGGTCCACGCTGGCTTGGACATCGGCCTTAAGGACCTGGTTGGGGGCAAGCTGGCCTACCTGAACGCTACCCGGCCGTTCCTCGTGGGCCAGGCCGACATCCCCTTCCTGCCCTGGCAGGTGGTGATCGAGGTGCTGGAGGACATACCCAGGGACGCCGAGGTCGTGGCGGGTTGCTACCGCCTGGCGGAGCTGGGTTACAACCTCGCCCTGGACGGCTACCACTGGTCCCGGGACGACGAACTGCTGAGGGTGGCCCGCGAGGTCAAGCTGGACGTCCTCGCCCTGCCCGGCCGGGAGCTGGTGGAGGCCGTGAAACGTTGTTCCGCCTACGGGGTGCGCCTGGTAGCCAAGAAGGTCGAGACCCTCAGCCAGCTGGAACAGTGCCGCCGGTTGGGCTTCGACCTCTTCCAGGGCTACCTTTTGTCACGTCCTGAGGTGGTAGAGGGCAAGACGTTGTCGCCCTCGGAGGTCAGCTGCCTCTTGGCCCTGGAGAAACTGGCCGACCCCCTGACCTCCTTCGGGGAGGTGGAGGGCATCGTGCTGGCGGACGCGGCCTTGAGCTACAAGTTCTTGAAGGCGGCTGGCGAAGGGGCCGCGCATGGCCTGTTCCGCCGAGTCAGCTCGGTGAGGGACGCCCTGGTGCTGCTGGGTGAGCGCCGGGTCAGGGCGTGGCTCAGCCTCATGCTGCTGTCGGGTGCGCACCGAGGCACCGATGAGCACTACCACATAGCGATGACCCGTTCCCGGATGGCCGAACTGGTGGCTCGCCAGATATCACCGCTGCTCAGCGACGCCGCCTTTACTGTTGGGCTGGTGTCGGCGCTCGAACTATTGCTCGAGGTGCCGTTGCCCAAGGTCATGGAGAGCCTGTCGCTCAGCACGGATGTCGAAAATGCGCTCCTGTACCGGACCGGCCTGTTGGGCCGGGTCCTGGCCGACGTGCTCGCCTGGGAACAGGGTGGTGAAGTGTACGGCACCCAGTGCGGCCTCAGTTTTGCCGACTTGGAAAGGTGCTACCTTCAGGCGCTGGTTTGGTCCAACGACGTGTGCGGGGTACTGGAGCTGGCGGCCTGAGGGGGCGGGCACGCTGCTGCCCCCAGTTGGCAGGGCGGGCCCGTGGCTTTGAGGGGCAGGTGCAGGCGCGCGGGTCGGGGGGCAGCGGCACGCCGGCGGCTTGGGGCCCGTCCGTCCCGCCGGGCCACTCCCGCCGGGCCCTAGCCAGGCCCCCGGCCCAGTGGGGGGAGCCGGAGCGGGGCGCTGACCGTCCCCCAGCGGCCGGAGCGGGGCGCTGGCCGTCCCGAGCGACGGCAACCAAGCCAGCCGGGCGGCAGTAACCACGCGACGGCCACGGTCAGCTGGGCGGTGGCCCCAGCCGGGCCCCCTGTCCTGGGGCCGTGGCGGGCCATGGCTGGCGCCCGTGGCCCTGCCACCGGTGCCTGCTGCCCGTCGCCTGGGCGGCGCGGGCGATGCCCAGCACCGTCCCCAAGCCAGGGCGACCCTCCGCTGGAGGAGGTGGGGCTGGCGCGGGCCTCCGAGCGGGCCCGGGCCACCTCCCCGGTGGCAGGGCCAGGGAACAAAGCCGAGGACCGATGCGTTATTTCTAGTATCGGATAGCGATATGTTAGAGGAGGACAGAAAGTGACTGATGCGTCTGTACCAGCTCGGCCCGAGCCTCTACGTGTGCTCCACGTCTTGGCCGGGCCCCGCTCCAGCCGGTTGGCCGACCCCGCCTACCAGGCTTACTTGGTCCTGCGAGCGGCGTTCGTGGTAGCCCCGGTCATCTTTGGGGTGGACAAGTTCTTCAACTGGATGACCTTTTGGCCCAAGTACCTGTGGGTCGGGTTCCCCAACTTCTTGGGCGTGAGCCCCCAGCACTTCATGTACGGTGTCGGCGTCATAGAAATGGTCGCCGGTATTTTGGTCCTGGTGCTGCCCCGCCTGGCGCCCTATGTGGTTGCCGCCTGGTTGGGGGGCATCGTGGCCAACACCATCATCAACAGCATCGCCATTGGTGGCCACACGCAGGTGTTCTGGGACATCGCGTTACGTGACTTCGGCCTTATGCTGGCGGCCGTGGCCCTCGGGCGCTTGGCGGCGAAGTACGCCCCCAGCACTAGGTCCAACTGAACAGGAAGGAGGCGCACATGTCGGAGGAACCCGCTCGGCTCCACGCTGGTGAGCAGGCGGTAGCCATAGACGACGGTTTTCGCCATTGGTACGAGAGCTGCCCTTGCTGCCTGAGCCAGGCTTACCCGGAAGTGAAACGAGCCTTGGACGAAGAGCGGCAGCCACAGGCCCCATCGCCGGCGTGATGTCGGCCGTCGAGCACGAGCTTGCAGTAGGGGACAGCCCTTCCTGGCCGTTGCCTACTACAGGCCCGTGCTTGTACACCGTCGGCCACGGCACTCAGAGCCGCCAGCAGCTGGTTGCCTTGCTGACAGGTGCTGGGGTGAGGTGCTTGGTGGACGTGCGCACAGCTCCCGGCAGCCGGCGGAACCCCCAGTTCAACCGGGCCGATATGGGGCTTTGGTTACCTGAAGCCGGCATCAGCTACCGGTGGGAGCCGCGGCTGGGCGGCTTCCGCCGTCCCCGGGACGGCTCCCCCAACCTCGCCCTGGCCCACCCGTCGTTCAGGGGGTACGCCGACTACATGCTGACCGAGGAGTTCCGTAGCGCTCTGGGCCAAGTGCTCGAAGACGCCAGACGGGAGCCGACGGCGGTGATGTGCGCCGAGACCCTGTGGTGGCGCTGCCACCGGCGCCTGATCGCGGACGCGGCAACCTTGGCCTTCGAGGCAGACGTGGCCCACCTGGCCCCTGGTGGCAAGCGAGGGCCTCATCGGCTGACCGAGGGGGCCAGGTTGGCAGCCGATGGGCAAGTCATCTACGACGTCGCAACGACTGTGAAGCTGGAGGTGCAGTGATGAGGGTCGACTACCGTGAGGTGTTCCCGGCCGGCTTGAAAGCCATGCGCGGCCTGGAGGAAGCGGTGCACCAGAGCACGCTGGAGCCGCAACTGTTGGAACTGGTGAAGCTCAGGGCTTCCCAGGTGAACGGCTGCGCGTACTGCGTCGACATGCACACCAAGGACGCCCGCTCCATGGGGGAAGACGAGCAGCGCCTCCACCTGGTGGCCGTGTGGCGGGAGGCCCCTTTTTTCACCAGCCGGGAGCGGGCGGCCCTGGCTTGGTGCGAAGCGCTGACCCGCCTCCCCGACAACGACGTGCCGGACGAGCTTTACCAGCAGGTCGCGGGGCTGTTCAGCCCCGAAGAGGTCGTTGCCCTGACCCTGGCGGTGGTTGCCATCAACGGCTGGAACCGCCTGGCTGTGTCCCTGCGGGCCCCCGTAGGCAGTTACGTCCCCGGCCGGCCTGGGGTAACCTCGGGCGGGCGAGGAGGTGAGGGATGATGGCTGAGCGGACCTTTGTGATCGTGGGTGCCAGCCTGGCCGGGGCCAAGGCGGCCGAAGCCCTGCGAGCGGAGGGCTTCGACGGGCGCCTGGTGCTGGTCGGTGACGACCCTCGCCGGCCCTATGAGCGGCCGCCTCTGTCCAAGGAGTACCTTCGGGGCGAAAAGGGCTTCGACCACGCGGCAGTGCATGACGCCGCGTTCTATGAGGCCAAAGGCATCGAGCTGCGCACCGGTACCACGGTGACCGAGGTCGACCTGGGCTCCCGAGAGGTGCAACTGGCCACTGGCGAGCGTACCCGCTATGACCGCCTGCTCCTGGCCACGGGGGCCACCCCCCGGCGCTTGGAGTTGCCCGGGGCGGAGCTGGACGGGGTGTTCTACTTGCGCACCGTGGCCGACGCGGACGCGTTACGCCAGGCCCTGACCCCCTCGGCCCAGGTGGTGGTCATCGGAGCGGGCTGGATCGGCGCGGAAGTGGCTGCTTCAGCCCGTCAGCTGGGGGCGGCGGTGGCGATGGTCGAAGTGGCTTCGGTACCTTTGGAGCGCACCCTCGGCCCCCAAGTCGGAGCCGTCTACCGCGACCTGCACGCCGCCCACGGGGTGGACCTGCACTTCGGTGTGGGCGTCGAAAGGCTGGAAGGCCGGGGGGCGGTCGAGCGCGTCCGGCTTACCGACGGGACGGTGCTGTCAGCCAGCGCGGTCGTGGTTGGGGTCGGTGTGGTGCCGCGGGTAGAGCTGGCGGCGGCGGCCGGCCTCCAGCTGGACAACGGTGTGGCGGTCAACGCGCAACTGGCGGCTTCGGTCCCTGGCGTCTATGCCGCAGGTGATGTGGCCAACGCCTTCCACCCCCGTTATGGGGCACGGATCCGCCTGGAGCACTGGTCGGCCGCGCTCAACCAGGGCCCCGTGGCGGCCAAGAACATGCTGGGCCAGGCGGTGGCATACGACCGCACCCCCTACTTCTTTTCCGACCAGTACGACTTCGGGATGGAGTACCGGGGCTGGGCCCCCCACTTTGACCAAGTCGTGTTCCGGGGTGAGCCGGCCAGCCACCAGTTCATTGCCTTCTGGCTGCACGGCGGCAAGGTGGTCGCGGCCATGAACGCCAACATCTGGGACGCAGGCGAAAAGATCGAGGCCCTGTTGCGGGCGGGAGGGCCGTTCGACCCTCGCCAGTTGGCCGACACCGACCTCGACTTGGCCGAGCTCGCCCAGGCCTGAAGCCACTGCGCCGGAGCGACCAGACCAGAGCAACAGGTCAGGAGGGGGGCGCCGGAGCGTCACCGCCGGTGCAGCCGCCACCAATGCCAGCGCCGGGCGGGGCGCCAGAGCTGGGCGCCCCTTGTGCTCATCTGCTCCACCCTGGCCAGCACGCTGAAACCACGCTCGGCGGGAGCCAAGAACTGTAGCCAGTACCAGAAGTAGCCAGAGCAGGCCTCTACGTTGGCCAAGTAGCATTCGGCCAGTCCTGGGCGGCAAGGGTACGCGGCCGGGGGTGGTTGGCCGTGCAGGGCCAAGCGGGCATGGGCCCCGTCGGCGAAGCTCAGTTCTTGGTAGCCGGGCAAGCTGGGCTCGAGGGAGGTGACCGGTACCCGGTCGTAGGCCAACCGGTGCAGGTTGGCTGCCAACTGTTGGCCGGTCTCGGCCCGCACCTGCCGGGTGACGGCTCGCAGGCGTTGGCGTAGCTCCCGCCGGTCGCGCCAGCGGGGCACGGCGTCAGAGGCTCGGGTACGGGCTGGCCCCAGGTGACGGCCGAAAGCGAACTGTCGGGACAACGGGCGCACTGGCGGTCGTACCCCCTCCTGGAGCAGGCCTGGTCCTCTGAGCTCTAATTCTAGCCTACATCAGATATAACCACGGCCAGGCCGTGTGCCGGCCCGGGGCAGTGCCGGGGGCCACGGGCGGTACCAGGCCACGCCTGCCGGCCGGCCCGGGCCGCTAGGTCACGGTTGTGCCGGGCGCCGGCCACCGGTCGGGCCGGCGGGCTCTCAGCCGGTACCGCTGGCCAGGAGGTGGCGCAGGACGTAAAGCAGCACGCCCCCGTGGCGGAAGTAGGCGGCTTCCATCGGGGTGTCCACCCGGGGCTTGGCCGTGAAGCGGGTGTGGCCAGCTTGCACGGTGACCCGGGAGGGGACGGTGCCGTCGTTGAAGGGGGCCAGGCCGGTTATGTCGAAGGCCTCCTCCCCGCTGAGCCCCAGGCTCTCCGCCGACTGCCCCTCTTCGAACTGCAACGGCAGCACGCCCATCCCGACCAAGTTGGCCCGGTGGATACGCTCGAAGCTCTCCGCCAGGACGGCTCGGACGCCCAACAACCGCGTACCCTTGGCCGCCCAGTCGCGCGACGACCCCGAACCGTACTCCTTGCCGGCTAGGGCCACCAATGGGATGTGAGCCGCCTGGTAGTTGACCGAAGCCTCATAGATGGTGGTGACCGGCGCACCGGGCCGGGTGAAGTCCCGGGTGAAGCCGCCCTCGGTACCGGGTGCCAGTTGGTTGCGCAGGCGGATGTTGGCGAAGGTGCCCCGGACCATCACCTCGTGGTTGCCGCGGCGAGACCCGTAGGAGTTGAAGTCCTGGCTGGCCGTCCCGTGAGCCAGCAGGTACTGGCCGGCCGGGGAGCTCAGCGGGACCGCCCCGGCCGGGGAAATGTGGTCGGTGGTGACGCTGTCCCCCAGCTTCACCAAGGCCCGGGCGCCCAAGATGTCCTCGACGGGAGCGGGGTCGAGGCTGACCGCTTCGAAATAAGGTGGTTGGCGCACGTAGGTCGACTCAGGCGCCCAGTGGAACGTCTCGGCCCCCGGGGTGGGCAGGGCGCGCCAGCGGTCATCGCCGGCAAAGACGTCGGCGTAGGCCCGGGTGAACATCTCCGCCTGCAGGCAGGAACCTACTACTGCGGCGATGTCGTCGTCTGACGGCCAGATGTCGCGCAAGTAGACGGGCTGGCCATCGCTCCCGGTGCCCAAGGGCTCACCCAGCAGGTCGGCGTGGAGAGTGCCGGCCAGGGCGTAGGCCACCACCAAAGGTGGCGAGGCGAGGAAGTTCATCCGGCACTCAGGGTGGATGCGCCCCTCGAAGTTGCGGTTGCCGGAGAGCACGGAACAGACCACCAAGTCGTGCTGGGCGACCGCCGCGCTCACCTCGGCGATGAGCGGGCCAGAGTTGCCGATGCAGGTGGTGCAGCCGTAGCCCACCAGGTTGAAGCCGAGCTGGTCGAGGTACGGGCTCAGCCCGGCGCGCTCCAGGTAGTCGGTGACCACCCGGGAGCCGGGGGCCAGTGAGGTCTTCACCCAGGGCTTGCTGGCCAGGCCGCGCTCCACTGCGTTCTTGGCCAGGAGGCCGGCCGCCACCATGACCGAGGGGTTGGAGGTGTTGGTGCACGAGGTGATGGCGGCGATCACGACGGCACCGTTGTCTATGGTGGCGGGCCCACTGGGCAGGTCCAGGTGGGCCGGACGGCTCGGCCAACGGTGCTCGGTGCCGCAGCTGCAGGGAGGCCGGGGCCCGTCGCCGGGCCGTTGGCGCCCGGTGGCCAGCGGGTCGCTGGCCGGGAACGACTCGGCCGAAGCCTCGTCCAGGCCGGCGCTCTCGAGCTCCACCGTGCCCTGGCCAGCCAGGAGGGCGGCGACGGCGTGGGGGGCGGTGCGCAGCGGGATGCGGTCGTGAGGGCGCTTGGGACCGGCGATGGAGGGCTCCACGGTGCTCAGGTCCAGCTCGGCCACCTGCGAGTAGGCAGGGCGGGCCCCGGGGTCGTGCCAGAGGCCGTTCTCTTTGGCGTAGGCCTCGACCAGCTGGACATGCTCCTCCGGCCGGCCGGTCAGGCGCAGGTAGCCCAAGGTCACTTGGTCTATGGGGAAAATGGCGCACGTCGCGCCGTACTCCGGGCTCATGTTGCCTATGGTCGCCCGGTTGGCCAGGGCCACGTTGGCTACCGCGGGGCCATAGAACTCCACGAACTTGCCCACCACCCCGGTCCGGCGGAGGAGCTCGGCGATCGTGAGCACCAGGTCGGTGGCGGTGACGCCGGGCCCCAGCTCGCCGGTCAACTTGAAGCCCACCACCTCGGGGACGAGCATGGGGACTGGCTGGCCCAGCATGGCCGCCTCCGCCTCGATACCGCCTACGCCCCAGCCGAGGACGCCCAAGCCGTTGACCATGGGGGTGTGCGAGTCGGTGCCCACCAAGGTGTCGGGGTAGGCCAGCAGGCCGCTTGGCTCTGGCTGGGTGAAGACCACCCGGGCCAGGTACTCCAAGTTGACCTGGTGGCAGATGCCGGTGTCGGGGGGCACCACCCGGAAATTGGCGAACGCCTGTTGTGCCCAGCGCAGCAGCTGGTAGCGCTCCCGGTTCCTTTGGAGCTCCAAGTCGGCGTTCGTCTGGGACGCACCGGGGCGGCCGAAGGCGTCGACGACCACCGAATGGTCGATGACGAGCTCGGTGGGGACAAGCGGGTTGACCCGCCGGGGGCTCCCACCCAGGCGGGTGATGGCGTCCCGCATGGCGACCAGGTCCACCACACAGGGGACACCGGTGAAGTCCTGCATCAAGACCCGGGCGGGGGTGAAGGCCACCTCTTGGGCGCTGGCCGCCTCCGGGGACCAACGGGCCACCGCCTCGACCTGCTCGGCGGTCACCAGGTGCCCGTCTTCGTTGTGCAAGAGGTTCTCCAGCAGCACCTTCAGGCTGTAGGGGAGCCGCTCGGTACCGTCGAGCTTGCCCAAGCGGAAGAACGTGTAGGTGCTGGGCCCGACCTCCAAGCGGTCCCGGGTACCGAAACTGTCCAAGACCACGCTTGCCCTTGGCATGGCACCTCCCTGTGGGCCTGGGGCGGGGGGTGGGACCTGGCCCAGCCGCCGTCTCTAGCTTGCCTGTTGCTTCCTAGCTCGCCTGTTGCTGGTGGAGCCTCCTGCCGGCCAGGGTGAGGTGGGCTTCACCTATGGCCTCAGACAGGGACGGGTGGGGGTGCACCAGCTCCGCCACCTCGGAGGGCAAGGCCTCCCAGTTGGTGATGAGCATGGCCTCGGCGGCCAGTTCGGTGACGTGCGGCCCGACCAGGTGGATGCCGAGCACCGGCCCGTTCTTTTGGGCCACGACCTTCACCATCCCTCCTTGGCCGTAGATGAGGCCCTTGGCCACTCCGGTGAGCGGGAACCGGTTGACCACCACGTCATAGCCGAGCTCGCGCGCCTGGGGCTCGGAGAGGCCGACGCTGGCCGCTTCGGGCAGCGAGTAAGTGGCCCGCACCACCCCCTCGTAGCGCACCGGCACCCCCGGCAAGCCCGCCAGTACCTCGGCCACCAACAGGCCCTCGGCGAACGAGGCGTGGGCCAGGGCGAGCGATGGGGGTGGGAGCAGGTCGCCGACGACATGGACCCCGGGCACTCTGGTCTCGAGGCGGCCCCAGTCGGCGGGCACGACGAAGCCTCGGTCACGCTCAATGCCGAGCTCGTCCAAGCCGGTCCCGTCGGAGGCCGGGGACCGGCCCACGGCACTTAGGAGCAGGTCAGCGGCCAGGGCGTGAGCACCATTGGCATCGGTCACGGTGACCGAGACGCCCTGGTCGCTGACCGTCGCCTCTTGCACCCGGGCACCGACCAGGACCTTGACCCCCTTGCGCCTCAGTGCCCGGTGCAGCTCACGGCTCACGTCGGGGTCCTCGGCCGGCAGCACGCGCTCTAGCACCTCGACCAGGGTCACCTCGGCACCGAAGGCTCGGTAGAAACTGGCGAACTCCACCCCCACCGCACCGGCGCCGACCACGATGGCCGAGCGGGGGATCCGGTCGGAGCGAGTGGCGTCGTCGGAAGTGAGCACCCGTTGGCCGTCCGACGGGATCCCGGGCAGTTCCCGGGGGGTGCTCCCGGTGGCGACGACCACCCCCCGCCTGGCCCTGAGCTCCACCGGCGCCCCCAGTTCGCTGCCGGGGCGGGGGCTGACCAGCACGCTACGGGGCGAGGTCAGGCGCCCATGGCCTTTGAAGATGGTGACCCGGCTATGTCGCAGGTGGCCCAGGAGCCCCTTGTAGTTCTTGTCCACGACCTCGTCCCGGGCGGCGGCCAAGGCGGCCGGGTCGACCTGCTCCACCGTTGCCTTGATCCCCCAGCGACGGGCATCGTCGTCGACCGCCTCCATGACCGAGGCGGCCTGCAGCAGGGCCTTGCTCGGTATGCAGCCCCGGTGCAGGCAGGTGCCCCCCACCAGGTCCTGTTCCACCAGGGCCACCGACAGCCCGAGGTCGGCGGCCCGCAGGGCCGTACTGTAACCTCCCGTCCCCCCTCCCAGCACCACGACGTCGTGGTCCTGGCCGGGGTCGTCCGTGCTCATGTGCATCACCCCGCCACCAGTTTGGCGGGGGCAAGGCCACTTCGGCGCATTAAATCCGGTAGACAGGTAACCAATGGCGAACAGCAGCCGGGCGTCGGCCCGTGTCGAGGCTCAGGGGAGGGGTGACAAGTCCCAAGGTGGCCTGGGGGCCGGGGACGGGCGCAGGGCGGCCCCGCCCCTGGCCCTGGCCGACGTCCCCGCGGAGGTGCTGGTGGGCTACTACCGGCAGATGAAGCTGGTACGGGCCTTCGAGCTGCGGGCTTCGGAGATGTACACCAAGGCCAAGATCGGTGGCTACTGCCACTTGAACCTGGGCGAGGAGGCCACGGTGGTCGGCTTGATGGCGGCCCTCCGGCCCACCGACTACCTGTTCACCACTTACCGCGAGCACGGTTACGCCCTGGCCCGGGGGGCCCCGCCGGGGCGAGTGATGGCGGAACTGTTCGGCAAGGCCACCGGGTCGTCCCGAGGTTGGGGCGGGTCCATGCACCTGTTCGATGCCAGCCTCCGGCTGATGGGGGGTTACGGGATCGTGGGTGGGCAGATCCCTCCTGCCACCGGGGCCGCGCTGGCCATCGCCTACCGCAGCGGCCCCGGGCCGGACAGCGAAGCCGTCATGTGCCTGATGGGCGACGGGACCACGAACATCGGGGCGTTCCACGAGAGCCTCAACCTGGCCGCTTTGTGGCGGCTGCCCATCGTCTACGTGATAGTCAACAACGGCCTGGGCATGGGGACGCCGGTGGACCAGGCGTCCGCCGAGCCTGAGCTGTACAAGCGGGGCTGCGCCTACCGCATGCCCGGGGCCAGGGTAGACGGTTGCGACGTGCTGGCGGTGCGCCAGGCGGCCGAGGCGGCGCTGAGCGCCGCCCGCAACGACCGCCAGCCCTCCATCTTGGAAGCGGTGAGCTACCGGTTGCGGGGGCACTCGGTGGTGGACCCGGCCCGCTACCGCCCCAAGGAGGAAGCCGAGCGCCTACGGAGCTTGGACCCCGTGCCCGCCTTCCGTGCCCGGCTGGTCCAGGCCGGGGTGATGGACGAGGCCCGAGCCGCCCAGGTCGATGCCGAAGCCGACGAGGCGGTGGCGGACGCGGTCCGCTTCGCCGAGGACAGCCCTTTCCCCGACCCGAGCCAGTTGTTCGACCATGCCTACGCCACCGCCGTCCCCAACGCCCCGAGCTACCTGCCGGGCGACCCTCTCCCCGCATAGAGGCAGCCCGACATGGCCGAGATGACCTACCGCCAGGCCTTGCACGACACCCTGCGGGCAGAGATGCTGCGGGACGAAGCCGTCTTCTTGATGGGCGAGGAGATCGGGGTGTTCGAGGGCTCCTACAAGATCACCGCGGGCCTGCTGGCCGAGTTCGGCCCTCGCCGGGTACGGGACGCGCCCATCTCGGAGGAAGGTTTCGTAGGCGCGGCGGTGGGGGCGGCCATGCTGGGCCTGCGGCCGGTGGTCGAGATCATGACGCTGAACTTCAGCCTTTTGGCCATCGACCAGATCGTGAACCATGCAGCCAAGATCCACGCCATGTTCGGCGGCCAGGCGAGCGTGCCCCTGGTGGTCCGCACCCCCGGTGGCGGGGGCCAGCAACTGGCGGCCACCCACTCGCAGAACATCGAGGTCTATTACGCGCACATGCCTGGGCTCAAGGTGGTGGCCCCGGCGACGCCGGCGGACGCCAAAGGCCTCCTGGCCGCCGCGGTGCGCGATGACGACCCGGTGATGGTGGTTGAGAACCTGGCGCTCTACAACACCAGGGGCGAGGTCCCCGACGGCGACTATGTGGCGGAGCTGGGCCGGGCCAAGGTGGTGAAGGAGGGCACCGACATCACGGTCGTCTCTTACTCCCGGGGGGCCCTGGTGGCGCTGGAGGTGGCGGGCCGCTTGGAGGCCGAGGGGATCTCGGCCGAGGTGGTGGACCTGCGTAGCCTGCGGCCCCTGGACCGGCCGACCATCTGTGCGTCGGTGCGCAAGACGACCAGGGCAGTCGTGCTGGAAGACGACTGGCTCAGCTACGGGGTGGGGGCGGAGGTGGCGGCCACCATCCAAGAAGGGGCGTTTGGCTACTTGGACGCCCCGGTGCGCCGGGTGGCGGCGGCCGAGGTACCCCTGCCGTACTCCAAGCCGCTCGAGTCGGCCGCCCTGCCGAGCGCGGCCGCGCTGTTGAAGGTGGCCCACGAGACCCTCGACGCCACTGGTTTCCCCCGATAGGAGCCCGACGTGCCCGACGTCTTGATGCCCCGGCTGTCAGACACCATGGAGGAGGGCACCATCGCCCGCTGGCTGAAGCACCCCGGCGACGCGGTGCAACCGGGTGACGTGCTGGCCGAGATCCAGACGGACAAGGCCACCATGGACCTGGAGGCCTACGATGCCGGGGTGCTGCAGAGGCTGCTGGCCGAAGAGGGCGCCACCGTCCCTATCGGCCAGCCCATTGCGGTCATAGGTGCCGAGCCGGCGGCCGGGGCCACAGGCCCGGGGGACTCCGGCCCCGAGCCCACGGCCACCGAGCCCACGGCCACCGAGCCCTCGGCTCCGGCCGCGTCCCCTCCCGGGGCGGCAGCAGCGGGGCCAACGGCCAGCCGGGTGCCCGTCCCAGCTGCCCCCCCGAGCTCGCCCTTGGCCCGAACCCTGGCCCGTCGCCACGGGCTGGACCTGTCCTGGGTGACCGGGAGCGGGCCGGGTGGCCGGGTGGTGCGGGCGGATGTCGAAGCCGCCATCGCGGCGCGAGCGGCCAGTCCCGTGGCTGGCCCCGGGGCGGGTGCCGAGCGGCCGGCCCCCGCGGTGGTGCCAGGTGCACCGGGTGGCCCCCAGGTGGCGGCCGGGGAGGCCGAAGAGGTCCCCCTCAGCACCCTGCGCCGCATAACCGCCGAGCGGCTGGAGCAGAGCGCCCGAGTGCCGCATTTCGACCTGACCACCGTTGTCGACGCCGGGGCCTTGCTCAGCTTGCGGGCCGAGGTCAACCGGGCCTTGGGTGGCCGGCCCGCCCGGGTCTCGGTCACCGACCTGCTGGTCAAGGCGTGTGCCGAGGTGCTGCGTGCTCACCCGGAGGTGAACTCGGTCTGGGGCGGGGACAAGCTGCTGCGTTACCGGCACGTCAACGTGGGCGTGGCCGTTGCCGTCCCCGAGGGCCTGGTCGTGCCCGTGGTGCACGACGCGGACCAAAAGCCGCTCCGGCAGGTGGCGGCCGAGGCCCACGACCTGGCTGAGCGGGCGCGCCAGGGCAAGCTGGCCCTGGACGACATCTCGGGCGGCACGTTCACCATCAGCAACCTGGGCATGTACGGCATCAGCCATTTCACCGCCGTCCTCAACCCGCCCCAGGCAGCCATACTGGCCGTGGGTGCAGCCACCCCAGAGCCGGTGGTGAAAGACGGGGTGGTGGTGGTGGCCACGACCCTCCGCCTGACCTTGACGGTCGACCACCGGGCCCTGGACGGCGCCAGCGCGGCCCAGTTCTTGGCCGACCTGCGCAGCTTGCTCCACGACCCCGTCCGGTTACTGGTGTAGGCCGGCCAGGCCCGGGCCGCCCGGGCCAGGCCTGGTCGGAGGCCGGCCGAGCGCCGACCAGGTCGTAGACAACCTAGGAACCCACTATGAGCACCGACGTGCCGAGAACGGCCCTCACGAGGCCAACGCGTCCACGACGCTGGCCGGCAGGCGCTCGAGCCGGCTGGTGACGAGCACCCGGTCGCCTGTGTGCAGGCTAGCGGCGACGTGCTCGGCCATCGGCCCCAGGCGGCCACGTCGAGTTAGGTTGCAGCCTCTTGGGCGGCGCCGCTGCGGTCGGCCCAGCGACGGTTCTCGGCGAGGCGGCGTAGCGGCCGGAGACGGCCACAGGCAGCGGGCAGCGGCGCTCGGCGCTCTCACGCCCTACGTTGTCGCTCAGCGGAGCCGATTGGCGCCGCCTCTTCAGCCCGGAGCGCGACGGCGAAGACTTGTCCTCCGGGAATGGCGAGGTAGTGGAGGTGGCCGGCGTGATGGACGTCGGGGAGCCCGAAGTCTCGAGCCTTTTGCACAAGGCCGGCCGGGTCGTCAGTTTGGAGCTCCAGCCAGGTACCGAGGCGCGGGCGGTCGTCATCGGGTGCATCGTCGGCGAACTCGATGCTCAGGCTGCCGCCGCGAGGGAACCGGACGAGGAGCATCCCGCCCGGGATGCCGGGGTGCTCGACATCGGCGACAGGGCAGTCGAAGAGGGCCGTGAGGCTGGACCGCAGTTGGCCCCGTCGGTGGGGTCGAGCGAAAAGGTGGGCGTTGTTGCCGAGGGCGATCACGATGGCGACGCCGTGGAGGGAACCGGCCGGCCAAGGAAGGCAGCGAGGCGGTCGATAGTCGGGGCGTCGTCGGCGACCGGCTGGGCGGGGGCGAACTGCCGCCCGCGAGGGATGGGACCGAGGGCTCCCAGGCTGAACGCCAGTGCAGCTTGGGCCAGGTCCTCGGGGAAGGCACTGGTCGGTTGGTGGACGGCCTGGGCCAAGTCCCAGCCATGCACGAGCACCTCGATGAGCCGCAGGTTCGCGGCGACGGAACCGGGGACCACACCGAACGGCAGGGTCACAAGCTCGTCCATGACGCCGGGGGCACGAAAGGCGTCGACGAGCCCGGGGATCGACCGTCGGTACGCACCCACCGGGTCGGCGTCGACGGTCCTGTCGTCGGCGGGCTCCTGGTGGCGCAGCGCCGCCTCGAAGCGGGCGTTGCCGCTCGCCAGATGAGCGACCAGTTCGGTGACGTCCCAGTCGGTACAGGGAGTCGGCGCCTCCCACTGGTTGGTGCCGACTGCGTCGATAACCTTGCCAGTGCACTCCAAAGCCGTGGACAGCTGGTCGACAGGATCGGGGCCCACAGCACCTCCTTTTATCTCAGTAGCTTCATACTGACTGAGGCGCTTGAGAAAGTCAAGTGCTACCCTTGTGGCGGTGAAGTCCTACGGGCAGTACTGCGCCCTGGCCCGGGCCCTCGACGTGGTCGGCGACCGCTGGTCGCTGCTGATCGTGCGCGAGCTGCTCGATGGGCCCGCCCGCTACCGCCGGCTCTTGGACGGCCTCCCTGGCATCGCCACCAACCTCCTCGCCGACCGGCTCCGCCAACTCTCCGACGCAGGCGTCATCGAACACGGCGGGCACGCCGAATACCGGCTCACCCCCTGGGGGCAGGAACTGCGCGAGCCGCTCTACGCACTAGCGCGTTGGGCGGTGCCGGTCGTAATGCGTCGACCCTTGGGCACCGACACCTTCCGCTCCCACTGGCTGGCCCACCCCCTTGCCGTCATCTATGCCGGGTGCGATCCCGCCAGGCGCCCCATGACCGTCGAGATCCACGTCGACGGCGACATCATGACGTTACAGTCCGCCAATGGCTACGTCGAGCTCCGCTCGGGCAAAGCGACCAAGCCCGAGGTGGTCTTGGCAGGCCCCCCTGACGCAATCCTCGGCCTCCTGGCCGGGCAACTCGACGCCTCCACCGCAAAGGCGGCTGGTCTCGACATCACTGGCCGCGTCCACCACCTCGCCGAGCTGCGGCCGACCACCCTCCTCCGAGCAGCGACGAGCGACATGAGCACAAACGAAGCCAACGGCACCAGTGACGTTGGGCGCTGCACGTCGTGACCGCCCTGCCCGATGGCGACGCCAAACGCCGACCGGTTGGAGCGGGCACGGGCCAGAGCGCCCGCTTTCTGGCACGCTGGTCAGACCCAGATAGTGCAGCCTCGTGCCCGAGAGATCTGAACGGCGGGCCAGGCCTGGCTTTGAGGGCTGCAGCGTCGGTTGCCGCCGTTCGATAGGCGTCGCCAATGGCCGTCACGAAGGCGCGATCAGGGTGCTGGACTGGGGACGGCCACTGCGTCACCCTTCCCAAAAGGCCATCAAGAGGCAACCGCGCACCTTGAGGAGGCAAGGGAGGACCTCCTGGCTTCCTCTTATTTCCCTCGGGAGACCTGGCGCCAGATCTAGAGCTTTGGCCCCCAAGAGCGGCTCAACCGGTAGACCAGGCGCGGGACGGACGTGGCAGGGTTCTCCCCTGACCGCACCTCGGTCATCACCCGCCTCGTCGCACCCAACGGTGTGACCTTCGAGAAGATCATTGGCCCGGTCGCTGCCGCTGGCCTCGACCAGCAGGTCGCCAAGGCCAAGGGGCAGGGCTGGTGAACCCAACCGTGTCCCGACGACCACAGGCGGTACTGTCGGTGGTCATCACGCCTATCATCCGAGGTTGTCGGCCATGAGCGCCAAGGGCCACCGCCTCTTTGCTGCCGTCTACGACCGGGTCAATGCCCAGGCGGAGCGCACCTGGCTCGGGAGCCGCCGCGCCGGGCTGATCGCCCAGGCGCGCGGCGAGGTGCTCGAGATCGGGGCAGGGACCGGGGCGAACCTCCGCCACTACCGCGATGTCACCCGGGTCGTCGCCGCCGAGCCCGACCCCGCGATGCGGGGCCGCCTGGTACGGCGCCTCGCTGGCACCACCGTCCCGGTCGAAGTGTCCGACGCCCCCGCCGAGCACCTCGGCTTTGCCGACGCGAGCTTCGACACCGTCGTCGCCACCCTCGTGCTCTGTTCGGTGGTCGACCCCGACGCCGCGCTCGCCGAGGTCCATCGGGTGCTCCGTCCCGGTGGCCGCCTGCTCGCCCTCGAGCACGTCCGCGGTGAAGGCCGCCGGGCGCGTTGGCAGGACCGGGTGACCCCGATCTGGCGTCGGGCCGGGGCCGGGTGCCACCTCAACCGGGACACGCAGGCCGCCGTCGTCCGAGCTGGGTTCCACGTAGGCCAAGAGGAGCGCTTCGAGCCGCCTGAGGTGCCGGAGATCATTTGTCCTTTCGTCGAGATCGTGGCTCACCCGGGCGCGAAAGGGCCCAAACCCCAAGACGTCTCGTAGCGCTGCGGGCCCGGCTGGGACGACCCGAGCCGACAGCGGCCAGCGAGACCACCGAGGCCGGCCACGAGGGGCACGCGGCGCACAAGCCTTGTGGGCGCGGCTGTGGTTAGCTCGCCCGGCTGCACCTGGGGGCAGCGCTCACCCGGTCGCTCGGGCTGGGCCCGCCGTTGGCTGCCTACCTTTTGCGCTGGCGCACAACCGGTCGAACCACCAGTCCCGGCACGGGCGTCAGAGCAGTTCGGCCAAGGGGAACGAGCGGTGGGCCCGGGGCGGCAGGCAGTAGTTCTGCCGGTGGGTGTTCACCAGGAAGTCGGTGAAGCCCACGTTCTCGTCGGGGATGTGGTACTTCTCGGCCAAGCCGGGGCTGTCCATCTCACGGCGCATCAGCTCGAACTGCTGGGCGGAGGGCCCGATACCGATGAAGTGGACCCCTGCCCGGGGCAACGGGCTTACTGGGCCGTCGGCCGAGAAGGCGAAAGGGTTGTCGACCGTGTCGAAGTCCTGGCGGAGGAAGAAAGTCGTGCCCCGGGGGAGCTTTTGGCCGTAAGCCGTGGTGGTCTCGGTCTCGGTCCGGGAGAGGAACTGCATCTGCTCGTTGTGGCCCACCAAGCCAAAGTGGCTGGCGTCCTCGTCCCGCTGGGCCTGGAAGGTAGAAGTGGCGGGGCACTGGTCGGGAGACAGCACCTCCTCGGGCTCGTTGCGCCGCGGGTGGAACATCCGGTGCAAGCGGTCGGGGTGAGCGAGCGCGTACCAGCGGCCCAGCTCGATGGCTATGTGGCTCACGTGCATGTTGGCGCCCCCGGCCATGTAGCTGGTGGGGGTGGCATCGGTCCAGCCGGGGACGGTCTCGTAGCTGGCCAGGTTGCCGGCGGCCAACCCGTGCACGTGGCTGGAGGTGAAACCCATGAACAGCATGGCGCCTTGGGGGATCTTGTCTGCCCCGGGGATGCCGAGGCTCATCCCGACCCGCCTGGGCATGCCGCGGCCGGCAAAGCCGCGGCGCACGGAGGTGACCGTGAAGAGGTCACCGATGAACACCCCGGGCGAGCCGATGCCGTTGAGGTTGGACGGGCCCGGGTAGAACAGCGCCTGCACCACGTCGTCTATGTGGCCCTTGAAGTCGCTC
Organism: Actinomycetota bacterium; assembly: GCA_021323695.1. Lineage (GTDB taxonomy): Bacteria > Actinomycetota > Acidimicrobiia > Acidimicrobiales > Palsa-688 > JAKAWM01. Next base: position 2,477 of record JAJPKN010000024.1, on the reverse strand, counting down.
TTGAAGTGGAAGCAGACGTCGTTGTGCTCGATCACCAGGTCCTCGGGGTCCCGGGGGAAGCGCACCGCCTCCACCAAGGCCGGCTCGCCCTCTCGTCCGGGACGGGTGGACTTGGGGATGTGCTCGGACACCAGGGCCTTGGGCAGGTACCGCTGGAAGTAGGGGAGGCCCCAGGCGACCTGGGCCAAGATGCCGGCCGGGGAGGTGGGGTAGAGCTCCTCGACTTGAGCCAGAGCGGCCTCCAACCGGCGCTGGGCGTCCCGCAGGGCTTGGTTGTCCCCCGGGGGGACGGTCAAACGGGCGGTGACCATGGCGTGCCACAGGGGCACGACCGCCACGGGGACACCGGCGTGGGTGCCGCCGGCCGGGCAAGGTGCCTGGTGGACCTCCTCGGTGACCCCGGGCAGTTCGTACTGGGTCTGGGGGCGAGGATGGGAGTAGCGGGCTGAGTAATCGACCACGCGGCCCCAGTCGAAGGTCTCCTGCTCCTTACCGGTGAGTGCCATTCGAGCCTCCTTCGCTCACTTCGCCTGCCTTGCCGCCCAGACCGCTGCGCCCAGGGGGGGTCTGCCCAGGGGGTGTGCCCAGGGGGGTGTGCCCGGCAGCCGTCACCAGCGGCTGGGCAAGTCTCGGTGGCAGTACCTCATGGTTGGTCTTCGGCCTACCTAGCGCTGCGGGCTCCCTGGGCCGGCCGGCATGGCTATGGCATGGCTTTGGGCCCAATACTACTATCGGGTGACGATGTTGTTAACCTGTTGGCGGCTGTAGCCTGTTGGTGCCAGCGGGACTGAGGACAGGCAGGGCCAGCCATGGGCAATGGGCCGAGCACAGCAAAGGTAGGGACAGGGCGCCGAAAGCCAGCGGCGGTCAAGGTCCGCCGGGTCTACGAGCTGGCCGAGGGCGACGAGGGGTACCGGGTGCTGGTGGACCGTCTGTGGCCGCGGGGGGTGAAGGCCGTGGCCGGGCTGTTCGACGAGTGGCCCAAGGACGTCGCCCCCAGCTCCGAGCTTCGCCGCTGGTACGGGCACGACCCTGCCAAGTACGAGGAGTTTGCCCGTCGCTACCGGGCCGAGCTCGAGCTGCCACCGGGCCGCGACGCCCTGGCCAGCCTGGTGGCTAGGGCCGCCCGGGGGCCGGTGACCCTGCTCACCGCCACCAAGGACGTGGGCCGGTCGGGGGCCCAGGTCTTGGCTGATGTCATAGCCGGCAAGCTGGCTGGCACCCGGCCCGCCCCGGGGCCGACGGTGCCCGAAGCCGACCGGCCTGACCGCTAGGCTGGGCCGGTGGCTGCTTCACCGGTCGGCGGGGCCAAGGGCCCAGGGGCCGAAGGCCCAGGTCGCCACTACCCGCCCGACGAGGCAGAGGTGCCAGACGAGCAGCGTGCGCCCGGCCTGGGGCCGGGGCCGGATCTGGGGCACGACGAACTAGCGGGCCTCGGCGAAGGCGAGGACAACCCGGGGGACCCGGCGTGCTGGGCTGGCCTCGTCTGCCCGTCCTGCGGGGGGGTCCTCAGCGAGGGCCACCAACCGGGTTGCACCGAGGCACCCACTCTGGCCTGAGCCGCCCACCCGGGCCTGAGCAGAAGCGGCCAGCCTCGAGGGCCAGCCGCCCATGTGGCCACCCTGGGGCCCCTACCGCTGGCTGAGCTGCGCCCGCTGTTGTCGCTCTCGCCGGGGGGCTTGGGTGAAGCGTGCCGGGGCCGGTCACTTGGGCCCGGCCTGGTCCCCTAGGCTTTCCAGCAGGAGGTGGAAGTACACCAGCCCTCCATAAGGTGCCCATCGCTGGGAAAGCTGCTTCACCTCGTCGTAGCCGGCACCGGCAACCAGGCCGAAGCGCCGGCGCAGGTTGTTGCGGGCACCGACGTCGTCGCCAGGCAGGACGTGCCAGCGGCCCAAGCCCCGCAGCAGGGTGTACTCAGCGCTCCAGCGCCCGATACCCGGCAGCCGGCTCAGCGCGGCCACGGCTGCTCCGTCGTCCATGAGCTGCAGGGCACCTAGGTCCACTGAGCCGGCGACGGCTCGCTGGGCCAGGCCGACCAGGGCCTGCGCCTTGGCCCGGCTGAACCCCAGCGGCCGCAACTCGTGGGGGTCGGCCCCAGCCAGGGCCTCGGGGGTGGGGAAGCCCGGCGCGCCGGTCCCGGTGGCCAGCCGGGGGCCGTAGCGGGCTGCCAAGCGGTTGAGCAGGTGGATGCCCACCGTGAGCGAGAGCTGTTGGCAGGCTATGGCGTTGGCCAGTGCCTCGAAAATGGTGGGGAACCGAGGCGGGCGCACACCTTTGAACTTGGCCGCCAGCTCGGCCAGGCCGGGCTCGCGCCGGGCCAGGGCATAGAAGCCGCTCAGGTCGGCCCCTAGGGCCAAGGTGTGCTCTAGCCCGAAGTTACGAAGCCCGTAACGACAAAACCCCCCGCTGAGCAGGGGGCTTTTGTGGAAGGCGGGTGAGCGTTCTGTCTACATGGCCTTGAGCTCTATGGGGACTGG
>JAJPKN010000023.1 GCA_021323695.1 Actinomycetota bacterium | reverse complement strand
TGCTGTTGCCACTTCGGCCATGGTCATCACCGCGCTCATGTCCGAGCGGTCCGTGGTGTCCCGGGCCATGGCCAGCCTGGAGCGCTGCGACCAGGTGTTCGTGGCTAGGCCAGTCGACGCCACGCTGGAGGAGCGCTCCCAGCGCTGGGTCGTCACCTTTGAGGCCAAGGACCCGCGCACAGGCGAAACGCGCCAGGAAACTCTGCGCACCGAACGACGCGACGACCCTCTCGGCCAGCTCGTCTACGGGCAACTGCGTGCCTGCAAGGGCCGACCGGCCCTGATCTGGAAAGAGGTCGAGGACACTGGCCGGGTGGAGGACGGCCACCCGGTCAAGGTCCGCATGGTGCGCTGGGCGCAGCCGTGCTGAGCCGTGCCGCGCAGTCACTCTTCTCCACTTGCCTGGTACGACGGCGACGAGGTGCCTAGGGCCGGCGTTGCCTCAACACAGGCCCTGGCACGACGCCAGCGCCTGTACCGGGCCTGGGTGTGGGCGTCGGTCGTTCTGGCACCCTTCGCTTTCCTTGTGGCGTTGGTCTCCGCGACCCGCTCAGGTGCTCCACCGGCCATATTGACCAGCCCGCTTGGGCAAGCGGCGGCCTCGGTGGCCCTGTCTGCTTGGCTCAAGTCCCACCCAGCCCCACTACCAGGTGCTCATGTGGTGGACTGGGCTGGTGCCTCTGTGGTGGGTCAAGCACCAGGCCCGGCTGGCTGGCAGGCCGTGGACGAGCACTTCGTCCTGGTCGGCATGTCAGGCACCCTCTGGATGGCGACTGTAGAGGTGGCGTTCGCAGCTGGTGCTATGCCAGGTGTTGTCGCTGGGCCGTACGTGGTGCCACTGGCGACTAGCCAATCAGTGGCAACGTCCGGGCCATGGCCCGGTCTGCAAGCCGGGACGGTACCCACCTTGGTGAGCGCGGCGATAGCCGGCTGGGCCCGGGCGTATTGTTCCGGCAACCCAGCCGAGCTGCGCTTGGCTGTTGGCGACAACGACCCGGCGCATGTCTACCAGCCACTAGGAGGCGTGGTGGCTGAAGCTGTCGCAGTACCTTGGTATGCCCAGTTGCCTCGGTCGTCTGATGCTGTGGCACAGGTCGACCTACACGTGCGCTGGGCGGGACAACGTGTCATGCCGGCCCAACCGATGGTAATGGACCTGCTCATTGCTCGGGCTTCCGGGTTAGCCCCGCTGGTGGTCTCGTGGGGCCCACCGGGCAGTGGCCCCTCATTGAGGGCGTACCAGCCTCAATGAGCGACTTGGCGGTGCCGCAGTGGCCCACGGCTAAGCGTGGGCGCTTGCCTGGCGGTCGACTGCTGGGCGTGGACGGTTCCGTGTGGCTCTACCGGAGGGTGCCGCTTGGCCCCATGGTGGACGCCCGTAGTCCTGAGGCAGCTATGGCGGTAGCGGCTCCGTTACGCCAAGTGCTCGAAGAACTAGCCACCTTGGGTTCAAGCCGCGCCACTCGTCGGTCTCTGGCTCGTTCTCGCTACCGGACGGTCCACATCCTGTCGCTCGACGTGCCGGCGTGGTACCGACCGCCGCTCAGCCATCCGATCCGAGAGCACTTGGCTCGGGTCTTTGCTGGCACTGAAGTGCGTCAACGCCTGGCACTGGTCGGCGTGCGGCTTCGGGCCAGCCTGGTCGGCAATGGCCTGCGCCAGGCCGTGGCGTCGGTAGCCGAGACCCTGGCGTTATCCTCGGCCCCCATTGAGGATTTCGACGCTGACTACCACCGAGTTGCCGAGGTGATGGCTCGGGCTGGCATGGCCGTGCCAACCCAAGCCGAGCTCTGGCTGGCTGATTCGTGGTGGGATGCCGGTCGGCGCTCCGATGTGGGCATCATGGAGCACCTCGATCACTTGCATGTGTTCTCCGAGTTGGCGGCTATGGCTAGTGCCGAGGATCTGCCCAAAGACTGCTTGTCGTGGGTGGACTTGCCGGGTCAGCACTCGGTCAGCTTCTTCGCAGCCACCAACTTTGAGCTGCCATTCGTAGAAGAGGCTGAGCCTCAAGCGCGCTGGGCCCCAGCGCTGTTCGACCTTGGGGCCCTTGCGATCTCAGTGCGTGGTCAACTAGAGCCACCAGCAGTCACCCGAGGTGAGCTACGCCGTGCTCGCAAGCAGTACATCGACGACGTGACGGAGCGCGTTAGCCAGGGCAAGATGAGCCGGGCCGAACAAGACGAGACATTGGCCGCGCTCACTGAGATGGAAGGCTTCTATGCGACGGGTGGGCCGGCCACGCTCATCGACACCAGCATCATCGTGGCCACTTCCGGCCAGGACCGCGACGGTCGGCTGACCGCGGCGGCTCGCGAGCTCGGCTTCGAGCTGTTGCCCATGACCAACCGGCAGCGCCGAGCGCTGGCCGAGTGCTGGGTCACCAGCCACGTAAGGGCGAACCCGCACCTGGAGGACCTGCCCGTCCATACGGTCAGCGCTTCCGGCTTGACGTCGCTGTCAGTCGTGGGCGACCCAACCGGCGCGTTGCTCGGCTTCACCGAGCGGGACCGCCAGCCTGCCTACATCTCGCCGACCGCCGCCGCCGACGTCGACAGCGTGCCCGTGATGGTCGTAGCGGGTCAGAGCGGGTCGGGCAAGCAGGTTACACTGACTACTAGACTGCCGACGCCTACCGGCTGGACCAGGATGGGCGATTTGGCGCTGGGAGACTGTGTGTTCGGGCGCGATGGCAAACCCTGCCGCGTCGTGTTTCTATCCGAGATAAAGCAAAAGCCCGACCTCTACCGCATCCGCTTCGACGACGGCCAGGAGGTCTACGCCGACGCCGAGCACCAGTGGCTGGTGAGCGGCTTCTACGACCGGGCCGCCGCCCGCCACCCCAGGCACGTGGCCGCCATCGACACCTGGCGCCGCTCCCAGCGCAACGCTGCCGCCTTGGAGGCCCTCGCCGCAGAGCTGGGCGACCGGCCCATAGGCATCGAAGAGCTCTTCGGGCTGCTCACCGAACGCCTGGAGACATCCCCATGGAGCACCGTCGCCTCGTTGCGCTCGGCCTTGTGGTCCATGGGCTGCCAGCCCGAGCTCGGTCGGGCGGCCGGGGTGCGCCACTACGACGGGCGCCTCATGGAGAAGGTCGACCCGGTCGTCCTGTTCCCCGTGGCAGCCACGCTCCGGGCCTGCATAGCGGCGTGGGGGGGCACGACCGGCTCCAACGCCTCGCGCTGGGGGGACAGGATCGCGGCGAAGGTCGCCGCCGCCAAGGGGCTGCTCACCGCAACCGACGAGGGCGAGGAGGCCACGGCGGCAGAGATAGCGCGCCGCCTGGCCGCGGCGGGGGCGCCCATGCCCAAGGGCTCCAACGCGCTCGTCGCCAAGTACGCGCGCCGCGCCGGGGTCGCCGGGCGCAAGGGCACCGCCAAGGTCCTGGTGCCCCTGCCCGAGGGCCCACGCGTCGCCGGCAAGAAGGCGGCCCGGTACGCAGCCTCGGTAGCCCTGAAGGCCCTGGCCGAGCGGCTGCGCCAGCAGGCCGGGCCCGAGCCGAGCGCCGAGGCCGCCGAGCGGGTCGTGACCACCGCTCAGATGCTCGCCGAGGGCGTCGTCGTCCCTACCCAACATGCCGGCAGCAACTTCGCGGTCAGGGTGCCGGAGCCCCTCGACCTCCCCGACGCCGACCTGCCGGTCGACCCCTACGTGCTCGGGGCCTGGCTGGGCGACGGGAGCCGCGGGTCGGGTGGGTTCACTGGCGTCGACAGGGAGATCATCTCCGAGATCGAACGGGCTGGCTACACAGTCTCCGACAGCACCTATGCAGTAAAATCGCACCACATCCACGGCCTGGCGGGCCGCCTCCGCTACGCCGGCGTCCTCGACCGCAAGCACATCCCCGCGGGCGACGACGGGCGCCAGTTCCCAGTCAACTACCTGCGCGCCTCGGCCCGCCAGCGCCTCGCCCTGCTCCAGGGCCTCATGGACACGGACGGGTCGGTGAGTGAGACGGGCAGTTGCGAGCTGTCGCTCTGCGACGAGCGGCTGGCCGCCGACGCCTTGGAGCTAGTCCGCAGCCTCGGCATCAAGGCGACCGTGACGACGAGCAAGGCGGTCATAACCGAGGCCGACCCCGACCAGCCCGGGCAGAAGTGCCGGCGGGTGGCGGGGACGCGCTGGCGCATCAGCTTCACCACCAACAAGCCCGTCTTCCGCCTCCCCCGCAAGGCCCGCCGCCTGCCGGCGAAGGTCCGCGAGACTCAGCGCTGGCTCTACGTCACCTCGATCGAGCCCGTCGAGCCCGAGCCGGCCCGCTGCATCCAGGTCGACTCGCCCGACTCCACCTACCTGGTTGAGGGCTTCGTGCCCACGCACAACACCATGGCCATGGTCCACCTGGCCGTCCAGTTCGCACGGATGCCCACCGCCAAGGGGGAGCGGACCCCGACCATCGTCCTCGACCCGAAGATGAGCAGCGACCTCGGGCCGGTCGTGCGGGCCGCAGGGGGCCAGGTGGCGAGCCTGGACGACCTCGTGTCGGGCGACGGCGTCTTCGACCCGCTGCGCTTCGCCGCGAACAAGGTCGTCGCACAGGACCTCGCCACCAACCTGCTATTGGCCATAAACCCCTGGGGGCGCGCCCGGGCCGACTTCGAGGCCCCCCTGGCCAGCGCCATCGGCTACGGCGTCCAGGCCGGGGCGACCTGCATCGGCGAGGCGTTGGATCTCGCCCTGCAGGCGGGCGAGGCCCACGAGGGCCTGGTGAGGCCCATCGCCGACCTGGCCAAGGTCTCACCGCTGTTCAGAGCCTGTGTGGGCACCGAGCCGGGCACGACCGGGCTGCGCATGGCAGAGGGCCTCACGCTCATCAGGGCGGGCGAGACCTACCTCGACCTCAGCCCCTCGGCCGACCCTACGCTCGGCCAGAGGGTGGCCGCCGCGCTCGTGCGCATGATGGTCTTCGGCTCCGCGATGGCCTTGTCCGGCCGCCAGGGCGTGCTCATGGTGGACGAAGCCTGGGTCGTGCTCCAGGCCGGCCTCGCCGAGGTCGAGCGCCTGGGGCGCGTCGCCCGCAGCCAGCAAGTGTTCCCCATACTATTCACCCAGCGGGTAACCGACGCGGTGCGTGCTGGCATGGCGGGCTACATCAGCCGGGGCCTTCTTCTTGCCTTCACCGATGTCGATGAGGCGCGATCTGGTTGCGAGTTGTTCCGACTTGAGGCAACGCCCGAGCGCATTGAGCGCATGCTGGCCAAGGAAACAGTAGGCGATGGCCCCGAGCAGGCCCCGAATTGGGCCTCCATGCGTGCGTTGCGGCAGTGGCCGTCTGGCAATGTCCTACGAGGTGCCGTAGGTTTGTACGTGGACCTTTCTGGTCGTGCTGTCATGGTTGAGGTGGCCATCCCCGATGAGGTGCTACGCCTGGCTAGCACCAATCCCGAAGACATCCGCCGGCGGCAGGCTGGCTGAGTAGACAGCGGACGGTGCTACCCAAGGTGGCATTGACCGAAAGCCGACAGCGGATCGCTGTTGTCGCGATCCGCTGTCGGCTTTCGGTCATCATGGCTCCTCCTATCAGGCCACCGCAGGTATGGCGGCTGGCCGTCACGGCAGCTCCTCGACCGTGAGGTCTCCGTCTGCGGAGACCTCGCCTGTGTAGCGCCAGTCGGGGGCGTGCCCCCAGGCGTACGGCACTCGGAGGCTGAAGGGCTGGCCGCGGTGCAGGACGGCCACAAGCTCCATGCCGTGGTGGTCGCTGTACGACCACGCCACGGCTGGACCGCTGATCTGCGCTGCGCTGCGCGCGGTGTAGCCCACGCGCAGCACGATAACCTGGGGAATGTCGGCGCCCAGGATGGTCGTGCGGGCCAGGCCGGCGTTGCGGCCGGCGTGCTCGGCGATGACTCGGACGGCGCCCCCCGCCAAAGGCGCCAGCTCTGGACGGCGCCAGTAGTCCGTCCAGACAACGACTCCGAGGTCCGACTGCCGGGACATCTTGTGGTCGGCGATGCGAATCTCTGGTGCCCATTGCGGGAACCAGCCTCCCGGTGGCCACGACGTGCTCTCCGCTAAGTCGACGTCGGCCTTGGGCCGGGCGGTGGCGCGCCACTGGCCGCCGGTGGGCACACCTCGGGGCTGGCGTGGTTGGGTGACGCTCATGTGGTCCTCCTGTGCTCTAGGGTCGGCTCGACTTTGGCCCTCTACGTGGGTTAAGTCCACGCGCAAGCCGGAGCGCTCACCGATCGGGACGTGGTGGCTGAGGAGCCATGTCGAGAAGCCCCAGCTCCCGGCCCTGGTCGTCACAGACGATACCGAAGGCCCGGTCGATGGCTGCCTCCAAGCCGTTGAGCCAGGAGGACTGGACTACAACAGGGCACCCGCCCCACGGAGACGATACCTCAGCAAAATAGGTCGTAATCCAGGACTCCCAGCACAGCGGAATAGTCGAGTTGCGGCCCGGCCCTCACGTATCGGCAAGATCGTGATCTAAACGCCCTTCAGGGCCGGGAGGATGTCAAAGCCTCAGTGATCAGATCTCGGCCATGCCCCACGGACTACCACTGAGCCGTGACTGCGGCTGCTGAACTCCTCGATTTCATTGACTGTGACCGTCCGTCCGGCCCACCACAGGTCACATGTACGGGCGAGGCGGAACCCAAGGACATTGCCGTCGCGATCTTTCCACACAGAATGGAGCGTCCCTGTGATGGGGGAGCCGTAGCTGCGCAGTGAGCCGACTACGATCTTTCCTGAAGCGGGTGCGACGGTCACGGTTTTGCCGATGTGTGGGGCTAAGTCGGCCTCGGTGTACGCAGCTTTCTTGGTCCTAGGGTCCGTCCCCGAGCGTCTAATAGTGTTAGTGTCTGCTTGCTCCAACGGCGGGTGCTCCGGGCCCGGTGTGTCCCGCAGGGCAACCACCCTGGCTCTAGTCCTGGCAACGTCGTTCCGGAGCCGCTCAATGTCGCGTGTTGTGGGTGGTGGGCCGATGTCTTGGAGCATCCGCTCACGTAGCCAGAGGTCGCGCAACGTCGCCTCGCGTTCATCCAGATCGGAGTGGTGTACCCACACCGACACATGGGCCAGGCCGTCCTTGGTTGTCCACACCACTCTGTCCGAGCCCGGTAAAGGCACCGCGTCCCATCCAGGGAACTCCGATCTTAGGGCCTCTACTGCTGCAGCCTCCATAGCTGCGTACTGCTCGGCCAGGGCAAGCGCCCCTTCCATAGCCTTGAGACGCTGGGTCGCCGCGACAAGGTTGGTAAAGCGTTTAGCTAACGGACCGGTGGCAAAGGCGCAGCTCGTCCCCACGATGTGCTCCTGGCCGTGTTGGTCTTCGATGAACGCGTGAACAACATGGTCTCGACCGCAGCGGTCGCACTGGTTCAGAGTTCCAGTATCTGGCACGGGGTGCATGCGGTTGTCTGGGCCAGGCTCATACTCTCGCGTGTCGACGATGTCGAGGATTTTGACCGGCACCCAGGGATCGGGTTCCCGAGTTAAGGGACCGGGTTCCCGAGTTAGTGCAATCCTGCCCTCGGGCCGGGCGGTGGCTCGCCACTGGCCGCCGGTGGGCACGCCGCGGGGTTGGCGGGGCTGGCTGGAGCTCATGCGTTCCTCCTGTCCTCGGGCTCAACACGAGCCCTCTACCCGGGTTAAGTCCACGCTGGAGCCGAAGCGCGCACCTGGCAACCGAAGGCCACGGATGGCCTAGCGTTGCGGACGGCAGGGATCGAGCACCAGGTCCCAGCGGTCGAAATCGGCCGGGGGGGCCGTGCTCGGCAGCTTCGTGAGCAACAATCCACCCGAACATGTCGGCCAGGTCCCAACGGTCGAAGCCGGGCGGCAGCGTGCCGTCCCTGGCGGCTTGCGATGGGTCGGCAACCTCAGTCGGGCTTGGTCCTTTTGGCCGGCCAGTTGCTCGCCACTGGCCGCCGGTGGGCACGCCTCGGAGCTGGGTGATGCTCGTATCGGCCCTCCTGTGGTTGGGGCGCGTCCTCTACCCGGGTTCAGTCCACGCGCGCGCGGCTGTGTTCTGAGCCGGACTACCACATCGTCCCGGCATAACCACCCGCTGCCACTCGAAGTCGTCGCCCATTTCCCATGTCTCCACCACCCTCACATCCCGGCAGAGCATGGTTTCCCCCGCGCACCTCCCGCCCAGCGGCAGGTTGTGGCGGGGCGGGTCGCCCCACGCCTTAGCCAAAGCGATCACAGAAGCCAGGTCGTTGCGCACGAAGCCGCCCTGGGTACCCAGCTCAATACGACCCCGGCCAAGGCCGACCAGTATGGTCTTGTTGCATGAGGCACAGGTAACCTCGGCCAGCACGGCCAACTCATCGTACACACCAAGCAGTGAGGGATGGAACGGGGCATAGCGAGGTACACCGGCCTCGTCGAACCAGGCTGGCTCACCCACGCCCGCCCGGTGAGCTAACGCCAGGATGTCCGGGTACTGGGGCAACATCAGAACAGACTGCCTTGCGCCGGTGGCGCGCAAGCAGGTGAAAACCAGATCACTTCGTCGTCCCGGTTGGTCCCAGGGCCACGCCCCCCCCAGCCGTCGGAAGCATCCACCCACTCCATCGTCGTCCAGCCAACTTGAGCCAGCGTGTCATGTTCGCCTCGCAGGCCGCATAAAGCCACTCGCCAGCCAGCGGGTGCCTGTTCGAGACACCAGCGTCGCACCTGGTCGGCCAGGGCCGTGTCATCGTGCGCGTACAGATGAGCGTAACGCGTGGGAGCAGCATAGGGTGGATCGAGGAACACCGCCACGGGCCCCCGGTCCACGCCGTCGATGTGCACATTGGTAGTCGCGAGCACTCGCTCCCATGAACCGCATGTGATGCGCACGTCCGTTAGGCGGCGAGCCAAACGCTCTAGCCAGGCTGCCACACCTTCGGGCGGTGGTCGTTTCACGCCCTGTGGCCCGGTCAGGTGCACTGGTCGGCGCAGGACACCGCCTGGCACTTTCCGCCCATGACGCACAGCCAGTCGGTGCCCGTCCGGTCCTGGTTCAGCCGTCCAGGTGCCACTACCTGAGCACCACCCCTCTCCCATCCAACACGCCAATCCCCATAGCCACCAGCCGGCTGCCTGGGCGTCGTACCAGCAGGGGTCGGCTTCCAGGCTGTCGATCAGACCTGGCCTGCGCTCCACGAGCCAGAGCTGGCGGGCCATCATGTCCGTGGCAGACAGCGGCCAGTCGACCCAGCGGGCTACTTCGCTAGGCGCGGCCCGGATGGCTCGGTAGGCGTTGACCACCAGCCCGTCAAGGTCGTTGATCGTCTCCAAGGCTCCTGGGTGCCAGTTGGGCCGGCCGAGCAATACGGCGGCCGAGCCGCAGAAGGGCTCGATGTAATGGCCGGGATCGCCCAGGCGTTCCCATACGCGGGCCGCGATAGGTGCCTTGGAGCCGAACCACGGGAACGGGGCCTTGACAGCGGCTTGCATCGGGTGCTTTACCCAGGTGCCACCTGACTGAGCCACCAGGCGGCGTGGTCAGCCAGGTGGGATGCATTGACCTGCGCCCCGCCTGCTACTAGCCGGGCCACTATGGCACCGTCCTCAGTCTGGCCGATCACGGCGTGGCCGCAGCCTGGGCAGGTTGTGAGCCAGGTGAACTGGTGGCCCATGGTCACGGTTACCTCCTCCACTGGCACGGTCACCTGCCCACAGGAGCGGCAGGACACGATTGCCTGGGGACCGCCCTTGCCACCGAACGCGTTCATGTCCTGTATGTGGGGTCGGCAAGCGGCCCCGCTAGCAACTAGGTGGCTAGCGGGGCCGCTGGTGCCGGTGCCTAGCCGCCCTGTAGGCCAACCGAGGCACAAATGCGGGCCGGCGTCGGTCGCTAGCCACGCTTCGTGGTCGTCATGTCGGAGGTCCCTGTGCCGCCTCAGAGGTGCCCACTGGCCCACCGGGACCTTGCCGCTCATCCTGGTGGCCGCTGTGAACAGCCATTTCTCTTACGGCGATAAGTGGCAGCACTCTCTACCGGGCCGTGCTCACTTGGCGTCGTGCCCCTTACCACCGGTGCTTATGGCTTGGCAGCGCCACTATGCGTGGTACGCCAACCTATCCGTATCTCACTTCCCTACCTACGGGCGCCACGTCCCATAATCACGATTATGCGACACGACCCCATGGTCATGAGCAGCCTGGTCGAGTGATGGCTGGAGCGGCACGTTTACCCAGCTCAGGCCATGTATCGGTCGTCTGGGTACAACCTGGGCCGCGTGCGCCGCAGCCTACTTCAGGGAGCTTCGCCAGATCGGCGATGAGGCCTTGTTGTGGCCTTATTGGTGCTCCGTTGCTTGCGCGGCTAAGGTAGGACCGGTAGCATTTGGAGCATGAGTAGCGATAGTCCTGTACCCTCTACGTTGGACAAGGTGCGGCGGCTCCTGATGGCGCACTCCGGTGCCAGGCGCGCTATCGAGGTCACCTGCCAGGTGGCACGCGAGAACGAGGCCTACGGCGAGTTCGCCGGCTCTGATGTGATAAGGAGGCTATTGGGCGAGCCCGGGGGGGCCGCTATCCCCAACCTCCGCATGCTGGTCAGCTATGGTCTCCTGGAGAAGACCGGTACGGCGAGAGGCCACCGTCGGGCCTACTACCGGGTCGTCGACTTGGCGGGTACCGAACAGGCTCTGAGGTTATTGTGAGCAGCGACCAGATCCTAGGCCCCAGTGGCCTGCCTGAGGTCCCCTCCGCCTTCGACGCCGTCGCCGCACAGTTGGCCGCGCCGCCAACCAACCGCAACGAGGCGGACATACAGTCCGACGTGAAAGCACTTCTCTTGGCAGGCGAGTTCCTGCCCGGCCACACGCCCGGCCTCGAGGCACGCGTAGGGAGCGGGCGCATCGACATCGAGTACGCCAACTTGCTGATCGAGTGCAAGCGCGACGTGGGCGCGGCGGGCAGCCGGGCGCGGCGCGAGCACGAACGGCAGCTCGAGCGCTACCTCGCCGACCGAGAAAAGACCGGTGCTCGCCTGCTGTGCGGCCTGCTCACCGACGGGCGCACTTGGCTCCAGTACCGGCTCTCTGCCGACAGCACGCTCAAGCTGTGCTCCGAAGCAGTATTGCCGCCTGCCGGTTCGGCAACGAGGGCGTTCAGGCAATGGCTGGGTTCCCTGCTCTCCACCGACAGCGCCGTACGCGCCGACCCGGAGACAGTGCTGGCTCGCCTGGGTGCCGACAGCCCGACCTACAACCTTGCCCGCTCCACTTTAAGAGACCTTCTGGCCGCCGGCTCAGGCAACGACGAGGTGAGGCTGAAGAAGCGGTTGTGGGCACGTCTGCTGGTTGGGGCCTTCGGGACCCAGTTCCCCGGAGACGAGTACGAGCAAGATGCTCTTTTCGTGGACCACACCTACCTCGTCGTAGTCGCCACGCTCATCGCCAGGGCCACGCTGGGCCTCGACCCGAACGCCCCTGCGCACCGGCAGCTCTCCGGGCGAGAGCTGGCCGACATGGGGATCAGTGGGGTAGGCGAGGCAGGCTTCTTCGACTGGCCGTTGGCCCTGGACGGCGGGGACCAGGTCGTGTCCGACCTCATGGCAAGGGTGTCCTGCTTCGATTGGTCGAGCGTCGACCGCGACGTGCTGAAGGCGCTCTACCAGTCGATCGTTACCCCGGAGGCACGACACCGTCTCGGTGAGTACTACACGCCGGACTGGCTGGCAGACCGGGTCGTCTCTGAGGTGTTCACGGACCCGCTAAACCAGCGGCTCCTCGATCCTGCCTGCGGCTCCGGCACCTTCCTCTTCGCTGCGATAGAGCGGTTCTTCGACGCGGCGCAGCGAGAAAGCACGCCGATGGACCAGGCCCTGCAACGCCTGCAGGGGGCAGTGACCGGCTTCGACCTGCACCCGGTGGCAGTCGTGCTCGCTCAGGTGACGTTCATGTTGGCCGTGGGCGAAGATCGCCTGAGCAGGCGCCGGGGCCACTTCACGGTCCCCGTCTACTTGGCGGACTCCATGCGCTGGGCGCAGCCAGCAGAGCTCGACGGCACCCTGCTGGCGCAGAACCCCGACGTCGTGGTGTCCACCCTCGGGGACACGGACCGGCCCTCGCTGCGCTTCCCTGCCGAAGTAGTGGCTCACCCCGACTTCGACTCCCTATTGGCCGAGATGGTCTCGCGAGCGACAGATCGCGACCGTGGCGGGCGCTGGTTGCCAATAGACGACGTGATAGCGCGCTACACCAACAACCCCCAGACCACGGCCACCTTGCAGGGCACCTACAAGGTTCTCTGCGACCTGCACGATCACGAGGGGAACCACATCTGGGAGTACTTCGTCCGCAACCAGGCTCGGCCCGCCTGGCTCGCACAGCACCCGGTCGACGTGCTGGTCGGGAACCCGCCTTGGCTGGCCTATCGCTACATGCCGGTTTCGATGCAGACGGCCTTCCGGGAGCGCTGCCGGAAGCGCAACCTCTGGGTCGGTGGCAAGACGGCCACACAGCAGGATCTCTCAGCCTTTTTCGTGGCCCGCTCGGTAGAGCTGTTCCTCCGGCAAGGGGGGCGGTTCGGCTTCGTGGTCCCTCTGGCCGTGCTGTCACGTCGTGCCTACGAGGGCTTCCGCTCGGGGCGATGGACCACCATTCCCGGAGGGCACCCCTTCGCGGCTTTGGGCACCCCTCTGTCGCTCGAAGCGGTGAAACCGGGCCCGTTCCCGGTCCCATCTGCGGTCGTCTTCGGCACCAAGACGGACGAACGGCACTCCAATCCGCTCCCCGCTGCAGCGACCCATGCGACGGGCAGGGTGAGCGCAGGGGCAAGGCACTGGGCCGACGCTCGTCTCACCGAGAGCACGGACCAAGTGCCGGTAGCCGGGGACAGCCACTCGTCCCCTTACCACGACAAGTTCCGCAACGGTGCCACGCTCTTCCCTCGCATGCTCGTCTTCGTCGAGGATGCACCACCATCTCGCTTCCAAAGGAACGACCAGCGATCGGTGCGCTCCCGTAGGGCCCCACAAGAGAAACTGCCCTGGAAAAGCCTCCCGCCTCTGAGGGGCGTCGTCGAGGAACGCTTCGTGCGACCCGCCCTTCTCGGGGAGTCCATCGTGCCGTTCGCCGTGGTGACGACTTTCCAGGTGGTCATCCCCTACGTCGAAGGGGCCGGGCTCATGGAGCCGAGCAACATGCTGGGGGACCACAGGGGCCTCGATCACTGGTGGGACGAAGCGAGCAAACTATGGGACCGGAACAAGTCGCCAGCGACGAAGCTCAGCCTGCTGGAACGGTTCGACTACTACAAAAACCTCTCGGACCAGTTCCCCAGCCGTCGATACCGTGTCGTCTACTCAGCTTCCGGCAACAGCCTGGCGGCAGCCGTCATCACTGATGAACGGGCAGTAGTAGAACACAAGTTGTACTGGGCACCGGTAGAAAGCATCAAGGAGGGCCGGTACCTCTGTGCGGTCCTGAACGCCCCTTGCTACACAGCCCTGGTCGAGCCCTACCAGTCGAGAGGAGCGTTCGGGCCTAGGGACTTCGACAAGTACGTGTGGGTGCTGCCGGTCCCGCTCTTCGACGCCTCGGACCGTCTCCACAGGCACCTCGCCGAGCTTGGGCAGGAAGCGGAGCAGGTGGCATCAACCGTCTCCGCACCCCCAAAAGGCGGCTTCCAGGCGCACCGCCGGTTAGTGCGAGAGGCGCTGGCCTCGGCCGGCCTGGCCGCCGAAATGGACGACGCCGTGAAGCGGCTCCTGTCGGCCCGGGACTGAGTGGTCCGGACAGGGCCATCGACACAGGCCGAGCCGGTGGTATGAACTGGCTTACCTGTTCAGCTTGGCGATCTGCTTCTCACTGCAAGACTCGGTCGCGCCGTTGTCGAAGTCGACACGGTAATAACGCGTCAACCAGCCGCCCTGATCCTCGGTAACAACGCCGTGCGTCCCTTGAGGGACGTGAGTAAAAAAGATGCCCCCGATCTTCTCGGTCGCTATGACCCGGTCGCCCACCTTGATCATCGCGCTCAGCCCTCCTACCTCCTCGGTGCCCTGGCGTGGTTCGAGCGCAACTACGGCCTTACGCCTGCCGCTAAGGCGCGCGCGCTCAAGGACATGTCTCATGTATTGAAGTACTCCCGATAACCGCAGGTCTTACAGTCGAACCGCCTGTACCGTATACCGCGGACCACATCTGAACCAAGGTTGCTGCTGGTTATGGCGATCGTCTGCGATCCGCACTTCGGGCATGCAACGGCCTTTTCGCCAGGCCATGTGTCGCTATGGACCAGTGGCCATGAGTCGCGGCGACTGTTGGCAGGTGGGGCTGCCTCCATGTCCGTACCTTCAACGCCTGGGCCCTCGGGCCGGGCGGTGGCTCGCCATTGGCCGCCGGTGGGCACACCTCGGGGCTGGCGGGGCTGGTTGGCGGTCATATCAGTCCTCCTATCAGTCCTCCTGTGCTTTGGGCCTGGTTTGGTACAGGCCCTCCACCTGGGTTAAGTCCACGCGCAAGCCGAGGCGCTCACCTGGCGAGCGAGACCCGCGACGGCCTAGTGCTCCGGACGGCAGTGTTCTAGCACCAGGTCCCAGTCGTCGAAGCTGGGCCACGGGTGGTCGTGCTCGGTGGCGACATGGGCAGCGTGACGCCACCTATTGGCCTTGTTCTTCACGGCGTTCAAGCTCCTCCATGCTCACGGCTAGTTCTGGTTCGTCGCCCGGCCCTACCAGTGCCGCCAAGGACGACCCTGGTGGTGGCGGCGGCCGCCTAGCCCTTAGAGCCTCAGCCAGGTCATCCTGGGAGGCCCACCAACACTGGACGACCTGGGGTGGGCCAGACAATGGCTCGAACCAGCCGCGCCCCTTGGGCACCTGTTCACCAAGCGAGGGGGCAGATACGCCGTCGCGAAGGGCAACCTGGCGCTCAGGCAAGCTGGCTCGGCCAAGTAGTGCTCTGGCCAGGTTGACCTTCAGGTCCTCGGCTCCCACCATGCGGTCGAGCATGGCAGCAGATAGGCGTTGGGTGGCTAGCAGGAGGCTGACGCCGGCCGAGCGCGCCTCTCGGGCAACGCGGGCTATAGCCATGGCGATGCTACTACGCGCCGCTGCCTCGGCTTCTAGGGCCTCTCTAGCTGCTGTCTGGGCGGGTGTCTCATTGGGGGACGCTGGAAGTTTGGCTCCGGCGACCGTGAGGCTCGTGAACTCGTCCACCATGACCACTAACGGCGGCGGCGGCTCTGCCAGCTCGGCCCACGATCCCACACCAGCAGCAGCATTGGCCGCCTTGCGCCGAGCGACCTCAGCCAACAGCAGGTCAAGGACACTAGCTGCTTCGGTGATGTCGGTCGCGAAGGCTGCCGTCCAGGCGCGCAGGAAGGCAAAGTCGGCTCCACCTTTCACCGGGTCGATCACTATCAGTGTCGCTCCGGCTGCGGCCGCTCCCCATAGCAGCGCCTGGGCCGCAGAGGACTTGCCCGAACCAGTCGCTCCGGCCAGTAGGAGGTGAGGCGACTCAGTCGGGCAAAAGCGCACCGTCTCCCCCTCTACGCCAGTGGCAAAGGGCAGGCCTGTGCTCCATGATGCCTCAGCCGAGAAGTCGAAGGCGACAAAGCCAGGTAAAGGATCGGTCTCGGCGACCAACAGCCTCAACCCACTTGGCCCAAGGGGCGAGGGCCTAGCTTCGACCCAACCATAGGACATGGCAGTAGCCAGTTTGCCGAGGCCGGCTTTGGCTGTCGTTGTGTCGAGACCCGGCGGCAGGACGAAGTCGAGGGCCTCCACTTCGGGATTGGCAGGCAATGGTGCCATCGCCACCAAGCGCGGTCGTAGGCCCTCGGTACCTCTCAAGCCAGCGGCCCCCCAAGCCGCCTGCCATTCGGCATTGGCCAAACGTAGGCCGTCCACGCCAGGAGCAAGCACCAATGAACGCGAATGTGGCGACGGCCCCATGAGCAGGACCGCGCCCTCGCCTCCTGGTTCCACGACCAGCCAGGAGACGCCCATCACTTGGCGCAGGACAGGGGCCTTGCTTGCCACTTCCGCCATAGTTGCTCCCCCGTGCAAGCGCAGCACAACCTCCCAGAGCACCGATTGGCTGTCCGGTCCCGATAGGGACCGAGCAGCCACGACCTCGGGACGAGGCAGGCGAGCAGCGTCGAAGGCCATGTTCACCTGGCCTGCCAATACCCATACTGCTCCCGGTGAAGGGGCCAGCTGTTCCGGGGAGCTCGGCTGGACCGTCTCAGACCAGTACACGGCGAACGCTTGAGGATGACGGTCACCCGGTCTACCTTGTCCCGGCCAGCCACAGATCGCCACAAAGGGGGCAGCATCAAGGACAGTAGCCAACTGTGGCTCGAGGCGCTGGAAGCTGGCTGGGTCCACGCCTGAGCGGGAGACAAAGGCCAAGCGGTGGACCATGGCCCCATTGGCGAGTGGCAGGTCCTTGGCCGTGGACCACTGTGGTGTGGGTGGGTTGGCTCCTTGCTTGAGCACAAGCGCCCAGCGGCTGTCCCACTCGTCCTCGTCGGCCACTCGCTCCAGTGTCGCTGCCTCTTCGTCCGACAAGCCCGCTTCAGCCTCCCCAATGGCACCGAAGTACAAGACATCGGAACGGTGGTCGATCACCACCGGGCAACCGAAGCGCTCTGCCAGCTCACCCCGCAGTGGTCTGACCTCGGCCAGGCTAGGGCCAGCCGGCCAGGCCCAGCGGGATTGCCAAACAGCTCTGGGGGCATCGGGGGAACCCATGCGCGACGCCCCTAGGGGGACGGCTCGACCATAGCCTCGCTCTTCCAGGGCTAACACCATGGCGCAATGAGCGCCTAGCGTCGCCTCCTCAGGACTAGTCCCGGGGTCGCAGTAGTCGGGCAAGCCACCCGGCCAGACGGCAACGTCGAAGCGCAGAGCATGGCGAGTACCAGCGATGGGGCCATTGGGCCCTTGGTCAGGATGCTCGAGGATGACTACCACTGCCTCAGGCTCGTAGGGCCCGAGCTTGGTCGACAAGGGCCAGAAGGTCCGAGCCCCATGCACGGGAGCGGCCTGCCAAGTCATCACGGTTGCCCGACCCACCTCGCGCATGGTCATGAGCACGGGTGCTGGGTCGTAACGCAACTCGGCCCACGCCTGGCCCCACCGGGCTCGCATGGCTTCAGTCTTCCTCCAGTGCGCCAAGGCCGGCCGCGACGCCCCTGCCCATCCCCCGCAAACGGCTCCCAGGGCGACCAAGGTGGCTAGCCCGGCCGGCTTCGGCCACGACATTGTGCTGGTGGGTACCTGCCAGAGCGCCAACGCGCCTGCTAGGCCCACCACCATCCCAGCCCCGGCTCCAGCTAAGGCCTGCCAACAGGCGAGATGATTGACTCGCGTGCCTGGGCAAGCCGTTCCTGCTGAGGTGCGCAAGCCCCAAGCCAGGCCAGCAGTAACCCACCAGGCAGCCACTGCGTTCACTGCTCGCACCTCGCGGATCGGCATATGCACATGCCCCCAAAGGTGGGCAATGGGCAATGACCAGCCAGCGGTGGCAGCCACCAGGGCGGCCAGAGCGGCTACAAGAGGAGGCCAGCCTGGAGCGAGGGCTGGGAGCGGGAACGTGGTGCCAACGGCTACCTGGTGCCAGCGTCGTTGCTCGCGTTGGGCTGCTGTTGCCTCAGGGCTGGGTGCTGTCCCCTTCTTTGGCCGCTCATCCAGACCGGGTCGTGTTGCGGTTGCTTCCACCCACGCCCCTATAGCCATGCCGGCCACAGCCAAGACCAGCCCAGGAGCGCCAGCGGCCTGGGCCAGTGCTGCCGCGCCCAAAGCGACTGCCATCAGCAGGGGGCCGGGGATGGCTGGCCTGCTCGGAGCGCGAGCAGCCCTGCGAGCAGTCAACGTGCGCCTGTGCCGGCCACTACTTGTTGTCGATCCATGCCTTGATGTGGGGGTGGTAAGTGCTCAGCACGGCTGCGCCCAGCGCACCATGCGGACCTTGACCGGGTGGCCGTCCTCCACCCGGCCAGTGTCCTCCACCTCTTTCCAGATCAGGGCCGGTCGGCCCTTGCAGGCACGCAGTTGCCGGTAGACGAGCTGGCCGAGAGGGTCGTCGCGTCGTTCGGTGCGCAGGGTTTCCTGACGCGCTTCGCCTGTGCGCGGGTCCTTGGCCTCAAAGGTGACGACCCAGCGCTGGGAGCGCTCCTCCAGCTTGGCGTCGACTGGCGTAGCCACGAACACCTGGTCGCAGCGCTCCAGGCTGGCCATGGCCCGGGACACCACGGACCGCTCGGACATGAGCGCGGTGATGACCATGGCCGAAGTGGCAACAGCA
>JAJPKN010000062.1 GCA_021323695.1 Actinomycetota bacterium | reverse complement strand
CGCAGCGCCGTCAGCCAGCCGAGGCCCCCCACCTCCTTCAGGGCCTCGATGCGCGCCGAGGTGATCATCCCCCGGTCGCCGACCATCACGAGATGCGCGAGCCCAAACCGGTCGCGCACCACCTCGACGATGTCTTTGAACGCGGCCGGATCGGCGGTGTTGCCGGGGAAGACCCGGATGGCGACGGGCGTGCCGTCTCGAGCGGCGAGAAGCCCGTACTCGATCTGGGCCTTGTTGCGCTTGCCGTCGCGCGAGTACCCGAAGGCGGCCAATGGGCAGCACCGCCCCTCCAGCCATGAAGAGGACAGATCGAAGTAGGCGCGCCCCGTCGGGTCCACCTCGGGTGCAAGATGACGTCGGGCCAAGGTTGCCTCGATGGCGTCTTGACGGCTCAGAAGCCAGTCCATCGCCGCGTACACCTCGTCGGTGCCCACGTCCTCGAGCCCCAGGTCCTCGACGAGGGTCGTGTCGTGCCACCAGGTGACCGTCGCCAGTTTCGGCTTCGGGTGCACCACCCGAGCGAGCACCAGCGCGTAGGCGATGTCGCGTTCTTTGCAGGGCGGGCCGAGGAGGTCTTTCAATCCCAGGACCTTGGCCTGGCAGGCCACGGCGGCGAGGTGGCCGTGGGGGCGCGAGCGCACCAGCTCGAGGTCCTCACCAGCGACGAGGAGCGTCTTGCCCGCCAACCCGGCCCGCAGCGCCTCGATGAGCTCGGCCGGCAGGTGCGACAGGTTGGCGAGCGTCTCGTTGCGCACCGTCTTTCCGACCCGGACCGAACGGCGCAAGAGGTGGGTCTCGTAGTGGCGCTCGACTCCATCGGCCCCGATGTAGTGGCGACGCGTGGTCGAGATGTGCATCGCACCGCCGTGCCGCCTGGGCATAGCGATAGCTTACACAGCTGTCATTCTACGGTCAATGCTTTAGTGGCTACATTGCCCGGCGGCGAGCTGGCCGTCCCTCCTGGCTGGAGCACGTTTCAGGGGGCCGCCAAGCCGTAAGTTCGGGCTAGGTGGCTGGTGTCTTTTGCGGGCGTGAATGCTCGCGATCGGGGTCGCCATGAGGGAGAATTACACGTCCGTAATTCTCGACCGGGAGCGACCGATGTCCCTCGGCATGGCTGATCGGCAGGGCAACCTCCTCGACGACGTCGACCGCTTCTTGGACGAGGCCCTCGACAAGTCTTCGATCTACGCCTTCTTCCACCGCGAGCGCGACGCCCTGTTCCCTGACGAGGACTTCGCCGACCTGTTCGACGAGAGGGGACGGCGCTCGGTGCCGCCCTCGGTCGTCGCGGTGGTGATGGCGCTGCAGCGCCTCGAGGGCTTGTCGGACCGGGAGGCGGTCGAGCGCTACACCTTCGACAACCGCTGGCGCTATGCCTGTGGCGTCGGCGGCTACGACGGCGCCACCTGGACGAGCTTTGCGCACACCGTGCTCGTCGACATGCGAGAGCGCCTGCGGCGTTCGAAGCGTCCGAACCGGATCTTCGAGGTCGCGCTCTCGGCCGCCAAGCAGGCCGGCCTGATCGGGCGGCGCCGGGTGATCGACTCGACACCGCTTTATGACGCGGTGGCGACGATGGACACGATCACGCTGATCCGCTCGGCGATCCGGGGGCTGTTGAAGGTGGCCGGCGACGAGCTCTGTGCCGAGCTGCGGGGCGTGATCACAAGCGGCGACGACTACACGAGCGCGGCCAAGCCCCAGATCGACTGGGAGGACGAGCAGGCCCGCACCGAGCTCATCGACAGCCGGGCGACCGATGGCTTCGCGATGGTGCTGGCGCTCTCGGGCCGCGAGCTCTCGCCGGCGGTGCACGAGGCGGCGTGCCTGCTCTTGACCGTGCTCGGCCAGGACCTCGAAGTACGCGAGGACGGCGTCTTTGCGATCGCCCACAAGGTCGCCTTCGACCGGGTGATCTCCACGGTCGACCCCGAGACCCGCCACGGCCACAAGACCTCGGCGCACGGCTTCGACGGCTACAAGGGCCACGTTGCGATCGACCCCGACGCCGAGCTCATCACCGCGACAGCCGTCAGCCCGGGCAACCTCGGCGACGCTTCCCAGGCAAGCGAGCTGCTCGCCGACGTGGCCGAGGTCGACGAGGAGATCGAGCAGGAGCGCCCGGTCGTCTACGGCGACAAGGCCTATGGCACCGGCGAGCTGCACAGCCTGCTCGAGGAGGCCGGCGTCACCGACCGCCTGAAGACCCAGGACCCCGTCGCTCCTTCGGGGCGCTTTGCCAAGGACCGCTTCGAGGTCGACCTCGAGGCCGACACCGTCACCTGCCCGGCGGGCGTGACGGTGGAGATCCGCCGCCAAGGCGACGGATCGGGCGTCGCCCGCTTCGGCTCGGCCTGCAGCGACTGCCCGCTTCGCGAGCACTGCACGAGCTCTGCTTCTGGACGGGTCGTGAACGTCAACCGCCACGAGGCCGCCCTCGCCGCAGCGCGAGCCCGTCAGCGCGACCCCGCCTGGCAAGAGGACTACCGGGCGACACGACCGAAAGTCGAGCGAAAGCTCGCCCACTTGACGCGCCGTCGTCACGGAGGAAGACGGGCGCGCATGCGTGGCAGGGCGCGCGTCGCTGCCGACTTCGCGCTGCTCGCCGCGGCGCAGAACCTGGCGCGCCTTGCCGTGCTCGGGCTGAGTTCCACGCCAACAGGCTGGTCGGTGCCATGAGATGGGCAGCTCCAGACCTCGTTCGGTCCGAAATCCTGGTCCTTGGCACGAGGAGAGAGCCTTCACCGGTTCCTCGCCTGCCCCGCCGACCCAGCGCAGCGCCAGGGAGCGATCGATGACTCCGTCCACCTCAGGCGCGTCAGGCACGCGCTTCACACCAGCCTCCTAGACGACCGGAAGTCGAGGGCCTCAGCGATCGACATCTCGGTGACCTGCGACCAGGTGCTCCAGTCATAACCGCCCTGAGGTGTGCGCGGCGCATCATCGGAGACCCGGGCGGCTCTCTCCACGATGTCCAACGTCGTTTCGAGCACTGCGGAAACCGAGGGCGCGTGCGTTGGGGCCGACAATGACGCCCCTGCTCCGTACATGACGAGGCACGGTTGGGTCTGCCCCTAGTTCGGTTGACACTGGTTTTGGGTGATCATGCCGCCTGAGAGGCGGCGAAGGCCAGCTCGAACTCGACCGGGGTGAGCTTGCCGAGCCGACGCTGCCGGCGGCGGCGGTTGTAGGTGCGCTCGATCCAGGTCACGATCTCGTAGCGGAGCTCGGAGCGGGTCGCCCAGGTCCGCCGCTGGTCGAGCACGTTCTTCTGCAGCAGCGAGTGGAACGACTCCATGGCCGCGTTGTCTGCAGCGCACGCCACCCGACCCATCGACAGCGTGAGCCCGTTGGCCTTCAAGACCGCCTGGAAGGCCCGTGAGCGGAACTGGCCTCCCCGGTCGGCGTGGACGATTGTGGTGCCCTTCGGCTCCCTGCGTGCGATGGCCATCCGGAGGGCCGCACACGCCAGGTCGGCCGTCATCTGCGGTCCGACGGCATAGCCCACGATCCGGTTGGAGAAAACGTCCTTCAGGCTGGCCACATAGAGCTTGCCCTCGGCCGTCGGGTGCTCGGTCAGGTCGGTGAGCCACAGCCGATTGGGTGCGGGGGCTGTGAAGTCGCGGCGGACGAGGTCGTCGGCGACCGGAGGTCCGGGGGTCTTTCCGGCGACCTTCCTGCCCTTCTTGGTTGTGGTCGACCACAGCTGGTGCTCCCGACACAGCCGCTGCACCCGGTTCTCGCCGACGGCATGGCCTCGGTCCTTCAACTCATCGGCGAGGAAGCGGTAGCCGAAGGGCGGGTCGTCCCGGTGGAGGTCGTGGAGCTCGTTCACCAGGTGGGCGTCGGTCCAGTCCCGGTCGCTGCAGGGGTTGGCCAGCCACTTGTAGTAGGCGGCGGCAGAGAAGCCGAGCACCCCGCAGGTCAGCCGCACCGGGAAGCCCTCGGCGGCCAGCTCTCGGACCAGCGGGAACTTCATTTTGGGAGGGCGTCCTTGGCGAAGTAGGCGGCGGCACGCCGGAGGATCTCGTTCTCCTGCTCGAGGCGTCGCTTGTCCCGGCGAAGCTGGACGATCTCGGACTGCTCCGCGCTCGTCAGACCGTCCTTCCGCCCGTCGTCGATGTCGGCCTGGCGCATCCAGCGCCGCAGCGTGGACTCGGCGACGTCGAAATCGGCTGCCACCTCGTCGAGGGGGACCGTCCGACGACGGGCGACCGCGACGACGTCACGCTTGAACTCGGGTGGGAACTTCTTCGGCATGGTGCCATCCTTCCAGCACGGGGCTCTCGTGCAATAGGGATGTCAACCAGACCGGGGGCAGACCCGATCAGGGCGACTTAGCCATTCGATCGCCTGACTGATGCTCAGCTCCTCGGAAACCACCGATCCCATCAACACCGGATGTTACGTCTTGGCGGAACAGAGAGGGCGTATGGGCCTCACAGGGCTGCCGCTAACGGATCGCCACGGTCCGCAGAGGTCGGCGGGCCGGTTCAGTCGGTTGCGTTCCTCTTCACCGTGAACGTCGTCGTGAGTCTGGCAGTTGCGCCGGATGCGTTGATGGTGGTGGTGTCGAATGGGAACGAGTGGACGTACTCGGTGTTCACCGGGGGCTTGTGCTTGAAGATCAGCGCTGCCTCTGCTCGGTTCCGAGTCGACTCCGGCGACACGGACGCCGTGGAGAAGCAGAGCACTTGGCCGGGCTTGAGATGTCTCTCCCATTTCTCCCAGCACTCGTGTCCCGAGATTCGCGTCCGGACATCGCCTGCCTCCCCAATGTAGAGGAGCTTGTCCACCGACACCGTCGGCCTCGGCTTGACGTCCTTGTTGTACGTGCAGGTGTAGACGCAGTAGACACCAGCGTGGGCTGGAATACTGTCCACCTTGCTTTGCCGCCAGTAGCCGTCGAAGGCCAGCTGGATCGTCACCGGTATGTCAGTCGACATGCCGCTCTCCTTCTCCTCCGCAGGATTGCGGATGACTAGTTGCTCACGGATTCCAATCGAAGTAGGACAACCCCATCATTTCGCAGAGGTCACGCTGATCGGGGGTCACCTTGGCCTTCCTCTGCACAAGCGGGGCACCCCGCACGCCGCGAGGGGAGATCTCCCGAAAGGAGCTCCCCCGTGCGTCCGTCGTACTGCCACTGGCGTGCTACACGTCTGCCATTGCTGTAGCCGGTGACGATATCGAGAACGCTGTTACACGCCTCGGATGCGAGCACGCCGTTCATGGAAACGACTTGTGGGTCCCCCACAGCGTCCGGGTTCTCGTCGTACCCTGGAGGTCTCTCTCGCCTCTCCCGGGCGAGAAGGCTGTCGGTCAGGAAGAAGCAACGAAGACAGGCTCGGCCGGGCATCGAGACGATGACCTGACCGTCCGCACGTGCCAGCTTCTCGCCCGTGGAGCGGATCGTCATCCCGATATCGACCAGCGGTATGAGGTAGCGGCGGCAGAATGCGTTGACATCTTCGCGAGCGTCGAAGCGATCGAGGCAGGAAACGACCACGTCTGCCTCCTTCAGTGCGGCGATGGTCTCGCGGGACGGAAATCGCTCTGCCACGGCGCGTACCTCAATCGATTCATCGATGCCGTTGATCACCCTCTTCGCGATATCGACCTTGAGCGTGTGATCAATGTCTGCGGCGGTCGCGCCGACATGGCGACCGAGGTTCGTCTCGTCGAGGAACTGATCGTCGATCGGGATTAGGGTCCCGACGCCTTGGTGCGCGAGCTGCTGCACGACGTGCGAGCCGCCACCCGACACCCCGACCACTCCCACAGCTGCGTCGCGTAGCTTGGCGTCGCTTGCCGGACCGATGGCGAGGGTCTGCCGGGCAAGTCGGGCGCGGCTCGGCGATGCAGTGATTCGGTCGTCGCCGGAGTGCCAGATCTCAAGAGGCGCGTCGACCACGACGATCCGTCGGAAGACCAAGCCGCCGTGCCCTCCAGCCGCCCAGAAGGAGCCACAGGCGTCGCCACGACCGAGGAGAAGAGTCCCGGTGAGGAGGGGATCGAGAATGCGGCTGAACGCGGCGAACAAGCCCCGTTCGTTTCGGCGGTCGTCGTCGGAGAAGGCTGGCCCGGGGCAACCGTGGGAGTGCACGAGGACGGCGGTGCTCCCGAGGTCGACGGCGCGCTGGAGCACCTCGGAGTTGAACTCCGAGCTCCATGAGAGCACCGAGCCGTTGGCGTTGCGTGCGATGGCCGAGTCGGGAACCGGATGCCACTCGTTGGCCAGAAGGACGTCGCGCTCGGCCAGGCGGCTGAGCGAGCAGAGGAGAAACCCGGCCTCCTCGCCGCGGGTGAAGTTCTCGACGTGGGAGCGGACGCCCTCGAAGAGGGCTCGGGTGATCCGCAGGTCAACGTAGCGGGCAGGTGGTCGCCGGGGAGCAACCGGGGGCATTGGCTTCCCCCACGACGCGATGCGCTGCCACCACGGGCGGCCGCTCGTCACGACCGCTCCACCGTGAAGCGGGTCAGCCAGAGTTGCACGGCGCGGACCGGGTCGTCCCCGCTCCAGGGGAAGTTGAAGCTGAACCCTCGCCAGCTCTCGCCCAGCAGGTATTTCGAGTGATGGCTGCGCGGGGGCTCACCGTTCTCGCCGATCACCTGCTCGTCGACGAAGAAGAGGGGCCGGGTCCTCGGCCAGTCTTCAAACACGGTGAGGGCCCGGGTCGGAGACGGCGTCCACGGCTCGGGTAGCTCGACCGACGGCAGGAGAATGTGCGGCGCGGCACCGTCTCCGGGGGTGACGTCGACGGCTGCGCCAAAGGCCTCGGCCAGCGCGCGAACGAGGGACTCGCGGTCACCCTGGTCCATCAGCTCACGCCGCCCCGGGGCAGCGCCTCGTACCGGTCTCTTTCCTTGACGTCGTGGACCTCGTGGTCGCCGAGCTGGTGCTTCTTGCCCTCTCTGGTGATGACCCAGAGGGTGTCCTCCTCGGGCACCCCGAGCTCAGCCTTGAGCTCGACGACCTTGGTCGGCCCCGCGGGGATCGACTTGGTCTCCGTCCTCGTGTTGCCCTCGGTGTCGGTGATCGTGATCGTCACCTCGACGAGGTGACGGGCGGGCTCTGGTTCCATTCGTCCTCCTTGGCGGTCCGGGTAGCGGCTATCGGTATACTATCGTACATCGTTCGGACTCCGACAGTGACTTGACGCTGGAACCAGCTGGCACCGAGAGGCAACACCTGGATCGCCTGCTTCGGTATGCTCCTGGGCAGATGATTGATCCGACCGCGATCGGGCGGCGCGTCCGCGAGGAGCGGGAGAAGGCCGGCCTGTCCCTGGCGCAGCTCGCCGCCAGGTCGGGGCTCACCAAGGCCTACCTGGTCCGACTCGAGAACCAGGCCGCCAACCCTTCGATCGAGGTCCTGGGTCGGATCGCCGAAGCCCTTGATCTCACCATCGCGGATCTCGTCGGCGGGCCGGTCATCAGGTACGTGGGCGACGAAGAAGAGGTGCCTGCTTCGCTCCGGGCGTTTGCCGAGCAAGCCCACCTCTCCAGCAGCGACCTGACGATGCTGGCCTCGATCCGCTGGCGCGAGGGCGAACGCCCCCAGACGGTCGATCGTTGGGAGTACGTGTACCACTCCCTCGTCATGAGCCGGCAGATCGACAAGGAGCGCGCCAGTGGCGACGAGGCGTGAGTGGCGCGAGCCGCTCGTTCGCCAGCTGATAGCGGCGAACGACGGGGCCGACCCCGAGCAGATTATCGAACGGTTCGCCGACGACCTGCGCCGACAGGCGGGCCAAGATCGTCTGCCCATTCGCCCTGATCTGATCGCGAGCTGCCACGGGATCAGGCGGAAGCGGGGTTCGTATGATTTCGCTGGTCGTATCTATGCAGAGCCCTCTGGGCAGCTGGTGATGGACATCAATGAGCAGGATTCGGAGGAGCGGCAGCACTTCACCGAGGCCCACGAGCTCATCCATCCCGCGTTTCCCAACTTCGCCAAAGAGGAGCGCTACCGCCTGGACGCGACCATGGACCGCCATGCCGAGAACAGGGAGGAGGAGTACCTCTGTGACCTCGGTGCGGCAGCATTGCTGATGCCGGCGCAGCTCGTCGCCAACGAGTATTCGGTTCGTGCAGGGCTCAGTGATGCTGAGCGGCTGAGCGTCGATGCCGAGGTGAGCATCGAGGCAGCCGCCAATCGCCTGATCGCGTTGGCCGACGAGCCTTGCGTGCTTCTCTGTTTGGCGTGGTCACACAAGCCAGCCGATCGGCCGGCGCTCCGCAAGGGCGTGAATGTTCCGCAGCGTCTCCGAGTGCGCTACGGCGTGACGAACCATCTCAACCTCTACGTCCCCAAGTTCAAGAGCGCCGACGAAGGGAGCCTCTTCGATCAGGCTGCCCAGGACGATCTGGCCCTGAGCGGCGTCGCCACGCTGCCGGGAATGGAGTCCGCGGGTCTGTTCCGTGTCGAGGCCAAACGTTACGGCGCGGACCGCCTTGAACGAGTGCTGGCGATCTGTCGACCAACCGCATAGTCGGTGTCCTTGCAGATCGACGATCGTGAGCCATCGGTTGTGCGACCTCCGAGGGCCACTTCGGGCGCGGTCCCCTCGAGATTCCTTGATCAGTGCAGTGCGTACGCATGCCCTGCGCGTGCACACGCAAGAGCAACTGGGGCGGGCGGTCTCGACGCGCCTGTCGTCACGAAGCCGCAGCTCACCGGCCACATTGCGCCGCGCTCACCCTGCACACCCCTGCACAGGGCACGCTGAGCAAGCCCCGAGAAATGCACCCGAGAAACCTGCATCTCGGACACGCCTGAGAACGAGAAACCGCTGGTCAGGCACCTGCACCCCTGCACGAGGTGCACGCTGAACCAGCGGTCTTGGTGGCGGGGGGTGGATTTGAACCACCGACCTCCGGGTTATGAGCCCGACGAGCTACCAGACTGCTCTACCCCGCGGCGTGCCCTTTGAGCCTACCACACCCCACGCTCCCCGCGGCACCGCCACGGGCAGCAGCCAGGCGGGCACCGGCACCCGGCCACCTCAGCCCGGCCACGGCCCCGGGCCGGCAGGAGGACCAAGGACCTCGCCAGCCAGGCGCAGGGGTGCGGAGCCTACCCGCCGGTCCGAGGCGTTGGCGCGGTCGTAGCCGTCGACGTCGGGGCCACAGGTGCCGCACCCCTCGTGCCCGCCGTCGTGGTGGTGCGCCGAGTGGGCTCGGTGGTGGTCCTGGCCGTTGTGGGGGGGCCAGCCAGCTGGGCTGCCTTCGCCACCAGCGCCTCCCCGGCGGCTATGTCCTGGGCGTAGGCGACCAGGTCACCCTGCTTCAGGGCCGCGTTGGCCAGCGCGAAGTCCTGCTGGGCCCCGGCCAGGAGCTGGGCAACGCTTTGGCGCTGGGGGCCGGGCAGCACGATCGACGAGCGGGTGGTCGGCGCCGGCACCCCAGTTGTGGTCGTGGGGCCAGTAGTCGTGGGGAGGTTGGCCACCGTAGTCGTGGTGACCTTGGGGTGCGCAGCCGGCTTGGCCGGCTTGGCCCGCACCACCGGCGGTGCCTTGGCGGCGGCGGTGGAACAGTAGCTGGCGAAGGGGTGGGTCCCGTCGGTGTTGGTCACCTTGCAGAGCGCGCCATCGAGGGACGCGTTGCCCGAGTCGTAGGCAGTGCCGTTGTAGACGACGATCACGTCCGCCAGCCGGGCCAGCTGGTTCTGGGACTGCTCGACGTAGAGCGGCTGCACGTACAGCAAGGTCGAGCCGATGGGCACCGCGACCACGCTGCCCAGCACCACCTGGGAGCCGTTGGTGTTGAGCAGGGTGATCTCCTTGGAGATGACCGGGTTCTCCTGCACGGCAGTGGTCACCTGGTAGGGGCCGTAGACGGTGGCGTCAGGCGGGGTCTCGTACACTGTGAGCTGGCCGTAGTCATTGGGGTCCGAGGACGCGGTCATGAAGGCGGTCAAGTCCTGGCGGTCGCCGTTGGAGTGCGGCTGGAAGGGCTCGACGAGCACGAAGCTCTGTTGGTCCTGGCCGGGCAGCGCCATGAGCTCGTAAGTGGGCATGACGCTCTGCGCGCTGGGCGGGCCGGCCGCGGCCTGGGCAGTGGTTACCACCGGCAGGACCGGGACGGTGGAGGTGGTGGTGCCAACCTCGCCTACGGCCGGGTTCTGGGCAACGTCCCAGCGCTGGGCATTGCTGTAGAAGACAGACGCGTTTGCCTGGTGGTAGCGCTGGTACATGTTCGTTTGGACAGTGAACAGGTCCTCCGGGTACCTCCAGTGGCTGGTGATCCCCGGGATGACCGAGTTCGCCTTCGACATCGGGGTGAACAGCTTCGGGAAGGCGTTCTCGTATGTCTGGACCACGGGGTCGTTGGGCTGCTGCACGAAGAACCACATCTTCCCGCTGTAAGCGTCCACGACCGCCTTGACGGAATTGCTTATGTAGTTGAAGGCCTGGCCGTAGAGCCCACTGGTGGACGGGAGGCGAGACGTGTCCGCTTGCTCGGAGTACGGGTAGTTGTCGCTGGTGGTGTAGGCGTCTACCACCCAGTAGACCCGGCCGTTCAGCACCACGGGGTAAGGGTCGCTGTCGTACGACAGGAAGGGTGCGACTTTGCTCAGCATCTGGACGACATTGCGGTAGAGGATGATGCGCGACTGGGACGTCACCTGGGAGGAGATGAGGATGTTGAAGTCGCCCTCCGACAGGGCCAGCACAGCCCGACGGAAAAGCCCCCCGACCTGTACCCCGCCACTGCCCGCGTAACTGCTGTACGTCTGGTTGCCGCTGCTGTCTTCGTAGTCCAGCTCCTGCTGAGCAGAATTGACGATCACGTAACCATCAGCCGAGTCGCTGCTGGCGTCGAAATAGATGCGCGGTTGGGCCGACTGCCCCGAAAGGGCCGGCTGGCCCTGGGGCGGGAGGTCGCTGAGGCTGTAGTCAGGGTACCCGTCCGACAGGTCGACCCCCGACTCGTTGGCCGGGGCTACGACCCCCCCAAAGCCGTGCGTGTACTCGAGGTGGGTGTTGACCCACGTAGGGGGGTCAACCCCTGACGGCTTGAGGACCCGCGCCGAAATGAGCACGGGTGTCATCCTGAGCCGCCCTCCCGGCCCGGTCATGTCGTAGCGGTCGACGGCTGGTGGGCTCATGTCGAAATAGCCCCGAAAGCTCTGCTGCTTGGTGAAGGTGGAGCCCATGACCTGGGGGTCCAGCAAACGGACGTTGGCCAGGGTCTGCTCGTTGGCGACGGCCTGGGGCGTGCTGCCAGTCACCTGGGCGGGGCTGACCTCGGCGTTGCCCTGGAACGTGGCCTGCTCGACGTCCTGGAGCCCGTAAGCGACCTGGGTGGCCTTTATGTTGCGGGTTATGTACGGCGCTTCTTTCACGTTCTCTGCCGGTTGGACCACAAAGGCCTGGACGATAGCCGGGTAGACATTGGCCACCAACAACCACACCAAGCCCCACAGGGCAACGGCCACCGCCGGCAACAGCCACCCCTGCTGGCGGACGTTGTAGATGAACAACCCGGCTGCGATGACCGCGATGGCCATGAGCAGCACCAGGGCGGGGCTGGTGGCGTGGAGGTCCGTATAGGTGGCCCCGTCGACCACGTACTTTTGGGAGAGCACGAGCGAGAGCCGCTGCAGGTAATAGCTGCCGCCCTGGACCAGGGCCAGCACGGCCAAGAGCACGGAGAGGTGGGCCTTGACCCGCGGGCCTACTCGCTGGCCGGGCACATGCGGCCGCACGCCGCCGTTCAGGTAGTGGGCCACCAGGCTGAGCAGCAGGCAAACGACTATGGCGGCAAAGAGCCAGGAGGCCAACCAGGAAAGGAACGGCAGCCGGAAGACATAGAACCCGTCGTTCAGGTGGTACACGGGGTCGCTGTTGGGGAAGGGCGCCGCGTTGGTGAAAAGCAGCCAGTTGTCCCATTGGCTGTGGGCGCTGATGCCTCCGATGAGCCCGAACAAGCCCGCTATGACCAGCCGGATCCAGGTCATCTGGCCTGCGGCCAGGTTCTGCCAGCGGGCCACCAGCTCGTCGTCGGGCGGCAACAACGCCGGTGCCAGGCGGTCAGCCAGCCAGAGGTTGGCCCAGAGGAACGCGAAGAAGACAACGCTGAAGACGGCGGACAGGCCGATCTGCTCCAGCTGGACCTTGTCCCAGACGGTGGAGAACCCAGTTGAGCGGAACCACAGGTAGCCCACGTAGTACGACGCCCCGCGCTGGACGAACACCACCAGCACCACCACGGCGACGAGAGCGATGGCCAGGGCCCATCGCGTACGGCGACTGGCGTGTGGCAGCCGTCCCTGTATGTCAGACGGTGCTCGCATGCCCAACTGGGAGCCTACAAGGGCCAGCCGGGGCTGGCTGGGCAGGGCCCAGGCCCGCTACCCGGCCGACGTGGCACCTGCCTGGCTGCCAACCAAGGATAGGGTGCCTACCAGAGACCGGGCTTCGGCCAGCACCGGCACCAGGGCGCAACGGCAGCCGGGGTGCGCCGGCGGGTGGAGCTGCCCGGTAGGCCACCGCTCCCCCTTGGGCTGGTCCCCGGCCAGGGTGTCGTCCTCGCAATCGGGGCACGGCCCCTCCAAGGGGCTCACGACCCAGCGCAAGCGCGTACCTGCCGGCACGGCCGTGTAGAAGCCTCGGGAAAAGGCAGCCACCACCTGGTCGCGGGCCACGGCCTCGATCCGTTGGGTCTTCCATTCTCGGTAGGCCGCCCCGAGGACCTCGGCCAGCTCGGCCGGGTCGTCCCCGCTGCGGCTGAACGCCTGCTCTAGGCGCTGGCGGAGGGGTTCCACGATCGAGCGGCCTACCTCGTCGGCGAGGTCAGCGACTTCAGCGGCAAGACCGGCCGGCTCCTGGGCACCCATCACCACATTGGCCAGCTCAGCTCCAGCCCGGGCGGACTGTTCGAGCACGGGGCGGCTGGCGTCGACGAAGCGGTCAGGGTG
This sequence comes from Actinomycetota bacterium, assembly GCA_021323695.1. Classification (GTDB taxonomy): domain Bacteria; phylum Actinomycetota; class Acidimicrobiia; order Acidimicrobiales; family Palsa-688; genus JAKAWM01. The sequence continues at coordinate 49,916 of JAJPKN010000062.1, read as the reverse complement.
CTCCTCTGAGCCAGGCAACAGCTCCGCGCAGCTGGCCGGGCCCTTGAGGTTGCGGAGCCGGTCCAGCAACGAGTTCTGCTCGTCTTGCAGCGCCCGCTTCAGCTTCCTGGCCAGTGACGACTCGAGGTGGCCGGTCGCTCTCTGGCGCCAGCCCAGGACTTGTTCGTCCAGGGTGGCTTCGACCGAGCCAGTGCCACCCGGGCCGGGCTGGGCGGAGCCTAGAGGAGCTTCCTGCGAGGCAACCTCCTGGGCCAGTGTGTGGCCAGAGCCAGCTCCGGCTGGGGCAGCTCCGGCTGAGGTGCCCGGGGGGGAGGGCTGCTCAGCCTCTCGTAGCTCGTCGGCGGGCTCTCCGCCGGCGGGAGGCACCTGGCCAAAGAGGGCCTTCCTGGCCCGGCTGGTGGCGTGCTGCCGCCCAGCCCGGATCCGAGCGAACAAGCCTTCCACATCTGGTGGTGCCCCAGGTGCAGGCGGGCCCCCGCCTGGCTCGCCCGCCCCTGCGGCCTCCGCCCCGCTGGGCGTCAGGAGCCCCGGAGAGGGGACCGGCTCGGGCTCGGCGGGGGCGATGGGGCCGGGCCCGGCGGGGGGCTGGGCCGGCGCCAACAGGTCCTCGGCCTCGGCCACCTGGCCCGGCGCAGCCGGGGCGGGCGGCTCGGAGCCGGCCAGCGGGCTGGGCTGGGCACCAGCCGGTGCCTTCGGGACGGCCGCCGGCTCCCGGGGCTTGATGGGCACTTTGCCTACCGGGCCAGTGGGGTAAGCAGCCTGGCTGGCGGCGGCTTCGCTTTCCCCTCGTAGGATGCGGACGCTTTCGATGGTGTCGCTGGGGCTGACGCGCGCCACGGGCGCGGCTGGCCCCCCCATACCGGTGGGCACTGCCCCCGTTGCGGTCACCTGGGTCACTTTGGGCGCCAGCACCACCGGCGAGGTGGCCGAAGTGGGGCCCGAACCAATGACCGGGGGCTTGGTCGCGGAGGGCTCCTCTTGGTGGCTACCGGAGGCTTGGTGGCTACCGGAGGCTTGGTGGCTACCGGAGGCTTGGTGGCTACCGGAGGCTTGGTGGCTACCGGAGGCTTGGTGGCTACCAGAGGCGCTGGGCAGGCTGCCCGAAGCCGGGACGGCTCCGGTGGCCGGGCTCGCTCCCGTCCCCTCCAGGGCTCCCGCTGGCCGCAGGTCGAGCGGGTCTTCAGCTCCCCCAGCCCCAGCCTGACGGCCCACCGCGTCCGCCGCGGCGCGTGCTTCGGCGTCGGCCCGCTGCAGTTCGTCTGTCACCTCTTCCAAGGTGCGGCGGACCACCAAGTAGGCGTCCAGGAGCCGTTCGCGGCCTGCCCTCAACTGCTCGACTTGGACCGTGGCCAGCTTGCGCCGCCGGGCCAGGTCGGACAGGACCCGCTCCCGGACCGCGTGAGCCTCCTCGACCAGCCGGTCGTGCTCCTCGACGGCTTGGGCAGCCAACTTCTCGGCGTCGCGGCGAGCTGCTTCAACAATGGCCGCGGCCTCTTCTTCCGCTTTGGCCCGGGCCTCGGCCACCATGGAGCCGGCTTCCGCCTGGCGGGAGGCAAGCAGGCTTTCGGCCTCCGCCACCAAGGCCGCCGCCTTGGACTCGGCCGCCTGCAAGCTCTCCTGCGCCTGGGACTCGGCCTTGGCCGCTATGTCAGCCGCTGCGCTGCGCGCGCTGCGCAGTATCGCTGCCGTCTCCTCACCGACGGCGGCCATGAGGGTGGCTTCGTCCAGGTGGGGGTGGGAGGCCCGTTGCTCGGCTTCCCGTCGCGCGGCCGCCTCCGCCTCCAGGCGCTCACGCAAGGACCGCACCTGGGCGGCTACCTGGGCCAGGAACTGCTTGACCTCCTCAGGGTCGTAACCTCGCCAGGACGAGGCAAAACGCCGGCCGGCGATCACGTCGGCAGACATGTCCGGCACATCTCCGGCGCGTGGGTGAAGGCGTTCAGCGGGCATTGCGAACAGCCTATGCCCGACCACAGGGAGGCTTGTAGGACCGCGCCCAGCTAGCCAAGGCGCAGGCCGCTGATGTCACCCCCGTAGCGCTGATGGAGGATGCGCAGCACCTGGCCCAGGGTGGTGACCGGCACTACGGCAAGCCCGCCGCGCGCCTGGCTGCGGGCGTCCCCGTACTCGTCTCGCGGCACGAAGAACACCTGGGCACCCGCTTTTTCCACGGCCACTGTCTTTTCCCTCACGCCGCCGACGTCACCCACGTTGCCCTGCGGGTCGATGGTCCCGGTGGCAGCCACCCGGTGCCCACCGGTCAGCTTCCCGTTGGAAAGGGCGTCGAGGATGGCTAGGCAGAAGGCCAGGCCAGCCGACGGCCCACCTATGGGACCTGCGTTGACCGAGACCGGGAAGGGAAGCTTCGGCACCGCCCAGGTCTGGACCATCACGCCCATGTACGCCTTGCCGCTGGCCCCCCGGGCGCGAGCGCTGGCTGTGACCGGCCCGAGCTTGACTGAGACCCGCCGGGAGCGGCCCCCAGAGCTCACGGTCAGGTGCACCACGGTGCCCGGGGATAACGGCGCCAGCAGGCGGGTGAGCGCCTCGGAGGACCGCACCGGGTGCCCGTCCAGCGCGGTGATGAGGTCATTGCACTTGACGCCCGCATCCCAAGCCGCGGTACCCGGGTAGACGGTGACGACCTGCGCCCCGAGGGCTGACTCGTTGATGCGGTAACCGAGCACCTTGAACGCAGCTTGAGCGGCGTCCTGGTCTGCCGACACCATTTGCTGGGTGTCCTGGCAGCCGAGCTCGGACACCGGCGTACCCGGCGCGTACTCGCTCACCGGCACCAGTTCGCGGTCGCTGCCCAGCAAACCGAACTGGTACGTCAGCCAGTCCAGGGCATTGGCCTGGCCTACCTCCACGTCCACCATGTACAACCCCCCTGCCACCGCCCGAGCGCGGCCCTGGGGGACAACGAGGTGTACGCAGGGAGAACCATTGGGCAGGCTCAGCTGGCCCCCAACGTCCTTGCAGGCCGCGCTGGCGGTGATGAGCGGGGCGGTGCCCGGGGAAAAAAGGAAATAACCGTTCGCCTGGTGCGTCGCCCACCCTCCCAGGGCCCCGGCCACCACCGCCACGGCCACCAGACCGCCCACGAGCCGGGCGCGGCCCGAACGGCTGCGGGGAGCCCGGGGGGGAGGAGGACCGGCCGGCCCGCCTGGCCGCCACGGCCATTGCGGGGCCTCAGGGGCCAAGGGGGTGACGTCCTTGGCCACCGGCGGGCCCGGTACAGTCGGTCCGGTGCCGCTCATGGGTGGTCGTAGCCCGAGCTCAGGGGAGGTGGTGGCATCCAGCCACCAGGTTGCCATGCCGCAGCCTAATAGAGGGGCCGGAGCCGGCTGGGGAGCGCCAACCGGCAGGGGAGCGGCAACCGGCAGGGGAGCGGCAACCCGCTGGCTGCCCGCGACCGAACGGGCAACAGCGACCAGGGCCAGGGAAGCGGGAACGGGTGACGCCGGTGCCCCGCGGGGGCCGCTCACCGGTAGGAGGCCCCTGGCCGGTGGGGGGCCGCAAGTGGGCGCGGGGCTGGCCCGACCGGGCCTCGCCGCTCAAGGCCGGCTGGCAGCCAAGCCCGCCCCTCGGTTGCGGGTGGCGGTCCCCTGGGCCCGGCGCCTTCGGTCGCTCGGGCTGCTGGGCGCCTTCAGCCTGTTCATGGGGCTGCTGGTTGCCGCCGTGCTCGCTGGCGTCATCGGCTTGGGCGCCCAGGCCCTCCTGCACGCCGTTGGCAACGGCCCCTGAGCACCCGCCCGTCACCGCTCGCCGGCGCGCCGCTGCCCTGGCCGGCTACACAGGTGGCGAGGCAGCTGCCCGCTCGGCCCTGGCCGACCCCGACGGTGGTGTGCGCCGGTTGGCCCTGGGGGCCTTGGCTCGCCTGGGAGCCCTACGGGAGGCAGATCTGCTAGCTGCCTGGTCGGACCCCGACCCGCTCGTTCGCCGCCGGGCCTGCGAGGTGGTGGCCCGAGGCACCTGGTGCCCCCAGGCCACGGCCCAGCTCGTCGCGCTGCTGGCCGACCCCGACCCAGTTGTGGTCGACGCTTCCTGCCACGCGCTCGGCGAGATCCTGGCCCCGGGTGCCCCGCACCGCCTCGCCAACGGCCAGCAGCAGCTCAACCGCTGCCTGGGCGCGCTACGAGCGGTGGCGCGCTCTCACGACGACCCCCTGTGCCGGGAGGCCGCCGTCGCCGCCCTGGGTGCCATTGGCCACCCGGCCGGTTTGCCGGCGGTGCTGGAAGCGTTGGCGGACAAACCAGCCATCCGTCGCCGAGCCGTCGTGGCGCTCGCCGCCTTCGAGGAGCCGGAGGCTACTGCCGGCCTGGAACGGTCCCTGGCGGACCGGGACTGGCAAGTCCGCCAGGTGGCTGAGGACCTGCTGGGGCGCCGGCCCCGGCCCGCCCCGGGCAGGGGCTGAGCCGCCGCCCACCGGGCCACGGGCAGGTCAGGCCACGGGCAGGTCAGGGGAGCAGGTCAGGCCAGGAGCAGCTCGCGCACGGCGTCAAAGTTCTCGATGCACTTGCCCGCGCCCAGGACAACGCACTCCAGGGGGGCATCGACCACATGGACGGGCAAGCCGCTTTCCTCTGACAGCCGCCGGTCCAGGCCCTTGAGCAGGCTCCCCCCGCCCACCAGGTGGAGCCCCTGGCTGATCAGGTCCTGGGACAGCTCCGGCGGGGCGGCCCCGAGGCAGCGCAGGACGGCATCGACTATGGCCCCCACCTGCTCCTCGATGGCTTCCCTCACCTCTTCGGGGGCCAAGATCACGGTCTTGGGCAAGCCGCTCATGAGGTCGCGCCCGCGCACCTCGGCCTTGACCTCGTCCTCCATGGGCCAAGCCGACCCGATGGCCATCTTGATCTCTTCCGCCGTGCGCTCGCCGATGGCGATGCCGTACTCCCGCCGGACATAGGCCTGGATGGTGGCGTCGATGTCGAAGCTGCCCACTCGGATCGCCTCCAGCGCCACCACCCCGCCCAGCGACAGCACGGCTGTCTCGGTGGTACCCCCCCCGATGTCGCAGACCATGTTGCCCAAAGGCTGGTGGATGGGCAACCCGGCCCCGATGGCGGCCGCCGTGGGCTGCTCGATCAAATAGACGCTGTTGGCCCCCGCCGCCCGGGCTGCCTCTTCGACCGCCCGCTTCTCCACGGCGGTGATGGCGGAGGGGACACATATGAGCACCCGGGGGCGCCCGAAACGCGATATCCCCGCCCGCTTCAACAGCAGTTCGATCATGCGCTGGGTGATGTCGAAGTCCGTGATCGCCCCCTTGCGCAGGGGCCGCACGGCAACGATGTAGCCAGGAGTCCGGCCGATCATCTGCCAGGCCTCCCGCCCCATGTTGAGGACAGTGTTGGTGCGGCTGTCCAACGCGATCACAGTCGGTTCGTTGAGGACGATCCCCCGCCCCCGCGCGTACACGAGGGTGTTGGCCGTACCGAGGTCGATGGCAAGGTCCCTAGACAGCTTCTGTCTCCCGTCTTGCAGCCCCCAAGGGGCCGTCTTTGGTGCCCGAGGTGCCCACGCCACGGACGGCACGGGTGCCCCCCGGGCCCGGCGGCGAGGCAGGCGAGGGCCCTGAAGGGGGCGCGGGCCGAGGAGCCGGCCGGTGCGCCGGTGCCACAGCCTGGAGCGACCTCGAGAACTCGGCGATGCCGTCTTCCATGGACTTGGGCCGCCGGGACACCACGACTATCACGGTGATCACCAAGGCCGCCGCTACCACCGCCCCCACGACCCACAGCAGCGTGACCCATTGGATGGCCGAGTGCCCGGCTCTGGTGGCTGCCACCAACCCAGGCATCATCCCGGCCATCAGCTCCCCACCTTCATCCCACCACCCTCCCAGGTGCCCTCCAGCGGGTGGGCGTCCAGGCCCCACCCGCTCCCACCTGGCCACATCTCCCGCTTCCATATGGGCACCCTGGCCTTTATGGCATCTATGCCGAACTGGGCCGCGGCGAAGGCTTCGGCCCTATGAGGGGCCGAAACGGCAACCACCACCGAGACGTCGGTCAGGCTGAGCATGCCTACTCGGTGCACCAGCACGACCCTACCCGTCGCCGGCCAGCGACCGCGCAGTTCGGCAGCGATGGCGCGCAGGCGAGCCAGGGCCCCTTCGGCGTACGCCTCGTACTCCAAGCCCGTCACCTCGGGGCGTCCCTCGGAATGGTCCCGCACGGTGCCGGCGAAGACCACCGTCGCACCACAGCCGGGCAGGACGGGCCAGGCGCTCAGGCGTCCGAGGGGCAAGGGGCTGGGCGTCAGGGCCACCCAGTCGTCTCCGGCAGGGGCAGGGAGCACCCCACAATCCTAAGCGCCCCGCGTACCTGTCCTGAGCGCCCCGCGTACCTGTCTCCTGAGCGCCCGGCGTGGCCGGCCCCTGCCGGGGCGACGTCACCTGGCCTGAGCAGGTAAGTAGCCTCGGGGACGATGGACCCCGAAGAGGAGGGCCCCCAAGGAGAGGGCCAGCCCGGCAGCGACGAAGCCGACGATGAAGGCCCTCGCCCCCACTGGTTGCCCCCGGACGACCGCCTCTGGCGCCACCCCTCCGAGGTGCGCCAGAACCCCCCCACCGACCTCGCCAGCGGCCATGGCCTGAGCGGGGCCCTGGCCAGCTGGCTACGGGCCTCCCAGGCTCCCATCTGGCTGGTCGGCGTCATCTCGGGCGTCGTGGGGGCGCTGCTCACCACGGGGGTCCTGCTGGTCACGGGCGCCACTGAACGCGCCAGCCCGCCGCCCCCGACCACGAGCCGCTCCCTCACCGTCACCCCGCCCCGGACCACCCCCAGCTCCCCGGGTGCCACCTGGGTCTGGGGGTTCGTCAACCCCTCCATAGTGGGGGTGAAGGTGACCGGCGCCCAGGGCACCACCACCGGCTCGGGCGTCATCGTGGACTCCGTGGGCCAGAACGCCTACATACTCACCCAGAGCAACTTGTTCAGCTCAGCCGGGGCTGGCCCCCAGGTCGAGGTGGCGACCTCCTACACGCTGCTGTCCGGGGCCCTGATGGGGACCGACCCTTCGAGCGGTATTGCCCTGGTGCAGGCGCGCATGAGCCCCGTGCGCACCGCCGAGCTGGGCAGCGCGGCTGAGCTCCAGACCGGGGAGGAGGTCTACGCCGTGGGCTCTCCGAGCGCAGCGGCCTGGGCGGGGTCGGGCAACTACTTCGCGTCGGGGACGATCAACGACAGCCTCAACTACCTGCCCCCGGTCAACGGTGCCTCGGTCGGCCTGTTCTCCATGCTGGTGGCCAACCTTTCGGTCGACCCCTCCGCTTACGGGGGCGCCTTGGTCGACACCAGTGGAAAGGTCATAGGCATCTTGAACCCGGCGTCGGCCGAACTGGACAAGCCCTCGGTGACCTACGTGACGCCCATCGACACGGCCATGGAGGAGCTCGGGCCGTTGATCAGCAGCGGCCACCCCGCCCCGCACGCCTGGCTCGGCCTCCTGCAGGGTTCGGACGCCTCTCCCCCGGCCGTGCCCAAGGGGGTCCCCGGGGGGGTCGCCGTGGCCAGCGTTGCCCCGGGGTCCCCGGCGGCCAAGGCGGGCATCGTGGACAACGACGTCGTGACCGAGATCGACACCACCTCGGTGACTTCCTCCGGGGTGTTGATCGCCCTGCTCGCCAACATGAAGCCTGGGCAGGTCGTCAAGCTCAGCTGGGTGCACGACGGCAAGGTCCACCAGGCGGAGGTGACGCTGGGAGAACAGCCCGACGCGGTCAACGGGAGCTGAGGCCCCGGCCTGCCGCTAACGGCGGCGCCTCCACAGCCACAGCCCACCGGCACCGGTACCGGCCAGGGCCGCCCCCGCGGCCAGGGCCGCCCACCGGCGCCACATGGCCGGCAGCTCGTCCCAATGGGGGCGTTCGTCGCTGACAACCAGCGCCTCCTCGGAGCTGTACTGGGGCCGCCACCCTGTGGCCCGCAGCTTGTCGCTGGAGACAACCCATGAGTGCTCGCCGTAGGGGCGTGCCCCGGGCGGGGCGCCGCGGCGCCACAGGTCCCAGCGGCCGGCCGAGAGCAGCGCCCGGGCCCGGCGGGGCAAGGGCAACCTGGCCGGCCCACCGAGCAACGCCCCGGCCACCTCCTCGCCCACCCCATTGTCGGGTGCCACGTTGTAGGTGCCGGACAGGCCCCGTTCCCATACGTGCACGACCGCCTGGGCCAGGTCGTCCAGGTGGAGGTACTGCACGAGGCGCCCCTCGCTGCCGAGCGGCGGCCGGTTGCCGGCAGCCAGGGCCCGGTACAGGGGGGCACTGCCCGGGCCGACAGTGCAAGCCGGACGGAGCACAGCCACCGCCACCTCGGGGTGCTCTGCGGACCAACGGGCGACACAGGCCTCGGCTGCTTTCTTTTCCACTGCGTAAGCCAAGCCGGGGTTGGGGCGCAGGGCCGCCTCTTCGGTGAGGGGGACCGGGTTGTCTGCCCAGGCGCCGTAAACGGTGGCACTCGACAGGTGCACCAGCTGACGTGGGCGCACCGCCGCCGCGGCGCCCAGGACATTGCCCAGCGCCTCCAGGTTGCCCCCGCGGGCCGCACCCCACGCCAGGTGCAAGAAGGCGTCCGCCTCCTTGGCCACCGCCGCCAGTTCCTCTTGTGCCCCTGAGAGGCACAGGTCCAAGCAGTGGGCCTCGAGCCGGTCGTGGCCAGGCTGGGGCACCACGTCCACGGCCAGCACGGCTTGGACCTGGGGCCGGGCCAGGAGACGGTCGGCCACCCGCCGGCCGAGGCTCCCGGCCGCCCCTGTCACCAGGACCGTGCTCACCCCTCCAGCATGCCTGCAAGCCCTCCGGGCCGGCCAGGTGCCAGTCCCGCGCTGGGCGGGCACAGCCCGGTAGCCTGGGACGATGGCCGCGGTCAGCTTGGCTTACGGTTGCCGTCAGAGGAGCGGGCTATGAGCGAGGCTTCCCCTTTCGGGAGCGGGGGGCCGCTCCAGGACCTACTGCGCAACCTGGCCCGCTTGCTGACCTCTCAGGGCCCGCTCAACTGGGAGGTGGCCCGCCAGCTGGCAGCTTGGACAGCCACCGAAGGCAAGCCCGAGGACAACCCTGACCCCCTCGCCCGCATGAAGCTGGAAGAGCTGGTGCGGGTGGCCGACATGCACGTGGCGGACGCGACCGGGCTGCCAACTTCGCGCCGGGGCTGGCTGCAGGTGCGCTGCGTTACCCGGGCAGAGTGGGCCGCTCGGGCCCTCGAGCTGTGGAGGCCGGTGCTGGAGGCGCTGGCCTCTTCGCTGAGCCCGCCGGGGCCAGCGGAGGCAGCCGACGCGTCCTTGGGCACCGGCCCGCCCGGGGACGAGGCCGACCCGATGGGCCAGCTGCTCGGCAACCTGCCGCAGGTGCTGGCGCCTCTGGCGCTCGGCGCCCAAGCGGGCGCCATGATCGGGCACCTGGCGGCCCGGGCCATGGGGCAGTACGACCTGCCCATGCTGCCCCCCGAGACAGACGAGCTAATGGCTGTGCCTCAGGTCATAGACAGCTTCGCCCGCGAGTGGAGCCTGCCCGTCGACGACGTCCGCATGTGGGTCTGCCTGCGAGACGTCGCCCACCACGCCGTGCTGAGCCGGCCCCACGTAAAAGAGGCCCTGGAGGCCCACCTGGTGGGCTACGTGCGCGCCTTCGAGCTCGATGAACGGAGCCTGGACGAGCGGCTGGGCAACCTGGACCCGACCGACCTGAGCTCCTTCCAGGCCTCCCTGGGCGACCCCGAGGCGCTCCTGGGGGCGCTGCAGAACGACCAGCAGCGCAAGCTGCTGGTGCCGTTCCAGGCCTTCTTGGCCGCCTTGTCGGGTTACACGGACTTCGTGGTCGACAAGGTAGGCCGCCGCTTGGTGGGCTCGTACGGGGCCGTGAGCGAGGCACTGCGCCGGCGCCGCCTGGAGGACGGCCCCGGCCAACGGGCCATTGGCCGCCTCCTCGGCGTCGAGCTCGACCGGGCAACGCTGGAACGGGGCCATGGCTTCGTGAACGGGGTGCTGGAGCGGGCCGGGGAGGAGGCCCTGGCCCGGCTGTGGGAAAAGCCTGGCGGCCTGCCGACCCCGGCCGAAGTCGATGCCCCCGGCCTGTGGCTGGCCCGGACCGAGCTGACCGCCGAGTAGGGCCCCTGGGCCCCTCAGCGGCGAAAAGCCCGGGCTGACGGGCCGGGACGGGGCGGGGCGAGCTGCGGCGGGGCGGCGCTGGGCGGGCGGGGCACCGCACCGGGCCACCAGGAAGGCAGCGTCCCCCGCCGGGCCTTCACCGAGCCTCCGGCGAAGGCCAGCGCACCGAGCACGCCCACCACGCCGGCGGCGCCAAAGCCCGCGACCAGGCTCATCGGGACCAAGACGGCGACCAGGCTGCCCAGCGCCCAAGAAAGCTGGAACCCGCTCTCGAACCGGGCGAAGTAGCGCCCCCGGCGCCGGGACGGCACATCTCTTTGGACCATCGAATCGAACGCCACCTTGCCCGAGGCGGCAGCCACGCTGATGCCGGCGGCCAGCACCACCCCTGCGCCCCAGTAGTGGCCCCAGTGGGCCACGGCCGCGGACAGCGCGCTGGCCCCGATGAAGAGCGAGGCGCCGGTCAGCATCAGCTCCTCCCGGGCGCGGCGGCGCAGCAGGGGTGCCAGCAGCGCTCCGGCCACGTTGCCGACCTGGCTGGCCCCCAAGGCCAAGCCGTACCAGACGAGCTCGGCGCCCCCCCGCCGGAACGTGAACACCAGCAGGAACGTGACGAACCCGGTCACCGCCCGCAAGCCGGCCGTACTGGCCGCGGCGAGCTGCACCCCCCCGGGGGGGAGAACGAGGGCAGCAGGCGGCTCGGCGGGCTGTCCCGGCCCCACAGCGGCCCCCCGCCCGCCCGCCTGGCCCATGGCCGGGCGGAGCCGGGTGGCCGCCCAGGCCGCGGCCAGGTAGACGGCTACGTCGAAGCTGAGGACCGGCCCCGGCCCGGCCAGCTCGAACAGGGCCGCCCCCAGCCCTCCGGCCAGCACCCCGGCCAGGGAACCCCCTATCGAAAGCTTGGAGTTCGCCAGCACGAGATCTTCGGCCCGCCCCACCGCAGAGGGGACCAGCGCCGCCTTGGCCACCAGGTAGAGCTTGGAGAACACCAGGGTGAAAAAGGCGACCGGGAAAAGCAGCACGGAGTGGGACCAAAAGGCCATGAGCAAGGCACAGGCGGCGCGACCGGCGGCCGAAGAGGCGACGACCGCCCGGCGCCCGCCGCGCGCCCGTTCCAGGGCCGGCCCGAGCAACGGGCCCACGACCGCGAACGGGGCGACGGTCAGGGCCAGCGAGAGCGCCACCTTGGACTGGGCCTCTCTGACCGAGATGTTGAAGAAGATGGACCCCGCCAAGGCCACCGCCACCAGGGCGTCACCGGCTGACGACAGGCCGTGCACCCGGGCCAGGCGAGCGAACGCCCCCAGCCCGGCCCCGCCGCCCCCCGCCGGGCCCGGCCCTGCGCCAGCACCACCTTCGGCGGGCGGACCTGCGCCCGCTTCACCCAGGACGTAGGGGTACCGGGCCAGGCGGCAGAACCGGGGCCAGGCGGCCCCGGCCCACCACTGGCTCAACGCCTGCACGGGCTGAGAGTACAGCCCCCCTCGGGCCCGGTGGCGCCAGGCGAGGCAAATCCCGTCGCCTCCTCAAGGACCGCGCCCCGGGCGCCGACCAGTTGGTATGCCCGATGCGCACAACCCACCTCACCCCGCCACGGCCGCCTACCGGTCCCCAGCCGCCAGCTCCCCGCGGGCCGAGGGCGTGGCCCGCTCCCGGGAAGCGGCTCCTGGGCTGTCGGCCAGGCCTTCCCCCCCACCGCCTCCGTGGGCTGCCCTCCTCGGCTCGTCGGGGCACGACAAGCCGGTGGCAGATGCGGCCGGCCCGGCTGCCACAGCTGGCCCAGCCCGGGCCCAGACCGGTGCAGCCGCGGCTGCCCGGGCCCTGAGCAGCCTTGCCGCTGGCCCCGCGCCGAGCAGGGCCGAGCCGGTAGGGCAGGCGCCCGGTGACCTGCCCGGCGCGGCCCGGGCCCCTGAGCCCTCCGGCTCCCAGCTGGTGCCCCCGCCCGAGGCCACTGCGGCCCCCGCCTTTGAGCCAGCCCCCCACGAGGACGACATCCTGCCGTCCAGGCCGCGGGGTTTCTTGCGGTTGCGCTGGCGCTGAGGCGCGGGCGCCCGCAGAGGGCTACCTGGCGGCCTCCAACTTGTAGCCCAGGCCCCGGACGGTCGTGATCCGCTGGGGCCGGCTGGGGTTGTCCTCGATGCGCGCCCGGAGCCGCTTCACGTGCACGTCCAAGGTCTTGGTGTCGCCCACGTAGTGCGGGCCCCAGACCCGGTCGATCAGCGTCTCTCTGGTCAAGACCCGGCCGGCGTTGGCCATCAGCAGCTCCAGCAGCTCGAACTCCTTCAAGGGGAGGCTCACTTCCCGGCCCCGCAGGTGCACCTCGTGGCGCTCGGGGTCCAGGCGCAGCTCGCCCACCTCCAAGACCTCCCCCTGGGCGGCCGGCTCGTCCGGCGGCGGCGTCCGGCGCAAGACGGCTCTCATCCGGGCCACCAGCTCGCGCAAGCGGTAGGGCTTGGCCACGTAGTCGTCGGCACCGACCTCCAGCCCGACCACGGTGTCGATCTCGCTCGTCTTGGCCGTCACCATGATGATCGGGGTGCGCGAGCCACTGGCGCGGATGGCCCGGCACACGTCTATGCCTGAGACCTTCGGCAACATGACGTCGAGCAGCACGAGGTCCGGCCGGCTGGCCTCGAACTTCTCCAAGGCCTCGGCGCCGTCATAGGCGACGTCCACCCGGAAGCCCTCGCGCTTGAGCCCAACCACCAGGGCCTCGACGAACGACGGCTCGTCCTCGACCAAAAGCACGGTCAGCTGGTCAGTCACTGGGGCTCCTGGGGCTCAGGGCTGAGCCGGCACCGAGCCGCTCCCCCGGCCGAGCGCGGCCAGCGGCAAGAAGATGGTGAACGTGGAGCCTTCGCCCTCCACCGAACGGACCGACACGTGGCCCCCATGGTACTCGGCCACGTGGCGCACGATGGCCAAGCCGAGGCCGGTGCCCCCGGTCGAGCGCGACCGCGCCCGGTCCACCCGGTAGAACCGCTCGAAGATCCGCTCTTGGTCACGGCTCGGTATACCGATGCCTTCGTCTTGGACCATGATACGGGCACTGCCCTCGCGCTCGTCCACTTCGATGCGCACGGTGCCGCCGGGCTCGGAGTACTTGATGGCGTTGTCCACCAAGTTGGCGATGGCCGAGACCATGTCGCGCTGGCTGGCCAGGACCACGAGGCCCTCGTCGACCGGGCTGACCTGCAGCTCGATGCCCTGGGCGGCCGCCTGGTCCCGGAAGCCCCTGACCGCCTCGTCCACCAGTGCCGCCACCGGCACCGGGGCCAGTGGCGCGATGCCACCTGCCTCTATGCGGGAAAGGTCGAGCAGGTCGTCGACGATGCGGATGAACCGGGTGGCCTCCTCCCCCACCCTGGCGGTCAGCCTGGCCACCACCTCGGGGTCCTCCTCGCTGTCCAGGGTCTCGGCCAGGAGGGAAAGGGCGCCCAAGGGGGTCTTGAGCTCGTGGCTCAAGTTGGCCACGAAGTCGCGCCGGACGGCTTCCAGCCGCCTCAGGCCGGTGACGTCGTCCACCAGCGCCACTGCCCCGGAGGGGACCGGCTCGCTGCCCAGGGGGTAGGCGTGGATCTCGAGGGTGTGGCGGGCCGGGGAGTACAAGTCGAGCGTTTCTTCATGAGGGGCCCCCCGCAGCGCCTCCTCCAAGGCAGACATGATCGCCTTGCCCGCCAGGAGGTCCCCGTCCCGGGCGTTGTCGAGCGCCCGGGCCACCGCGTTGCGGTAAAGGACGCGGCCCTCGCTGTCGCAGACGACGATGCCCTGGCTGACCTTGTCCAGCGCTGCGACCAACAGCGCCTGGAGCCTGGCGTCCGGCCCGGGCCCGTCGGCCAACTCAGACCGCCTCCGCCACCGCCGGCGGGAAGTACTGGGCCGAATTGAACACCCCGTCACGGCCCTTCAACGCCCAGGCCGACCCCTTGGCCTGGCGCGGGTTGGGGCCCAGGTCCACTCGGTCCTCGTCGGCGATGCTGACCAGCACCTCGGCCACGATGTCCCCGTGCGTGCACACGACCACGTCCTGGCCCACCAGGGAACGGACCAGCTTCACCGCCTTTTCGCTCTGGCCCTCAGCCAGGTCCTCGGTCGGCTCGACGGCCAGGTGGTAGCGGGCTGCCAGGGGAGCCACCGTCTGGACGCAGCGACGGTAGGGGCTGGAGAGCACCCGCTGGGGGCGGGGGAAGCGGCCGGCGGTCGACACCAGCCCCTCGGCCTCTCGCAACCCTTCGGCCGACAGCGGCCGTTGGCTGTCCTCCCCGCCCCACTCCTTGCGAGGCAAGGCGTGGCCATGGCGCACCAGCAACAGTGCCACAAGCCAAGTCTTGCAGAACAGGCCCATTAGCGTCGCACCCCCGCCACCGGGGGGCAGGGCCGGAAGGCTCCTCGGCGTCTCGCGCGCGTTCAGCATCCTGGCCACTACTGAAGGCGCCCCGAGCCGGAGGGTACGGCAACCCGCTACCTCCGCCTGAGCCAACCCAAGTTAGCGTTGCCCCGTGCAGGTACGCGCCCGCAGGCAAGCGCCCGCCAGGCAAGCGCCGCTGCCCACCACGCGCTCGGCTGCGCCGCCGCGGTACCTCGCCGTGGTGCGCGAGGTCGGCCTCGCCCTGGTAGCCGCCGGCTGCGTCGTGCTCTTGTTCGTCCTCTTCGAGCTGGTGGGGACCAACCTGCTGGAGCAGCGCAGCCAGGCCTCCCTGGCCCGCAGCTTCCAGTCGCAACTGTCCAGGGAGAGCCGCCCACCGGCCACCGTCGCCGTCCCTCCCCCCAGCCGGCCCAGCCCCTCACCGGCCAGGGCGCGGCCTCGACCGGCCGCCCCGGCGGGCACCGGCCGTGCCGGGGCTGCCAGGGCCCCCCTTCGCCACCACTTGGCGGTCACCCTCCCCGGGGGGGTCCTTGACCACCTGGTCATCCCCGCCATCGGCGTCGACCGCTATGTCGTCCAGGGGGTCGGCGAGGCGGACCTGCAGATGGGCCCGGGGCACTACCCCGGCACCCCGCTGCCCGGCCAGCCCGGCAACGTGGGCATCGCCGGGCACCGCACCACCTTCGGGGCTCCCTTCTTCCGCCTGAACGAGCTGGTAAGGGGGGACCTCATCTACTTGACCGACACCTCAGGCACCACCTGGGTGTACAGCGTCACCCGCCAATGGGTCGTCGCCCCTTCCGATGTCGGCGTGCTGTCGCCCACCCCTGGTGCCCAGCTCACCCTCACCACCTGCAACCCGCGTTTCGAGGCGACTTCACGCCTGGTGGTGCGAGCCGCCCTCGTCCGGGGGCTCGGGCAGGCCGCGGCCGTCCCCACGACCGGCCTGCCCTCCCGCCTGGCGGCTCTGGGGCCCTGGCTGGCCCAGGCCAACAGGCAAGCGGGCACCCGGCCCAGCACCTCGGCGCCGGCACCAGCCACCACCTCACCCCCGGGGCCCGCCCGCCGGCCGGCCCAGCCAGCCCCCAGCCCTCTGTCCCCCACCCCTGCCCGGGGCACCAACCCCCTGCCGGCCAGCCCCCGGGGCCCAGCCGCCAGCCCGGCCCTGGCCAGTGCCGGGGGCAGCGGCGTGTGGCTGGGGACGCTCGGCTGGGGCGCCCTGGCCGTGGCGATGTGGGCCGGCACCCGGATCTGGGCCCGGCGCCTCCGGCGTTACCGAAAGGTTGCCGCCCTGAGCGCCGGCGCGCTGGCCTGCCTGGTGCCGCTTTGGCCCTGCTTCGAGGACGCCGTCCGCCTGCTGCCGGCCAACTTCTGAACCACAGGCTGGTGCCCGCTCAGGGCACGGCCCGCACCAGGCCGTCCAGGACGACAACGTCCCTGGGGTAGGTCAAGAGGCGACGTGCCTCCTCCAGGGGGGCCCAACGGGCCACGTCCACCTCATGGGCGCCTGCCAGTTCGCCGCCGGACACCGTCATGGCCCAGTACCGGACCGTCTTCAGGCGGCCCTCGCCGTCGTGGTAGGTGGTGCTGGGCAGCTCCGGGCCCAAGCGGCACACCAGGCTGGTCTCCTCGCGCACCTCGCGGAGGGCCGCTTGCTCGTCGCTCTCCCCCTCGGCCAGCTTGCCCTTGGGCAGCCCCCAGTCGTCATAGGCAGGCCGGTGGACGAGCACCACTTCGAGCCCCAGCGGCGTCCGCCTCCACACCACCCCGCCGGCGGCCCGCACCGCCGCCGTGGCGGCCGACGGCGTGCCTGCCTGGTTCAAGGGGCCACCGGTTGGGCACCGGCCTTCCGCTTGGCTCGCGCCTGGGCCAGCTCCTGGAAGTAACGCTGGGCATTGAAGTTCTTCACCACCGGTACCTTGTGCCACCTGCCGTCGGCAGACAGCTGCCAGGACAGCTCGTCGTCAGCCAGCTCGACCTCGAGGATCTCCCTCAGGCGCTGCTTTACCTCCTCGGAGGTGACCTCGACCAGGGCCTCGACCCGCCGGTCGAGGTTGCGCTCCATCATGTCGGCCGACCCCATGAGGTAAAGGCCCCCTTCAGGTAGCCCAGGACCACCAGCAGGGGCGCGGCCCAAGGGCCCAGCCCCGGCTGGCCCGGAGGCGGCGCCGGTCGCCGGCTGGCCACCGTCGAGGCTCCCCGCACCGAAAAAGTAGATCCGCGAGTGCTCCAGGTACCGGCCGACGAGCGAACGGGCCCTTATGTTCTCCGAGAGCCCGGGCACCCCGGGCCGCAGGCAGCACATGGCCCGCACGATGAGGTCGACCTGCACCCCCGCTTGAGACGCGAGGTAAAGGGCGTCGATCACCCGGCTGTCGACCAGGTTGTTCAACTTCCAGACGATACGGCCCCGGTCGCCGTGAGCACATTCCTGCTCGATGAGCTCGATTATCTTCGAGCGCAGGGCAAAGGGGGCCACCACCAACTGGCGGTAGGCAGACTGGCGGCTGTAGCCGGTCAGGAAGTTGAACAGGTCGGTGAGGTCCTCGCCGAGCACCGGCGAGGCAGTGAGGAGGCCAAGGTCCTCGTACAGCCGGGCCGTCGTGGAGTTGTAGTTGCCGGTGCCTATATGGCAATAACGCCGTATGCCGTCGCCCTCCTGGCGGACGACCAGAGCCGTCTTGGAATGGGTCTTCAAGCCCAACAGCCCGTAGACCACGTGGACCCCGGCCTGCTCCAGGGCCCGGGCCCAAGATATGTTGGCTGCCTCGTCGCCTCGGGCCTGCAGCTCGACCAGGGCCGCGACCTGCTTGCCCCGTTCCGCCGCCCGGATCAGGGCCTTGACCACGGGGCTGTCGCCTGAGGTGCGGTACAGGGTCTGCTTTATGGCCAGGACCCTGGGGTCACTGGCCGCCTGCTGGATGAACGCCTCGGTCGACATGGCAAAGCTCTCGTAGGGGTGCTGGACCAGCACGTCGCCAGCCGAGATGGCGGCGAAGATGTCGACCGGCTGGTCGTCGGTGCCCTGCAGCCTCAGGGGTGTCACGGGGGCAAAGGGGTCGTCCTTCAGCTCCGGCCTGTCCAAGGAATGGACGGCCCACAGCCCTGAGTAGTCAAGCGGGCCTTCTACCTCGTAGACGTCGTCGGCCTCCAGGTCGAGCTCGTGGGCGAGCATGTCGCGCACCTCGGTGCTCATGCCGGCTTCGACTTCGAGGCGCACGGCCCGGCCGAAGCGGCGGCGGCGCAGCTCCATCTCGACCGCCTCCAGCAGGTCGTCTGCCTCCTCCTCGCCCAAGGTCAGGTCGGCGTTCCGGGTGACCCGGAAGGCGCTGTGGCTCTCTATCTCCATCCCCGGGAACAGCTCCCCCAGGAAAGCAGCGATCACCTGCTCGATGGGGACGAAGCGCTGGCCGTCGGGCAGGGCCAGGTAGCCGGGCAAAAGGGGTGGGATCTTGACCCGGGCGAAGCGGCGGTCCCCTCGTTGGGGGTCGCGCACCATCACCGCCAGGTTGAGCGACAGGTTGGAGATGTAGGGGAAGGGGTGGCCGGGGTCGACCGCCAGAGGGGTCAGGACGGGGAAGATCTTGGCGTCGAAGACCGACGCCGCGTAGCTGCGTTCGTCCGGCCCCAAAGAGCCCCAGCCCACCAGGCGGATGCCGTAACTGGCCAGGGCCGGCACCAGCTCGCGGCTGAAAATGGACGACCGGCGCGAGGCCATGGCCGCCACCTCGGCCCGGATGGCCCGCAGCTGGTCCGACACCGACAAGCCGTCGGGGGCGGTCCCCGACAGCCCGGCAGCCAGCTGGTCCTTCAGGCCAGCCACCCGCACCTGGAAGAACTCGTCCAGGTTGCTCGAGAAAATGGCCAGGAACTTGGCCCTTTCGAGCAGGGGCTGCTCCTCCGCCTGGGCCAGGGCCAGCACCCTGCGGTTGAAGTCCAGCCACGACAGCTCGCGGTTGAAATAGCGCCTCTCTGCACCGGCCACGGCCAGCGGGGCGGTGACCGGCCCGGCCGGCCACGTAGGCGCCCAGGCCCCGTCACCGGGCCCTTGCGGGCCACTGGCACTGGTCGCGCTGGTAGAGGTCGATGGGGGCATAGGACCTCAGGCTACAGCCGCCACTGAGACGGATAAAGGCCCCCGGCCCTCAGAACTGCCCGGCAGCGTCCTCTTCGTCCTCGGGCACCCCCAGGTCCCATTCCAGCAGCACGTTCTCCCGCTCGGCGTCGCGCACTATGCGCTCCCGGTTGCGGCGGAACTGGGGGTCGTGGGGGGGCAGCAACAACAAGCGGGCCAAGATCCGCTGGCGCAGTTCCTCGACCAGGTTGCGGTCCCCGAACTCGGAGTCGACTCTCCAATGGGGTGCCACCGGGCCCAGGTAGACGACCCGCACGTGGCCGCGCGGTGGCTCGGGCTCCACTTGCTGCTGGAGGGACATGGTGCCAGCCTACCAAGCGCCGGGGTGCCCCCAGGCTCGTGGCGGCCCGTCCAGCCGGGCTGGGGCCCCCTGAGGTCAGCCGCGGCCGGGCCCCTGCCGGAGGCGGTTGGCCGCGCTGACCACGGCCTGCAGGGACGCGTCCAAGATGCTCGAGTCGATCCCGGCCCCCCAGGCCACCTGGTCCGTCCCGTCGCCTACGAGCTGGGCCTCCACGTAGGCCACCGCAGAGGCCTCGCTGCCCGAGGTGAGGGCGTGCTGGTGGTAGTCCAGGACAGAGATACGCAGCCCGACAGCGGCCAGGGCGTTGACCAAGGCGTCGATCGGGCCGTTCCCGCGGCCCTCCACGGTGCGGTGCTCGCCGTCCACCAGGAGCTGCGCGGTCAGCTCGGTGACGTGCCCGTCCCGGGCCCGGTCGGTGCTCACCTCCGCGCCCACCAGGCGCAGGCCGGCGTCCTCGGGAAGGTAGGTCTGGACGAACACGTCCCACAGTTCGGCCGGTTTGATCTCGGTGCCGCTGGCTTCGGTCAGGCCCTGCACGGTCTTGGAGAACTCGACCTGCATCCGGCGGGGCAGGTCGAGGCCGTGCTCGGTGCCCATGATGTAGGCCACCCCTCCCTTGCCCGACTGGCTGTTCACCCGGATGATGGCCTCGTAGGTCCTACCCGTGTGCTTGGGGTCTATGGGCAGGTAGGGGACCTCCCACAGCTCGTAGTCCTTGGGCAGCGCGGCCATCCCCTTTTTGATGGCGTCTTGGTGGGACCCGGAGAACGCGGTGTAGACGAGGTCCCCCGCATAGGGGTGGCGCGGGTGGACAGGCATGCGAGTGGCCTGCTCGGCCACCCGGCGCACGGCCTCGATGTCGTGGAAATCGAGCTCGGGGTCAACCCCCTGGGAGAAAAGGTTGAGCGCCACGGTGACGATGTCCAAGTTGCCCGTGCGCTCGCCGTTGCCGAACAGCGTGCCCTCCAGGCGCTCGGCACCGGCCAGCAGGGCCAGCTCGGCCGCGGCCACGGCCGTCCCCCGGTCGTTGTGGGGGTGGACCGACAGCACGATGGCCGAGCGAGGGCGGATGTGCCGGCCGAACCACTCGACCACGTCGGCGAAGAGGTTGGGCGTGTACATCTCGACCGTGGAAGGGAGGTTGACGATGAGCGGCAGGTCCTCGGTGGGCTCGATGACCTCGGCTACGGCTTGGCAGATCTCCAGGGCGAAGTCCGGCTCGGTACCGGTGAAGCTCTCCGGTGAGTACTCGTAGGAAAGCTGCGTGCCCCGCAGGGAGGGCTCGAGCTTCTTGCACAGACGGGCGGCATTGGTGGCGATGCCCACGATCCCCTGCCGGTCCTGGCGGAAGACCACCCGGCGCTGGAGCTCCGAGGTGGAGTTGTAGAAGTGCAAGATGGCCCGCTTGGCACCGGCCAGGGCCTGGAAGGTCCGCTCGATGAGCTCCTGGCGGCACTGCACGAGCACCTGGATGGACACGTCCTCGGGTACCAGGTCCTCCTCGATGATGTGGCGCACGAACTCGAAGTCGGGCCCGGACGCCGAGGGGAACCCGACCTCGACCTCCTTGAAGCCGGCCCCGACCAACGTCTCGAACAAAGCCAGCTTGCGCTCCGGGCCCATGGGGTCGATGAGCGCCTGGTTGCCGTCGCGAAGGTCGACGCTGCACCAGCGCGGGGCCTTGGTCAGCTTCCGGGACGGCCAGGCCCGGTCCGGGAGCTCGAGCGGCACAAAGGCGCGGTACTTGTCGTAGGGCATCTTCGAGATGGTCACGGGTGGGCGGGTCATCGGTACCTTTCCTGTGCTGTAGGGGGGTGCAACAAAAAACCTCCTGGCCCAGTGGCACAGGAGGCTGCGGCGAGCACCTGGGAGGTGCTCGCCTAGGTGAGGAGGAGCAGGCCGGCAACAAAGCTCATGGTTGCACCATGATCCCCGACCGCCAGGGCGATGTCAAGGTGAGGCCAGGTCAAGGTGGGACCAGGGGGCCACGGCAGGGCTGGACGGGACAGCCTCTTGCGCTCCCCGGCCGGGTGCGCAAAGATAATAGGGATGTAGTTACGCGATCGTAGTTACATCTGCTGTGCGACGTTACACCAGTGCGACGGCCTACGGCCTGTGCACCTGTACGACAACCACGAGCGAGGGAGCCGCCGGTGAGCGACATCGTCCGTCTCTTGCACGTCCCGGCTGGTTGGACGTGGCCGGGCTCCAGCGAAGCCACCGCTGACGCAGCCAGCGCGGCCTTCGAGGCATTGCTGCCTCGCCGCCAAGCGCCTGCCTGGCAACGCGCTGCCAATTGCCTCGGGGTCGACCCGGACCTGTTCTTCCCGGAACGGGGCGGGTCCACCCGGGAAGCCAAGGAGGTCTGCCGGGGCTGCGTGGTCCGCCAGGAGTGCCTCCAGTACGCCTTGGACAACAGCGAGAAGTTCGGCATCTGGGGCGGCCTTTCCGAACGGGAGCGCCGCCGCCTGCGCCGGCGCCGGGACGGTGCCCCGTACCGGGTGAGCCGCGCCTGTTGACCGACAAGGGCGCGGGTAGCTGACTTCCCCCGGGGAGGCTCGCCCTGGCTGGCTGGGGCGAGCCTCTTCGTCACCGGCCTCGGCCAGCAGCCTTGGCCTGCTGCTCGAGGCGAGCCTCAATGGTGCGCTCCGGGGACAGGCCCAGCTGACGCCACCGCGGCCGAGGGACAGCCTGGAGCACTGCCTCAGGCACCAGGCCCACCAGCTCGGCCCGCTCGATGTCGGCCCGGGCGGCCACCATGTCCCACACCTGGGCCGGGCCGAGCACGAACGGGGCCACCAAGTTGCACGACACCTGCACCCCGCTGCCCACGGCCAGCCCCAGTGCCCGCAGCTGCGGGCCGCGCACCGCCGCGGCGACGGCCTTCGCCAGGGCCAGGTCCCTGTCCGCCAGCCACAGGTTGTAGGCGACCAGCAGCGGGCGGCACCCCACCGCGGCCGCACCCGCGGTGGGATGGGGAGAAGGCGGGCCGTAGTCCGGCACCAGGGACCGCCAGGCGGTCTTGCGCACCTCGGGCAAGGACCGCTCGGGGCCGTACAGGAAAACGGGCAGGGCCAGCTCGGAGGCAGCCCACACGGCAAAGGCGTCCCTGGCCTGGCGGGCCAGCCCTGGGCCTTGGGGGGGTAGGGCGTCCCGCACGGGGGGGCCTTCCAGGGCCACCCAGGGGACGACGTCCAAGACGCCTATCCGGGGGTGTGCCCCCCGGTGCCGGCGCAGGTCCAAGGACGCCACCGTGGCCTGGGCCACTGCCCGCGCCGCGGGCGCCACTTCGGCCGGCGGCCCGGCCAGCGTGAGCACGCTACGGTTGTGGCCGGCGTCAGTGTGGACGTCGAGCAGGCAGGGCCCGGCGGCCTGCGCCAGCTGGGCCAGTACCCGGTGGTCACGCCCCTCGCTCACGTTGACCACGCACTCCAGCACCGGCCCGCAGGATAACCGAACCGGCCACGAGGTACGATGAGCCAGTGCTAGCGAACATCACCGGTGACTGGTACTGGATCGTGCTGGCCCTCGTGGTCCTCTTCGGGGGCAGCCAGCTGCCCAAGCTGGCCAAGAACACCGGGGAGGCCCTGAGAGAGTTCCGCAAGGCCCACTCGGAGGCCAGTACCACCCCTGCTCCTAACGGCCCAGCACCTGGTGGGAGCCCCGAGAGCCAGGCCGCTGGCGCCCCCACCGCCGCTCCGGCTCCTGCCCAGCTGCAGGCCGGGAGCACCGAGGAGCGGGTGGTCCTGACCAGGAGCGAGCTCGACGCCCTCCTGGCTGACCGGGAGGCCAAGGCCAAGCAAGAAGCGGCAAAGCCAGAGCCCTAAGAGCCAGAGCCCTAAGAGCCAGGGCCCTGACGCCAGCGCTAGGACGTGGCCGCTCGGGAGGTGGCCGCGGGGGCGTGAGGACGGACGCTGCGCCGGCTACGGGCAATGCGGCGCCGTTCGCGCTCGGAAGCCCCGCCCCATACGCCATGCTCGATGTGGTTCTCGAGCGCGTACTCGAGGCACGGCCCCTTCACGGGGCACTCGGCGCAGTACCGGCGGGCCACCTCCACCCCCACCCCGTCGCTGGGGAAGAAGATCTCGGGAGGCAGGTCCCGGCACCGGCCCTCTGCCATCCAGGAAGTGTCCAATTCGACCTCCGTTGCGCTCGTCGCACCCTGCCTACAGTCAACGCCTCTGGCTTGCTCAAAGTTCGGCCATGGGCCCGGTCATCACAGAACCCTCACAAGCCAGCACCGGGGGGCCTCAGCCCCCTGTGCCCTGGCAGCACTGCGCGAGACGGGGTGCAGCTCGCTCTGTAGCGTACCCCAACGGCACCCGTCAAGGCAGGGACCTGCCCACCAGGACGGTCCGCAGCTCCTCCTCCGAAGCGTCGGTCACCAGGGCCACGACCTCGTCCCCCGCCTCCAGCACGGTGTCGCCTCGGGGGACGATGACCCGCGACGAGCGCAAGACGGCCACCACGGTGGCGTCGCGGGGCAGCCGCAGCTCGGACAGGGCGGCTGAGCGGGCCGGTGAGTCCTCGGCCAGGGTCACCTCCACCAGGCGGGCCTGGCCTTCGGCGAACTGCAAGATGCGCACCAGCTGGCCGACCGAAACCGCTTCTTCGACCAGGGCGGTGAGCAGGTGGGGGGTGGACACCGACACGTCGACGCCCCAGGTCTCGTTGAACAGCCAGCGGTTCTTGGGGTGGTTCACCCGGGCGACCACCCGTGGCACAGCGAACTCCTGCTTGGACAGCAGCGACACGACCAGGTTGTCCTCGTCGTCACCCGTGGCTGCCACCACGACGTCGGCCTCCGCCAAAGTGGCCCTGTGCAGGACGGACACCTCACAGGCGTCGCCCGCCAGCCAGCTGGCCTCCGGCATCTCCTCGCTCAAGCGGGCTACCAGGTCGTAGTCCTGTTCGATCAACTGCACCTGGTGGCCGCTGGCCAGCAGCTCCTGGGCAATGGACACGCCGACGTTGCCGGCCCCCGCGATCACCACCTTCATTGCAGCTCCCCGTCTTCGGACGGTCCGGTGGCGAGGACCTTTTCCAGCGCGTCGACCTGCTCGACCCGTACCGCGACCAAAAGGACGTCGCCCTCCTGGCAGACCGCCTGGGGGTCGGCCAGCCGAGCTTCGCCTGCCCGGGTGAGCAAGACGGGCCTCCAGCGGCCGTCGCCCAGGCTGCTCAGCGGGCGGCCAGCCATCCAGGGAGGCAGCACCCGTTCGACCAGCCGGAACTGCCCGGTCGGGTCGGTCCAGATGGAGGCCGACTTCTCTGGGAACATCCGCTGCAGGATCTGGTCGACGGTCCAGCTCGTGGTGGCCACCGTCGCGATCCCGAGCCGCTGGTAGATCACGGCCCGGCGGGGGTCGTAAATGCGGGCCACCACGTTGGAGATGTCATAGGTCTCCCGGGCGATCCGGGCGGTGAGGATGTTGGAGTTGTCCCCGCTCGTCACCGCCGCCAGGGCACCGCACTCGTCAACCCCGGCCTCGGCCAGGTGGTCCCGGTCGAACCCGTAGCCGACAACCCGCCGCCCGGGCCAGTCCACGGGCAGCCAATGAAAGGCGGAACGGTCCTTGTCGATAACGGCGACCGAATGGCCTGCGTCCTGCAGCCGTTCGGCCAGCTCGGAGCCGACCCTCCCGCACCCGACGACTATCACGTGCACCAGACGATCTTTGCAGAACCAGGCGGGCGGCACGGGCGGGGCCGCTCAGCCTGCCCCTGTGCGCCGGCGCCGCTGGCGCGCCTGGGGCCTGCCTTCCAAGAAGTCCACCAGCACGTAGTCGCCGAGGGACTCAGGGGAGGTGAAAAAGGCCCGTCCGTGGTTGAGCTGGGCCACCTGCTCGACGAAGCGGCGCAGGTAGCCGGTTGCGTCCAGGGCAAAGGTGTTGACCCGGATGCCCTCCCGGGTGCAGCGGGCGACTTCGGCCAGCGTGGCCCGGACGGTCTCCTCACTGGGCGGGTAGGCGAAGACAGGCTCGGGGGCCCCCGGGGGCCAGTGGGCGGTGGGCTCGCCGTCGGTCACCATGATCACCTGCCGGGTGCCACCCCGGTGGGCGAGGAGCCGGCGGGCGATGGCCAGGCCGTGCTGGATGTTCGTGCCCCACTCGTAGTCCCAGGACACCGCCGGCAGCTCGGCGAAGGCGATCTCCCGGGCGTAGCGGGAAAAGCCCACCACGCCCAGGTAATCGCTCGGGAAGCGGCTGGAGATGAGGGCATGCAGGGCCATGGCCATCTTCTTGGCCGCCACGAAGTTGCCCCGCATGGGCATGGACATGGACAGGTCGAGCAGCACCACGGTCGCCGCCCGGGACAGCGCCTCGGTCCGCTCGACTTCGAAGTCGGCCGGGGCCAACTTGACCGGGGTACCGAGCCCACCGCCTTGCTGGGCAGCGCGCACCAAGGCGTTGCGGACTGTCGCCCCGATGGACACGTCGAAGGGGTCCCCCCACTCGTAAGGCTTGGTCTCGCCCACCCGTTCGTGGCCGGGCCCCGGCCTGCCCACCGGGTGCTGCCCATAACGGTAAGGGCCGAGCCGGTCGTAGAGGTCGGCCAGGGCCTGCGCCCCGATGCGGCGGAGCCCTTTGGGGGTGAGCCGGAGGCGGCCGCCTTCTTGTCGTGCCAGGCCGTCAGCTCGCAACCGGGCCGCCAACCGGCCGAGGGCCCCCAAGTCCCTGGCCTCCCGTTCACCGAGCAGCTCACGGGCGCGGCCCAAGTCGACCTCGGCCAGCGCCCCCGGGCTGGGTGCTCCGGCCAGCAGCTGCTCCAGGCGGGCCAGGTCCCCGAGGTCACGGGCGAGCGCGCCAGCTCCCCGGCCTGGGCCCGGTGCCAGCAGCCCCCACAGCGCCCCGCTCAGCCCGAGGTCACCCGGCTGGTCCCCCAGCTGCCCAGGCACCAGCCGGGCCAGGTGGCCGGCCAGCCTGCCCAGTTCCGCTCCCAGGGCCGGGCCCTGCTCCAAGAGGGCCTCGTACAGCTCGGCCAGCTTGGCCCTCTGCTGGGCGGTCATGGGCTCGAGCAGCTGGCGCACAGCCTCTGCCTCCTGGGCCATGGCCTCCAGCAGCTGCTCCAGGGTGGCAGGTCGCCCGGGGACCATGTCCCCGTAGCGGCCCATGAAGCCCTCGAAGGCCGCCTGCACGTCCTCGCCTGACTGCCAGCGCTCGACCAGCTGGTTCAGCTCGCCCAGCATGGCCGTGGCCCGCCTCAGGGCCTCGGGGGGGAGGGCCGACAGCGACTGGCTGAGGTCGGCGAAGGCTTGGCTCACCAGCGACTGGCGGCGCCGGCGCACCCGCTCGTACAGTTCCCGCAGGCCGGCCACGGGCACCCCCCAGCGGTCCACGAAGCCCTGCTGGGCCAGCCGGCGCAGGGCCTGGTCCAGGTCCCCGTGCTCGAACAGCTCGTCGGCAAGGTAGCGCACCAGGTCGTCGGCCCCCAGGTCGGGGCCCTCCTGGGAGCCGTCCCAACGCGAGTACAGGGACCGCACCATGGCTGGGCTAGCTACGCCGGGCCCGGTAGGTGGCACCTCCGGGCCGCGAGCGCTTGTTGAGCCGTTTGGAGGCGTGGAGGCCCTCGAGCACCAGTTCCAGGGCGGCGGCCACTTCGGCCGGGGCCCCGCCGGCCGCCAGGGCGACGACCGGGGCCCGCAGCCCGGGCTCCTGGGAGAGCAGCTCCACGTACCGGGACGAGGCCACGTCGTCGCCCACCTCGACCTCCAGGCCGGTGTCGAAGCAGGCCACGGCCGCCGGCAGTTGGCCCTGGTCGACCCGGGCCCGGAACACTGACAGGACAGCTTGCCGGGACAGCTGGCCGACCAGGTCCTCGTCGCCTTCGTCGTCGAGGGCGTCCAGCTCGACCTTCCCCGTCGTCGATGCCGCCAGCGCGGGCAGGTCGCTCACCCGGGGCACAGCCTGGCCCTCGCCCAAGCGCAGCGCCCGGCGCACGGCCGCGGCCACCAAGGTCTCGTAGTTGGCCACCCCCAGGCGCACCGAGACACCGGAACGCTGGTTGACCCGAGGGCTCTGGCGGGCCAGCTGGGAGATGCTCGCCACCACCTCAGCCATGTAGGCAGGCACCGTCACCTCGACGCCGTCGACCTTGGGCACCACCGCCTCTTGGAGGATGACCGCGACCTCGGTGGCGGTGCCAAGCGGGTAGTGGGACCGGATCTGCGCCCCGAAGCGGTCCTTCAACGGCGTGATGATCCGCCCCCGGCTGGTGTAGTCCTCCGGGTTGGCCGAGGCCACCAGCAGCAGGTCCAGGGGCAGGCGGATCTTGTAGCCCCGGATCTGCACGTCGCGCTCTTCTAGGACGTTGAGCAGGCCGACCTGGATCCTCTCGGCCAGGTCGGGGAGCTCGTTGATGGCGAATATGCCCCGGTTGGTGCGGGGCACCAGGCCGTAGTGCAGGGTCAGCTCGTCCGACAGGTAGCGGCCCTCGGCCACCCGGACCGGGTCCACCTCCCCGATCAGGTCGGCGATCGAGGTGTCGGGGGTGGCGAGCTTCTCCCCGTAGCGCTGCTCGCGGCCCACCCAGTGGACCGGGCAGTCCTCACCTTTTTCGGCCACCAGCTCCCGGGCGTAGCGGGACACCGGGTGGTAGGGGTCGTCGAGGATCTCCGAGCCGGCCACGACCGGCAGCCACTCGTCCAGCAGGTAGACCAAGCTGCGCATGGCCCGGGTTTTGGCCTGGCCCCTCTCGCCTAGGAAAATGATGTCGTGGCCGGCTATCAGCGCGTTCTCGAGGGCGGGCAGCACGGTGCCGTCGTAGCCGATGAGGCCCTCCACCACGGGCCGGCCCGCAGCAACCCGTCGGGCCACGTTGGCCCGGATCTCCTCTTTGACCGAGCGCGACTGCCAGCCGGACGCCTTCAGCTCCCCCAGGGTCTGGGGGAGGCGGCTGCGGTCGTGGCCCACCCTGGAACCGTACCCGGCCCAGGAGGGTTTCCTTGCCCCTGATGGACCTCGGCGGCAGGTGGGCGGCGGCCCTGGCCAACGAGGAGCTCCGGCGCCAGTTCCCGGCCAGCAGCTTCGACGACAGCGCCTGGCAGCCCATCGGGGTCCCCGGCCACTGGCAGTCCGAGCCGGCGTTCGCATCGGCGGACGGCCCCGTGCTGTACCGGCGCCGGTTCGCCACCGGGCCCCTCCCCCCCGGCCAGCGGGCCTGGTTGGTCATGGAGGGGGTCTTCTACCAGTCCGACGTGTGGTTGGACGGGTCGTACCTGGGCGACACCGAGGGCTACTTCTTCCCCCACAGCTTCGACGTGACCGAGGCGCTGGCAGCGCGCTCCGAGCACACCCTGGCCGTCGAGGTGGCCTGTGACCGCCCGTCCCGGCTGAGCGCCAAGCGGGCCCTCACCGGCGTGTTCGGGCACTGGGACTGCATCGACCCGGCCTTCAACCCGGGCGGGATCTGGGCCCCGGTGGTGCTGGCCCAGACCGGCCCCGTGCGGATCTCGTCGCTGCGGGCCTTGTGCCACGAGGCCACCAGCCGGCGGGCCAGGCTGGGCATCGGGGCCACACTGGACAGCAAGGGGCCGGCTACAGTGCTCGTCCGCACCGAGGTCAGCCGGGCCGGCACCAGCCGCACCTTGGAGGTCACCGAGCACCTCCACCACCTGGCTGACGGCACCAACCACGTGCACTGGCAGGTCGAAGTGCGATCACCCGAGCTGTGGTGGCCTGCCAGCCTGGGGGCGCAGGCGTTGTACGACTTGCGGGTCTCGGTCGAGGCCGGGGGGCTCCCCAGCGACGCGTTCGCCGCCCGTACCGGCTTCCGCCAGGTGCGCATGGACGGCTTCGTGTGGCGGGTCAACGGTGAACGGTTGTTCCTGAAGGGGGCGAACCTGGCCCCGACACGCCGGGACCTGGGAGCCGCCTCACCCCAGGAGGTCGCCGCCGACGTCCGGCTGGCCAAGGAAGCCGGCCTGGACCTGGTCAGGGTGCACGGGCACATCGCCCGGCGCGAGCTGTACGATGCCGCCGACGAGCTCGGCGTGCTCGTCTGGCAGGACCTCCCGCTCCAGTGGGGCTACTGGGGGGTGCGGCGCCAGGCCGTCCGCCAGGCGGTGGCGGCCGTCGACCTGCTGGGCCACCACCCGTCGGTGGTCACCTGGTGCGGCCACAACGAGCCGGTGGCCATGTCCCCGGCCCCCGGTGGCCGGCGCCGCCTGCTCACCAGCGTGCGCTTCGCCGCGGGCCAGGTCCTGCCCACCTGGAACAAGTCCGTGCTCGACCGCAGCGTGCGGCGAGCACTCGAGCGCGCCGACCCCAGCCGGCCGGTCATAGCCCACTCGGGAGTGCTGCCCCACCCCGCCTGGGGCACCGACAGCCACCTGTACTTCGGCTGGTACCACGGGCAGGCCGGTGACCTGGAGCGCGCCCTGGCCGCCTGGCCAGCCCTGGCCCGCTTCGTGAGCGAGCTGGGGGCACAGGCGGTGCCGGCCACGGCCGGCTTCATGGAGCCAGGACGATGGCCCGAGCTCGACTGGCAACGGCTCGAGGCGCACCACTGCCTGCAAAAGGCCTTGCTCGACAGGCGCGTTCCCCCCGGCCGTTACGGGAGCTTCCAGGACTGGGCCCAGGCCACCCAGGCTTACCAGGCTGACCTCGTGCGCCGCCAGGTGGAGCTGCTGCGCCGCCTCAAGTACAAGCCCACGGGCGGGTTTGCCGTCTTCTGCCTGAACGACGCCCAGCCGGCGGTGAGCTGGTCGCTGCTCGACCACGAGCGGGCCCCCAAGGCGGCCTACCGGGCACTGGCCCAGGCCTGCTCGCCGGTGCTGGCGGTGGCCAGCTGGCTGGCCCCTTCGTACCCTCCGGGGAGCTCGGTCGTCGCCCAGCTCCATGTGGTCAACGACCTGCACAGCCCCCTTCTGGGAGCGGTGCTGGAGGCCACCGTGAGCTGGCCAGGGGGGGGCCGGGCCTGGTCGTGGGCGGCACCCCAGGAAGTGCCCGCGGACAGCTGCGTGTGGGTCGCCGACATCCGCTGCCCGCTGCCCGCCCACCTCCCCGACCAGGCGCCCATAGAGCTGGACCTGGGCCTCAGCTGGTCCACGCCGGGCGGCCAGCACCAACGGCGCTCGTCGGCCAACCACTACGCCAGCATGCTGAGCCAGGCCGGCCGGCGCGGGTAAAACTGTAAGGGTGGCCCGTTTCCTCTCGGCCGAGTGGCTCGACCAACTGAGCCGCCCGGAGGCGGCCGGCCCCGGCGCGCCGGAGCTGGTGGTCGAGGTGGTGGCGGCCGGCGCCCCTGAGGGCGACATCACCTACCGGGTCGCCTTTGGCGGCGGCCGGGCCTGGGCCCTGCCGGCTGGCTCCACCACCCCCGCCCAGGTCCGCTTCACCAGCGATTACGCCACCCTGGCAGAGATCGCTTCGGGCCGGTTGTCCGCCTACGACGCCCTGTCGGCCGGCCGCGCCAGGGCCTCGGGCCAGGCCGGCCTGCTGGTTGCCCACCTGGCCTCCCTCGCCAACGGGGACTTGCTCCCGGCTCAGGTCCGGGCCACCACGACCTTCTAGGCCAGGCCATGGCCAGCCCCACCCCCAACCGCCCGGCCCGGCCTTCCCAGCCCGGCTGGTACGTCGACCCCGACGGCCCGGGGAGGTTGCGCCATTGGGACGGGCGGGCCTGGTCGGGCCGGACGCGGCCCCGCCCCGGTTGGCTGTCGCAGGCCTACGGCTACGACGTGGGCGAAGACGACTTCGAGCGTTCCTCGGCCGAAGGGCCGGCCCACTCCGAGGAGCTGCAGGCCCCGCTGGCCCGGGCGGCCGGGCCGGCCAAGTGGCGGGCGCCCTGGTGGCCCGGCGGCGCCCGCCCAGGGGCCCGGTGGTGGGGGCCGGCGCGGAGGCTGCCCCCGGCCCGGGCCCTGCGGCCTCCGCCCGCCGCCAGCCGCCTCGGCCAGGCTCGCCGGCCCCTTTTCGTCATGGCCAGCCTCATCGCCGTGGCCGCCGTGGTGGTGGTCTCCAGCGTGGTCATGACCCAGCCGACCTACGAGCCCTCCGGCCAGCCGGCTGGCGGGGGGCAGCTGTCCCTGGCCAGCTTTTCGGGCCGCGCCACCAAGTACTGCGCCTCTGCCCTGCCCCGTTACCGGCCCGTGCTGGCCGCCGAAGCCGACGGCCCGAGCATCGCCGCCGCCGCCCACCAGGTGGACCTGCTCCGCCTGAAGCTGGCTACCATCCCCACCAGCCGGGACATGTCCGCGCCGGTGGGGGCATGGCTCCAGTACTGGCGGGACTTCGCCTCCTACCAGCGCCGCTACGCCCGCATCATCGGGCCGGCCCGTCACCGCAACGGGCGCACCGAGCCCTCCCCGAGAGCCAGCCGGCCCGACGCGAGCCAAGCCCTCTACGAGGCTCAGTGGTCTGCTTCCAGCGCCGACACCTACAGCAACCTCCTGCGGGCACCGGCCTGCCGGCTCGAAGCCACCCCGGGGAGGGGTTTGACCGCTGCTCGCCCGCAGGGCAGAGTTGTAACGTCTGGTCCAACGAGTAGATGACCCCGGGACCGGGAGGTGCCAAGCAGTGCTCAGCGACGTGGTCGACGACCAGTTCCTCATCAAGTACCGGACCTTGCTCGACGCCGAGGACGCCGCCTTCGACGAACTGGAGCACGCCTACGAGGAGGGAGACCGGGCCCACTTCGACCTGGACCTGGCTGCCTGGCGGGCCGCAGTCGAACGCAGGCTTTCGTACCTGCACCGCATGGGCCTGGTGAAAGCACCCGCCCTCACCGCCTAGGAGCACCGGCCTCGGGGCGCACCGGCCTCGGGGCGCACCCGCCGCCTGGCGCACGAGGCTACAGGCGGCCGTTGTGGCTTGACCGGTGGCGGGCTACAGCCGTTCGATTATGGCGGTGGCGAACTCCGATGTCCTCACCTCGGTGGCGCCTTGCATCTGGCGGGCAAAGTCATAGGTGACGACCCGGTCGGCGATGGTGGCCTCCAGCGCCCGCACGATGTCGTCGGCGGCTTCCTGCCAGCCGATGTGCTCGAGCATGAGCACCCCTGACAGCAGCACCGAGCCCGGGTTGACCTTGTCCAAGCCGGCGTACTTGGGCGCGGTCCCGTGGGTGGCTTCGAATATCCCGTGGCCCGTGACGTAGTTGATGTTGGCCCCAGGGGCGATCCCGATGCCCCCGACCTGGGCGGCCAAGGCGTCGGAGAGGTAGTCGCCGTTCAGGTTGGTGGTGGCGATCACGTCGAACTCGTCCGGGCGGGTCAGCACCTGCTGGAGCGTGATGTCGGCGATGTTGTCCTTGACCAGCACCCGGTCGCCGGGCTGGCCCCCGCAGTCGTCCCAGGCCACGGCCACGTCGGCGAACTCGTCCCTCACCACCTCGTAGCCCCACTTGCGGAAGGCGCCTTCGGTGAACTTCTGGATGTTGCCCTTGTGGACCAAGGTCACCGACTTGCGGCCATGGGCCACCGCGTAGGCGATGGCCGCCCGGACCAGCCGCTTGCTGCCCGTCTCGGACACCGGCTTGATGCCCACCCCCGAGTCGGGGCGGATGTCCCAGCCGAGCTCGTCGTGGAGCAGCTCGATGAGCCGCTTGGCCTCAGGCGTGCCCTGCTCCACCTCCAAGCCGGCGTAGATGTCCTCGGTGTTCTCCCGGAAGATGACCATGTCCACCAGCTCCGGGCGCTTGACCGGGGAGGGGACGCCCTTGAACCAGCGCACGGGCCGGAGGCACACGTACAAGTCGAGGATCTGCCGCAGGGCCACGTTGAGGGAACGGAAGCCGCCGCCGACCGGGGTCGTGAGCGGGCCTTTGATACCGATGAGGTGCTCGCGGAAGGCGTCCAGGGTGGCTTGCGGCAGCCAGTCCCCGGTCTGCTTGTAAGCCTTCTCGCCCGCCAGCACCTCCTTCCAGGCGATCCGGCGCCCGTGCTTGGCCACGGCGGCGTCGAGGACCCTGCGGGCGGCGGGCCAGATGTCCACCCCGGTGCCGTCGCCTTCGATGAAGGGGATGACGGGCTCGTCGGGGACCACCAGCTTGCCGTCGGGGCCCATCGTGATCTTTTCGGCCATGGCTGGCAGCCTACCCCGGCCCGTCCGGGCTCGCCGCCCGGGCTCAGCCCCTGCTGGCGACGGGGCTGAGGCCCAGGTTGGCGTAGATCTGGCGAGTGGCAGCCGAGCGGTTGAGGGTGTAGAAGTGCAGGCCGGGCGCTCCTTTTTCCAGCAGCTGGAGGCACAGCTCGGTAGCCGCGTCGATGCCGACCTTGGCCACGTCCTCGCCGCAGGCAGCGGCCGCTTCCATGGCACCGGCCAGGTGCCCGGGGACGGGCGTGCCCATCTGGGCCATCCGGGGGAGCTGCTTGAGGCTGGTGACCGGCATGATCCCCGGTATGACCGGCTTGTCGACCTGGCGCGAGGCAAGGTCGCCCACCAGGCGCAGGTAGTCGTCGACCGAGAAGAAGAACTGGGTTATGGCGAAGTCTGCCGCCTGCAGCTTGCGGGCAAGGAACTCCCGGTCGGCCACCAGGCTGGGGGAACGGGGGTTGCCGTCTGGGTGGGCCGCCACCCCGATGCAAAAACCCCCGATGGCGCGGGCCAGCTCGACCAGCTCCAAGGCGTAGTTGAGCTCACTGGGAGGAGCCGGCTCGGGCAAGGGGTCGCCTCCCAGGGCCATTAGGTTCTCGACCCCCGACTTGCGGAAGGTGACCAGGATGTCGGCCAGCTCGAGGCGGCTGTGGCCGGCACAGGTGAGGTGCGCCATGGGGGTGAGCGAGGTCCTGCGCAGCATGGAGCGCACCAGGTCGGTGGTCCGCTGCCGTGACGAAGGGCCCCCCCGGTAGGTGACCGACACGAACGACGGCCGCAGCGGCTGCAGCTCGCGAAGCGCCTGGACCAGCGTCGTCATCTCCTCGTCGGTCTTGGGCGGGAAGAACTCGAAAGAGTACGTCCTGCCCGCGGCCAGCAGCTCGGTCACTTTAGGCACGGCGCTCCCAGCGTAGGCTAAGGCTCCCTGGGCAAGTGGCGAGCTTCAGCGGCGTCCACCGTGTTGCGCAGGAGCATCGCCACGGTCGTGACGCCCACCCCGCCCAGGCGGGGCGTCACCCAACCGGCAACCTCGCCGCAGCGTTCGTCCACGTCAGAAAGTACCTTGCGGCCCTGCCAGCTGAGCCCGCCCCCTACCACCACCGAGCCCGGCGCGACCACCTCGGGGGTGATCATGTTGGGCACCCCGGCTGCGCCGACGACTATGTCGGCCCGGCGAGTGTGCTCAGCCCAGTCCTTGACCCCGGTGTGCACCACCGTGACAGCGGCGTTCGCGCCCTTTTCCTTGAGCGATAGCAGCAGGGCCAGAGGCCGCCCCAGCGTCGGCCCGCGGCCCACGACCACCACCGAGCGGCCCTCGACGGCCACGCCGTAATGGGCGAGCAGGGCCTGCACCCCCAAAGGGGTGCAGGGCCGGGGGTGCCCGGGCTGGCCCAGGGCGAGGTAGCCGAGGTTGACCGGGTGCAAGCCGTCCACGTCTTTGTCCGGCCTCACCCGGGCCAGGGCTTCGGCGTAGTCAAAGCCGGCGGGCACCGGGTTCTGAATGAGGAAGCCGTCCACGGCCGGGTCGGCATTGAGCTGGTCCACCGCCTCCAGTAGGTCCGCCTGGCGGGCATGGGCCGGGATGCGGACGTCGACCGACTCGATGCCGTAGCGTTGGCAGGTCTCGTGCTTGCGGGCCACATAGTGGGCACTGGCCGGGTCGTCGCCCACCAGGACGGTACCGAGCCCTACCCGCCGCCCGGCCGCCCGCAGCCTGGCCACCCGCTGGGCCACGTCGGCCAGCACGGCCTCGGCCACCGGCGCACCGGCCATGACGATCGCTGGCATCACGCTCCTACGGTCAGTGCCTGGGCTCCTACGGTCAGTGCCTGGACCGGTCAGTGCCTGAACTGGCGCTCCCCGGTGAAGACCATAGCAATGCCGTGCTCCTCGGCCGCGGCGATCACCTCGGCGTCCCGCACCGACCCCCCCGGCTGGGCGACCGCGGTGATGCCCGCGGCGGCAATGGTGTCCAAACCGTCCCGGAAGGGGAAGAAGGCATCACTGGCCCCGGCCCCGCCCCGCGCCCTCCCGGCGGCCCTGGCCACAGCCAGTTCTCCAGGCGAGACGCGGTTCTGCTGGCCTGCCCCGATGCCCACGGCCATGCCGTTGGCAGCCAGGACGATCGCGTTGGACTTGACCGCGGCGCATACCCGCCAAGCCAGCTGCAGGTCCCGCCAAGCGGCCGAGCTCGGCGCCCGGCTGGTCACCACCTGCCAGCCTGCGGGCTGCGCCTCCAGCCGGTAGGGGTCCTGGACCAGCCAGCCGCCGCTTACCTGGCGGACGTGCCAGCCTGAGCGCCGGAGTGGCGGTGCTTCCAGCACGCGCATGTTCTTGCGCTTGGCGCCGAACACAGCCAGCGCGCCCGGGCTGTAACCAGGGGCGATCACGACATCGGCTTTGGCATTGGAGACCATGGCCTGGGCCAGGGCCTCGTCCACCGGGGCGGACAGGGCGACGATGCCGCCGAAGGCGGACATGGGGTCGCACTCGAAGGCTTTTTCGTACGCGCTCAGGAGGTCATCGGCCACTGCCGCCCCGCAGGGGTTGGCGTGCTTCACGACCACGGCCGCCGCCTGGCCCAGGTCGGCGACCTGGTGCAGCAGGTCCCAGGCGGCGTCGGCGTCGTAGAGGTTCAAGTAGGACAGTTCCATCCCCCCGTGCTGGGCTACCTGGTCCCACCAGCTCTGCTCGCCCATGTCCCGGTAACGAGCACCCCGCTGGTGGGGGTTCTCGCCGTAGCGCAGGGGCTGGGCCAGCTCCAAGGCGAGGTGGAGGGTGGGCGGCAGCGCCCGCGGCCCGGCCTCTGCCTCCGGGCCCGGCCCGGGCGCGCCAACAGCCGGATCTTGCTCGTCGAACCAACCCACGATGGCCGCGTCGTACGCCGCGGTGTGGGCGAAGGCCTTGCGGGCCAGCCGGCGGCGCAGGTCGGCGTCGAGCCTGCCGTCGGCCAGGAGGTCCTTGGTGACCTCCTCGTAATCGGCCGGGTCCACCACCACCCCCACGTGGGCCCAGTTCTTGGCCGCCGCCCGCAGCAAGGCCACGCCGCCTATGTCGATCATCTCGATGGACGGCTGGGACCGGAACGGGTACAGGTTGCAGACCACCAGCCCTACCGGGTCGATGGCGTGCCGGGCCAGGTCGGCTCGGTGCTCAGGGTTGCCCAGGTCGGCCAGGATGCCCCCGTGGAGCTTGGGGTGGAGGGTCTTCACCCTCCCACCTAGGATCTCCGGGAACCCAGTGACATCTTCGACCGCCAAGTGGGGGACCCCCGCCTCCTGCAGCAGGGCCGCCGTCTTGCCGCTGGCGACAACTTCGTGGCCCGCTCCCACCAGCGCCCTGGCCAAGCCCACGAGGCCGGTCTTGTCGTAGGGTGACAAAAGAGCTCTCAATTCAGTCCTCACCTCGTCGCTCGGCTCGGAGCGCCTCAATGAAACGGCGGATGGTCTCGGGGTAAAGGCGGCGCTCGACCGCCTTTATCCGTTCGTGGAGCGTCTCTTCGGTGTCACCGGGGAGCACCTTGACCTCCTCTTGGGCCAGCACCGGGCCTTCGTCGACCTCCTCGGTGGCTATGTGGACGGTGGTGCCGGTCACCTCCGCCCCCGCGGCCAGGGCATCGCGCACGGCGTGCCAGCCCTTGAAATTGGGCAAGAGGGCGGGGTGGGTGTTGAGCACGCGCCCCGGGAAGGCGCGGATGAGCTCCGGGCCCAGCACCGTGCCGAAGCCGGCCATGGCCACCAGGTCGACCTGGTGACGGCGCAGCGCACCCACCACCAAGGCGGTGTAGCCGTCGCGGTCGAAGCCCGGCCCGAAACTGCTGCGGGCGACCAGTTCAGCCGG
Source organism: Actinomycetota bacterium (assembly GCA_021323695.1). Lineage (GTDB taxonomy): Bacteria > Actinomycetota > Acidimicrobiia > Acidimicrobiales > Palsa-688 > JAKAWM01. Next base: position 13,134 of record JAJPKN010000062.1, on the reverse strand, counting down.
CACGCCCGCGCCCGCAGCCACCTCCAGCCCCCGGCAGGGCCGGTCGGCCAGCACCACCCTGACCGGCAGGCCGGCGGCCAGCAGCGCCTCGAGGATGGTCCCGGTACCGGACACGAGCACCCCCAGGCGCACTTCGTCCCCCACTGCCCGGCCCACCACCGCCAACCCTACTCCAGCACAGGGGAGCGGGGCCCGGCCCCCTGGCCCGGCCCAGCCTCGGCCCCCTGGCCCGGCCCCGTCTCGGCCCCCTGGCCCGGCCCAGCCTCGGCCCCCTGGCCCGGCCCCGTCTCGGCCCCCTGGCCCGGCCCGGCCTCGGCCCCCTGGCCCGGCCCCGTCTCGGCCCCCTGGCCGGGCGGGCCCCCGGGCCCCTGAGCGGCCCGATGGCCTCCTGGCCGGCGAGAGCGGCGCCTGAGCAGGCGCCTGGCGACCAGCAAGCCGACTGCGGCCGCGCCGGCCACCAGCACGTAGACGGCAACCCGGGAGGACCAGTTGTAGATCGGGGTTATGTGGCTGCCCGCGCTGTAGCCGACCGCCACCCAGCAGCCCACCCATGCCGCGGCGCCGAGCACGTTGAACAGCAAGAAGCTCAGCCAGGGCATCTCCGTCAGGCCGGCCACGATGCCGTTGGCCTGGCGGAGCCCGTCCACGAAGCGGGCGACGGCCACTATCTTGCCCCCGTGGCGAGCGAAGAAGGCCTCCGCCCGGGCCAGGCGCTCCTCAGTCAGCAGGACGTAGCGGCCCCAGCGGGCCACGGCCTCGCGCCCGACGAAATGGCCGATGGCGAAGCCCACGTTGTCGCCCAGCACCGCGGCCATGAAACCGAGCAGGCCCACGGCGACGACATCGAGGCGACCGGCACCGGCGTAGACCGCGGCTGCGATCAGCACCGTCTCCCCAGGCACGAACGGGGTCCCGAAGTCCTCCAAGAAAATGAAGCCAGCCACGGCCAGGTAGCCGTAGCGGTCGAGGACCGGCGCCACTGCCTGCAGGAGGCCCGGGAGATGCGCTGGGGGTGGTTGCGTGGGCCCTCCTGTCGTCGTGCCCGCTGCTGGGTGCACCGGCCACGCCGGGGCCAGGGCCAGTTGCCCCTGCGGCCATGAGCCTACCAGCGCCCTCGGGGAGCCGGCCGCACCCCGAGGCCCGGGGGCCACGGGCAACGCCTGGCCCTAGCTGGCCTTTCCCCCTCCTTGGGCTCCCCCTCCTTGGGCGACGACGCTGCGCCCACCCAGGGCTGACCGAGAAGGCCAGCCAGGGGCCTCGAGTGCACGCACGCAACCACGAGGGCTCGCTAAGCTGAACTTTGGACCTTCGGCCCTACCTGGACGGCCGTGGCCTAGGCATCCTATTGGCATATGGCGTACCAGAGCCCCCTATTTGCTGCGGCCGTCAACCTCGACCACCCCGGCCGGTACCTCCACTGGTCGATATTCACGGTCTCCGAGGCCAACTTGGTCCTCATCGCCGTGATGCTGGTCATCTTCGGCCTGGCCCTTTTGCTCCCGTTCCCCAAGGGCGAGCTGTCAGAGGACGCCCAGCCAGCCCCCCTTGCCCAAGAAGGCCTCCCGGCCTACCAAAGCGAGCTGGACGACGGCGAGGAGGCCAGGATGTGGACAGCGAGGGCGCGCAACTTCGCCCTCAGGTTGCTGCCCCCCGGCAAGCTCATACCCGACCGCCAGCCGGCGTACGTGTCGTCGTGGACCTACGTCTTTGGGGTCGCGACCCTGGCCGCCCTGGGCGTAGCCATCGTCTCGGGGTTCGCCCTGGCCCTGGGCGGGCCCGACTGGTGGCACACCAACCCGGTGGGCCACTTTTTCAACTCCTTGCACCTCTGGAGCGTGGAGAGCTTCATGGCCTTCATGGTCATCCACCTTTGGGGCAAGTTCTGGATGGCGGCGTGGAGGGGCCGCCGGGCCCTGACCTGGGTAACCGGCGTCGTTGCCTTCCTCGCGTCCATCGTGGAGTGCTTCACCGGCTACCTTTCCCAGCAGAACTTCGACTCCCAGTGGATCTCGACCAACGGCAAGGACGCCATCAACGCCACCGGCCTGGGCGCCTTTTTCAACCTCATGAACTTCGGCCAGATGCTCATGTGGCACATCGTCCTGCTCCCCCTGGTGCTGGTCGCCATCGTCGGGGCCCACATATTGATGGTGCGGGCCCGCGGTGTCGCCCACCCCTTGCCCAAGGACCGCTTGCGCCTGCGCTCCGAGCGCCGGGAGGCAGCGCTGGCCGATGCCTCCGACTGGCGGGGGCCGACTCGCCGCTACGACATCTTGAAGGAGGGCGCCACCGCCACGGCGGTGGTCGTCGTGTTCGTCTTCTTGCTGGCAGGGCTGCTCTCGTCGCCCGACCTGCCCCCGGTCACCGTCCAGACCTGGGCACGGGTGGCGCCGGCCGACTTCCTCGGCACCGCCGCCAGTGAGCTGGCCGGCACCAGCGAGACCGCCACCTACGGCCCCCCTTACACTTCCAACACCTCGCGCTCCCAGCGGATCGGCATTTCCTGGGAGGCACTGGCGGGGGTGCGGGAGCCCATCAACGCCGCCCAGACCTTCGTGCTGTCGCCCCTGTCCAAGCTCGCTCCTGACAACCCCCGGTTGGCTGCTGCCTTGGCCAGCTACGAGGCAGCCAGCCCCTCCACCCGGCAAGCCTGGGTCGGCGCCTACACCAAGGCGCTCCCCAAGGTGACGTTCCGCTCCGGGAGCCCGGTACTGCCCAGCGGCAACTACGGCCCTGTCCCCTACATGCTGTCCAGCGAACTAGGACTGGCCCGTTCGGGGGCCCTCGACGCCGACCTGCTCGCCCAACAACCCTTCTACGGCACCAATTACACCAAGCCGCTGCTGTTCTTGGAGGACGGCAGCTACTTCGCCTCCCTGGCCCAGGCGCAGCACCTCACCGGCAACCAGTGGGGCGTCATGAACGAGACAGGCAGCTACCCAGGCCAACCGTGGCTGTGGCTGTACACGCTGTGGTACCAGATCCCGGGCAACCACTTCTCCGGCTCGGCCAACATCGACCTCATCGCCATATACCTGACCGGAGCGGCGACGTTGCTCCTCCTGGCCGTCCCCTTCATCCCCGGCCTGCGGGACATACCCAGGTGGGTGCCGCTCCACCGGGTCATCTGGCGGGACTGGCACTCGCGCTCCCAGGCTGCCGGCCCGGCCAGCCCTGGCTCACCTGGCCCCCAGCAAGCCGCCGAGGCCACCTCGGCACGCTGATAAGGCTTGGGCCAACCGGGTAACGCCCGGCCACCGGCTTGGGCCTGGAGGCCCTGGGCTGGCCTGGGCTCGCCGGCCACAGGCTGGCCCGGCTACCTTCGCTAGCGTGACCTCGTCGCCCCAGCGGGCCTTGCCCCACCCGGACCGCCTGTTGCCAGCCGGCCCCCCTGAGCTCGACATCGCCCGGGAGCTCTACGGGCAGGTGGCAGGGCTCCCGCTCGTGTCGCCCCACGGGCACGTGGACGCGGCGGTGCTGGCCCGGGACGAGCCGTTCCCGGACCCAGCCGCTCTCCTGGTCAGCCCTGACCACTACGTCACCCGCCTGCTGCACACCCAGGGAGTGCCGCTGGAACAGTTGGGAGTGCCGGCCCGGGGCGCTCGGGGGACCGGGGCCCCGCTCGAGGCAGAGGCACCCCCCCAGCCTGCCCCCCGGGAGGTGTGGCGGCTGCTGTGCCGGTACTGGCCGGTGTTCCGGGGCACAGCCATGCGCCTATGGCTGGAGCACGAACTGGCCGAGCTGTTCGGCATCAACCAGCCCCTCACCGAGCAGACCGCCGACCAGACCTACGACCAGGTCACCGCCTGCCTGGAGCGCCCCGACATGCGGCCGCGCGCCTTGTTCCACCGTTTCGGCCTGGAGGTGCTGGCGACGACCAACTCGCCGCTCGAAGACCTGGCTGCCCACCGGGCCCTGCAGGACGACCCGGCCTGGGACGGCCAGGTCGTGCCCACGTTCCGGCCCGACGTGCTGATAGAGCCGGGTGAGACGCGCCAGTGGAACGACTTGCTCGACCAGCTGGGGCGGGTTTCGGGCATAGACACGGGCTCGTACCGCGGCTACATCGCGGCCTTGGAGGGCCGCCGGGCGGCGTTCCAGGCACTGGGGGCCACCGCCACCGACCACGGGCACTTCTCGGTCGAGGCGTGCGCCCTGAGCGAGCCCGAAGCTTCCCGCCTCTACGACCGGCTGCGCCTGGGCCGGCGCCAACCGGGCGACGAAGAGGCTTTCCGTAGCCACATGCTGATGGAAATGGCCCGCATGTCAGCTGACGACGGGCTGGTCATGCAGCTGCACCCGGGCGTCTGGCGCAACCACGACACCGCGGCCCACGCCCGCTTCGGGCCCGACATCGGGGCGGACTTCCCGGTGGCGACCAACTTCACCGCCTCGCTGCACCAGCTCTTGGACCGCTTCGGCTCCCACCCGGGCTTCCGGGCGGTTGCCTTCACGGTGGACGAGACCGTGTTCTCCAGGGAGCTCGCCCCCATGGCCAGCTACTACCCCGCGTTGTGGCTGGGGGCTCCCTGGTGGTTCCTCGATGCGCCGAGCGCCATGACCAGGTTCTGGTCAGCCGTCACCGAGACGGCCGGCTTCTCCAAGCTGGCGGGGTTCGTGGACGACACTCGGGCCTACTGCTCCATCCCCGCCCGCCACGACGTGGCCCGGCGAGCCTACTGCTCCTTCCTTTCCCGTTTGGTCGCCGAGCACCGCTTGGGCCAGCCGGACGCGAGGGACCTGGCGGTGGACTTTTCCTACCGCTCCCCCAAGGCCGCCTTCCGCCTGGGCTGAGCCGGGCGCAGCAAGGGGCCGTCGGGGCCCGCCTCAGGCTGCCCCCTCGCCCAGGTAAGCGGCCCTCACCCGCTGGTCGTTCAGCAGCACCCCCGCCTGGTCAGCCATCACGACCCGGCCGTTCTCCAGCACGTAGCCCCTGTCGGCCAGCTGCAGCGCCTGCACCGCGTTCTGCTCCACGAGCAGGATGGTGGTGCCCGAGCTCCTTATCTGTTCGATGATGGAGAAGATCGTCTCCACCACCAACGGGGCCAGGCCCATCGAGGGCTCGTCCAGGAGCAGCAGCCGGGGGTCGCTCATAAGGGCCCGGCCTATGGCCAGCATCTGCTGCTCACCCCCCGACAGGGTGCCACCGTCTTGGCGCCGGCGCTGCTTCAGCACCGGGAAAAGAGCATAAACACGCTCCATGTCCTGGCTGAGGTTGCCGCGCCGGCGGTAGGCGCCCATCTCCAGGTTCTCCTGCACGCTCATCTGGGGGAAGATCCGCCGCCCCTCGGGCACGTGGCCTACGCCCAGCCCCACCACCTCGTGGGGCGGGAGGCGGTGGATCTCTTGCCCGGCGAACAGGACCGAACCCTTCCAGGGCCGGGCCAGCCCCGAGATGGTCCGCAGGGTAGTCGTCTTGCCCGCCCCGTTGGCGCCGAGCAGGGCCACGATCTCGCCCTGTTGGACCTCGACGCTCACAGCCGACAGCGCCTGGATGGCACCGTAGCGGACATCGAGGTCCACGAGCTGGAGCAGGCTCATGGGCCTTGGCCCTTCTCTTCCCGGGCCCGGTAGGAGGTGCCCAGGTAGGCTTCGATGACCGCCGGGTCCCGCTGGACCTCCGAGGGCGTCCCTGCCGCTATGACCTTGCCGAAGTTGAGCACGATGACCCGCTCGGCCAGCGACATCACCAGCCCCATGTCGTGCTCGATCAACAGCACGCTGACCCCGGTACCGTTCACCTTGCGGACCAGCTTTGCCAGCTCGAGCTTCTCCGCCGGGTTGGTCCCCGCCGCCGGCTCGTCCAGCAGCAACAGCTCCGGCCGGGTGCCAAGGGCGCGGGCGATCTCGAGGCGCCGGCGGTCGCCAAAGGGCAGCGAGCTGGCCAGCTCATTGGCCCGGGGGAGGAGCCCGACGAAGTCGAGCAGCTCGACCACCCGGGCATCGCTCTCTTTTTCTTCGCGCCGGGCCCGGGGCAGGCGCAGCATGGCGCCGATGGGGCCGGTGTGCTGGCGGGACTCCACCCCTATTTTCACGTTCTCAAAAGCCGTCAGCGCATTGAAAAGCCTCGTCGTCTGGAACGTGCGGGCAATGCCGAGCCGGTTCACGCGGTGGGGCTTGGTGTTGACGGCCCGCCACCCCATCCACCACCCCGGGACGATGCCACCCGGCTCCAAGGCCCGAGCGACCAGAGGCAGTGACCTCCGCCCGACGACGGCCGAGGCGTGGCCCTGGCGGCTGCGGAAGGTGATCGTGCCCTCTTGGGGCTTGTACACACCGGTGAGGCAGTTGAAGAGCGAAGTCTTGCCAGCTCCGTTGGGGCCGATGACGGCGAGCACCTCCCCCCGGCGCTGGCTCAGGGTGACGTCCGACAGGCACGTGAGCCCGCCGAAGCTGAGGGTCACACCCTCCACCTCGATGATCAGGTCGCCCTCCACCTTGGCGGCCTCCGGCCGGGTGGCCGCCGCGACGCTCACGGCTCAGCCCCTTCCGGCTCGGTCATGGCGTCGGCCGTGCCCTCACCGTGCTCGGCCAGGCTGATCTCACGTTTGCGCCGCCGCGAGGGGAGGAGGCCTTCGGGCCTGAAGATCATCATCACCACCAACAGGGCCCCGAGGTAGATGAAGAGGTCCTCGGGCTGGAACCCGAACAGCGGGTGCACCCGCAAGAACCAGGGGAACCACTGGAGCACGGCGGCGCCCACCACGGCACCGGGCAGCGAGCCCATCCCCCCGAAGATCACCAGCACCAGGACCAGTATCGACAACTGGACGGTGAAGAGAGTCGAGTCGATGTAGCCAACCTGGCTCGCCCACAGCATCCCCGCGAACCCAGATGTCGAAGCACCGATGGAAAAGGCCATGACCTTGTACTTGAGGACGTTTATCCCGGTGGACTCGGCCGCCACCTCGTCCTCGCGGATGGCCGTCCACGCCCGGCCGACCCGTGAGCCCTCCAGCGCGTGGAACGTGACCAGGATGACGACCACGAAGCCGAGCAGCAAGTAGTAGTAGGGCAGGTCGCCCAGCCCCCATTTGTAGTGCACCCCCAAGAGGTTGACCGAGAAGTGAGGTATGACCGAGGCCGGGCCCGACGACCCCCCGGTGACGCTCTGCAGGTTGGTGGCTACGATCTGGATGATCTCGCCGAAGCCGAGGGTCACGATAGCCAAGTAGTCACCGCGCAGGCGCAGGGTGGGCGCCCCCAAGATGACACCGGCCAGCATGGCCGCGAAAATAGCCAGGGGTATAGCCCAAAATGGGTTGAGCGTAATGGGCGGGTGCACGGGCAAGGCACCCGTCCAATATGCAGCCGAGTACGCCCCGATGGCGTAGAAGGCAATATAACCTAGGTCGAGCAGCCCCGCGTACCCCACCACCACGTTGAGGCCCAGCGCCAGCAGGACGTACACCCCGATCTGGTCGACCAGCACGTTCTGCCAGAACTGGGACAGGGCCATGGGGTAGACGATGGCAAAGGCCAAGGCGACCAGGTAGATGCCGTAGCGGGCCAGGCGGTTGGGCAGGAGCCGCCGGGGTGCGGCGCTGATGGCTTCGCTTAGGCGCCGGGCACGGTCCCCGTAGCGGCGCTTGGCGGTGATGAGGGCCCACAGCCCTACCCCCAGGCCGATGAAGGCAAAAACCCGGGGGTGCAGCAGGGAGCCGCTGAACCCGGAGGTGGGCGCCAGGGAACTGCCCTCCGGCCCGGTCATGACCGCCAGGAGCAAGAACCCGGCCACGCACGCGCCGAGGCGGCGGGCGTCGTCGCTGGCCGCCAGCCGGCGCAGCCACCCGAGCCGGGGCCTCTCGGCCCCTCCCCCGGCCCGCGCCGGCTCAGTGCCGGTGAGCGTGCCCGTGCCCAGGTAGCCCATGGCCCACCTCAGGCCGAGCGCCCGAGCCGCTCGCCCAGCAAGCCGGTGGGCCGGACGAGCAGCACCAGCACCAGGATCCCGAACGAGACCACGTCACGCCATTGGGTACCGAACAAGCCAGCACCGAAGTTCTCCACCACTCCGAGCAGCAGCCCGCCCACCATGGCGCCGCGCAGGTTGCCGATGCCTCCCAGCACGGCGGCGGTAAAGGCCTTCAGGGCAGGGGTGAAGCCCATGGTGTAGACGACACCGGTGTTGAGGCCGAACAAGAAGCCTGCAGCTCCTCCCAACAAGCCGCCCAAGACGAAGGTCTGGGAGACGACCCGGTCGATGTTGACCCCCATGAGGCTGGCTGTCTCCGCGTCCTGGGCCACTGCACGCAGCCCCTTGCCCAACCTCGTCCCGGCGACGACCCGGTCCAAGATGACGAGCATGGCGATGGCGGACACGGCGATGACTATGTAATAGGTCGTCACCTGGGCACCGAAGATGCTGAAGACCGGGCCATTGGTGAACGGGGCCGGGATCTCGACGGCGTCCCGGCCGAACTCCTTGCCGGCCAGGTTGTAGAGGAAAAAGGACGCGCCGATGGCACTGATGAGGAACGCCAGCCTGGGCGCATGGCGGCGGCGCAGGGGCCGGTAGGCGACGCGTTCGAGGAGGAAGGCGATGACCCCGCCGCCGCACGCCCCGCCTGCGATCCCGATGACCACGTAGGCCACCGAGGACAGGCCGTGCGGCGAGCCGGTACCGATCAGCCCGTTGAGGATGAAGTACCCGGCGAACGCCCCGCTCATGAACACCTCGCTGTGAGCGAAGTTGATCAGCTGCAGCACGCCGTACACGAGCGTGTAGCCGATGGCCACGAGGGCGTAGAGGAACCCGTCAGCGAGGCCGAGTACCAGTAGGTTCCAGAAGTTCTGGGTGAAGCACGAGAAGCACACTGTTGGGTACCCCTAGTTGCGGTTGGGCCGGCGGCCGGGGCCCCATGCCCCGGCCGCGCAAGCACTCGGAAGTGCCCGGCTAAAACCGCTAGGGGGCTAGCCCTATGACGCCGATCTTGCCGTTCACCACCTGGTAGATGTACACCGCCGTGCCCGAGATGTTGCCATTCGGCTGGAAGTGGACGACCTTGGTGAGGCCCTTGTAGGTGACCTTGGCCAAGCCCTTGACGATGGCGGCCCGGGTGATATGGCTGGGAGCGCCGAGCGACTTCATCACGTCGATGATGGCGTTGGTGGCGTCGTAGGCCTCCGCCGAGTAGGTGCCGACCGGGAAATGAGCGAGCTGCTTGAAGGCCCTGGCGAAGGGCTGAGCAGCGACGCTCTTGGTCAGGTCAGCGCACGCACAGCTGATGTAAGTGCCGTTGGCGTTCTTTGCCCCTGCCTCGGACACGTAGTGGGGGTCCAAGCTGCCGTCGTCCGACATGAGCTTGCCGGTGTAGCCAGCGGAGCGCAGCGCCTTTACCAGCAGGGCAAAGTCGCAGTAGTAGCCGGCGTAGAACACAATGGGCGCCTTGCTCGACTTGACGGCGGTGGCAGACGCCCCGTACTCCGAGACGTCGCCGGTGCCGTTCTGGCACTGCGTCGTCCCGGTGTCGGTCACGTGCGTGACTTTCATCCCGAGGGCCTGGGCCCGGTTGTCGAACGCTTTGACCAGCCCGGACGCGTACGCCGTGGCGTCGTCGATGCTGTACACCGACTTCAGGTGGAGGACCTTGTTTATGAAGTCTGCGTCGGCCGGTCCCTGGGCGTTGTCGTCAGCGACGACACGGAAGAAGTTGTGCCAGCCGTGCTGGGCCAGCTCCGGTGCAGTGGCCGAGGGGCTGACCGTCGCCAGGTCGGCCTGCGAGAAGAACGGCTCGGCCGCCTTGGTCGCGCCCGAGAAAGCGGGCCCCACGACCGCCACGACGGAGGGGTCACCGACCAGCTCCTGGGCCGTGGTCGGGGACTGGCTGGCCGAACCTTGGTCGTCGGCGGCCTTGAACGCAAGCTTGAAGGGCAGCTTGCCGAAGGTCTTGCCGGCGTTGGCCTGGTTGATGGCCAGCTCGACGGAGTACTGCATATTGAGGCCGAGCTGCGCATTGCCTCCCGAAAGCGGCCCCTCGTACGCGATCGTGAACGTGGGCATGGACGCCGCACCTGCCGGCACGGCCGTGGCGCTCAGGCCGAGCGATACGACGGCCACTACCGCAGGGACAGCTAGCTTCATCAGTGACTTGGGCATAGGTCTCCTTCTCGTCCTTTGAGGTGCCAAAGGACGCTCTTGTCCTCTGAGGTGCCAAAGGACCTGCGCACCGTTGGGCGAGTAGTGTAGCTGGCTCCCCGCCCACCGGGGTAGTCGCTGCTACGGGGCGGCGTATAGCATCTTCGCAACCACGCTTCGGAGGCCCAGACGAGGTCGCAAGGCATGCACCCCAACGCCCACAACGTAGCCACCCACCTCCGCCAGGCGGGTGCGGAGGGCAGCGTCCAGGAGCTGGACCGTTCCACCCGTACCGCCGCTGAGGCGGCGGCGGCGCTGGGTTGCGACGTGGGGGCCATCGTGAAGAGCCTCGTGTTCATGGCCCGCTGGCCCGAGGGCACGGGCCCCCAGGGAGGGCCGGGCCCCGCGGGAGGGCCGGGCCCCGCGGGAGGGCCGGGCCCCGCGGGTGGGCCTCAGGGCGAGGAGGTGCCCGTGCTCGTCCTGGCCAGCGGCGCCCACCAGGTGGACACCACGGCCCTCGCCCGCCACCTGGGTTGCGAAAGCGTCCGGCGGGCTACGGCCGACGAAGTCAGGGCTGTGACTGGCCAGCCCATCGGAGGGGTGGCGCCGGTCGGGCACCCCCTGCGCCTGCGCGCCCTGGTCGACCCTTACCTGCGCCGCTTCCACCCCATATGGGCCGCCGCCGGGACACCGCACGCGGTGTTCCCGACCTCCTTCGAAGAGCTGGTCTCCCTGTCTGGAGCCGAAGAGGCAGCCATCGGCCTGGGTTGAACAGTGACCCGCCAGGCAGCGGCCTGGGCTGAACGGTCACCCGGCGGCCAAGGGCTGGCCGGCCAGCCACGCCCCGGCCTATGGCCGGTGACCTGCCTGGTGCCGGCGGCCGTCCCCGGGACGGGGCGGCTCCGGCTCTGGCCGTTGGCCCTCGTCGCTGGGCACCTGCGGTTTCATGGCCCTCCCGTAGTACTCGGTCGCTCGTTCGTAGGGCTCGGCCATGAGCGGGGACGAGATGAGGAAATCGGCTGTGGCCCGGTTGCAAGCCGCTGGGATGTTCCAGACGACTGCCACCCTGAGCAGGGCTTTTACATCCGGGTCGTGGGGCTGAGGCTCGAGGGGGTCCCAGAAGAACACCAAGACGTCGACTTTGCCCTCGGTGATCATGGCCGCGATCTGCACGTCGCCGCCCAGAGGGCCGCTTTCGACTCGGCTCACCTGCAGGCCGAGCTCCTCGGATAGGAGCTTGCCGGTGGTCCCGGTCGCGACGAGGTCGTGACCGGCCAGCGACAGCCGGTTGTAACGCGCCCACTCCAGCAGGTCGACCTTGCGGTTGTCGTGGGCAATGAGGGCTATCCGCCGCCGCTCAGGCATGAGCTTGGGCGACGGGGCAGGTGCCGGGGACGCCTCTTCGGCCTTGGTGGTCATGGCCCCATGATGGCCGGCCAGCGCGGCTCGCGCCCGGGGCCCGCTCGCCCGGGTGCGGGAGCGCGTGCCTACGCCGCGCTGGCTAGGCGCATAGACCTCACCGCTCGCCCGGGTGCGGGGAGCGCGTGCCAGTGCGTAAGCGGGGCACCGAGCTGCGTTAGCGCTAGTGAGGCACAGATCGACGACTGGGGCCAGGCCGAGGGTGGACGGGCACCCGCCGGGCAGGTACTTGGGCCCGTTCTCCGACAACGAGCCGCGGTGGTCCTTGCCGCCCGACGGGTACACCTTGGGGCACAGCCCGCTGTAGCCGACCAGCTCCTTGGGCGAGGAGGACCGCCTGATCTCGCCCAGCTCGGCGGCGACGGTGTAGGCGAGGGCCCCTTCTTCGCTGCAGACCCTGGCGATGGGTAACCGAGATCTCTCTACGTGGCTATATCCCCACACAAAGTAGTGATTCTCTAGTGTCCTTGCATCGTTGGCCTGGTGGGCGTACAATACGTCCTCAGTTTCCTCTGTAGTTAGTTTAAGTTGTGGCCAAAGCTTGATGCAGACAAGGGGTCAGCTCGTGCCCAAAGGGGACCTCCGGTCCGGGTGTGGCGTCACGCTTGGGACGGCTCACCGCGGGGCGAGACGCCTGGGGTGGTGAGGCACATCGCCAGCGGCCAGGGGAGCAGGCGCCCGATATTGGGGGGCATACGATAAGGCTGCGCAGCGAGGTGCCCGGAAATTGGAGCAGCCCGTAATACGTGCTGCCAGGTACATTTAGAGCGCCCCGGAGGGTTGCGGTAGCGCCTGTCCCGGTGCAGTTCACCAAACCGTGTGCACTTTTCGTACATAGTAACGTCAGAAAACTCAGACGCATACCCGTGCCTTGTGAGTACGGCTCGGGAGGGACAAATAAGGAGGAAAATGACCAAGCGTATTGCCAGTGTTGACGCGCGCGTCTTCCGCCAGGGCAACCGGGGACATCACCGTGGTCACCGGGCCAAGTTCCTAGCCTGTACTGCCGCGGCCCTCACGGCCGCACTTGGCCTTGGCCCGATAGTGGTGCGATCTCTGGGCTCGGTTGCATCGGCCGCCAGCGCGAACTGCGCCGCTTCGTCCCCTTCGGGCCAGCTCAATGAGTCCGGGTTCACCGCAAGTACTAACGCGCCATCGAGCTCGGCAGACGCCCCACAGAACGCGATCAACAATGTCGTGAACAACAACCCGTCGGGCAACAGGTTCTCGACCGACGAGGCACAGGCCTCGGGCCTTTACTACGAGGTCAACATGGGCTCTGCCCAGACCTTCAACGAGATCGAGATGAGCTCGATCGACTACTCGGGCGACTATGCCCGCGGCTTCAACGTGAACGTGTCCTCGAATGGCACCTCCTGGACGACTGTCGCAACCTGCACAGGCAGCGCCAACCCCGAGATCGTGAGCTTCCCGGCCCAGACCGACCAGTACCTGCAAGTGGTGCTCACGCAGGCCATAAGCACCAACTGGTGGTCTATCCAGCAGTTCTTCGTTTACGACAACTCGGCTGCGACCACCACGACCACAGCCGCCACTACCACCACGACCGCTCCGGCGGGCGCCAACTGCTCGGCGTCCACCTCGGGTGAGACCGCCCTCAACGAGTCGGCCTTCAGCGG
>JAJPKN010000064.1 GCA_021323695.1 Actinomycetota bacterium | reverse complement strand
GCCGCCGGCGAGGGCATCAACCTCCAGCGTGCCCACCTGGTCGTCAACTACGACCTGCCCTGGAACCCCAACCGCATCGAGCAGCGCTTCGGCCGGGTGCACCGCATTGGCCAGGAGCACGTCTGCCACATGTGGAACCTGGTCGCCACCGGGACCCGGGAAGGCGACGTCTACCACCTGCTGCTCACCAAGCTCGAGGCGCAGCGGGCTGCCCTCGGCACCGGGCAGGTCTTCGACGTGCTGGGCAAGGCCTTCAGCGGCCAGAGCCTGCGGGGGCTGCTGGTCGAGGCCGTCCGCTACGGGGACCGCCCCGAGGTACGCGCCCGCATGGAGCAGGTGATCGACGCCACGGTCTCAGAGGGCATCCCCGAGCTGCTCCGGGAGGAGGCGCTCGCCTCCGAGGTCATCTCCGAGGCCGAGGTCTCCCGCCTGCGCCTGTTGATGGAGGAGGCAGCGGCGCGGAAGCTGCAGCCGCACTACGTGCGCTCGTTCTTCGAGCGGGGGCTCAGGGCCTTCGGCGGGCGCATGTCCGAGCGGGAGCCCGAGCGCTTCGAGGTGGCCCACGTCCCGGCCGAGCTGCGCTCCAGGGCCAGCACCGGTGGCAGGCCGGTCGCCCGGCGCTACGAGCGGGTGTGCTTCGACAAGGACCTCGTGCAGCAGCCAGGCCACCCGCCCGCCGAGCTGCTGGCACCGGGGCACCCCCTTCTGGACGCTGTGGTCGGCCTGGCCACCGACCGCTACGGCGCATCGCTCGCCCAGGGCACCGTGCTGGTAGACGAGGCCGACCCCTCCCCCGAGCCACGGGTGCTCGTCTACCTGGACCACGCGCTGACCGACGCCCGGGCCGGGCCTGCCGGCAGAGGCCACGTTGTGTCGAGGCGCTTCGAGTTCGTGAGCGTCGGCCGGGACGGCCGAGCACTGCCTGGTGGTGTGGCTCCTTACCTCGACTACCGCCCGGCCAGGGACGACGAGCTGGCGCTCCTGAAGCCCCTGCTCGGGGAGCCATGGCTGGCGAGCGCCGGCCTGGAAAGAGCGGCCACTGACTACGCCATCGAGGCGCCGGTGCCCGCCCACCTGGCCGAGGTGCAGGCCCGCACCCAAGAGCGGGTGGAGCGCACCATGGCCGCCGTGCAGGCGCGCCTCAGCCGGGAACGCGACTACTGGGACCAGCGGGCCGCCGTCCTCCGGGAGCAGGCCGCGACGGGCCGCCAGCCCAAGATGAACCCAGAGCGCGCCCAGGCGCGGGCCGACGAACTGGAGGCCCGCCGCAAGCGGCGGCTGGCCGAGCTGGGCCAAGAGCGCCAGCTCCAGGCCCTGCCTCCAGTCGTGGTCGGTGGGGCATTGGTGGTGCCAACCGGCTTGCTCGCCCAGCTGGGCAACGCTGACGCGGCAGCCGTCGGCGCCTACGCCGCCGAGGCCAAGGCAGTCGAAGAGAGGGCGGTGCGGGCCGTGCTCGCTTGGGAGGTGCGACTGGGCCGCCAGGCTGAGCGGATGCCGCACAACAACCCCGGCTTCGACATCCGCTCGGTGGACGCTGAGGGCCACCTATTGCTCATCGAGGTGAAGGGGCGCACCGCCGGGGCCGACGTCGTGACCGTGACCCGCAACGAGATCCTGACCGGCTTGAACGCAGCCCAGCGCTACGCGCTGGCGCTGGTCGAGGTGCGGCCCGACGGGACCGACGAGGTGCGGTACCTGCGCGACCCCTTCGCCGGCAAGTCACGGCGGTTGCACTTCGCTGAACAGGCGACGACCTTCGACTGGGCGATGTTATGGAGGGCAGCAGGGGAGCCGACATGACCGACGTGGAGCCGCCATGGCGCCCTGGGCCCGCGAGGACAGCCAGGGAACCTTTACCTCAGCACGAGAGCACGAGTTGGCCGGGCGGCGACGGCCGTAAGACGCCCTTGGCGGAACCGCGTGGCGGCGTTGATGACAAGGGGCATTTTCTTGTGTCCGAGGTATCAGGCGCTGTCTCCCGAACCGGGCCTCAGCACGCGCCCACACCGACCGGCCACCTCGCTGGCACTCCCGAAGACGCTACCCAGCGAGGTCATACCGGGAGCCAACTCAGCGTCCCACCAAACACCGTCCGGGACGACAGCTCCCAGCCTCGCATGGTCGTCGGGGACGGGTACTTCAGGCGACGGGCCGCCGAAGTCGTAGCACGGCCAGCTAGGGTCTACCTCACAAGCCAGCTCCAAGTCGATGACCAGGGGCTGTTGTGCGCTGTCGACGAGCAGGTTGCCAACGTGCAGGTCTCGGTGGCAGATGCCAAGCGCATGCATGGAACGCACAACGGCCAGGACGCGCTCTCCCATGGCCGCGACCTCGGCCGGCTGTGCCGAAGTGAGCCACCCTCGAAGGTCGCGCTCCTGGCGCGTTTCGAAACTAGCGCCATCGACGTCGCCCACCTCCGGGCCGAGGCCGTTGTCGGCAAGGAGCTTCGCCCGGCTCACGATGGCGGCTATGTCACGGCCAGGTCGGACAATTGTGCGGTGCCATGTACCGCTCACATCGAGATCGTAGGGCTGGAGAAAGCGGCACTGGCGGCATCCGTCGGGGTTTGGCACTTCGCAGCCGCTAAGGAAATAGTTGCTCCTGCGCCCGTAGCCAGTGGTCACCCGGGGCCGGGCTGGGGTGCCAAGATAGGTGACCAGGAGGAGCGCTCAGTGAGCTGGGACCATTACGGGCAGCACAGCCAAGCACCAACGGAGGAGAGGGACTGAGGTGGCCGGGCCACAAGCCGTCAAGCGCAAGCTGATCGAGGTGGCCTTGCCGCTGGACGCCATCAACCGGGAAGCGGCGCGGGAGAAGTCGATCCGCCACGGCCACCCCTCCACGCTGCACCTGTGGTGGGCCCGCCGGCCGCTGGCAGCCTGCCGGGCCGTCTTGTTCGCCCAGCTGGTTGACGACCCCTCGGCCCACCCTGAGCGGTTCCCCACCGAGGAGGCCCAGGAGGCCGAGCGGCGACGGTTGTTCGGCATCATCGAGCGGCTGGTGCCATGGGAAGCCTCCACCGACGAGGCTGTGCTGGCGAAAGCCCGCGAGGAGATCCGCCGCTCGTGTGGCGAGCGCCCGCCGGCCGTCCTGGACCCCTTCTGCGGGGGAGGCTCGATCCCGCTGGAGGCGCAGCGCTTGGGCCTGGAAGCGCATGCCAGCGACCTCAACCCGGTGGCCGTCCTCATCACCAAGGCGCTGATCGAGCTACCCGCACGGTTCGCGGGCCGGCCTCCCGTGCGGCCCAGCGACGGCGATGGCAGGCTCGACGTGAGGACGTGGAAAGGTGCGCAGGGGCTCGCCGAGGACGTGCGCTACTACGGGGCGTGGATGCGCGAGGAGGCCCAAAAGCGCAT
>JAJPKN010000034.1 GCA_021323695.1 Actinomycetota bacterium | reverse complement strand
GACGCCGCCTACTACGGCTCCATGGGGGGCAAGCACTTGGGCTCGCCCATCGTGGGCATGGCAGCCACGCCCGATGGCCGGGGCTACTGGCTGGTGGGCCGGGACGGCGGCCTGTTCGCTTTCGGGGACGCCCCTTACCTGGGCGCCCTGAGCGCGAAGAAGTCCCATGACCAGGTGGTCGCCATTGCCGGGTGAGCTGGGCCGCCGGCTGGAGGGCGCCGCCGGCTGGAGGGGGGCCGGTGGCAAATGTAGCCGGGCGAGCACCGGTGGCATAAGATCGGGTTGCTGACTGCAGCTCCCTGGCAACGCGACGTCCTGGGGCAACGCGCCGTTGCCTGTATGGGCCGAGCCGGGTGAGCCTAGGGACATAGGTGGTGCTGTGACGCTGCTGGACGATGCCAAGAGCGCGGGCGAGCTGACCGAGGGCCAACTGGCCGCCCTGAACGCTGAGTTCGAGACGACGCCTGCCGGCGAGATAGTCCGCTGGGCCGTCCGGCAGTTCCACCCCCACCTGTGCCTGACCACCTCCATGACCGATGCGGTGTTGATCGATATCGCCACCAAAGTGGAACCATCGGTCGAAGTCGTGTTCATCGACACCGGTTACCATTTCCCCGAGAACCTCGAGACCCTGGAGCTGGTGCGCCGGCGCTACGGGCTCAACCTGCGGATAATCACGGCGGTGCGCACCGCCGTGCCGCTGTGGCAATCGAGCCCGGTTTCATGCTGCGCGCTCAACAAGGTCTCCCAGCTAGAGCGGGCCCTGGCTGGCAAGCAGGCCTGGATGAGCGGGGTCCGTCGGGTGGACTCGGCCAACCGCCGCCTAGCCTCGATCGTCAGCCGGGACCGGCGAGGCCTGGTGAAGGTGAACCCCATCGCCACTTGGACAGACCAGGACGTGGCCGGTTACATCGCGGACCACGACGTCCCGGTCAACCCCCTCGTGCACCGAGGCTACGTATCTATCGGTTGCCTGCCTTGCACCCGTGCTGTCGCCCCGGGCGAAGAGGCGCGCGCTGGCCGTTGGGCCGGCCAGGGCAAGACCGAGTGCGGCCTGCACGACGAACTGGTACCCAAGGGCACCTGAGGGGCCGCCCGCTGCACCTGTAGCCGAGCCGGCGGGCCCTGTAGCCGAGCCGGCGGGCTGAAGGCCAGCGGGCCGGGCCGGCAGGCGGCGGGCAGGGCTCGCGAGGCCGCCCGGTGGGCTGAAGGGTGGTGCCCGGGAGGGTGGTGCCCGGGCCGGCAGGCGGCCCCGGGGCCTGGGCGGGGCACCGCTTGGCTTTGGCCGGACGTGCTTTCCCTGTCGGCACCTCGCTTCTTTCGGCCAATGGTTCTGCCGAATGGGACTTTGGTCCCTGAACAGCCGCTCGGCCCTCGCTTTAGCCTCTTTGTAGGCAGCCCTTAAGTCCCGGTAGCGGCGTGCCTAGGTGAAGACGAGGTAGAGGTACGCGCTGGATGAGAACAGGCCTGCCGCTGGACGACACCAGTGGCCCCCCGAGCCCGGAGGGCTTGGCCGACGCCCTGGCCCCGGGGCCGAGCTCCCCGGCGGAGGGCCAGTACGGCCGGCGCCCCGAGCGGCGGCGGCGGCAGTGGTGGCTGGTCGGCCTGCTGGCCGTGTGGGGGCCGGGCCTGGTGGTCATGCTCGCCGACACCGACGCCGGCAGCCTGGTGACGGCGGCCCAGTCTGGCGCCCGGTGGGGCTACCGCATGGTCCTGCCCCAGTTGCTGCTCGTCCCCGTGCTCTACGCCGTCCAGGAGATGACCGTGCGCCTCGGCATCCATACCGGCAAGGGCCACGGGGCGCTGATACGGGAGCGCTTCGGCCCCGGGTGGGCATATTTGTCCGTGGGCACGCTGTTCCTTTCCGCCACCGGGGCGCTGGTCACCGAGTTCGCCGCCGTGGCCGGGGTGGGCGAGATGGTGGGGCTGCCCAAGTCGCTCACGGTCACGGTGGCCACCGTCTTGCTGGTGGGAGTGGCCATGACGGGCAGCTACCGCCGTGTCGAGCGGGTGGGCCTGCTCGTCGGGTTGGCTGAACTGGCGCTGCTGCCTGCCGCCCTGTTGGCCCACCCCAGCGCCGCCGCGCTGGCCCGGGGGCTGTCGCAGGTGCCCATCGGCAGCCGCTCGTACCTTTACCTCCTGGGGGCCAACGTGGGCGCCGTGATCATGCCCTGGATGGTCTTCTACCAGCAGGGGGCGGTCATAGACAAGGGGTTGGGCGCCCGGGCGGCCAGGGGCGAGCGCCTGGACACGGCCGTCGGGGCGGTGCTCACCCAGTTGGTGATGGTGGCGATGGTGGTGGCCGTGGCGGCCACGCTCGGGGAAAGGCACGGCGGGACGGACCTGGGCACGGTCGGCCAGATCGCTGGCGCCCTCAGCCCCTACATAGGCCCCGTGGCTTCGAAGCTGTCCATTGGCTTCGGCATGCTCGGTGCTGCCCTGGTAGCGGCTCTGGTGGCTTCCTTGGCCGGCGCGTGGGGGCTGGCGGAGGCCTTTGGCTGGGACCACAGCCTCAACGGCCGGCCCAGCCGCCGGACCGCCAGGTTCTATGTCGCCTATGTGCTGGCCCACCTGGTGGGCGCCTCCCTGGTGCTGGCCAGCATCGACCTGGTCGGCTTGATGGTGGACGTCGAGGTCATGAACGCCCTGCTCCTGCCCATAGTGCTGGGCTTCCTCCTGGCCCTGGAGGCCAAGGCCTTGCCCGTCCACCAGCGCATGCACGGCGCTTACCGGGTGGTGGTGTCGGGCTTGTGCCTGCTGGTGATGGGCTTCGGTGCCTACATGGTGCCGGTGCTGTTGTCTCGCTAAGCTGCTGGCTCCCGGGGCACCGGCCTCCTGACGAGCACTTTCGTGCCCGGTCCGAGGATCCGCCAAATGCCGCCGGGGCTGGGGTACCGGGGCCCCCCGTCGTCTGGCTTGTCTCTTTCAGCACGGGCTCGTCCTGAGCTGCCGCCCATGCTCTAGCCACCTGGCCGGACGGGCGTCACGGACGTGCCTCCAGGGGCCCGGCCGGCACCAGTTCCAATGGCGCCATGGCCCGCCACGCCACTGGTGGCCCGGTCGCGGTACTCCATCTCCAAGGCGTCCACCGTTCCCAGCCGCCGCTCGTCACCTTCCGGGAGCTCGAAGACGAAGGCACAGTCCACGCGACAGGCCCGCTCAGCTCCCTGGACTTAGTGCAGGAGCATCTCTCCATGTTCGCGCCGAACGGGCAGGTCAGCCACCGGGAGCACCACCACCACCGCCGTGACCACCTCAGCCCAGCGGTCAACGCCTCTGGTGGCCCTCTCACCCCGCTCTGTCCATTGCTGCGCTCCTCACGCTTCGCGGCAGCCCCAACGGGCCCTGGCAACTGCCCCCTGAAGGGGCTTTTCTTGGCGGCTTCGCGCGCCGATGATGTTAGGAGCGTGCTGGTGCACCCGGGCCAGGGCCACCCGGGAGAAGCCGCTGGCTGCGCTGGTGCCCGTGCCGGAGGAGGTTGGTTTGGGCTTGTCCAGCCGACGCCGAGAGAAGCTGGGCCGCACGGCGGGGCGAGCGGCCTCGTGCGTGACCGTCCTTGTCGCGTTGCTGGCCGGCCAGGCAGGGACAGCCCGGCCAGCCTGGGCCAAGACCCCGGCGGCCCGCCCCGCCCAGAGCCAGGCCAGCGTCGCCCAGAGCCAGGCCGGCGCCGCTCAGCTCCTCACCAGCCTGCGGCTGGAAGAGGACCAGCTAGCCGGGCTCCAGGCCTACCGGTTGGCTCGCTCCTACCTGTCCAGGGCGCGCCTCGTGGCCGCTTCGGCCACCCGCGCCGTCCAGGTGGCGGACCGGGCACTGCTCGTCGCCCGGGCGAGGTGGGGCTTGGCCGTGCGGGCCGAGGACGCCGCCCAGGTCGTAGCCACCCGGTACCGCCAGGCCGTCCACTCGCTGGCCATGGCCGAGTACACGGGGGCCGTCAACGTCCCCGCCGGCCTCGACTATGCCAGCCTCCAAGCCCGGCTCGAAGACGCGGTCATCACCGAGGTCACGGGGTCGGACGCGCTCGCCGCCTGGCAGCTGGCACTCGATCGGCTGGAGGTCGCCCGGGCATCGGCTGACCGGGCGCACCGGCAGGCCGAGCTGGCCTGGGCTGCTGACGAGCAGGCCCGCCAGCGGTTGGGAGCCGCACAGGCGCGGGTGCAATCCTCGGCGCGGGCAGTGGTGCTGGCCCGGCGCTGGGCAACGGTGCCCGGCGCCGCTCCGCCCGCTCCGGTGGCCCGCCTGGCCGTGGTGGAGGCCAAGGTGCCAGGCCCGCGCTGGCCCAGCCGGTCCCTGGCCCAAGTGCCCGGCGGGCGGGGGGACGAGCTTTACGCAGCCTCCCTGGGCCCTCGGGCAGCTGGCCCGGTGGCCGGCCCACCGGCCCGCCCCAAGGCCCGGCGCGGCGGTGCCTCGCCCGCCCAGCCTGTCCTCCTGGGGCCTAGCATCCTGGGGCCCTCCCTGCTGTCGCCCTCCGACCTGGAAGGGTGGTTCAGCTCGACCCGCTCGCGGGCCGCCACCACCGTGCCGTTGCCCCAGCTGGTCTCGTACTACTACGCCGCCGCCCGCCAGACCCACGTCCGGGCCGACCTGGCCTTTGCCCAGTCGGTCGTGGAGACCGGCTATTTCAGCTTCCCGCCCGGCGGCCAGCTGAGGGCGGGTGACAACAACTTCGCCGGGATAGGTGCGTGCGGTTCGTGCAAGCGGGGTTGGAGCTTCCCCACCGCCCAAGAGGGGGTCTTGGACCAAGAGGAACTGCTCCAGGCTTACGCGTCACGTCGGGGCTCGCCCCTCGCCTCTTGGGTGAGGGGCCTCGGCGTGCAGGGTTGTTGCCACACCTGGCTGTCGCTGTCAGGCATCTGGGCCTCCAACCGCAGCTACGGCTACGAGATCTTGTCCGTGTACTCCCTCATGGTCTCCTGGGCGGTCGAACAGGGCCTTCAGGTCGAAGGGCTGGCCCCGGCCCCGGCCGTGCCGGCACCGCTCGGGCTGATGACCGCCCAGGAAAGAGCCGGGTCGTAGCCGGCCCCGCCGCCGAAGCCGGCCCGTCTGTGCGACCCCGCCCACCAGGGAGGCCGGACCGGCCTGCGGACCTCAGCCCACCTGGGAGATGCGGGCCAGGACCCAGTCGTACTCCCCGGACATGATGGTGGCCTTGCAGTACCGGCAGGCGCCGGCCAGGTCGACGTCCAACGGGGCGCCGCAGTTGGGGCACTTGGAGCCCAGGGTGCCGCCGCTGGCTTGGGTGGTGGCCCGCGAAGAGCGCTGGAAGGTCCAGTCTTCTTGCCATTGGGTGACGTCGCGGCTGCCCCGTACCACCTTGCCCGTGCGCTCGTCTACGTCGTAGTCGGCGCAGGCGGCCATTATGCGCATGGTTATGGTGTCGAAATGCTGGTCGGAGTGGGCGGCCACGGGCCAGATGTTGGAGACGGCCAGGTAATCGAGCATGTTGCGCCGGTGGGCGTCTATGTAACCCTGGATCTGGGCCCGGTGCTGCTGCCACAGGTCGTCGGCCATGACCTGCCGGCTCATCTCCGGTTTCCGCTCGCTCCAGGCTTCTTGCACCACGAAGAACACCCGCTGGACTTGCTGGGTGAACTGTTCGAGGTCAAAACCCGGGTCGTGGGCCTTGATGGCCGCCAGCCCCACGTCCAGCGGGCTGGCCGCCTGCATGGCCTGGGCATGGGCCTCGGGGAACAGCTCGCCGGGTATGCTGGCCGCCGCCGGCCGGTCGTCGTGCAGCCAGTCCGGCTCCTCTCCGGGCACGGGGGCCCCGGCACCATAGAGGCGCTCACCTGCCCCATGGCTCTCGCCCACCTGAGGGCCGCTGGCCGGCCTGCGGCCCGGCGGGCCACCACCCGCCTCCCAGCCGCCGCCGGCGGGGCCACCACCCGCCTCCCAGCCAGCAGGGCCTCCCGCCGGTGCCCCGCCTGCGCCTGGCCAGCCATTCCCGGAGCTGGCCTCCCCCTGGTCACCAGCCGGGCTCGCCCCGCCCGGCAAGGTGCCAGTGGGCGTGGCCGGGCCCGGTGGCGGCCCAGGGTTGCCCTGGCCCCCCATGGGGGGGCCGCTCCCGCCGGGCCTGTTGCTCGGCCCTCCTCCCCAGGGGCCTCCACCCCAGGGGCCTCCACCCCAGGGGCCTCCACCCCAGGGGCCTCCGCCCCAAGGGCCGCGCCTCCAAGTCCCGCGCCGCATCCCCGAGAACATGAAGAAGAACAACACCATGACGATCAGGGCTCCAGCGGCTCCCCCCCCGCCGTAAAAGACGCCCCCTCCGAAGCCGCCGAAGCCTCCGCCCGGCTCGCCACCGCTCCCGCCCCCAAAGACTTCCCCGCCGCCAGCGCGTGCCAGAAGGGAAGCGATGGGCAACAGTGCCGCGAAGCTCAAGATGATGGCTCCTCCGCTCCCTCGGCACCGGTACCGGGCTGTGCCGCCCCCGTCCCTGGTGCTGGCCCAGCGGCCCCGGCGCCCGGGGTGGGGCCAGCGGTTACGGGTGCCCCGCAAGAGGCGCAGAAGCGCTGCGAGGGGGCCACTTCGGCGCCGCAGGAGGGGCAGGTGCTGGGTTGGGGGGCGAGGGGCTGGCCACATTGAGGGCAAAAACGGGCCCCGGACGGGCTGTCGGCACCGCAGTTGGGGCAGCGGACGGTGCTGGCCACCAGAGGGGCACCGCACGAAGAGCAGAACTTGGCCCCGGCGGGCTGGACGGCATGGCAGCTCGGGCAGCTCACCGTGGCGGCCCCCGCCGGGCTGGTGCCGGCTGGCCCTGGGCTGGCAAAACCCGGCCCCCCGCCCGCGAAACCGGGAGCCGGTGGAGGCAGCGGCCCGGCCTGGCCCCCGGGGCCCTGGCCGGCGGCCCCCGAGGCCAGCTGGCCACCCAGGCCCATCCCGGCGGCTATGAAGGCGCCGCTGTCGCCCCCGCCGCCCTTGGCCATGCCTTCGCCGGCGCCGATGGCCATCTCGCCCGCCGCGTAACGGTTGAACCCACCCGCCAGGCGGGTGTAGGCGGTGTCCTTGGCCAGGCCCTTGAGCTGTGCCTCGTCGCTCTCGGAGAGGTTGATGTCGAAGTTGCCCATGCGCACCAGCGCCACCCCGTAGGTCACCAGCTGGCCATTGGCCGCCTGCAGGACCGCCTTTTCCAGGTCCGGCGTGTAGGCGGACAGCCCGAGGATGGGCCAGGAATTGCGGACTATCTGGGTCGTGACCTCGGTGCGCATCACTTTCAGCAGCTGGTCGCTCACCCACCCGGCGACCTTTTCGTTGTCGGTCACGTCGACGGTGCCGACCAGGTTGGTTATGAGCGCAGCCGGGTCCTGCACCTGCAGCGAGTAGTCGCCGAAGACGCGCAAGGTGACGATCAGCCCGGTCTGGGGGTCCTGGACGTCGTCTATGCGGCCTCCGAAGGTGAACCCGGGGTACTCACGGGTACCGACAAAGTACAGCTCTGCCCGGTAGGCGTTGCCCCCGGTGGCGATGTCGATGAAGGTGCCGAGGAACGGGAGCTCCTGGGCGTCGATCTGGTGCCGGCCTGGGCCGAGCGTCCCGATCACCTGGCCCGTGTTGACGAAAAGCGCCATCTGGTCGGCGTCGACGATGGCGCGGGTGTACTTGCGGATGCGCACGTCGGGCCACTTGAAGACGATCTGGCCCTTGCGGTCGTCTGGTACGGCTATGAACTCACGGCTGAGCAGGACCATCGCAGGTGCCTCCTTCGGGGGCCCTCGGGGCCGGGCCCGTTGTCATCCCCTGCCAGGGTAGCGCCACGGCAGTGATGGCGGTGCCGGCGGGCCTGGCCTTGGCCCACCTGCTGCCCGGGGCCAACCGGGCCCTCCTCTACGGCAGGGACTCGATGAAGTGGCGCAACTGGCGCAGGTTCCGGCACTCCACCACGCCTGTGCAATGGGCGCCGTACTGGGCGAGCACCGAGTCGCCCGTGTCCCAGTAGGAGCGTGGTTCTGGGTTGAGCCACCACACCTGCCGGGCACGGTGGGCCAGTTCGGCTATGGCCCAGGGGTGGGCGGCGTGGTAGTTGTTGCGGGCGTCGCCCAGCACCAGCACCGTGGCCCGGGGCCTGAGCTCGCTCGCCCAGCGGCCCAGGAAATCGACCAGCGCGTGGCCGTAGTCGGAGTGGCCCTCAGCCCAGACCACGTCGGCACGAGAGCCTATTTGCTGGACCGCTTCGCCCACGTCCCCGGCTTGCTTTAGCATGTCGGTCACCTCGTCGATGCCGTCGATGAAGACCCATGTCCGGGTGCGGGAAAACTGCGAGGACAGGGCGTACACCAGCTGGAGGGTGAAGCGGGCAAAGGCCGCCACTGAACCGGAGACGTCCGCCAGCACCCACAGCTCGGGCTTGGACCGGTGGGGGGCCTTGAACCTGGGCTCGGCGGGCACCCCACCGCTCGACAGCGACCGCCGCATGGTGGCCCGGAAGTCCAAGCGGCCACCCCGCCGCCGGCGGCGCTTGCGGGCCAGGTGGACCGCCAGCTTGCGGGCCAGCGGCTGCACGCTGCGCTGCAGGGCCGCCAGTTCCTCTTTGCTCAGGTGCATGAAGTCCATGTCTTCGGGCAAGGGGCGCCGCAGCGACCTGGCCAGCGCCTGCGGGCCGCGCTCGGCGAGCAGGCGGCGGCGGACCTCGGCTTGCACCTCGGAACGAAGCTGCTCTAGGTGCCGGCGGTACTCCTGCTCCTGGAGGCGCCCTTCGAGGCCCCCCCGCTCCCCGGCGGACGCGACCAGACGGGCGAGCATGGGGTCGGTGCCCAGTTGGCGCAGGGTCTTGAAGACGTAGTAGGTGCCGCCCACCGAACGGCCGGGCTCCATCCCGGCGAAGCGGCTGACGGCCGCCCGGGCCAGGGCCGCCATCAACTGGGGGTCGCCCTCCATGAGCGCCCGGTAGGCGAGCTCGGCCAGCTGCGAGGCACTGAGCTCCTCCCCGTCGGCGGCGCCGGGGCCCTCGCCTGGGCTGGCCGACGTGGCCATGGCCTCGGCCCGCAGCGAGAAATAGAGGTCGAAGAGGGTTTCGAAAGCCGGCCAATGGCTGTACTGCTTGACCAGGGTCGCCGCCAGGCCCATCTTCAGCGCCTGGCGGTCTTCGAGCGGGATCTGGCGCAGGGCAGCGGTGGCGTCCAGCACCTCCGTGGTGCTCACGGGGACGCCGGCCGCCCGCAGCTCCTCGACGAAGTCGCTGAAGGTGGCGAAGAGCCCCTCCGCCAGCTGGTGAGCCCCCTGCGGCCGAGTGGCCGGTGGCAGCGCGCTCACCGTCGCCCCCGGGGCAGGCGCCCGGCCCTTGGCCCCTGGGTGGCCGGGAGCACCATCAGCTGCTGGCCGCCGCGACCTCTTGGGCGGCCCGCTCGATGTCCGAGCTGTACTTGAGCAGCACGTGCAGGGTCCCCTGCACCCGGTCGGTGTCGAGGCGCTGGGCCCCGAGCAGGACGAGGGCCCGGGCCCAGTCGAGCGTCTCGGAGACAGAAGGTGGCTTTTTGAGCTCGAGCGAACGCACCAGCTTGACCACCCGCACCACCTGGTCAGCCAGGTCCTGGTGGATCCCGGGCACCTTGGCCAGGACGATCTCGCGCTCGCGCTCGAGCGAGGGGTAGCCCAGGTGGAGGAACAGGCAGCGCCGCTTCAAGGCTTCCGACAGCTCCCGGGTGTTGTTGGACGTGAGGAACACCAGCGGGATCTGGGTGGCCTTGACCGTGCCCATTTCGGGTACCGAGACTTGGTAGTCGGAAAGGACCTCCAGCAGCAGGGCCTCGGTCTCGACCTCGACCCGGTCCACTTCGTCTATGAGCAGCACCACCGGCTCGGTGGCCCGGATGGCCTCCAGGAGCGGCCGGGCCAGGAGGAAAGGCTCCGAGAAGATGTCCTCTTCGAGCTGTTCCCAGGTCTCGCCTTGTTGGGTGACCTGCTCGGCCTGGATGCGCAGCAGCTGCTTTTTGTAGTTCCACTCGTACAGGGCCTTGGACTCGTCCAAGCCTTCGTAGCACTGCAGGCGTATGAGCCGTGCCCCGCTCATCTCGGCCACTGACTTGGCCAACTGGGTCTTGCCTGTCCCCGCGGGCCCTTCGACCAGCACGGGCTTGCTCAGCTTGTCGGCCAGGAACACCACGCTGGCGATGCCCTCGTCGGCCAGGTAGCCTACTGACCGCAGCGAGTCGTTGACCCACCCCGGGCTGGGGAAACGGTCACCGGGAACAGGCAGGGGTGCTGGCACCCGCCCATCTTAGGGGCGTCCCGCCCGGGGCCGCCCGCCAACATCGCTGCTACGGCCTGGCCGTCATGAGCGGATCTGGCCGTTGCCGGTCACGATGTACTTGGTCGTGGTCAGCTCGCGTAGCCCCATCGGCCCCCGGGCGTGCAGTTTCTGCGTGCTGATGCCGATCTCGGCCCCAAAACCGAACTGCTCGCCGTCGGTGAAGCGGGTGGAGGCGTTGACCATGACGGCGGCCGCGTCCACCTCCCGGGTGAAGCGCTGGGCGGCCAGGAGGTCCCGGGTGACGATGGCCTCGGTGTGCCCCGAGCTGTAGCGCTGGACGTGGGCTATGGCCGCAGAAAGGTCGTCCACGACCCGGACCGAAAGGGTGAGGTCGAGGTACTCCTTGCCCCAGTCCTCCTCGGTGGCCGGCTCGATGGTGGGGACGATCTGCCTGGCGGCCTCGTCGCCCACCAGCCGGACGCCCGCCAGGGCTTCCGCCGCGGCCGGCAGGAAGGCGCCGGCCACGTCCCGGTGGACCACGAGCGACTCGGTGGCGTTGCAGACGCTGGGCCGCTGGGTCTTGCCGTTCACCAGGAGGCTCAGGGCCATGCCCAGGTCGGCCGCGGCGTCGACGTACAGGTGGCAGTTGCCGTCACCGTCTATGACGTAGGGCACGGTGGCGTTGTCGAGGACGGCCTGGACGAGCGACGGCCCGCCTCGGGGGATGAGGCAGTCGATGGTGCCCCGCAGGCGCATGAACTCCCGGGCCGACTCATAGCTGGTGTCTTCCACCAGGACCAGCACGTCTTCGGGGAGGCCAGCTTTGGCGAAGCCTTCCCGCAGGACGCCAGCGATGGCCCGGTTGGAGCTGAGGGCCGCTGAGCTGCCGCGCAGGAAAGCGACGTTGCCCGACTTCAGGCACAGCCCGGCCGCGTCGCTGGTGACGTTGGGCCGGTTCTCGTATATGACCCCGATCACCCCAAGCGGTACCCGTACCCGCTCGATGCGCAGGCCGTTGGGGCGCACCCAGCCTTCCACGACCTCTCCCACCGGGTCGGGGAGGGCGGCTACTTGGCGCAGGCCGTTGGCCATCGACCTGACGCGCTCGGCCGAGAGGCGCAGCCGGTCGGCCGCGGTGGAGGAGGCCCCGGCCCGTTGCGCCTGAGCCAGGTCTTCGCCGTTGGCGCGCAGGATCTCCTCCGCCCGCTCGACCAGCAAGTCGGCCGCGGTGACGAGGGCTTCGTCCTTGGTGCTGGTGGGGGCCAGGGCCAGCTCCAAGCTGGCCTGCTTGGCCCGCCGGCCCAGTTCGCTGAGGGTGGCCATAGCCCAGGTTACCTCCGGCCGCCGGGCACCGGGGCCGCCTGCCGGCTGCGGCGCTCGCCGGGGTGGCCGGGCCTAGCCTGGAGAGGTGCTCGAAGCTCGTCGGCCACCCCGCCTGCCGAGGAGCGTCGCCCGAGCGGCGGCGTCCCCAAGCGCCGTGGTCCTGGCCGGGGCGGGGGTGGCCATAGGCGAAGCCGGCCACCTGGGGGTGGCGGCGACGGTGGTACTGGGCGTGGCCGGCTATGGCTCTCGCCTGCTCTGGGCTGTCCTCAGGCGCCGCTGGGCGCGCCAGCGGGCGGCCTGGAGACGGCGCCAGGCGGAGAAGGTAGACCCGTGGTCGGTCCCCGAGCCATGGCGCGGCTACGTCCGGCGCGCCCTCGATGCCCGTCAGCGGTTGGGCCAGCTGGCCGGTACCTGCCCCCCGGGGCCGGTGGCGGACCAGCTGCAACAGGTCGCTGCCGGGTGCGCCCAGCCGGTCCAGGAGCTGTGGCAGCTGGCCCGGGGCGGGGCGGCACTGGCCGGGCCGAGCGGCCGGACCGAGAAGGTGGCCGAGCAGTTGCGAGCGGTCCAAGCTGCCCTGGTGGCGGCCCGGGCGCGCCCTGGCGGGCAGGTGCCGGGCGAGGCCCGCCCGGCCGTCCCCGCCGGTGGCCAGGGCCAGGCCGGAGCTCAGGGCGGCCAGCCGTCTGGGCCGGGCCTGGCTGGGCTCGAAGCCCGGGAGGCTGCCCTGGCGTCCGAGCTGCGTTCGGCCCGGCGCCTGGACGAGGTGGCAAGCGATGTGGCTGGCCGGCTGGAGGCCTTGTGCTCGCAGCTGGAGGGGCTGGTGGCCACTGCCGGGGAGCTGGCCCTGAGCGCGGGCGGGGCCGGGGCCGACCTGGGCATCCTTTCCCTGCGGTTGTCGGCGCTGAACGAGGCGCTGAGGGACGCGCGCCGGGCGCTGCCAGCCAACGGTTACGCACCCGGAGGTGCGCCAACTGCCGGCCAGCCCTAGCATGCAGGGCATGTGGAAAGTAATCCGCCGCCGGTGGAAGTACCTGGTCGCCAAGCTTTTTGGCCGCTTCGAGGAAAGCGCCGACGCCCGGGTCCAGCTGGAACAGGCCATGGCCGAGGCCCAGGAGCAGCACAGGCGGCTGGTCGAGCAAGCCGCCCAGGTGATCGCCAACCAAAAGCAGACCGAGCTGCAGCTCAACCGCTCGATGCAGGAACTGGAGAAGATCGGCGCCTCCACCCGCCAGGCCCTTTCCATGGCCGACGAAGCCGCCCGCCGGGGGGACACGGCCAAGGCCGCCGAGTACAACCAGACGGCCGAGGCCTTCGCCAACCGCCTGATCGCCACGGAAAAGCGGGTGGAAGACCTGAAGAACATGCACCTGCAGGCCACCCAAGCGGCGCAGCAGGCCAAGGCGGCCGTACAGCAGAACGCCAGCGTCCTGCAACAGAAGTTGGCCGAGCGCCAGAAGTTGCTGTCGCAACTGGACCAGGCCCGCATGCAAGAACAGCTCAACTCCGCCATGGCCACCCTGTCCCAGACCGTAGGCCAGGACGTGCCCACCTTCGACGAGGTGCGTTCCAAGATCGAGGCGCAGTACGCCAAGGCCCTCGGCACTGCCGAGCTGACCGGCCAGGGTGTCGAGGCCCGCATGCTCGAGATCGAGCAGGCCAGTGTCAACTTGGAAGCCCAGCAGCGGCTGGAGCAGATCCGTAGCCAGATGGGCCTCCCGGCCGCCCCGGGCGCGCAGGGCCTCCCGGCCGCCCCCGGTGCGCAGCTGGGCCAGGCGGCCCTGGGCACAGCTGCGCAGGGCCAACCGTCCCAGGCTCCTGGCAACCAGCCCGCCCAGGCGGCTGAGCTGGGGGCGGGGCCCAGCACCGAAGAGGCGGCCCCAGCCGCCCAGCCCGCGGCCAGCCAGGCCCCGGCCTCTCCCGAAGGCCAGGGCTGACCCGCCCCGGCGGCGCCGGGCCGCCAGCCGGCCGGCAGCCGATGGGCGACTTCGGCCCGGCGGGGCTCGTCTGCGCCGTGGCGCACCCACAGCGCGCCGCCCTCGGTGCCTGAGGTGGCCGGCTTCGACCTGGCGAGAGCCGTCTCCGCCTCCAAGGAGGCGGTGGTACTGCGGGTGCACGTCCAACCCGGGGCCAAGAGCGAGGGCCTGGCCGGGGCCCACGGGGCCGCCTTGAAAGTACGCGTGTGCGCCCCGGCCAGTTCGGGCCGGGCCAACGCTGCCTTGCTGCGCCTGCTGTCCCGGGAGCTCGGGGTGCCGGCCAGTTCGCTCTCGCTCAGGGGTGGGGGGCACAGCCGGGACAAGGCGGTGGCCGTCGCTGGCATGGCTGTCGCCGAGGTGCAAAGCCGCCTGGCGGCCGCCCTGGCGCGGGCAGCTGCCGGGGACGCCGGGGACCATCCAGGAGACCGCGCGCGAGACCGCGCGGGAGACCGCGCGCCAGACCGCGCGGGAGACCGCCCGCGAGGTTGAGGCCGGCCGGCGTTGGCTGCTGGCCATGAGCAGCTGTTGGCCGTTGGGTATCAGTAGGCGCCCGGGCCCCACCCGGGGTGTGGCGCATGTGGCCCGTCGTGCAGCCCTGGGTGCAGCCCTCGCCCCCAGGTGCGGGCCTGGCCCGGGGTGGGGCCGGCGAGCGGGCGGTAGTTGACCCCCAGGGCGTCCAACCGGGCCAGGTGGGCTTCGAGGCGCGATTGGAAGCTCAGCCACTCGCGTTCCCTCCCCGACCAGGCCACCTCGGCCAGTGCGCACAGGCGGGGGAAGTACATGTACTCCGCGTGGCGAGGGGTGGGGACGTACTCGGTCCACAGTTGGCCCTGGGTGCCGAGGACGCGCTGCTCGTAGGGTGCTTCGAGGTCTTTGGGGACAGGTTCTAGGCCGTAGGCTTGCTCGACGCTGATGCCGGCGCGGATGGCCAGCGGCTCGCGGGGGTCTTCGGCGTAGGCCCAGTCGAAGTAGCACCAAGGCTCGGGCACCATGACGACGTCGTGGCCGGCGTGCGCTGCTTGGGTGCCAACACGCCAGGCGCGCTCGCGCTCCCAGGCCATGATCACCGAACCGGTGGGGGCGCCCGCGTCGAAGATCTCGTCCCAACCGACCAGCCGTCGACCGTTGGCGGCCAGGACTTCCGCCATCTGGGCGGTGAACCACCCCTGCAGCTGGTGGGGGCCGGCCAAGCCGACCCGGGCGCAGAGCTGCCTTGCTTCGGCGCTCGACTGCCATTCGGCCGTCGGGCACTCGTCTCCCCCTACATGGACATAGGGCCCTGGGAACACGTCCATCAGTTCCCCCAGTACCTCCTGGCAAAAGCGCATAGCTGTCGGCCCCAGGTTGAGCACGTGCTCGCTCACCCCCCAGTCGGTGCCCACTTCGAGCCGTTCCCCCGTGTTGCCCAGCTCTGGGTAGGAGGCGATGGCGGCCTGCATGTGCCCGGGCATGTCCACCTCGGGCAGGACGGCCATGTGGCGCTGGCGGGCGTAAGCCACCACTTCGGCCAGGTCTGCCTGAGTGTAAAAGCCCCCGTGGGGCGTGCCGTCCTTGCGGCCTTCGCGGTGGTGGCCGGCGGGAGACTGGCGCCGCCAAGCCCCCACCTCGGTGAGGCGGGGGTAGGCGTTGACCTGGAACCTCCAGCCCTGGTCGTCAGTCAGGTGCAGGTGCAGGAGGTTGAGCTTGTGCAGGCTGGCCAGGTCCACCAACCTGAGGAGGAAGTCCTTGGGGAAAAAGTGCCGGGCCACGTCCAGGCCCACACCTCGCCACCCAAAGCGGGGGCGGTCTTCCACCTCCACCCCTTGCACCCGCACTTCTGCCCGGGCGTTCACCGGTGCTGACCTCAGGAGGTCCGGCGGCAGCAACTGGCGCAACGTCCGGGTCCCGTAGAAGGCACCCGCCAGCGATGGGGCGGTGACCTCTATAACCCCCGGGCTGCCTGTGGCCCCCGCGCTGCCTGTGGCCCCCGCGCTGCCTGTGGCTCCCGGGCGGACGCTCAGGCGGTAAGCCTCTCGCTCAGGGCCCGGGAAATCCGGCACCTGCCCACGGCCGACGACTCGGAGCCGCACGATGCCGTTAGGGCTTTGGGCGTCTGGCCCGCCTCGGCCCACCCGCCAGCCGGTGCTGGCTTCCAGTTCGCTGGCCAGGAGGCAGGCCACGGGCCAAGCTGCCTCGTCGGCAGCTATCACCATGCCGTCGGCCAGGACCGCTGTCCCTGAGGTGGCGCGGTAGCGGAGCGGGCGGGGGAGAAGGTCCATGGTGCTTGTGTAGTCGTAGCACAGAGCTGCCAGCCTGGCCCACTCGTTCTTTGCCCGCGTGGGCGGTAGTTCGCCCGCGTTTGTGGTTCTTTGCCCGCTTTGGCGGTTCTTTGCCCGGGTTTGCGGTTCTCTGTCTTGTTTTGGGGCGCGTCCGCCGTTTTTCGCGACAGAGTTCGCACAACCAGGGCAAAGAACAGCAAAGAGAAGCAAAAACAGTGAGAAGGCACCGCCTTCCTGCGTGGGCTGCGGGCTCGCAACCCCGCTCCAGGGTTAGTCTGGCGTGCCCCGGGCCGCAGCGGGCTCGGTCCGCCGCCTGCAGCCCAGCCCAGCCGTGCCCGCAGCCCAGCCCAGCCCGTGCAGCGCAGCCCGTGCAGCCCAGCCCAGCCTGTGCAGCGCAGCCCGTGCAGCGCAGGCCAGCCCGTGCCCGCCAGCCCGGGGTGAGCCTCCTACGGCCTTGCCGGTCGCTCTCCGGCTAAGGCCGGGCCGAGGCCGGGCTAGGGCACGGCCAGGGCACGGCGGCTAGGGCACGGCGGCTAGGGCACGGCGGCTAGGGTTTCTGGCCCAGCACCTGGTGCACCGCCGTGCGGCCGGTCTCGAAAGTCCGAGCCGAAGCAGCCAGGTAGAGACGCCAGATGCGGGCCCTGCGCTCGCCCACCGCTGCCACCGCTTCGTCCCAGTGGGCTTCCAGGTTGGCCACCCAAGCCCGCAGGGTCGGCCCGTAGTGCTGGCGGAGGCTCTCGACGTGCAGGACCTCGAACCCCACCGCCTGCATGGCTGAAACGACCTCGCCCACCTCGATGAGCTCCCCGTCAGGGAAGACGTAGCGGTCGATGAAACTATCCCGGTCAAAGCCGGTGGGCCGCCGTAGGAGCCACCGTGGCACCAGGGAGGGGAAGTCGTTGGTTGGCTGCCGGGCACCGGTCCGGGGTAGGGCGCTGATGGCGTGGTTCAGCAGGCGGCCGCCTGGGGCCAGCAGGTCGTAGAGCCGCTCGAAGTAGGTCTGCAGACGGCTGCGCCCTACATGCTCGAACATCCCTACCGAGCTGATGGCGTCGTAGGGCCCGTCTGCCACCTCCCGGTAATCCTGCAGCCGGATGGTCACGGGGCGCCCGCCAGCAGAGCTTTCGGCCCCCACCGCCCGCTGGGCCCACTCCACTTGGCGCACCGACAGCGTGATACCCACAGCCTGGACGCCGTAGCGCTCGGCCGCGTGGCGGGCAAGGGTACCCCAGCCGCAGCCCACGTCCAGCAGCCGCATGCCGGGCTTCAAGGCCAGCTTGGTGGCTATGAGGTCGTGCTTGGCTGCCTGGGCTTCCTCCAGGGTCGTCACGCCCGGCTTCCAGTAGGCGCACGAGTAGGTCATTGCTGGCCCCAGGAGCAGCTCGTAGAACCGGTTGGAGATGTCGTAGTGGTGCGAGATGGCAGCGCGGTCGCGCGCCAGGCTGTGCCGCCGGCCCTGCAGGCGGGCCTCCTCCGGCGGTACTTCGAGCTTGCCCAGGAGCGCCGGGCCGGCCAGCTGGAGGACGCCTAGTGTAGTGTCCGAATGATGAGCGCGCGGTTGTGATAGCCTTTGGCAATGGCTCATGGACCTGCCCCTGCTCTCCAGTTGACACCGGAGGACAGGGAAGCACTTC
>JAJPKN010000045.1 GCA_021323695.1 Actinomycetota bacterium | reverse complement strand
CTGGCCGGCCAGGTGGACGACGGCGTCCACCCCTTCCAGGAGGTCGGGAGCGGGCCGCTCGGGTTGCCACAGCCGGTGCGGTCCCGAGGCTGGCTGGCGCCCCGGCCGCCCCGGGCGCACCAGGCGGGCCACCCGGTGGCCACCCGAGGTCAAAAGGGCGGTGACGGCTCGGCCGACCAGGCCGGACGACCCCGTCACGGCCACCGTCAAGGCCCGGCCGTCCTCGGGGTGCCAGCGGCGGTGGGCGTCGAGGTCGTAGCGTAGCTGGCGCTCCCGGTAGGCGAACATCTGGCTCAGGAGCCGGGCCGGTAGGCGCGTCTCGACGGTGTCCGTCACCTGGGCCCGGCCGTCGGGCAGCGGGGTGAAGTCGTGGGTGTGGCGCCAGGGGGCCAGCTGGGCCAGCACCGGGGTGGCCAGGAAGTCGGTGAACCGCCGGCCTTCCTCGTAGCCGGCCGGGTCGTGGCGGGCCAGCCAGGTGAGCCCGCAGGGCAGGGCCAGGGCTGCTTCCCCGTCGCGCAACGAGGTCGCCTCCCTAAGCGGCCTCACCGGTTGCCAGGGAGGCATGAGCCTGGCCAGGGCCCCAGGCCGCGTGTGCCACTCGAAGACCTCCTCCACGGGGTGGTCGAAGGTGGCGCTGTGCCGGTAGGGCATGCTCTAAGGCCTCCTTGGGTACCCTCGCCCCAAGCTACGCACTTGGGGGCCCGAACGGGCGCCACCCCGCCGTGCGCCGACGGCTGGCCGCGCCGTCCCGTCGGAGCTACGGTCTAGGCGAGGCCTGAGCCGGCCCGAGCTCGTCCGAGCGGGCCTGGGCGAGGGCCTGAGCGAGGGTTCCCATGAGCACTGCCAGCATGAGCACTGCCAGCTCCAGGGGGCCGGGGGCCGCCGAGGCGCTCGAGTGGTTCGAGGTCCGCCGGCCCACCCCACAGAGCGTGTACGACTTGGCCGACCTCGAAGCCGCCCTGGGCCCGGTGGTCAGGGAAAGGGTGCCCGCCGGTGCCCGTGCCGGTGTCGCGGTGGGCAGCCGGGGGATCTCCCGCCTGGCCGAGGTGGTCGAGGTGGTGGTGAGAACCCTGCGCTCGGCGGGGGCACAGCCGGTCCTGGTGCCGGCTATGGGGTCGCACGGTGGTGCCACGCCTGAGGGCCAGGCTGCCGTCCTCGAGCACCTGGGGGTTTCGCCCGCCCGCCTGGGGGTGCCCCTCGACGCCTCCATGGAGGTCGTCGAGGTGGGCCGGCTGAGCTGCGGCAAGCCCTTCTACCTGAGCAAGAGCGCCCTCGCCTGCGACGTGGTGGTGCCGGTCAACCGGGTCAAGCCCCACACCGACTTCCGTGCCCCGGTGGAGAGCGGGCTGACCAAGATGCTCACCATCGGCCTGGGCAAGGAGCTGGGGGCGTCGAGCCTGCACAGCGCCGGGTTCAGCTCCTTCGCCCAGGTGCTGCCCGAGGCGATGGCCATGGCCAGCCAAGCCCTCGAGGTCCCCTTTGGCGTCGCCCTGCTGGAGGACGCCTGGCACCGGCTGCGGCGGGCCGAGGTCGTCCCGGGAGAGCGCATCTTGGAGCGCGACGAGCAGCTGCTGGCTGAGGCCTGGCAGCACTTCGGCGCCCTGCCGTTCGACGAAGTGGACCTCTTGGTGCTGAGGGAAATGGGCAAGACCATCTCCGGTGCGGGCATGGACCCCAACGTGACCGGTCGTTTCCCCGGCAGCCCGCTCCCTGCCCGGACTTCGGTGGCCCGCCTGGTGGCACTGGACCTCACCGATGGGTCGGGTGGCAATGCCATAGGCGTGGGGATGGCCGACGTCATCCCCCAACGCCTGCGGGACAAGGTCGATTGGGCGGCCACCTACGCCAACGCCCTGGCATCGAAGTCGCTGGCTGGGGCCAGGCTGCCCATGGTCGTGGGCACCGATGCCGAGGCCATCGAGGTCGCCTTGAGCAGCTTGGTCGGCGTCGAGCAAAAGGCCCCGGCTGTGGTGGCGATGGCCAGCACATTGGAGGTGGGCCACCTGGCCGTCTCCGGCCCGCTGCTGGGACAGGCCAAAGCGGCTGGCTACGAGCAGCTCGGCCCGGCGCGCAGAGCGGAGTTCTCCCCCCGAGGCTCCCTGGTGAGGATCGGCTCGCTGGAGTTCTTCCCCAGCCCCTGACCGCTGGCCCAGCCCCTGGCCGCTGGCCCAGCCCCTGGCCGCTGGCCCAGCCCCTGGCCCGCTGGCCCGGGTCCCGACCCGGGCTCCCGGTGCGTGCCTCAGGGCTGGCTCGAGGCACCCACCAGCGCGCCTTGGCGGTCGTCCCAGGACCAGCTGGGCGCGTCCCCCCACAGGTGCTCCAGGTCGTAGAACTGGCGGGCTTCGTCCAAAAAGATGTGGACCACGAAGTCCCCGTAGTCCATGAGCACCCAGCGGGCGTCGTCGCGCCCCTCCACCGATATCGGGCTGCCCGCGCCGGCCTGCTTCAACTGGCGCTCGACCTCGTCGCTGATCGTGAGGACCTGGCGGCGGTTGGCGCCGCTCGTTATGACGAAGGCGTCGGTGAGCCCTATCAGTTGCTCCACGTGCAGGACCATGGTGCCCCGTCCCAACTTGGACGAGGCGGCCCGGGCGGCCACGGCACAGTGCTGCTGCGTGGTTGGCTCCTCTGGGTTCTCCCCGGGCCTGGTCGGGGGGCTCAATGCACCTGCACCGTGGCTGCCGGCCGCGTCGGAGGGGCGGAGCCCTCGTGCTGGGCGCCACCCAACCACTGGAGGGCAAGCAGCACGACGGTGGCCGCGAAAGCAGCCACCAGGACCAGCACCGACAGGGCCTTTTCTCGACGCCGCCGGGCCGCGTACCGCTGGGCAGGCCTACCGGCCACCCTGTTGCGCTCGGCCGGGACCAGCTCCGGGACGGGCGAGGCGGTGCTCATCTACCCACAGAGTACAGGCCGCGCGCCCGGATCACATCTACCGCGCCCGGGGGGACCAGGTAGTCGAGCGGGCGGCCGCTGGCGGCCCGGGCCCGGAGGTCCGTGCTGGAGATCTCCAAGTTGGGGACGGCCACCTCCGCCAGCCGCCAGCCGTCTTGGACCAGGCCCTCGGGAGGCAGCGCCCCCGGCCGGTTGACGACCACCAAGGTGGCGAGGTCCTTTACCTCCTCCAGGCGTTCCCAGGTGCCCAGCTCCAGGCTCACGTCCCAGCCGACGATCAAGAACAGCTCAGCTGCCGGCTCCAGCTGGTGGAGCTGGGCAATGGTGTCGGCCGTGTACGAGGGCCCTCCCCGGTCGATCTCCAGCCGGCTGGCTTCCAGGCCGGCGACCCCGCTCACGGCCGCTTCCACCATCGCGTAGCGGTCCTCAGCCGGTGTCACAGCCCGGTCCGCCTTCTGCCAGGGGAGGTTGGCCACGACGAGCAGCACGCGCTCGAGCCCCAGGTCGTGGCGGGCATTGACCGCGGCCACCAGGTGCCCCACGTGGACCGGGTCGAAGGTGCCCCCGAAGACCCCCAGGCGCTGTCCCATCCCGCCAGTACGTTAGGCGCGCGGAGGTCTTGGGGCTGGCCCCTGGCCGCCACCGCCCCGTGACTTGCCCTCCCCGCCCGAGCCTGCCAGGTTGGTAACCATGAGCGAATGGACGCCGAGCACCTGGCGCGCCCTGCCGGCCGAGCAGCAGCCCGAGTGGCCCGACGAGCACGCTCTGGAGCAGGCCTTGAAGACCCTTTCCACCCTGCCGCCCCTCGTGTTCGCCGGTGAGGCGCGAGCGTTGCGGGCCGCACTGGCCCAGGTGGCAGCCGGCAAGGCGTTCTTGTTGCAAGCCGGGGACTGTTCTGAGTCTTTCAACGACTTCACGGCCGACAGCATCCGGGACAAGCTGAAGGTCATCTTGCAGATGGCGGTCGTGCTCACCTACGGGACGGGGACCCCGGTGGTCAAGCTGGGGCGGATCGCCGGGCAGTTCGCCAAGCCTCGCTCGGCCCCCTACGAGGTGGTGAACGGGGTGCAGATCCCGTCGTTCCGCGGCCACATGGTCCACGACGACGCCCCCACGCCCGAAGCCCGTAGGCCCGACCCGTCCCGGCTCATAGCCGCCTACCACCAGTCCGCGTCGACGCTCAACCTGCTCAGGGCCTTCACCAAGGGCGGGTTTGCCGACCTGTCCCAGGTCCACATGTGGAACCAGCAGTTCGTGGCCTCCAGCCGCCAGGGCCAGCGCTACGAGGCCATAGCCGGTGAGATCGACCGGGCCTTGCGGTTCATGGCTGCCTGCGGCATCGACCTGCGGGCCGAGGAGTCCCTCCACCAGGTGGACTTCTACACCAGCCACGAGGCCTTGGTCCTCGGTTACGAAGAAGCCCTCACCCGGCGGGACTCGCTGACTGGGGCGTGGTACGACACCTCGGCCCACCTGCTGTGGGTGGGGGACCGCACCCGCCAGCCGGAGGGGGCGCACGTCAATTTCCTGTCCGGGGTCGGCAACCCGGTGGCCGCCAAGTTGGGGCCGGAGGCCACCGCCGAAGATGTGCTGGCCCTGTGCCGGATCTTGGACCCGGGGCGGGAGCCCGGCCGTTTGACGCTCATCGCCCGGTTGGGCGCCGGCCGGGTAGAGCGGCTCCTGCCGCCCCTCCAGGAGGCGGTCAGGGCGGCGGGCCACCCGGTGGTCTGGGTGTGCGACCCCATGCACGCCAACACCTTCATGTCCGACGGCGGCCGCAAGACCCGGCGCCTGGACGACGTGCTGGCTGAGATCTCGGGGTTCTTCTCAGCCTGCCGGGTGACCGGTAGCTGGCCCGGTGGGGTCCATGTGGAACTGACCGGCGACAGCGTGACCGAGTGCCTCGGCGGCGCGGAGGAGATCGTGGAAGACGACCTGGAGCTGCGGTACACCACTACCTGCGACCCCAGGCTCAACGCCCGCCAGTCGCTCGACCTGGCCTTCCAGGTAGCCGAGCTGTTGCGCGCCGGGTGAGGGACCGCCGCCGCGCCCTGCCGCGGCCGTGGCTCACCCGGGCGGTGGCCATTGGCGCGTTCCTGGCCGCCTGCAGTGGCGGCCTGCCTCTCAGCGCGCCCGGCGGGGCCTTGGCCGGGGCCAGCGCCCTGGGTAGCCCGCTGTCCAGCGCCAGCTTCGTCCAGCGCTGGGCGGTCGGCCCCCTGCCCGACAAGGGCAACCCCATTGCGCAGTCTTCGCCCATGGTCGCCACCCTGGACAGCTCCGGCCCGGCGGTGGTGGTGGGGGACCGGACGGGCACCTTGTACGCCTACCACCTCTCCGACGGCTCAGCGGTCCCCGGCTGGCCGGTCTACGACGGCGGCGCCCCGGTCGACTCGACCCCTTCGGTAGCGCCCAGCGGCGCCGGCGGCCAGCCGAGCGCGCTGTTCGTGGGCACCGGGGACGCCCAAGACCCGGGCGTGGGTGGTTACGAGGCCTACAGCCCGGGCGGCCAGCTCCTCTGGCACACCTCGGTCAGCGACCCCCCCAGCGACTCGCACCCGGTGTACGCGGTACAGGCGTCGCTCACGGTGGCTGACCTGCAGGGGACAACGGCGGTGTTCGCCGGGTCTTTGGACCAGCTCTCCTACGCCCTGGACGCCAGCAACGGCTCGGTGCTCCCCGGCTGGCCCTTCTTCAGCGCCGACAGCGTGTTCTCCACCGCAGCCACAGGTGACCTCTACGGCACAGGCACCCAGGAGCTGGTGGTCGGGGGAGCTTCCACGGCCGGCCTGGCCATGGGCCAGGCCTACCCCCAAGGCGGCCAGGTCCGCGTGCTCGACCCCGACGGGGGCTTGGCCTGCGACTACAACCCCACCCAGGAGGTGGACTCCTCGCCTGCGGTCGGCGACTTCCTGCCTGGCGGCGCACCTGGCTTCGTGGTCGGCACCGGGTCTTTCTACAAGGGCTCCTCCGACACCGACACCCTGATGGCGTTCACGCCCCGCTGCGCCCTGGCGTGGTCGGCCACCCTGGACGGTGCCACCGGCTCCAGCCCGGCGCTGGCCGACGTGCTCGGCAACGGCCAGCTGGACGTGGTCGAAGGCACGGACAGCTCCAGTGGTGGTTCGGTGTGGGTCCTGGACGGGGCGACCGGGACGCCCATATGGCACGCGGCCGTGGTGGGCCAGGTCATCGGCTCGGTCGTCACGGCCGACCTGACCGGCCAAGGGTACCAGGACATCTTGGTGCCGACGGTCCACGGCGTCGAGGTCCTGGACGGCCGCAGCGGGGCCAAGGTGGCGGTGCTGGGGCAGTACTACGGTTTCCAGAACTCGCCCCTGGTCACCGACGACCCCAACGGCACCATCGGCATCACTATCGCCGGCTACAACGGCAACAACCAGGGAGTGATCGTCCACTACGAGATCCCCGGCTCGGACGGCGCCGTCGCCGTGGGCCCAGGGTCGTGGCCCATGTTCCACCATGACCCGCAGTTGAGCGGGGCCAGCTCCGTCCTGCCCGACCTGGGCCGGGTCACCCCCACCGGCTTGGCCGCCCAAGAGGGCAACGGCGAAGTCACCTTGACCTGGGCTGCTCCCGACGTGCCCGGCCGCGCCCCAGCCACCGGCTACAACGTGTACGCCGGGACGGCGCCCGGCCACGAGGCGCCGGCCCCTCTCAACGGGGGCTCCCCGGTGACCACCACCAGCTTCACCGCCACCGGCCTCAACAACGGCACCACGTACTATTTCGAGGTCACCGCCCTCAACTCCGCGGGCGAAGGCGCCCCTTCCAACGAGGTCAGCGCCACGCCGGTCGGCCCTCCATCGGCCCCGAGCGGGCTGGTGGCCCAGCCGGGCAACGGCCAGGTGTCGCTCAGTTGGGCGAAGCCGTCTTCCAGCGGGGGGGCACCGGTCAAGGGCTACAGCGTCTACCAGTCGACCACCCCTGGGGTGGCGGGCCAGCTGGTCGGGACGGTGCCGGGCACCAGCTTCACCGCCACCGGCCTCACCAACGGCACCACCTATTACTACCAAGTCGGGGCGTTCAACACGGCCGGCAGTGGCCCGTTGTCCGCCCAGGTGGCCGCCACCCCGGCAGCTCCGACGACCCCCACCACGGTGCCGCCGCCCCCGCCCCCACCCACGGGCTACTGGCTGGCTGAGGCCACCGGCCAGGTCCAGGCGTTCGGCCGGGTACCCTCCTTCCCGCCTGGCCGGCCGGCTACACCGGTGGCCGCCATCGTGGCGAGCCCGGACCGGCGCGGCTACTGGTTGGCCGCCAGCGGTGGTGGCGTGCTCGCCTTCGGGGACGCCGCCTACTACGGCTCCATGGGGGGCAAGCACTTGGTCTCGCCCATCGTGGGCATGGCGGCCACCCCTGATGGCCGGGGCTACTGGCTGGTGGGCCGGGACGGGGGCCTGTTCGCCTTCGGGGACGCCGCCTACTACGGCTCCATGGGGGGCAAGCACTTGGGCTCGCCCATCGT